>DASVTS010000037.1:0-47901 GCA_036387455.1 Pyrinomonadaceae bacterium | reverse complement strand
GCCTCTTCTGCTTCTGCAAGGGTAACCCGCCCGACGCGCGCCCCGCCCTCTTCTTCCGCGACGAGGACGTGCGCCTCTCCTTCCTCTACGGCAACTACACGACGCTCTCGTCCATCACCGAGGACGAGATGGCGCGCGTCGTCGAGCAGCGCCTCACGCCGCAGTACGTCTCGGTCCACGCGACCGATTTGAAGGTGCGCGCGTACCTCCTCGGCGTTGACGTTTCGCGGGCGGACATCGAAGACAAGATGCGCCGGATGATGGACGCCGGCATCGAGATTCACGCGCAGGTCGTGCTCTGCCCCGGCATCAACGACGGCGAAGTCCTGCGGAAGACCGTCGAGGACCTGGCGGCCGAGTACCCGCGCGTCCGCAGCGTGGCGGTCGTCCCTTTGGGCCTGACGCGCTACAACACGGACGAGCGCCTGACGCCGGTGACGCCCGAGTGGTGCCGCCGAATCATCCGCGAAGTCGGCCGAATTCAGAAGGGGTTGAAGGCGCGTCTGGGGACGAACTTCGCCTTCCTGGGCGACGAAATCTACCTCCGCGCGGGGCTGCCCGTCCCGGGCCGGCGCCACTACGGCGACTACCCGCAGATTGAGGACGGCGTCGGCATGGTGCGCTCGTTCCGCGAGGACTTCGGGAGGCTCCTGCGCCGCTTCGAGAAGGCGCCGGCGCCGGGCGCCGCGCGACTGCACGGCACCGTGCTGACGGGGGCGCTCTTCGCGCCCGTGCTCGAAGAGCTGGTCGGGCGGCTGAACGAGCTGGCGGGGACGCGCCTGAGAGTCGTCGCCGTCGAGAACAGGTATTTCGGGCCCGAGATAGTCGTCGCCGGCCTCATCACGGGCGAGTGCGTGCTGGCCGCGCGCGAAAAGATGGAGGGCGACTTCGTCATCCTGCCCGCCAACGCCCACAAGTCCGACGAGCCCGTCATGCTCGACGGCACGCGGCTCGACGACCTCTCCGCCCGGCTCGGCCTCCCCGTCCGCGCCCTCGACCTCGAAGGCTTCGGGCGCCTGCTGGCCTCCTGAGCGCCCCCGCCCCCCCGCAAGCCGTCAAGGGTTATCAAAAAAAATGTGTAGGCCGGCCGCCGCGGCGCCTAAAATTTTGCGCGCAGCTCCTTGATGGTCGAGCGCACGCGCTCGGCCTCGGGCGCGTCGGGCGCGAGCCGGAGGTAGGTCTCCAGCTCCTCGGCCGCGCGCTTGTAGTCCTGCCGCCCCCAGTAGATGCCGCCCAGGTAGTAGTGCGCGACGGCGAGTTGGTCGCCCCCCGCGGCGACGGCCGCGCGCAGCTCCCGCTCGGCCTCGGCCAGCTCGCGCCGCTTGAGCAGGATGACGCCGAGGTAGAAGTGCGAGGTGGGCGAGGCGGCGTTCTTCCGCGCGGCCTTGCGGAACTGCGCCTCGGCCTCGGCGAACTCCTTCCGGTCGTAGAGCGCGATGCCGTAGTTGAGCAGCGTCGGGTAGTCGTCGGGCGCGAGGCGGAGCGCGGCGCGCAGCGGCTCGGCGGCCTTCTCCGGCCGCTTCAGCTTGAGGTAGAGCGCGCCCATCTCGCTCAGCGCGAGGCGGAAGTCCGGGTGGAACTCCAGCGCGCCCTTGAGCAGCTCGACGGCGCGCTCGTACTCCTTCTTGCGCGCCGCCTCCAACGCCTTGTGGTAGAGGTCCACGGCCGGCTTCGGGACGTTGGCCAGCGAGGCGTCGAGGACGCCGGGCGGGCGCGTCTCGCCGGCGGCGGCGCCCTTCTCGCGGAGGTACATGTAGACGGTGGCGACGCGCGGGGTGCGGTCGCGCAGGACGGGGTTCGTCTGCTGCTCGATGTAGACGGACTCGCGCGCCGGCTCGTACTGCTGGTCGCCCTCGAAGACGACGGTGTAGGAGCCGGCGAGCAGCGACGTGAACTTGAAGCCGCCGTTGGCGTCGGTGAAGACCGAGAGCGTGCCGGAGCCCGTGCTCTCCAGCTTCACCTGGAGGCGCTTGTCGGAGATGCGGCCGGAGGGGAGCATGAGCCGCCCCTGGATGACGTGGCTGCCGCCGGTGCCGGTGTAGTCCACGCCGCCGCCGGCCTGCGCGCGCGCCGGCGCGGGCGCCAGCCACAGCAGGCACGCGAGCAGCGCCGCCGAGAAAGCCGGCGCCGCCCGGCGCCCGGCGCGCGGGAGAAGTTTGAAGGGTCTTGAAAGCATTTCCGGCGCCTCCGAAAGCGGCCCGGCGGGGCTCGGGCTGGGGCTGATTTGTACGGGGAACGGCGGGGTCAGGATACAGAAAAAATAAGGAGGGGCGCAAGACTTTTGCGCCCCTCCCCGCGAAATTCGCCGGGCCCCGCGGGAGGCCCGGCGGCGGAACAAACTAGAAGGAGAACTTCACGCCCAGGCGGAGCGCGGACGGGAACTGGAAGATCGTGCCCGAGCCGTAGAACGGGTTCGGGACGTCGGCGACGCCGGTGACGCCGCTCGTGATCGTGAAGGTCTCGTCCAGGCGGATGGCGCGCTGGTTGTTGAAGACGTTGAACCAGTCGAGCTGGAACCGGAGCTGCTTGTCCTCCCCGAAGTTGATCGGGTAGTAGGCGCCGAGGTCGAGGTTCCAGGTCGTCGGCGTGCGGTTGCTGCCGATGCTGTCGACGCGGTTCGGGAAGTTCGGGTCGCTGGCCGTGACCGACGGGACGATGGCCGTGCCGCGCGGCACGCCGAAGCCCTCGTTGTTGCCGTAGTCGACGTCCGGGACGAGCTGGTTGAAGGGGATGCCGGACTGCGCGCGGAACGAGCCGCTGACCATCAGCTTGAACGGCGTGCGGTAGCTGCCGTCAAACTTGAACTGGTGCGGGCGGTCGTTCGGCAGGCGGCCGTAGAGCCCGTTGAGCAGGCTGACCAGGTCGAACAGCGAGGTGATGTTCGGGTCGCTCTGACCGTTGTCGTTGCGGAACAGGCCCTCGTAGTTGCCGATCAGGCTGGAGAAGACGTAGGAGGCGATGAACTGGTAGTTGTTCGAGAAGCGCTTCTGCGCCGTGAACTCCAGGCCGCGGTAGTAGCGGCGCGCCGGGCCGAAGCAGGCGCCGAACTGCTCGCAGGCCAGGTCCTCGGTCGTGATGTCGAGGCCGCGGCGGCGGCCCGGGTTGAAGAGGAAGTAGTCGACGCCCTGGTTGAACGAGCCGTCCTCGATGACGTTGTCCTGGCGGCGGTAGACGCCGCGGAAGCCGAGCGCGAGGTCCTTGATGGGCTCGTACTCGAGGCCGACCGTGTAGTCCTCGACCGTCTGCGGGCTGAGGCCCGGGTCGATGGGGGTCGGGTGCGCGCCGAGGTTGGCGATGGTGCGGCCGGGGACGATGAACGCGTCGGCGCCGACGCCGGCGTAGCGGCTGACGTTGAAGTTCTTGTCGGTCTGGCTGTTCTCGGAGCCCGCGCGGACGTTGACGTCGAGCGGGAGCGGCGCCTCGACGAAGCGCGCGAAGTTGGCGAAGACCTTGCCGCGGCCGGTGCCGGTGAAGTCCCAGCTGATGCCGAAGCGGGGCTGGAGGTTGGCGACGAAGTCGTTGAGCTTCAGGTACGGGGTGCCGTCCTGGCCGTAGGCCTGCTGGTAGTCCCAGCGGACGCCCGCGATGAGCTGAAGGTTACGCGTCGCCTTGAACTCCTCCTGGACGTAGAAGCTCTCGACGTCGGTGTAGGTCTCGGCGACGTTCTGGAAGTCGCGGATGCGGGTCGAGGTCAGGACGAGGAACGGGTTGCCGGTGGCCTCGGCCTGCGTGATGGCGCCGGTGATGGCGCCGGTGTAGCCGGCGGAGGCGGCGATGAGCGCCGCGCGGGTGGTCGAAGCCGCGCTCGGGCAGACGATCTGCGTGCCGCGCGTCGTGCAGACGCCGAAGCTGTTGGTGACGCGGTAGCCGGCGACCTGGTTGGTGTCGGTGAAGCCGCCCGCGAAGGGCAGGTTCTGCGAGTTGGCGAAGGTGCGGTTCGGCCCCGTCGAGCGGGTGTCGATGTCGTAGAAGTTGCGGTTGAACTCGAAGCCGTACTTGAGCGTGTGCTTGCCCCAGATGTTCTGGAGGCGGGCCAGCGCCTCGGTGCGGTTACGCTCCTGCGTGGTGAAGAGGCCGAAGCCCTGCTGGACGAAGTTGCGCTGGAGCGAGCCGCCCGGCGCGTTGACGTAGCTGATGAAGCCCGTGGTGCAGTTGGCGACGCCGGCCGGGCAGGCCGTGCTCGGGGCCGTGATGTTGGTGTTCGTCACCGGGGCGACCGTGCCGTTCGAGCGCAGGATGGCGAAGTTGTCGAGGACGAACGGCTGCTCGGGCGCCTCGGGGATCGTGTTCAGGCGCTGCAGGTGCAGGCCGAAGGCGAACTCGCCGATGAAGTTGGGCGTGAAGACCGAGTTGAGGCGCGTCGTGTAGTTGGCGCCGCCGCGCTCGGTCACGCCGCGGAAGCTCGCCGGGTCGTTGCCGAAGCCGGTGTTCCCGAAGAGGAAGCCCTCCTCCTTCGAGAAGTCGCCGAAGGTCGAGAAGGTCATCGTGTGGTTCTGGTTGATGCCCCACGTGATCTTGCCCGAGTAGAAGGGCGTCGTGATCTTGTTCTCGACCTCGTTGTGGAAGGTCTGGGTCAGGAAGAAGTTCTTGCGCTGCTGCGGGTTGAAGGCGCCGAAGAACCAGAGCTTGTTCTTGACGATGGGGCCGCCGACGTCGATGCCGCCGTCGAGCTCCGAGAAGCCGTTGGGCGCCGCGCCGGTGAACGGGAACTGGCGGGTCTCGCGCACCATGCCCTTCGTCGTCAGGTAGCCGAAGACGTCGCCGCTGAACTCGTTGCCGCCCGACTTGGTGATGACGTTGAAGATGCCGCCGGTGGCCTTGCCGTACTCGGCGCTGAAGGCGCCGGTCTTGATCTCGACCTCCTGGACGAACTCGAACGGCAGGTTAGCGCCCGAGCCGCCGAAGGCGGGGTCGCTGACGGTGATGCCGTCGAGGATGTAGTTGTTCTCGGGCCCGGAGGAGCCGGCGACCGACGGGTCGCGGTCGCGCCCCGAGGCGTCGCGCAGGCCCGAGCGGGCGACCGTCGGCGCGATGGAGTAGAGCGATTGGACGGTGCGCTGCGTCGGGAAGTTCGAGAACTGCTCGGTGGAGACGTTCGTCCCCGTCGTGTTGGAGGTGACGTCGATGGCGGCGCCGGAGCTGGCCGTCACCTCGACCGTCTCGGTCGCGCCCGCGGGGCGGAGCGAGACGGCGACCGTCGAAGTCCTCGACAGGTTGACCTCGACGTCCGTCTGCTCGAACTTGGCGAAGCCGGACGTGGCCTCGACCGTCACCGTGTAGCGACCCGGCGGCAGGTTGCCGAGGCGGTAGGTGCCCTCCTCGTTGGTCGTCGCCGTCTGGGGGCGGATCAGGTTCGGGCTGGTGGCCGTCACCGTGACGCCCGGGACCGCCGCGCCGTTGACGTCAACGACGGTTCCCTCAATCGATCCCGTCGTGGAGTTCTGCGCCGCCGCGCTCGTCGCCGTAAAGAGCGAGATCGCCAGCGTCAGCATCACAGTCACGAAGCGTATCGGATTTCTCATGCTAACTCTTCCTTTCGTTGGTTTTAACCTTACAAGAAGTTCTTGTTTTTAGTCGGAGGCACGATTGCTGTAATGGGATTGCCTGGGAGGGTTTTAGGCAAGTCAAAGGCCAATTGGGTGGCTTTTCCCAATTCCGGACACTAAGTCTGGAAATCACAGGACTTAAACGGTGACGGGCGGGTCCCGGCCGGGGGCGAAACGGGCGCGATTCCGTGATTTAGAACCGAATTTTTGAAGTTGCTTCAAATTTTTGAATAAGTTTTGCGGGGGCGCGGGCGCCGGCGTGCGCCCGCGGCGTGCTACAATCCGCCGCGCATCTCACTACGGATTAAGACTTTCTGGTCTCGAAGGCGGAGAAGCTTGGCGACGCTCGCCGTCAAACAACTGCAACTGGCGCCGCTCGGCGCGGGCGACCTGATTGACCGCACAATCAGGCTCTACCGGCGGCACTTCGGCGCGCTCATCCGCGCCAGCGTGCCGCCCGTCGTCGTCTCGGCGGCGGGGTGGGTGGTGCTGCTCGTCTGCGTCCGCGCGATGTCGGCTTCGGGGAGCGAGGGGCGCGTGGCGGCCTATTTTCTGGGGGCGGTGTCGGGGTTCGCCGTCTACGTCTTCGGGCTGCTGGCGCAGTTGACGGTGGTGGGCGGCGCCTCGCGCAACCTCGTGATGCACCTGCTCTGGGGCGAGCCGGTGACGACGCGGCTCATCTACCGCAGCGTGCGCTCGCGCTTCTGGGGGCTGTTCGGGGCGTCGGCGGTCGTCCTCCTGTGGCTGTTCATCTCGTGGGTGGTGGGATTTTTCGCGGCGCTGGTGGTCTGGACGACGGCGCTCTTCGCCGTGGGGATGTTGGCGGCGGCGGCTTCGTCGGGTTCGGCGGGGCCGCAGTGGTTCGCGCTGATTTTCTTCCTGGTGATGTCGGCGCTGGGGCTGGGCCTGATGCTCTACGTCTTCTTCCTCGTGGCGGGGCGCGTGGCCTACGTGCCGCAGGTCTTGATGGTCGAGGGGAAGGGCGTGCTCGACTCCATCGGGCGGAGCGCGGAGCTGTCGCGCGGGAACGTGCGGCGGCTGATGGGGATGTTCCTGTTCACGGGCTTCGCGTGGTACTCGGCCGGGATTCTGCTGCTGCTGCCGCTCGGCTGGTTCGCGTACCTGAACGGCGTCAACCCGTTCGAGCTGGACGCGACGCGCGTGCCGGCGTGGTACACGGTCGGCTCGGCGGTGCTGGGGCAGGTCTCGACCATCCTGCTCGCGCCGGTCTGGATGATGGGGCTCTCGCTGCTCTACGTGGACGAGCGCGTGCGGCACGAGGGCTACGACATCGAGCTGATGGCGGCGCAGGTCTTCGGCGAGATGCCGTCGGTGCCGAAGGGCCTGCACGCGCCGCTCGCCCCGGCCATCGCCCCGCCGCAGGAGCAACAGCAGGGGCGCACGCGGCCGGGCGAAGCAGCCCCACACGCCCCACACGACGCGGGGGCGGAGGCTCCGCCCGCCTCCGGCGAGAAGCGGTCCGGCTCCGTCCTCGGGCTCTGAAGGCAGATGAGACTCGCGCCCGGACACGAAGGTCTTTCGGGACGTGCGGCGTGCGCCCGCCGGCGCGCGTCGCGCGTCCTGTGGCTGCTGTCGCTCGTCTGCCTCCTCCCGGCGACGCGGAACGCGCAGCCCCGCCCCGCCCTCGCGCCGACCCCGGCACAACGCACCGCGACGCTCGCGGACTACCGCGAGCGCGTGGGCACGGCCGCCGCGATGCTCGAAGGGCTGGCCTTGACCTACCAGCGCGCCAAAGACAGCGAGAAACCCGAGGTCTGGTCGCGTGAGGACTTCGACTCCGACTTCATCGTCGAGCTGCCGAGCACGGAGAAGACGACTTTCGTCGGGGTGCGCGGGCTCCTGCCGCGGAAGGAGCGCGTGGGGTTGGGCGCCGGCCCGGCCGTCGAGGTGGACAACACCTGGCTCCACACGGAGCTGGGCGAGTCGAAGCGCCCGCTCGCATACGGCGAGCGCGCCCTCGTGCTGCGGGCGCTGGCCGCCCGCCTGCGCTCGCTCGAAGAGCGGCTGGGCGAGGCCGAGAAACCGGCAGCCGACGAGACCGACAGGGACGCCGAGCGCGGCCGGCTCAACGCCATCCTGCGCGGGCGCGAGTTCGACCGCGAGGCGCGGCAGGAGCAGGGCAACGCGCTCCAGCGCCTCGTCGAGCGTTTCCTCAACTGGCTGAAGAGTCTCCTGCCGGACGGCCCCGCCTTCACGCCGGGCGCGAGCCCGACGGCCTCGCTCGCCACGCAGGTCATCGTCTACGGGCTCTGCCTCGCCGTGCTGGCCTACGTCGCGCGCCGGCTCTGGCTGCGGCGCCGCCCGGGCGGCGGCTCGCGCGGGCCCAAGCGCAAGGCGCGCGTCGTCCTCGGCGAGCGGCTCGAAGCCGACCAGACCGCGTCCGACCTGCTCGACGACGCGGAGCGGCTGGCGCGCGCGGGCGACCTGCGCGGCGCCATCCGCAAGGCTTACGTCGCGCTGCTCTGCGAGCTGGGCGACCGCGGCGTCGTCCGCCTCGCGCAGCACAAGACGAACCGCGACTACCTCAACGCCGTCCGCCGCGCCGCCGCGCCCGGCCTCTACACGCAGATGCTCCCGCTCACCTTCGACTTCGAGGTGCACTGGTACGGCCTGCGCGCCGCCTCCGACGCCGACTGGGAGAGCTTCCGGGCGCGCTGCCGGAAGGCGTTGAAGGAAGCGGTCGGTAGACAGTAGCGAGCGCCGATTCATGAAGAGCCGCCTGCTCATCTTCCTCTCGGCCGTCGTGATGGTCGCCGTTCTGGCGGCGCTCAACGCGGCGTCGTACGTGCGCGTCGAGGAGGAGGCCGAGACCGAGGACGCGCCCGACCGCTCGACCCAGAACGCGGGCGGGACGGGCACGCGCGCCCTCTTCGAGTACCTCCGGCAGCGCGGCGCCGACGTCTCGCGCTGGGTGCGGCCGGCGGAGGAGCTGGCCGGGCCGGACGCGCCCGAGAGCCTCGTCATGGTCGGCCCGCTGCGGCGCGAGCCGGAGAAAGAAGAGGCCGAGGCGGTGCTGCGCTGGGTCTCGGCGGGCGGCCGCCTCGTGCTCGTAGACCGCACCCCGAGCCCGCAGCTCCTCCCGCCCCCGGGGCGCTGGCGCGTCCTCTCCGAGACGGTCGAGCTGCCCGGCCCCGACGCGCTCCCGCACGACGCCGAGAACATGACGCGCGGCGTGCCCCTCCTCGCGCCCGCACAGCCGACCGCGCTCACGCGCCACGTCGTCGAGGTGACGCGCTCGCGCTTCGCCTCGCGCCTCCACGTCTACCAGACGGCCGACGCGCCGCCCGAGCCGGAAGACGAGGAGGCGGCGGGTGACGAGCCGGCGGACGCGGACGCGCCGGTCATACACGTGCTCGACGGGCGCGAGGGGCCGGGCGCCCTGCTCGTGGACTACGCTTACGGCGGCGGCCGCATCGTCGTCCTCTCCGACCCCTACGTCGTCTCGAACGCGGGCATCAACCGCGCCGACAACCTCTTCCTCGCCGCCAACGTCGTGACGGGCGGCGCGGGCGGGCGGGTCGCCTTCGACGAGTTCCACCACGGCTACGGCGAGGCGCGGAACCACCTCTTCGCCTACTTCCGCGGGACGCCCGTCCTCTGGATGTTCGGGCAGTTCGCCCTAGTCGCGCTGGCCGTGGTCTGGACGCGCGGCCGCCGCTTCGCGCGCCCGCTCCCGGCGCCGCGCCCCGACCGCCGCTCCAAGCTGGAGTTCGTCTCCTCGATGGCCGAGCTTCAGCAGCGCGCGCGCGCCTACGACCTCGCGGTCGAGAACATCTACCAGCGGACGCGGCGCGCGCTGGCGCGCTACGCGGGGCTGCCCGCCTCGGCCCCGGCGGCGCAGATAGCCGAGCGGGTCGCCGCCCGCTCGGGGCGCGACCGCGCCGGGCTCGAAACGCTCCTGCGCGAGTGCGAGGACGCGGCGGCCGGCGCCCCGCTCAGCGCCCGGCGCGCGCTCGCCCTCGCGCGCGCCCTGCGCGAGCTGGAGCGCGACCTCGGCGTCCTCATGCGCGCGCGCGAGATACGGCAGGCGCGCTGACGGGGATTTTCGATTTTCGATTTGCGGCCTTCTGTGGTTTGATACAGCCGCCCGAGGGTCTCTGAATAAAATTCGAAAATCAAAAATCTAAAATCAAAAACCGAAGATGCTTGAATACGTCACCTCAACCGTCGAGCACATCAGGACAGAGCTGCGCAAGGTCGTCGTCGGGCAGGACGAGGTGGTCGAGCACCTGCTCGTCGCGCTCCTCGCCGAGGGGCACGCGCTCGTCGAGGGCGTGCCGGGGACGGGGAAGACCCTGCTCGTCAAGACGCTGGCGCGCATCGTCGGCGCCGACTTCAGCCGCATCCAGTTCACGCCCGACCTGATGCCCTCGGACATCACGGGCACGAACGTCTTCAACACGGCGACCGCCAGCTTCTCCCTGCGCCGCGGCCCCGTCTTCACCGACGTCCTGCTCGCCGACGAGATAAACCGCACGCCGCCCAAGACGCAGTCGGCGCTGCTCGAAGCGATGGAGGAGCGGCAGGTGACGATTGACGGCGAGCAGCACCGCCTCTCCCCGCTCTTCACCGTCTTCGCCACCGAGAACCCCATCGAGTACGAGGGCACGTACCCGCTGCCCGAGGCGCAGCTCGACCGCTTCCTCCTCAAAATCCTCATCGACTACCCGACGGCCGAGGAGGAGGCGCAGGTCGTCTCGAACTGGGACTCGGGCTTCAGCGCGCGCAGGCTCGAACAGATAGACGTCCGGCCGCTCGCGGAGCCGGACGCCGTCGTGCAGTGCCGCGCCGAGGTGCGCGCGGCGCGGATGGAGCCGGGCGTGCAGCGCTACCTCGTCGAGCTGGTGCGGCGCACGCGCGAGCACCCGGCGGTCGCCTACGGCGCGAGCCCGCGCGCGTCGGTCGCGCTGCTGCTCTGCGCGAAGGCGCTCTCGGCGATGCGCGGGCGCGACTTCGCCACGCCCGACGACGTCCGCGACGTGGCGCGGCCCGCGCTGCGCCACCGCGTCTCTCTGCGCGCCGAGGCCGAGCTTGACGGCGCGACCAACGACGACGTCATCACCGACATCCTCAACACGGTCGAGGTGCCGCGCTAGCCGGGAGGGGCGGGAGGGCGAAGGATGAGACGGGGGCGGCAAGACCTTCGCCCGTCCGGCGCGCTGCGGCGCGCGCGCGGTCGGGTCGCGGCGCAGGTCGGGACGGCCGCGGGCGAGGCGCGGCTGTTGGGGGCGCTGACCGCGCTCGCGCTCCTCGGCGGGTTCGCGCTGTCGCCGAAGCTCTGGCTGTCTTCGGGGCGCTCGTTCCCGACCGCGCCCGTCTTCGACTTCCTGCCCGAGACGGCCGCGCCCTTCGACCGCGTGTGGCTGGGCGCGCTCGTCGCCTCGCTCCTGTGCGTCGCCGCGTCGGCCGGCGCGCGCCGTTACGCCCTCGCCTCGCTCGCGCTCGCGGTGCCGCTGGCGCTGCTCGACCAGACGCGTTGGCAGC
The DNA here is from genome assembly GCA_036387455.1 of Pyrinomonadaceae bacterium. Classification (GTDB taxonomy): domain Bacteria; phylum Acidobacteriota; class Blastocatellia; order Pyrinomonadales; family Pyrinomonadaceae; genus QHXN01. The sequence goes on along the minus strand of DASVTS010000037.1, from coordinate 36,850 downwards.
CGTGGTTCTACCAGTACCTCTTCATGCTGGCGGCGCTGGCGGCCCGCCCGCGGGGCGAAGGGGGCGACGAGGCGGCGCTGCGCGCGTGCGGGCTGGCGCTGGCCTGCACGTACTTCTGGGGCGGCGCGCAGAAGCTCAATCCGCAGTTCTTCGCGGAGGTCGTGCCGTCGCTCGCCGCGTCGCTGCCTGTGGGGCTGGCCCCGCTGGTAAAGCCCCTGTGGGCGCTGGTGCCGCTCGTCGAGGTGTGTGCGGGCGTCCTGCTGTTGACGCGCAGGTGGAGGCCCGCGGGGCTCGTGCTCGCGCTCGCCACGCACGCCGCCGTGCTCCTGCTGTTCTTCCCCGAGCGGCGGAACAAGGTCGTCTGGCCGTGGAACGCGGCGATGGCGGCCTTCGCCCTGCTACTCTTCCGGGGCGGGGCGCGCGCGGCGCGAGACTTCCTGCCGCGCGCGGCGCTCTCGCCGCAGGCGGCGGCGGCCGTGCTGTTCGGCCTGATGCCGCTGCTCAGCTTCTTCGGGCTGTGGGAGCGCTTCCTCTCGGGGGCGGTCTACTCGGGCAACACCGCGCACGCCGAGGTGCGGCTGAGCCGGGCGGTCGCCGAGACGCTGCCGCCGAGGGCGCGCGCGAAGCTGAGGCCGGACGGCGACGCCGCGCGGCTCGACCTCAACCACTGGACGTACGTGGAGCTGAAGGTGCCCGCGTACCCTTCGGGGCGCGTCTTCAGGCGCGCGGCCCTTCGGCTCTGCGAGTCCGCGGCGCGCCCCACGGACGTGCTCCTCACGATGAGCGAGGCGCCGCGGCTCTTCGGCGGCGAGCCCCGCGCCGTCACGCTCGACTGCGACGCCGTGAAGGGTGCCCCTTAAAAGGATGACCGGAAAATCATGACCGACTTCGTCCCGAAAGATTCCGACTTCGAGCGGCGCGTGCGCGAGAGCTTCGCGCGGCAGCGCGCGATGGAGACGATGGGCATGCGTCTGCTGCGCGTCGCGCCCGGCGAGGTGGAGATAGGGCTGGCCTTCGACGAGCGTCTGACGCAGCAGCACGGCTACCTGCACGCCGGCGTCGTCGCCGCGGCCGTGGACTCGGCCTGCGGCTACGCCGCGCTCACGCTCGCCGACGCCGGCTCGGAGGTGCTCTCCATCGAGTTCAAGCTCAACCTGCTCTCGCCCGCGGCCGGCGAGGAGTTCGCCGCCCGCGCGCGCGTCGTCCGCGCCGGCCGCAACATCACGGTCTGCGCGGGCGACCTCTTCGCGCTCAAGGGCGGCGCGGAGAAGGTCGTCGCCACCATGCTCGCCACGATCATGAGGGTGGAGAAACAGTAGACGGTAGTGCTCCGCTTTATGCCCGTTGACGCCGACACCCTGACGATTCACCAGCGAAGGTATTTCTACTGACTACTGTCTACTTCTTCGTATGCGGTTCGTCTTCACCAAACTCTTCTACGCGCTCCTCGCGCTCGGCTTCGTGCCGCTGTCGCTCTCGTGGGGGCGGCCGGGCCTGCGTTGGGCGGCGTTGCTCTACGACGCGGGGCTGCTGGCGCTGGCGTTCCTCGACGCGCGCGCGAGCCGCCTGCCCGCGGGGCTCGAAGTCGTCCGCGAGTTCGGCGGGCGCTTCCACATCGGCGCGGAGACCGAGGTGCGCGTCCGCGTCGAGAACCACACGCCGCGCGCCTGCGAGTTGAAAATCAAGGACGAGCACCCGCCGGAGCTTTCGCTCGCCGCCCCGCGCGAGGTCTCGCTCGTCGTCGGGCCGCAGGAGTCGAGCGTCTTCGTCTACGCGCTCAAGCCGTCGCGCCGCGGAAGCTTCGAGTTCGGGAGCGTGGCGCTGCGCTGGCGCACGCGGCTCGGGCTCGCGTGGCGCGAGGGGCGCGCGGGCGAGCCCGCGGCGGTCAAGGTCTACCCGAACGTGAGGCGCGCGCGCGAGGCCGAACTGAAGGCGCTCGGCGCCCGCTCGCTCGTCTCGGCGCAGAGGCGCGCGGCGTGGCGCGGCGAGGGGCGCGACTTCGAGTCGCTGCGCGAGTACGTGCCGGGCGACGAGCTGCGCCACGTCTCGTGGAGCGCCACGGCCCGGCGCGGGCGCCTGACCACGCGGCAGTACCAGATAGAGCGCGACCAGACGGTGCTCGTCGCCCTCGACGCCGGGCGCCTGATGACGGCGCGCATCGAGCGCGAGACGAAGTTCGACACGGCCATCCACGCCGCGCTGGCGCTGATGAGCGCCGCCCGGCGCGCGGGCGACCACGCGGGCCTGCTCGTCTTCGGCCGCCGCGTCAGGACCTACGTCCCGCCGGCGAAGGGAGGCGAGCAGTTGGACCGCGTGCTCGAAGCGCTCCACGCCGTCGAGCCCGAGCTGATAGAGCCTTCCTACACGCGCGCCTTCGAGTTCGTCGCCGCCAACTGCAAGCGCCGCTCGCTCGTCGTCCTCCTCACCGACCTCGTGGACGAGGAGGGCTCGCGCGAGCTTCTGACCTCCCTGCGCATCCTCCGCCCGCGCCACCTCCCGCTCGTCGTCACCATCGCCGACCGCGACCTGCGCTCCTCGGTGCGCGACGCGCCCGCCGACGTGGGCGGCCTCTTCGCGCAGTCGGTCGCCGAAGAGATTATGCTCCAGCGCGAGGCCGCCCTGCGCCTCGTCGAAGCGCACGGCGGCCTCGCGCTCGACGTCACGGCCGGCACACTCGTCCCCTCGCTCCTCGAAACCTACATCCGCGTGAAAGAGCGCGGGCTGCTTTGAGACTCGGAATCAGTTGCCGAACTCGACGCGGTCGTAGACGTCGGCGAGCGCGAGGCGGCAGTTGATGGATTCGAGTGTGAAGGCGGCGTCCGTCCCGCTCAGCTCGGCGCGCGACCACGTGCCGTCGGGCTGGCGCGAAAAGTGTTCGAGGAGCGGGCGATCCTGCGAGACGAGCACGTAGTCGCGCAGCGTCTCTATCGACTTGTAGCGCTCGAACTTTTCGCCGCGGTCGTAGGTCTGGGTCGAGCGCGAGAGGACTTCGAAGACGACCACCGGGTTGAGGAGCACGTCGCCGTGCCGGTCGTGGAAGAACGCCTCGCCGCAGGCGACCGCGAGGTCCGGGTAGGCGTAGAGCCCGGCCTCGCCCGCGCGGACTTTCATATTCGGCGAGAAGCCGCGGCAGTTCGTCTCCCGCAGTTGGGGGTGCAGAGCGCCGGCGAGGTTGAAGCAGATGGCGCTGTGCGTCGGGCTCTCGCCCGCCATCGCGTAGACGGTGCCGTCGAGGAACTCGTGGCGTATCTCGGACAGCCGTTCGAGGGCGAGGTACTCCTCGGGCGTGAAAACTGCCAGCGCACGCTGTGATGACATGACGTTCCTCCCCGGCCGCGCGCGACCCGCGCGGCGCCGCGGGAGATTATACCCCAAACGGCTCAATCCTTCCGCGCGCCTTCGCCGCGGCCGGCGAGGAGGAGGTAGGCGTAGAGGGCGAGGCCGGTGAGGGCGGCGACGCCGAACTTGGCGGCCGGGGTGATGTGGGGGGCGGGCGAGACGAAGCCCTCGATGGTGGCGGCGAGGGCGAGCAGCGGGATGCAGCCCGTGACGAGCTGCGCCGCCTCGCGCCCGCGCAGCCGCAGGTTGTCGAAGCGCGGGATGTCGCCGGGGAAGAGGAGCGCCGTGCCGAAGAGCATCCCGGCGCCGCCGGCGATGAAGATGCAGGTCAGCTCGATGACGCCGTGCGCCGACATGAAGGTCAGCAGCTCGTGGCCGTAGCCGGCGCGGTAGGTGAGCGCGAGCACCGAGGCGTGCGCCAGGCCGTTGAAGGCGAGGTAGTAGAGCGTGCCGACGCCGAAGGTCGCGCCCAGGGCGAAGGCGTTGAAGGTGACGCGGATGTTGTGCGTGCCGATCTGGCTGGCGACGAGCTGGTTGGCCTCGTTGGCGCTGTGCCACCAGCGGGGCTTGCGCTCGAGGATGAGCTCGCGCTGGTGCGGCGGGACGCCGGCCAGCTCGGAGAACTCGGGGTCGCGCGTCGTGGCGGCGAAGGCCAGCGCGGCGAAGAGCATGTAGGTGGCGAAGGCGAGCGCGGTGTAGCGCCACGTGCGGCGGAAGGTCGCGGGGAAGTCGCGCGCGAAGAAGTCGCGGACGCGGCTGCGCCCCTCCGAGGCTTCGGCGCGGTAGATGCGCCCGTGCGCGCGGATGACGAGGCTGTTGAGGTAGTTGACGAGGCGCGGGTCGCGGCACTCGGCGCGCGCGATGGCGAGGTCGGAGGCCGTGCGGCGGTAGATGCGCCCCAGCTCGCGCACCTCCTCGCGGTGCAGCCGCCGCAGGGACGAGCCGTCGAGCAGGTTCAGCAGGTCCTCCAGACGCTGCCACGCGCCCTTGCGCTCGCTGATGAAACGGTCCGTGGTAGGCATGGTTGCGTGCCCGCCTGCTACCTGCCGGGGGCCGGCGCGAAGACCGCGCGGAAAGCTTTGAGCGCGGCCGGGTGGTAGATGGTCGAGTGCTTCTCCTCCGGCATCCTCTCGTGGTGCCAGCGCAGGCCGGTCGGCGCGCTCTTGCCGAGGACTTCCGCGAACCTCTCGGCGAGCTCCCCCATGTCGGCGCTGGCGGCGAAGTAGAGCGTCTTCCTCAGCCCGGGGAGCGAGCGGAGCCGGGCGCCCGCGTCGGCCAGGAGCTTCCGGTTGTTCCACCAGAGGCTCGGGTCGAAGGCGATGTAGGTGTCGAAGAGGTCGGGCTCCAGCAGGAGCGTCTCCACCACGAACAGCCCCGCGAGCGACTCGCCCACGACGGCCGTCTCCCCCGTGGTGCGGTAGCGCGACCTGACCTGCGGCATCAACTCGTCGCGGATGAACTTCCTGAACGCCGCCGAGCCGCCGACGCGCGGCGCTATCTTCCGGTCCTCCTCGCTCTCCGTCGGGCCGGTCATGTCGCGCCGCCGCTCGGTGTTCTCGATGCCGACGAGCAGGTGCGGCCGCATCGTCCCGTTGCCCACCGACACCTGGACGAGCCCGGCCACGTGCAGGAAGTCTTCGGCCAGGCCGCCGTCCGGCATGTAGAGCACGGGCAGGCGCGACGCCGGGGACTCGGCGTAGCCGGGCGGCAGGTAGACGTTGACGCGCCGCGTCTCGCCGAGAGCCTTCGACACCACCGTGAAGGTCTCGCCGACGACCAGCGGCGCCGCCTTGTCCGAGGCGGGCGCCTGCGCGCCCGCCGCCGGGACGAGCAGCCCCAGCAGAAGGACGGCCAGCTTAATCACGCGCGCTTTCATCTCGTCACCACTCCCAGGAGGGGCGCGGGCCGCCCCGCCGCCGCCGAGCCTTCAGTCAATCCTCATCCGCCGGAAGCGCGCCTCGACGAACATGTAGAGGCCGTAGGCGACGAGGCCGAGCGCGACCGCGCCGAGGACGTAGGGGCCGTAGGGCTGCTGCTCCAGCGCGTGCAGGGCGCCGCTCAGGCCCCGCGCCTCCTCGGCGCGGTGGCGCAGCGCCGCCTGGATGAGGAAGATGCCGATGATGCCGAAGACGACGCCGCGCGCCGCCAGCCCCACCTGCCCGGCGCGCGTGGCCAGCGAGCGCGCGCGCTCGCTCATCTCGTGCCGCTTCCACTTCTTGCGGAACTTGGCGGTGAACGCCTTGGAGCACTGGAAGAGGCCGAAGCCGATGATGCCTAAGCCAGCCAGCCCCACCAGCAGGCGCCCCAGCGGGAGCGCGAAGAAGGTCGCCGTCCACTCCCTCGACTGCTGGTCGCTGCCCTTGCCGGCGCCGTGGCCGAGGATGAGCTGCACGGCCGAGTAGCTGAGTCCCGCGTAGACGAACCCGATGCAGGCGTAGCCGAAGCGGATGGAGTAGCCCTTCCAGCCCGCGCCCTTGTCCTCCGTGTCCCTGAGCGCCTGCACGAGCCGCCAGAGGGCGTAGCCGGCGAGCCCGGCGGCGACGACCGCGAGCATCACGCGCCCGTAAGGCTGCCGCACCACCTGCGTCAGCGCGCCGCGCGAGTCGGTCGGCCCGTCGCCGCCCTTGAACGCGCCGAGGGCCGCCAGCGAGCCGACGAGGACGTAGACGACGCCCTTCGCCGCGTAGCCGAACCGCGCCAGCCGCTCGATCCACGGCCGCGCGGCGCGCGTGATCTCCCCCGCCTTCTGCTCCGCCTTCTCCCCGGCCCCGCCCAAAGAAACGTCCGCACCGCCCATCAGTTCGCACCCCTTGAAAGCTTTCCCGCGCCGCGTTGTGAGGTCGCGCGATGTTCTCACAGTTTCGGCCCGAAGAAAACAACCGCGCGCCCGGAGAAGTCGCCCGCCGCGGACACCAACGCTAACACGAGGAAGCGGCCGAAACCCGGCGGCTTGGTTCCGTTCGCACGCCGTTGGGGCCGCCTAATAATTAATGTTTGCCCAAAAAATATTGATGTTGCCCAGAACTTGCCGTACGATGGGGCTCACGATGGTTCGCTTATCTGAAACTAATTTATTGAAAGGGAGTTTTTCGTCATGCCAAATTTTACGGTTCAGTGTACTGACCCAAGATGCGGGTCGTGGCATAAAGGAAATCACGTTTGCTATTTCGACAAAAACCATGACGGCGTACAACCTCAAAACCGACCTGAATTGCAGCATGGTTCAGAGTATAAGAGCATCAACTTATCTCGCGGCAACTGTCCATGTAAGGGCGGGAATAAAAATTGTATCCACTGTGGCGGTAGCGGCCGAATAACATAGAGCCGAAAGCGGCTTTATACTCCCTGACAGAAAGCGAAAGCCCCACTCTTAACTGAGCGGGGCTTTCGCACCTTTACGTATTCTGCCCAAAAATTTTCCGAATCTTGCTCAACAACTCTATTTTTTAGGCAAAGCTCTTCAAGATAGAGTCGAACACGCGCGCCAACATCGCGCAGGGCATCTTCGGGACGGGCGCCACCGCCCGCTTCCAGATAGACGGCGCGGGCCGGGTCGGCGTCGGCGTGGCCGCGGCCACCGAGAGGCTGGAGGTCGGCGGCAACGTCAAGCTGTCGGGCGCCGGCAGCGCCCTCATCTTCCCCGACGGGACGAGCATGACCACGGCCGCCGCCGGCGGCGCGGCGCCCACGGGCACGGGCATCGTCGCCGCCATCAACGACCCGGCGACCGCCGGCGTCATCAACGACAACCGCCTCTCGCCGAACTTCGCGCGCCTGAACGCCGCCAACGCCTTCGTGGGCAGCAACACCTTCAGCGGCAACCAGAGCGTGACCGGCAACGTCAGCGCGACCGGCACGCTCAGCGGCGGCGGGCTGGCGGTGGACGCCAACACGCTCTTCGTGGACGCGGCCAACAACCGCGTCGGCGTCGGGACGGCCGAGCCGCAGCAGGCCCTCAGCGTCGGCGGCTCGCTCGTCGTAGACCAGGCCAGCACCAACGCGGGCACCATCACGAGCGGCGGCATCACCTTCGGCAACGCGAGCGGCGAGGGCATCGGCTCGAAGCGCACCGTCGGCGGCAACCAGGCCGGGCTCGACTTCTACACCAACTTCGCCAACCGCATGACCATCACCAACGCGGGCAGGGTCGGCGTCGGGACGACCACGCCGGCGGCCGTGCTCGACATCCTCGGGGGCGCGAACCACGACGGGGTCGGCGACCCGTTCGCGCTGGCCTTCCAGTGGGGCGGCGGCGGCTACCGCCACTGGGTCAGGACGCGGCACAGCGGCATCGCCACCACGGGCAACGCCATCGACTTCTTCGTCAACAGCTCCACGACGGCCGCCGGCTCGGCCGGCCCCGGCGTCGGCAGCCTGCACACGATGACGCTCAACGGCGGGCGCGTCGGCATCGGGACGCAGTCGCCCTCCTTCAAGCTCCACGTCTCGGACTCGGGAATCTCGGGGCTGCGCGTCGAGAGCGCCACCGCCGGCGGGACGGTCGCCTCGTTCGGCGGCAACGGCGACTTCCGGATAGACACATCTGTCATCTCCGGCGGCCGCCTGATGGTGAAGGAGAACGGCAACGTCGGCATCGGGAAGAACAGCCCGACGCAGAAGCTCGACGTCGCCGGCAACGCCGCCGTCTCCGGGAGCCTGACCGCGGGCAGCGTCTCGTCCGGGGCCGGCATCTCGGCCATCGGGAGCGTCACGGCCACGAGCCTCCACACCACGGGGAGCGTCGTCGCGGCCAACGTCGTCTTCCCCGACGGGACGATTCAGGGCACGGCCGTCGGGAACACCTTCAGCTCCTTCAGAACCGACTCGCTGCAACTGCCGCCGAGCGGGCAGGGCGAGACCTCCTTCGCCCACCTCGACGTGCCGGCCGGCAACTTCCAAATCACGGCCACGTTCACGCTTGAGAATCAGGCGAACATCGCCTTCCAGAACAACGCCCGCCAGGTCGTCTGTAGCCTGAACGGCGACGCCTACGAGGTGACGTTGATGGCCCCGGCCCTCAACGGCAAGACGTCGAACACGCTCACGCTGCACTCGTTCAGGACGGGCGCGGCCGCGTCGGGCGTTGACCTCTCGTGCAGGGCGACCACGGGCGGCACCGACCGCAGCTACGTCTACATCGTGACGCGACGCGTGACGGCGAACAGGATGAACGACTTCACCCTCCAGCCCTGAGACGCGGGTGCCGCCGTACGCCGCGGCGACGAAAAAGAGGGGGGGGCGGGAGTCTCGTGAGACTGCCGTCCCCTTCCGCTCTCCGAACCGGGCGGCGAGACAACTCCGCAATAAAATTCGTGTAACGTCTACGGCAGCTTTAAAGCGGAGGTGCTTTATGACGCCGAGCGTTGACGACAGGCTGGCGGCGCGCAGACGCCCGGAGGGCTCGCCCGTCATGTACCAGTCATGGGGCGACCTGCTCTTTCTCCACTGGCAGGTGCCGGCCGAACTCCTGCGCAAGCACGTCCCGGCGCGGCTCGAAGTGGACGCCTTCGAGGGGCGGGCCTTCGTCGGCGTGACGCCCTTCACGCTGTGGGGCGTGCGCCCCGTCTTCGTGCCGCCCGTCCCCTTCCTGAGCGAGTTCCACGAGATAAATGTCCGCACCTACGTCCACCTCGCGGGCGTCCCCGGCGTCTGGTTCTTCTCGCTCGACGCCAACAGCGCGGCGGCCGTCATGGGCGCGCGCGCCTTCTACCGCCTCCCCTACTTCACCTCGCGCATCGAGCGCGGTCAGCAGGGGGACACGACGCACTACGCCTCGGCGCGCGACGACTCCAAAGGCGCGCCGGCCGAGTTCGAGGCGACGTGGGACGTGGGCGCCGGCGAGCCCGAGGCCGAGCCCGGCACGCTCGATTTCTTCCTCGTCGAACGCTACACGCTCTACGCGGCCGACGGCGACAAACTCTACCGCGCGCGCATACACCACCGCCCGTGGCCCCTACACAAGGCGCGGCTGCGCTCCTACCGCTCGACGATGGTCGAGGCCGCCGGGCTGGGCAAGCCGGCCGGCGAGCCGCTCGTCCACCACGGCGGCCCCGTGGACGTCGAGGTCTGGCCGCTCGAAGAGGTCTAGGGGGCGGGGAGTTCCGCGGCGCGCGCCAGCACGTCCTTCCGCAGTTGCGCCCAGTCCAGCCCCTTGCGCGTCTCGTAGTCGTGTGCGGAGAAGTAGTCCGTCCCGCCGCCCGACTTCAGCGCGAAGCGCGCCTCGCGGCGCTGGTAGGTGAGGCTCAAGCCCCCGCCCGCGCCCGCGAGTTCACGCGTAATCTCCTCCGCACGCCTGACCGCCTCCTTGGCCCACTCCGAACCCACGTCTTAACCCCCCTGACTTCCGAAACGACGACGAAAAATTCTAGCGGCCCGGCGCGTTCTTGAGGTCTATCCTCAGGAACTCGGCCGGGGCGGGCGCGGCGTTGACGAAGGGGGGCGCGCCGCCGGGCTCGGCCCACATCGTCTCGCCGAGCGCGAGCGTCACCTCCGTCCCGCCGTCGGCCGAACGCAGGCTCGACGGCGCGAGCGCGACCAGCAGAGAGGCCGCGCCCGCGCCGCCCGCGAGCCCCGCGCAACGCGCGCGCGCGGCGCAGGTCACGCGCGCGACGCGCACGCGCGCGTTCTCGAACCTGACCCTCTGGCCGGCGCGCGCCGCGCGGCGCGGCTCGGGCGGGAAGCGGCCGAGGAACGAATGCCGCTCGGCGGCCGTGAAGCCCTTCAGCTCGATTCTCAGGAAGTCCGAGGGGAGGTCGCTCAAACTCTCGACGCTGTGCGTCTCCTGCCGCCCGCGGCTGAGGCGGAAGCCGCCGGCCCTGACCGGCGGGCGGACGAGCGTGAACGCGTCGTGCCCGGTGTGGACGAAGCGGACGGGGCCGCCGTCGCGCAGGTAGACGTAGACGGTGGCGTTGTCCGGGTGGTCGTGCTCGGGAATCTTCTCGCGCGGCTCGTAGTGGACGCGCGTGACGCGGACGCGCTCGTTCTCGAACTCGCGCTTGTAGGCGCGCGGCGCGACCGCCTGCGGGTCCTGCGGCGCTGTCGGCGCGAGCAGCAGGAGTTGCAGGAGCGCGCGCGCGAAGGCAACGGATAGGAGCATGAAGGTCTTCCCCTCGGGCGGCGGTTTGCGGCCGGGCTTAAGAAGCGCGTGCGCCCCGCCCGCGGCGCGGGTTAGTATTGCCCAGCATGGAACGCGTAGTCGAGTGTGTGCCCAACTTCAGCGAGGGGCGCGACGCCGCCGTGGTCGCGCGGCTGGTCGAGGCCGTCGAGTCGGTCGAGGGCGCGCTCGTCCTCGGCACCCACGTCGACGAAGACCACAACCGCTCGGTCGTCACCTTCGTCGCGCCGCCCGAGCGGGCGGTCGAGGCGGCGGTGCGCGTCGTCGCGCGCGCGGCCGAGCTGATTGATTTGAGCGGGCACGCCGGCCAGCACCCGCGCATGGGCGCGTGCGACGTGCTGCCGTTCGTCCCCGTCCGCGGCGTGGGCGTGGACGAGTGCGTCCTGCTCGCGCACGAGGCGGGCCGCCGCATCTGGGGCGAGCTGGGGATTCCGGTCTACTTCTACGAGAGCGCGGCGTTGAGGCCCGAGCGGCGCAACCTCGCCGACGTGCGGCGTGGCGGCTTCGAGCTACTGCGCGAGCAGATTGCGACGGTGCCCGAGCGCGCGCCCGACGTGGGCGACCCGCGCGTCCACCCGACCGCGGGCGCGGTCATCGTCGGCGTCCGCCCGCTGCTCATCGCCTACAACGTGACGCTGAAGACGGGCGACCTCGCCGTCGCCAAGCGCGTCGCGCGAGCCGTGCGCGAGAGCGACGGGGGCCTGCTGCACCTCAAGGCGCTCGGCTTCGAGCTGGCGAGCCGCGGCGTCGTGCAGGTCTCGATGAACCTGACGAGCTACGAGCGGACGAACCTCCACCACGCCTTCGAGGCCGTCCGGCGCGAGGCCGAGAGGGAGGGCGTCGAGGTGTTAGCCAGCGAGCTGGTCGGCCTCGTCCCGCAGGCCGCGCTCTACGCCGCCGCCGCGCACTTCCTGCGGCTTGAGAACTACACGCCTGACGTCGTGCTCGAAAACCGCATCGCCGCCGCCGCCGAGAGGAAACGCGCCGAGCACGGCGACTAGAATTTCAATTTTTTTGTGACCCAACTGAGACTCATCGTGGGCGCGTGGCTCGTGGAGGGCGGGCGCTGGGCGCGGGAGAACTTGTACGTGCTCGTGGTGCTGGGGCCGCTCGTGCTGGGGATGACCTACTTCGGCGTGGGGCGCATGGTGCGCGAGGCGGAGTGGGGCCCGACCGAAGCGCAGACGCTCGCCGCGGCGGTCGCGGCGGCGGCCTGCCTCGCGGCGCTCAGCCTCTCGCGCGCGAGCGTGGAGGTCTACCACGTGCGGCGGCCAGAGTGGGTCTTGGACGCGCTGCCCGTCTCGGCGGGGGCGCAGTTGTCGGCGGCGCTCGTGCTGCGCGCGGCGCGGACGTCGGCGGCGGGCGCGGCGGCGCTCGTGCTGCGGTGGCTCGCGGGCGGCGGGGTCTTGAGCGCGCGCGTCTTCGCGTCGCTCGCGCTGCTCGTGCTGGTGCTGGCGTCGGGCGAGGTGCTGGCGGCGCTCGGGTGGGTGCGCTGGTCGCACAGGCGGGTGCGCGCGCAGGGCGCCGCCTCGCTCGCCGCGTTCGCCGCGTGCGCGCTCGCCGCCGGGCTTCTGCTGGCGGACGTTCTGAGGCCGGGCGGGCTGACGCTCGTGGGCCGGGCGTCGTTGCTCGCGTGCGGCGCGTTGACGGCGGCGCTGCTGACCGGGTTGGCCTTCGCGGCGCACGGGCGGTGGCGCGCGGCCGACGCGGAGTTTGCGAAGCGTCTGGGCGCGCGCGAGACGTGGGGCGGCGCGGTCGAGTGGGTGGCGGCGCGCGCGTGCGGCGGGCGGAGGCAGCTCGCGGCGCAGCTCGCGCGCGACCTGCGTCTCGTGCTGCGGGGGTTCTCTTCGGCCGTGTACGCGGCGGCGGGCGTGGCGGCGCTCGTCGTCCTGTTGCTCATCGCGCTGCTGGCGGGCGGGGTCGTGCCCGCGGGCGAGGCGGAAGGGTGGGCCTCGGTGACGTGGCTGCCGCGCGTGATGGCGGTGAAGTTCGCGTGCGTGTCGGCGTCGGCCGCGCTGGCGGCGCTGCTGCCGGTGCTGGTGGCGCACCAGCGCCCGCACCTGTGGCTCGAACGCTCGGCGGGGTTGTCGGGCGAGGACGCGTGGCGCGCGAAGCTCTACCTCGCGCGGGTGCTGGCGGCGCCGGCGGCGCTGGCGGCGTGGGGCGCGGGTGTGGCGTGCGGCGCGGCGCCGGGGGCGTACGCCGTGCCGCTGCTGGCGGAGTGCGCGTGGCTGTGGTGGGTCGTGAGCACGGCGGCGGGCGGGCTCGCCTTCGAGGTGCCGGAGCAGCCGGGGCTCGCGCTCGTCCTGACGCTGTGCGCGGCGCTGGCGGCGGGCGGGCTCACGGCCGTCGCGTGGCCAGCCGGGCTCGCCATCTACGCGATGGGCGTCCAGCCGCTCTGCCTGCGCGGCGTCGAGCGGACGCAAGTTTACCTGAGAGGTGAGGGGCTTTGAGCGCGGAGAGTCTGCTGGTCGTCGAGTCGGTGACGAAGCGTTACGGCGAGACGTTGGCCGTGGACGACGTGAGCTTGCGCGTGGGGGCGGGCGAGGTGTACGCGCTGGTGGGGGCGAACGGGGCGGGGAAGTCCACGCTGATTCGGATGATGACGGGGCTGTCGGAGCCGGACTCGGGGAGCGTGACCGTGTGCGGCGAGGGGATGCGCAAGCGGCCGCTGCTGGCGAAGCGGCGCGTGGGCTACCTGCCGGAGGAGCTTTACTTCTACCAGCGGCTGACGGGGCGCGAGTACCTGAGACTGGTCGCGGGGCTGAAGGGCGCCGACGAGGGGCGCGCGGCCGAGGAGGCGGAGTTCTTCGAGCTGAAGGCGGTCGAGGGCAAGTGGGTCGGCGGCTACTCGCTCGGGATGAGGAAGAAGCTGGGGCTGGCGGCGGCCTTCGTCGGCTCGCCCCGCGTGCTCGTCTTAGACGAGCCTCTGAACGGGCTCGACGTCGAGATGATGCGCAAGCTCCGGCTGCGCGTCGAGCGCGAGCGCGACGCGGGCGCGGCCTTCGTCGTCTCGTCGCACGTGATGAGCTTCGTCGAGCGCGCGGCCGACCGCGCGGGCGTGATGAGCGGCGGCCGCGTCGTCGCCGAGGGCAGCCCCGCCGAGCTGCGCCGCCTCGCCGGCATGCCCGACGAGCCCTTCGAGGACGTCTTCTTCCGCCTCGCCAAATAGCAGACGGAAGCCCGACCGTGAGGGAGGGCGTCGGTCTTCCGTCAACGCACAAGTGAAGGGAGTCGAGACGCCCTCCCCCGGCGGCCGGGCTTCCGCCGTCCGGCGGTTGATGAAGTGGCGGCGCGGGTTGATAATGCACGCGCCGGACGTTCGCCCGCGTTAGGTTTACGATGAGCCCCATGAACGACCCCCAAGCGGGCCGCGACGACGACGCCGCGGCCGAAGGCCCCGCCCCGCGGCTCGACGAGGAGCAACTGCGCCGCGTCCTCGACGCCATCCCGTCGCCCGTCTCCTACGTGGACACGGGGCTGCGCTTCCGCTACAACAACCGCGCCTACGACGCGTGGACGGGCGTCCCGCACGAACGCCTCTACGGCCTGCACATCCGCGAGGTGCTCGGCGAGAAGGCTTACGCCGAAGTCCTGCCCTACGCGGAGGCCGCGCTCGCCGGCCGCGAGGCCAGCTTCGAGGGGGAGCTGGAGTACGCGGACGGGACGCGCCGCTACGTCAGCGTCTCCTACACCCCGGACTTCGACGCGGCGGGCCGCGTGCTCGGCTTCGTCGCGCACGTCAAAGACCTCAGCGCGCGCAGGCGCGCGGAGGAGTCCACGCGCTTCCGGTCGCAACTGCTCGACACGGTGGAGCAGGCCGTCATCGCCACCGACCTCGAAGGCAAAATCACCTACTGGAACCGTTACGCCGAGCGGCTCTACGGCTGGCCGGCGGCCGAGGCCGTCGGGCGCGACGTGCTGGAGGTGACGCCGGCCGAGACGTCGGCCGAGCAGGCGGCCGAGATCATGTCGCGTCTTTTGGCGGGCGAGCCGTGGTCGGGCGAGTTCGGCGTGCGGCGGCGCGACGGCACGTGCTTCCCCGCGCTGGTGACCGACTCGCCCATCCACGACGAGGCGGGGCGCCTCGTCGGCGTCGTCGGCGTCTCGTCCGACCTCACCGAGCGCAACGAGTCGGAGGCGGCCGTCCACCGGGCCGAGCGGAGGGCGCTGCGGGAGTACGAGACGCTGCTCCAACGCCTGACGCACCTCGCGGAATCCCTGGGCACGGCGCGCGACCACCTGACCGTCTTCCGCGACCTGCGCGACTTCGCCTTAGTCAGCGTCCCCTGCATCGGCATCTTCATCTCGCTCTACGACGAGGAGCGCGACGTGCGCGTCGCGCAGTACGGCTGGGGCGACGACGCGGAGGTGGACGTCTCGCAACTCCCGCCGATGCCCGTCACGGCTACGGGGCCGAACAGCCAGGCGGTGCGCACGGGCCAGGTCGTCATCACGAACGACTACTGGGAGACGAAGCAGAAGGGGGGCGGGCAGTTGGGCGTGCTGGTGGGGGAGGACAACGGGCTGCGGCCGCAGTCCTCGCTCGTCGTCCCGATGGCGCTGATGGGGCGCATCGTCGGCACCGTCGAGGTGCAGTCGTACGAGAACCGCGCCTACCGCGCGGAGCACGTGACGGCGATGAGGATGGCCGCCAACCTCGCCGCCGTCGCCATCGAGAACATGCGGCTCCTCCAGTTCGAGACCCGCGCCCGCGCGTCGGCCGAGGAGGCTTCGCGCCTCAAGGACGAGTTCCTCGCCACGCTCTCGCATGAACTGCGGACGCCCCTGACCGCCATCCTCGGGTGGGCCTCGATGCTGCGCGACAGCCGGCTCGACGAGCAGACCTTCAAGATGGCGGTCGAGATAGTCGAGCGCAACGCGCGGACGCAGCAGCAGATAGTGGACGACATCCTCGACGTCTCGCGCATCATCACGGGCCACCTCCGGCTCGAAGCCGGGCCGGTGGACCTGCGCCACGTCGTCGAGGACGCCGCGGAGACGGTCGCCCCCGCGGCCGCGGCCAAGAGCATACGCCTGCGCGCGGAGTTCGAGCCCGGCGTCGGCCCCGTCACGGGCGACCCGCGCCGCTTGCAGCAGGTGGTCTGGAACCTCCTCCTGAACGCCGTCAAGTTCACGCCCATCGGCGGCGAGGTGCGCGCGCGCCTGGGCCGCTCGGACTCGCACGCCCGGCTCACCGTCACCGACACGGGCGCGGGCATCCGCCCCAACTTCCTCCCCTACGTCTTCGACCGCTTCCGCCAGGGCGACCAGTCCACGACGCGCGTCTACGGCGGCCTCGGCCTCGGGCTCGCCATCGTCCGCCACCTCGTCGAGCTGCACGGCGGCACGGTCAAGGCGGAGAGCGAGGGCGAGGGGCGCGGCTCGACCTTCACGGTCGAACTCCCCCTGTTGCGCGGTGAGGATTCCGGGTCGCGGGTTGGGGAAGGGACTGAGGCCGGCGGCGAATCCGCAAGCCCCAGGACGCAGCCGGCGATCCTCGCGGGCCTGAGCGTGCTCGTCGTGGACGACGAGCCGGACGCGCTGCATCTGCTGAAGGCGGTGCTGGAGATGCGCGGGGCGCGCGTGACCGCGGTCGGCTCGGCCGAGGAGGCGTGGCGGGCGCTCGAAGCGGCGTGGCCCGACCTCCTGCTGTGCGACATCGGGATGCCGGGCGAGGACGGCTACCAGCTCATCCGCCGCGTCCGCGCGCACGGCTCGGGGCGCGGGCGCTCGCTCCCCTCGGTCGCGCTCACGGCCTACGCCGGCGAGGCCGACCGCGACCGCGCCCTCGAAGCCGGCTACCAGCTCCACGTCGCCAAGCCCGTGGACCCCGCCGCCCTCGTCGAAGCCATCGCCGGCCTCACGGGGAAGAATAGGGGCTAGAGGTTAGGGGCCAGGGGCTGGTTGTCGTCTATGCCGGAGCGCCCACCCGTTCGCGGGCGGGCCGCACCGCATAGGCTTTAACTAGCCCCTAGCCCCTAGCCTCTAGTCCCTAGCCCCTGGCCCCTGTTGTTAGAAGTCGCCCTTGCAGGTGTCGTGGCCGCAGTCGCAGTCAATCTGGATGGTGTTCGCGGTGCTCTGGCAGTTGACGCTGCAATACTTCTCGCCACGGTCGACGGGGCAGGTGCAGGGCGAGTTCTTGCAGGTGTTGGCGCCCCCCTCGTCGGCGTCTCTCACGGTCTCGTCGGCCATCTTCGCTGTTCCTCCGGGTTTGTGCTGTGCTTGGAAAAGATGACTCCGGTTCTATGCCAAATCGCGCGGGGAGTCAAGAAGAAGGGCAGGCAGTAGTCAGTTGTCTACTCAGAGATTTTTTCTCAGGAAGCCGACTATCTTCCAGCCGTCGAGGTAGACCCAGGGGCGTTCTCCCGAGGTGTAGTGGCCGCAGGGGAGCCAGGAGACGTTGACGGGGACGCCCGTGGCGCGGACGCTGGCGATGACTTCGTGCGAGAGGTCGGCGGGGAAGGTCAGGTCGTGGCGCGCGGCGATAAAGCGCATCGGGCGGCGGCGCAGGCCCGTGAGGCGCCGGGTGTAGCTCATCGGGCTGATGGGCAGCCACGCCTCGCGCAGCTCTTCGATGGTGAGCGAGCCCTCGACGCCCGCGCGCACGTGCTGCGTCGAGATGCCGCGCCAGACCACGTCGGCCACGTAGCCGGAGACGTGGTTGAAGACGCCCGCGTCGATGCGCTCGTCGTGGACGAAGGCGAGGAAGGCCGTGCACGAGCCGATGCTCGTCCCCGTCACGCCGACGCGCTCGTACCCTCGGGCGCGGAGCCACGCCGCGGCGGCGCGCGCGTCCACGACCGCCTGCCGCAAGGACTGGAGCGTGCGCCCGACGTTGGGGCTGACCATGTAGTCGGCGCGCTCTATCTCGGCCGGCCGCCGCTCCTCGTGGTACGGCAGGGTCAGGCGCAGGGCGGCGATGCCGAGCCGCGCCAGCAGGCGGCAGAGCGCGACGTGGCTCTCCGCGTCCGCGTTCCACTGCGGCAGCACGACGACGGCGCGGCCCCGCGCCGACGAATCTTTCCGCGCGGCGCGGCGCGGCTCCGCGGGGAAGAAGCGCGCGCGGGCCGTGTTGTTCTCGGGGGTGGGCGTGCGGACGCCGCTCGTCCACGTCAGGCGGTCGCCGTCGAGCGCGTAGTCCGTGACGGGCGCGAGCGCGTAGAACTCCTCGCTGCGCTCGACGGCCGCACGCGAGGCGGCGAGGACGGCGGCGCGCGGGTCGCCGGCGGGCACGCCGGCGAACTCCGAGACGTACTCCGCGCCCCACTCGAAGGGGCGCACGACGCGGTTCGTGTCGCGCGACGCGTGCCGCCGCTCCTGTGCCCTGATGATTCTCCCCAGCAAGATTTTTCGAGTGACCCCGGACGCCTTTACGGATGTTTGAGTGTTGAATCCTAAAGGCCGCGCGGCGCCGAAGGCAAGCGCGCCAGCCGGTGTGGGGGGAAGGCTCATGTGGTAAACATATTCGGAATCACGCCCGCCCGGAGGCGGGGACGACTTTTAGCGGAGGTGGCGGTTGCAGTCAGAAGATTACGCGTACCTGTACGAGCTGGAGGAGAGCTTCTGGTGGTTCCGGGGGATGCGGCGCGTGACGGCGGCGGTGCTCGACCCCCTGTGCCCGCCGGGGCGCGCGCGCGACGTGCTCGACGCGGGGTGCGGGACGGGCGGCAACGTCACCTGGCTCGAACGCTACGCGGGCGGCGGGCGGGTCGCGGGCGTGGACATCTCGCCGGACGCGCTCGCCTTCTGCCGCGAGCGCGGCCTGCGCCACGTGGCGCAGGCGTCCGTCACGGCGCTCCCCTTCGCCGACGCGACCTTCGACCTCGTGACGAGCTTCGACGTGCTGGTGCAGCTCCCGGGCGAGGGCTCGGACGAGGCGGCGATGCGCGAGATGTTCCGCGTGCTGAGGCCGGGCGGCGTCGCCTTCGTGCGCGCGGCCGCCTACGCGTGGATGCGCAGCGGCCACGACGAGGCGCTCGGCACGCAGCGCCGCTACAGCCTGGGGCAACTCACGGGGGCGATGGAGCGCGCCGGCTTCCGCGTGCGGCGGGCCACCTACGCCAACTCCCTGCTCCTGCCCGCGGCGGCGCTCAGGCGCCTCGTGCTCAAGCGCCTCGGCCTCGCCGACTCCGGCTCCGACGTGAAGCCGCTCGCGCCCGGCCTCGCCTGGCTCGACCGCGCCCTCACCGCCGCGCTCGACGCCGAAGCGCGACTCCTCAAGTCGCCCGCCGCCAGGCTCCCCGCCGGCCTCTCCGCCGTCTGCGTCGCGGAAAAGCAGTAGACAGTAGGCAGTAGTCGGTAGAATTAAAAACGCGGCGCGCCCGGCCCGAAGGCCGAGACGCGCCGCCCGTTTTTTCTACTGTCTGCCGCCTGATCTCACGCCCGCTTCTGATTGCGGGAGAAGGGCTCGGCCTCGGGCTTCCAGTAGTGGGCGCGGTTCTGGCGGTAGAATTCGACGGTGCGTTCGAGCCCTTCGCGGAGCGGGGTGCGCGGGCGCCAGCCGAGCGCCGCCTCGATCTTGGCGTAGCTCGAATGGATGTTGCCGACGTCTATGAGCTGCCGCTCCTGCGGGAAGGGGACGGTGCGGACGGAGCCCTGCCCGGTGATGGAAATCAGCTCCTCGGCCAGCTCGGCGAGCGAGACCGGGTCGCCGCCGAGGTTGAAGACCTCGCCCTCGGCCGCCTCGCTCGCGCCGGCCACCAGCAGCGCCTCGACCACGTCGTCCACGTGGTTGATGTCGCGCCGCTGGCGCCCCTCGCCGAAGAGTTCGATGACGCCGCCGTCCATCGCCTGCCGGATGAACCACGCGATGAACCCGAGGCGGTTGTGGCGCACGAGCTGGCGCGGCCCGTAGGTGTTCGTCAGCCGCAGGCAGACGGCGCGCGTGCCGTAGAGCCGGTGGTAGAGCAGGTGGTAGTGCTCCGCGGCCAGCTTGTTGATGCCGTTGACGTCGAGCGGCGCGACGCGGTGCTGCTCGTCGAGGGGCAGGTAGACGGGGCGGCCGTAGACCTGGCGCGTGCTGGTGAAGACGATCTTGACGTGCGGGTTGAAGTTGCGGCACGCCTCCAGCAGCGTGAGCGGGGCGGCGCAGTTGTGTTCGAGGTCGCGCAGGGGCTGGCGGATGGAGTCGAGGTGGCTGACGCTGGCCGCGAGGTTGAAGATGTAGTCCACGCCGCCGACGAGGTGGTTGACCACCTTCTGGTCGCGCATGTCGGCCGTGTGCAGCTCGACGCGGTCGCGCACGTCGCGGATGTTGAAGAGGTTCCCGCCCTGGTCGGGCAGCATCGCGTCGAGCACCGAGACCTCGGCCCCGACCTCGACGAGGCGCCGGACGAGGTTGCTGCCGATGAAGCCGAGGCCGCCGGTGACGAGCGCCGTGCGCCCCTTGTACTCGCCGAAATGTTTAGGGTCGTTCATGGTCCTTCGGGGGGGAGACCGAAAAAGTCGGGGCGCGCCGCCCGCCGCGCCGCAGGAGCCGCGACGGGGCGCCCGCCCTCAGCCACAGCCCGAGAAGTTCGAGCGCCGTGCGCCCGACGCGACGCAGGGTGAAAAATTGCGAGCGCCCGTGCGCGCGCGGGTAATGGTGGACGGGCGCCTCGGCGAAGACGCAGCCGGCCCGGTGCAGCTTGTGCACCAGCTCCACGCAGATGCTCCCGCTCGAAGAGACCAGCTCGACTCCCTCGACGGCACGCCGCCGGAGCAGACGGAAGTCGCAGTCCACGTCGCGGATTGGGATGTTGAATAGAAGATGCGCCAGGCGGTTGTACACGGCCCCGATGGCCTTACGCCGCCACACATCCGCGCGTTGTATCTTATAGCCGTTGACGATGTCAACCCCGGGCACGAGCAGCGGCCGCAGGTCGGCCAGCTCGCGGACGTCGTACTGGCCGTCGCCGTCGGTGTAAAAGACCAGCTCTTTGGTCGCGCTCTCGAACCCCGTCCGCAGCGCGCCGCCGTAGCCGCGGTTGGCCTCGTGGTGGACGACGCGCAGGCGCGGCTCCCTGCGCGCCAGCCCGTCGAGCAGGGCGGCCGTGCCGTCCGAGCTGCCGTCGTTGACGACGATGACCTCGTAGTCCTCGGCGAGCGAGGGCAGCACGGCCAGCGCGTCCGCGACCAGCCCGCCGATGCTCCCCTCGTCGTTGAACGCCGGGAAAAAGACGCTGATGCCTTCGGCCATAAATCTGTCTCAGCCCGGCGGCCGGAGCGAGCCGTCGCCGCAGAGCCGGTAAGCCCTGCCCCCTTCGGCGTCGAAGGCCCACGCCGTCAGACGCCCCCCCGCCGCGCCCGCCGGCAGGGCGGACGCCGGGAAAGTCTCCGCCCAGTTGTCGCCCGCGTCGCCCGCCGGGGCCGCCCCCTGCCCGCCTCCGACTTCCGCGAGCGCGAAGGCCGTCTGGTCGTCCTCTCCGGGCCCGTAGGCGAGGACGACCGCGTCGGCCCGCTCGCCCCCGCGCCGCGGCAGCCGCGCACGGCCGCCGGCCCCGTACTCGCCCGCGCCCGTCGCGGTCACGTCGAAAAATCCGTAGTCGTCGGAACAGCCCCCGCCGCCCGCCGCAAGCTCCCCCATCCGCCCGCCCCTGACGAGCGGCGGGCGGAGGTAGCCCAGACGGTCGAGCGCCGCCGCGCGCTCGCGCAGACGGGCGACGTCGGGGTAGAGCCCTTCGGCCAGGCAGCGCCGGTTCGGCGCGGCCTCGACGAAGAGCAGGCACGCCTTCGCGCGCAGACGCGCCCGCCGCGTGGGCGCCGCGCCGTGCCTCACGACGAGCGCGAAGGCCGCGACGTGGGCGAGCGCGAGGAGGACGGCCGCCGCCGCGCCCGCGCGCCTGAAAAAAGCCTTGCGCCCCGCGGGCCACCGGCCGCGCCGCGCCGCGTGCCGCGCCACGCACGGCAGAAGGTAGACGAGCGCGACGAACAGGTGGAGCGTGTAGGTCGTGTACCTCGAAGAGAGCGACTGCGCGACGCCGAAGCCGAGCCTGCCGGCCGTGACCATCAGCGCCGTCCCGACCGCGTACGCGCCGAGCGCCGCCCACGCGCCCGCGCCGCGCACCAGCGCCCCGTCCGACCTGAACCGAAGCACGTACGCGCAGGCGAAGGCGTAAGACCCGAGCGCGCACGCGCCGACGAAGACGGCCACGACGAGCGGCCTCGGCCCCAGGGCGAGCGGCCCGCCCAGCAGCGCCAGAAGGTAGACGAGCCCGTCGAAGGGGTGCGCCAGCGCCTCCGCCAGCGCGGGGTGCGACGCAGGGCTGCGGTAGCCGTAGGCGTAGACCGCCAGGCACAGCGCAAAGCACGCGAGCCACGCGGGCAGCCAGCGCCGCCCCGCCGCGCGCCCGCCCGGCCGCGCCGCGGCGAACGCCAGAGGGAGCACCAGCCAGCAGACGACCCCGTTCGCGGACGAGAACGTGGCGACCGCCGACAGGCACGCGCCGGCCGCGACGCACGCGCGCGTCCCCGGTCGCTCGGAGTAGGCCGCGACCAGCCCCGCCGCCACGCACGCGGCCGGCACGAAGTAGACGACCTGCACGCCGAAGAGCCAGTTCTCGTACTGCATCGCCGAGAAGACGAACAGGCTCGCCAGAAGGAACTGCGCGCCCACCGGGGACGAATCGGGCGCCGTCCGCGCCCCGAGCCGTCGGACGCCCCACGCGACGAGGCAGGCGAGCACGAGGCACGCCAGCATCTCCGCGCGGACGTTCCACCCCGTCGCACGGCCCAGCACGACGAAGAGGAGGTTGGGAAAGAACTGCCGGTACTCATTGAACTGCGCGAAGAGGTCCGAGGGGCCGAGCGTGCCGCGCGCCAGCCGCTCGAAGAAGGGCGCGATGTCCCACTGATCCCAGTAGGGCACGTCCACGCCGTAGCGCAGGATGAGCCACGCCGGCCCGCAGGCGGCGAGCGCCGCCGCCCACGCCCAGCCAGCCCCGCCCCACGCCGACCTGCCCGCGTCAGTCTTCACGATGAAGCCAGCCCGAACCCTGTGCTAGGATGGCCGCCCCGAGACGCCTCGGCCCTTCGCCACTATGAAAAGCCCCAAGCGCATCGCCGCCCTCCTGCTCGCAGGCTTTCTCGCCTTCGCCCCGCCGGGGACGATGATTTTCCTGCTGGCGCTCCTGGTGGGTCTGGCGGGTCGCCGCGGCGCGGCCGCCGCCGTCGCGCTGGGCGTCGCGGGCGTCGCGGCGCTCCTCCTGCTCCGGCGCCGCCGCCGCGACCGCGCGCGGGCGGCCGAAGCGCCCGAACGCCCCGACGCCGGTTAAAGTCGCTCCCCGAACCCCCCACGAAGTTTTCGCAGAAAAGGGACGAGGGCGGGACTGTCAAACCCGCCCTCTATTTCTATCCGCGCGAAGGCCGTCAGAACCGTCTTTGGGGAAGGCAAATCATAGCAGATTCCCCGCGGCGCGCGAAGCGTCAGGCGCCCGCCCCGCCCGTCACGCCCGAGAGTTGAGGCCGCCCCGTTTCGACGGCGGCGGCCTCAAGTTCGAACTCGCTGGCGCCCCCCTTACGGGTGGAGCGTCCAGAAGTTATAGCTGCCGGAGCCGCTGTAGGAGTAGACCTGCCACTCGTAGTAGCCGGCCGTGCCCGAGTAGGAGATGGTCTCGCTGGAGGTCGCGCTCTCCGAGCGGGCGACGATGACCCACGACGAGCCGTTCCACTTCAGCAGGTAGAGGTCGAAGTCCGCGCCCGAGGTCGGGCCGACCAGGCAGCCCTTGTGCGTGCCCGAGGTGGCGCTGTAGTAGTACGTGCCGTTCGGCTGGTACTGGGACGCGCCCGTGCCCGAGAGCGAGCCGCTGTACTGCGTGCCGCCCGTGCAGGCCGCGGGTACGCCGCCCCCGCCGCCGCCCGTCGTCAGGAGCGAGTAGAGCAGGCGGTTGGGCGAGCCGGTGCCGATGCCGGTGAGCACGCCCGTCGTCGCCGTGTTGACGATGGCGTCGCGCACGGTCTGGTTCGACGCGCCCGGGTTGTTCTGGAGGTAGAGCGCCGCGACGCCCGCCACGTGCGGCGTCGCCATCGAGGTGCCCGAGATGGTGTTCGTCGCCGTGTCGGACGTGTACCACGCGGACGGGATGGACGAGCCCGGCGCGAAGATGTCGAGGCAGGTGCCGATGTTCGAGAAGTCGGACTTGGCGTCGGTCGAGGTCGTGGAGCCGACGGTGATGGCCGCGGCGACGCGCGCCGGGGAGACGTTGCAGGCGTTGGCGCTGTACTCGTTGCCGGCGGCGACGGCCGTCGTCACGCCCGAGTTAATCAGGTTCTGGATGGCCGTGTCGAGCGCGGTCGAGGCGCCGCCGCCGAGGCTCATGTTGGCGACCGCGGGCAGCTGGCGGTTGGCCGTCACCCAGTCCACGCCCGCGATGACGGTCGAGTCGGTGCCGTTGCCGGCGCAGTCGAGCACGCGGACGGCGTGGAGCGAGACGCCCTTGGCGACGCCGTAGGTCGAGCCGCCGATGGTGCCGGCGACGTGCGTGCCGTGGCCGTTGCAGTCGTTGCCGCCCTGGCCGTCGCCCATGGCGTCGAAGACCTTGTTGGCGCGCCCGCCGAACTGCGTGTGCGTGGTGCGGATGCCGGTGTCGATGACGTAGGCGTGGACGCCCGCGCCCGTCGGCGTGTAGTTGTACTGGCCGTCGAGCGGGCGGTTGCGCTGGTCGATGCGGTCGAGGCCCCAGGGCGGGCTGGTCTGCGTGGTCGAGGCCGAGACGACGCCGTCCTCCTCGACCGACTCGACGCGCGGGTCGTTGGCGAGCGCCTCGGCCGCCTCGGGCGTGAGCCGCGCCGTGAAGCCGAGCAGCGCGTGCTTGAAGACGTGCTTGAGCTGGCCGCGGTGCTGGCCGACCATGTCGGCGGCGAGCGTCGGCACGAACGAGCTGTCGCCGTAGGGCTGCCCCGCCCACTCGGCGACCGTGACGATGTACTGCCCCTCGACGGGGCGGGCCTTCTTCCTGACCTTGCCCTTCTCGCTTTGCCCCCGCGTGGCGGGCGGGGTGACGGTCAGAACTGCGGCGGCGAAGAGCAGCAGGGCCGCCGCGGTGAAAACAGAAAATCTCTTCATTCAATCCTCCGAGGTGTTAGGTGGGTCGTGGGTCGTGGCGGCGCGCGGCCGGGCAGCCCCGCGCGATGAGGAGGGCACGCCGTCGCCGCCGTGGAAAATGAGAACGTCAGGCGGGAAGTTCATGCTTCGCCCGCGATAAGACTGAAGAGTGCGAGGGCGCCGCGAAGACGCGCCGCGGGGCGGGCTCCGGGCCTCGGCCGTTTAATCCGACAGTCGGGTGTCGAACAAAGAGAGGTAGCGGGACAAGACTCGGCCCGTGAGGGGCCACACCAATCGTCTGCTTCGGGGGAAGGCGACTATAGCCGGAGTCCGGGCGCGGCGCAAGCCGGGAAGGCCGCCCGCGCGGCGCGCGTCCGGTTCGGGTCAGTCTTCGCCGGCCGCCGCCGCGCCGCGCGCGCCGACCCGCCAGAGGTAGAGTCGGTGGAGTTTCCCGTCGCCGTCCGGCACCTCCTCGGCACGTCGCGCCTCCCAACCGTTGACCGGGTAGTGGTGCGAGACGACGCGCGCGCCCGGCGCGGCGTGCGCGCGGAGCCTGCGCCCCATCGCCTGCGTGGACGCGCCGCCGAGGTAGAGCGTGATGACCGTCGCCGCGCTCAAGTCCGTCTCGCACGCGTCCTCGGCGCGGAAGGTCGTCAGGCGGGAGACGCCCGCCTCGGCCGCGCGCGCCGCCGCCAGCTCGACCCAGTACGGCTCGATGTCAACGCCGATTGAGCGGGCGCCGTAGCGCCGCGCGACCGCGATGCACACGCGCCCGTCGCCGCACCCGAGGTCGAGGACGACGTCACGCCCGCTCACCCCGGCCAGCTCCAACATGCGCCCGACGACCTCGTCCGGCGTCGCCACGTACGGCGCGAGGATGACGCGCCCTTCGTAGATGCTCATGAGTTATCTTGAACCCGCGGGAGTCGGACGCCCGCCACGGCTTACACGGAACCGCCCCGGCCGTTCTTGCCCTCGGCCGGGCGCCGCCTGCGCTCGCGGTAGCGGCGGAGCATCTGGGGGGAGATGAGGAGCGTCTGGAGGAGCGAGCCGGAGGCGAAGCGGCGCGCGAGCGAGCGGAAGAGCGAGGCCGCGCCGGGCGTGTAGGCGAACCACCAGACGTCCTGCATGAAGGCGAGGCGGTTGACGTGGACGTGGTAGGGGGCGACCATCTCAAGGAGCCCGAGCCGGCCGTGGACGCGCCCGAGGCCGCTCTGCTTGACGCCGCCCCACGGCGTCTGCGCGATGCCGTGCGTGTAGAGCACCTCGTTGACCATCACGGTGCCGGCCTCTATCGCCGAGGCGACGCGGCGCCCGCGCCGCAGGTCGCGCGTCCAGACGCTCGCCGTCAGCCCGAACTGGCTGTCGTTGGCGAGGCGGACGGCCTCCTCCTCGTCGCGGAAGGTCATCAGGGGGAGGACGGGGCCGAAGGTCTCCTCGCGCATCACCGCCATCGAGTGGTCGACGTCGGCCAGCACGGTCGGCTCGTGGAACCAGCCGCGCTCGGAACAGCCCTTCGCGCGGCCGCCGCCCGCGAGCACGCGCGCGCCGCGCCCGACGGCGTCGCCGACGTGCTCCTCGACCAGGCGGAACTGCCGCTCGCTCGACATGGCGCCGACGTCGCACGCCGCGCCCGGCTCCTGCCGGAGCGCCCTCACCTTCTCGACGACGCGGCGCGTGAACTCTTCCGCGACGCTTTCGTGCACGTAGCAGCGCTCGACCGAGGCGCACGCCTGGCCCGAGTTGGCGAACGCGCCCCAGACGGCCGCCTCCGACGCGGCCGAGAGGTTCGCGTCCTCGAAGACTATCATCGGGTCTTTGCCGCCGAGTTCGAGGACGACGGGCGTCAGGCGCCGCCCCGCCGCCTCGGCCACGCGGCGCCCCACGGGGACGCTCCCGGTGAACATGATCTTGTCGGCGCCCGCCTCGACGAGCGCGGCGCCGGTCGAGCCGTCGCCCGTGACTACCTCAAGGACGCCCGCGGGCAGCCCCGCGCGCGCGAACACCTCGCCGATCTTCAGGCCGACGAGCGGCGTCAGCTCGCTCGGCTTGAGCACGACCGCGTTGCCGGCCATGAGCGCCATCACGACCTCGCCCACGGGCGTCGCCCAGGGGAAGTTCCACGGCGAGATGATGCCGACGACGCCGAGCGGGCGGTACTCGACGACCGACGTGCGGCCGAGGAAGCGGTAGAGGCCGATGTCAATCTTCTCGGGCCTGAGCATCCGCCCGGCGCGGCGCGCGAAGAACTGCATCAGGTCGAGGGTGGGGACGATCTCCATCGCCATCGCCTCGGCCGCGGGCTTCCCCGCCTCGCGCGAGATGAGGCCGGCGACCGCGTCCATCTCTTCGAGCGCGATGGCGCGGGCGCGCATGACTACCGAAGCGCGCTCGCGGAAAGAGAGCGCGCCCCAACTCTTCTGCGCCGCCCGCGCGCGCGCGACCGCCGCCGCCACGTCCTCGGCCGTGCCGAGCGGCACGCGCCCGACCTCCTCGCCGTTCGACGGGTCGTAGGAGATAACCTCGCGCGCCGCCCCGGCATCGACTGAAATTTCGTCCGCCGGGACCCAGACGACTTTCCCGTTCCGCCACACGGCGACGGGGTCGCCGGCCCGCTTATGCGTGGAGACGGCGTCCCTCACCGCCTGCCTTAAAAGCCCTTCGGCCCCGCGGGCCTCGGCGACCAGAGACTCCTCGGGCGTGCCCGGCCGTGCGGATTCCGCCGGCCCGGCGTCGGCGTTTTCGGGTGTGCTGGCCTTGGTGCTCATTCGTGACTCCGGCTAAATTGCGACCACTCCTCCGGCCGGAAGACGTGCTCCAGCGCGGTGCCGCGCCCGGCCGCTATCACCCCCGGGTTATAATAGTCCGAGTTGTTATACACGTACCACTCGTGCGCCAGAGGCCGGTACAACTCGAAGAAGTTGTCGCCCCCTCTCGCGTACCGCCTCCGCACCTCATCCTCCGGTATGTTATGGCCGCCGGCGCTCACACGTTGCCTGACGCGCGCCACCGCCAACTCGGCGTCGGCCAACCTCAGAAAAAATAGGTGCACGCGGTAGCCGAGCCCGCCCGCGCCGCGCAGCCGCCGGGCGAACTTGCGACCGGCGAGCGTCGTCTCGAAGGCGAAGCTGCGGCGGAGGTCGATTAAATTCCGCACGCGCGCGAGCATCAAACTCCCCGCCTCGAAGGCGACGCCCTCCACGTCCGCCGGGGAGAGGTCGCGCGCTATGTCGTCCGCGTTGAGGAAGGGAATCGACCCGTAGCGCGAGGGGAGCAGGCGCGCAGCGAACGTGCTCTTGCCGGCCCCGTTTGGGCCGGCGATAACGACTATGAGGGGGGGAGGTTTTGACATCCGGGGCGCGGGAGCATTATCGCCGCCGCCGGGACATTTTGAAAGCCGTTCCGTCGGCGGGTAGGTCGGGCGCGTTTTTGGCGGCGCGGGGCGCGCGGGGTAGAATCGTCCGGCAGACATTCCAGACGGAGAGACTCAAAGATGACAAGACCGCAGCTCGCGGAGTTCATGCGGCGGATGGAGCCCGGGTCGGTCGCCATCATCCCGGCGGCGCGCGAGGTGACGCGCTCGCACGACACGGAGTACCGCTTCCGGCAGGACTCGGACTTCTACTACCTGACCGGCTTCCGCGAGCCCGACGCCATCGCCGTCGTCGCGCCCGGGCGCGAGAAGCCCTTCACGCTCTTCGTCCGGCCGCGCGACCGCGAGAAGGAGATTTGGAACGGGCGGCGCGCGGGCGTCGAGGGCGCGCGCGAGTCCTACGGCGCGGACGAGGCTTTCCCCGTCGAGGAGTTCGAAGCGAAGCTGACGGAGCTGCTCGACGGCGCTCGCTCGCTCTACTACCGGCTCGGGGCGGGGAACGCCGCGCTCGACCAGGCGCTCATCGACCAGCTCTCGCGGATGCGGGCGATGGGGCGGCGCGGGGTGCGCCCGCCGCAGGCCGTCGTCGACCCCGGCGCGCTCATCCACGAGATGCGGCTCGTCAAGTCGGACGAGGAGGTCGAGCTCATGCAGCGCTCGGCCGACATCGCCGCCGAGGGGCACCGCGAGGCGATGCGCGCCGCGCGCCC
The DNA here is from genome assembly GCA_036387455.1 of Pyrinomonadaceae bacterium. Lineage (GTDB taxonomy): Bacteria > Acidobacteriota > Blastocatellia > Pyrinomonadales > Pyrinomonadaceae > QHXN01. Next base: position 8,291 of record DASVTS010000037.1, on the reverse strand, counting down.
CGGCATGCGCGAGTACGAGATAGACGCGCTCGTCGAGTACGTCTTCCGCCGCAGCGGCGCCTCCGCGCCGGCCTACAACTCCATCGTCGGCTCGGGCGCCAACGCGACCATCCTGCACTACGTGGACAACGACGCGGAGCTGCGCGACGGCGACCTGCTCCTCCTCGACGCGGGCGCCGAGTACGAGGGCTTCGCCTCCGACATCACGCGCACCTTCCCCGTCAACGGCCGCTTCACGCGGGCGCAGCGCGACGTCTACCAGCTCGTGCTCGACTGTCAGGAGGAGTGCACGCGGATGGTCGGGCCCGGCGTGACGCTCGAAGGGATGCACGAGCGGTCGGTCGAGATTCTGACCGAGGGGATGGTCAGGCTCGGGCTTTTGAAGGGCGAGGTGGCGAAGCTCATCGAGGAGGGGGAGTACAAGAAGTTCTACATGCACCGCCTCAGCCACTACCTCGGCCTCGACGTGCACGACGCGGGCGCCTACCACCTCGACGGCCGGCCGCGCCCGGTCGGGCCCGGCGTCGTGATGACGGTCGAGCCCGGCCTCTACATCGCCGAGGACGCCGAAGACGTCCCCGCGCAGTACCGCGGCATCGGCGTCCGCATCGAGGACGACGTCCTCGTCACCCCCGAAGGCCACCGCGTCCTCACCGACAAGGCCCCCAAACAAATCGAAGAGATAGAGGCGCTGATGGCGCGGTAAAGAGAAGGGGCTAGGGGCTAGGGGCTAGGGGCTAGTTAAAACGGTTACCGTCGAACGGCGCGACACGCGCCGGACGCAACCAACTAGCCCCTAGCCCCTAGCCCCTAGCCTCTTCCTATTCGTAGCCTTCGCGCAGCTCGGCGAGGATTTCGCGGGCGACGCGGCGGGCGCGCTCGACCTCGTCGGGGCGGAAGGAGACGGCGCCGACGACGGCGTGGCCGCCGCCGCCGTAGCGCTCGCAGATGGAGGCGATGTTGTGGCGGCGCGGGCGGGGGCTGAAGGGGTTCGAGCCGACCGAGATTTTGGCGCGGTAGGCGCCGCGCGTGACGGCGACCGAGTAGGTCGTCTCCGGGCGGACGTAGTAGGGGATGAACTTGTTGAAGCCCTCGAAGCCCTCCTCGACGAGGTCGAAGGTGACGGCGCCGCGCTCGTACTCGGCCTTGCGCCGGATGGTCTCCAGCGTCGCGCGGTGGCGCGCGAGCAGGGGCCGGAAGCGCTGCTGCACCTCCTCGCCCGCGGCGACCTCGTCGAGCGGGCGGACGGCGAGTCGGCGGATGACCCACTCGATGAACTCGTCGTCTACGTTCTCGATGACCTGCATGAGCTGGAGCGCGGGCTCCTTAAGTTCGACCGGCTGGGCGGCCGACTCGTAGAAGGCGCCGTCGATGGTGTGCGCCCAGGCGACGAGCGGGTCGAGCGACTCGTCGCGGAAGCCGAAATCGTCGCGGGCGACGCGCGCGATGAACTCGGTGCAGGACTTGCTCTCGGGGTCCCAGAACTTGCGGCCCGACGAGTCGGCGCGAAAGTGCGCCTCGTCCTCCGCGGAGAGGAAGGCCGACTGGTGGTGGTCGAACCACCACGTCAGGCGCTCGGAGGGGCTGTACTTGAAATCCACGATGGCGTTCTCGTCGCCGTCGAACATCCCGCTGTCGAAGAGCGCGCCCGCCGTGTGGAGCAGGGGGGCGTAAGCGACGGAGGTCTCAGCGCCGGCGCGCGAGAGGTAGAACCGCGTGAAGACCGCGGCGGAGGCCACGCCGTCGAAGCAGTGGCCGTGATAGAGCAGGCGAAGTCTCATCCTTATATGAAGCCGGTCGAAAAAATCAGGCTCGGCGAAAGCGGGACATGATAGCAGCCGACCGCGCCGGAGCCAAAGAGCAGTAGGCAGTAGACAGATGGCAGTCGGCAGTCAAGACAGGTCGCCCCTGCGAATCAGGCCGAAAGAATCGGGGGCGGCGAGATTAATGACTCGCCGCCCCCGATTCTTTCGGCCGCCCTGCCTTCTTCTTAACTGCCTACTGTTTTTTGGCGGCGGTCTTCGGCCCGTCCGCGCAGGGCTCGGCGGCGGCGCCCTGCTCCGTGAGGCCGAGCCGCTCGCGGATGAAGCGCTCGGCGTCCTTCTCGATCAGCTCGCCGCCGACGACCCAGGCGCGCTCGGTCAGCAGCTCGCCCGACTTGTTGAGCTTCGCCGGCTCAAGGAAGACGTTGAAGGGCGAGCCCCAGCGGCGCGTGTCGCCGCACGCCTGCCGGTAGCCGTAGTGCGTCGTCTTCTCGCGCGCGTCCGCCCCCTCGGACTCGACGACGACGGGGAACGCCGTCCCGCCCTGCGCGTCGAAGAACTTGCGCGAGTCGTCGGCCGGGCCGTACTCGCTGACGCCGACGACCTCGAACCCCGCCGACTTGTACTTGTCGTAGAGCCGCGAGACGGTCGGCGCCTCGGCCTTCCAGTTCCCGCACCACGGCGCGAAGTAGACGACCATCACCAGCTTCTTGCCCTGCATCAGCTCGCGCAGGGAGACGGGCGCGCCGTCCTTCAGGCTCTTGAACGTCCAGTCCTTGTAGTCAACCTTCTGCTCCAGAATGGGCGCCCACTCGTGCCCTTCGCTCCTCACGAGCTGCGTCCCGCCCTGCGGCTGCGGCGCGGCCGGCGTCGCCTGCGGCGTGGCCGCCGGCTGACCGCTCTGCGGGGTCGCCTGCGGGGCGGCCTGCTGCGCGCGGGCGCCCCCTGCGGCGGCGGCGAGCGCGAAGAGGAGTGCGGCGGCGGCGAGGCTGAGATTCTTATACATACTGCTTCTCTCCCGTGTGCGTGGTCGTCCGTTCAGGTTGACGGGGCCGCCGGCTCACTCGCCCGCGGGGGCCGAGGCGGCGGCGGTCGCCTGCTCGTCGAGCAGGGGGTTGATGCGGGCCTCGAAGTAGGCGCGGGTCTTTTCGCCGATTATCTTTTCGCGGATGCGCCCCCGGCGGTCGATGATGAAGGTCGTGGGGAGGACGCCGACGGCGTACTTGGAGGCGACCCCGTCGTCGCCGACGGCGACGGTGTAGTCCTGTCTGACGTCCTTCTGGTACTCGCGTATCAACTCGGCCGAGTCGCTGGTGGAGACGCCGAGGACTTTGAAGCCGCGCCCCGCGAGCTCCTTCTCCATCGCGTTGAGGCTCGGGATTTCGGAGCGGCAGGGCACGCACCACGTCGCCCAGAAGTTGAGCAGCACGACCTGACCGCGCAGCTCCGAGAGCTTCAAGGGCTTGCCGTCAACCGTCTTCAGCTCGACGTCCGGCGCGGGCTCGGCGGCGGCGCCGGCCGGGGCGGAGGCGCTCTGCGCGGGCGCGGCCGGGGGCTTCGCGCCCGCGTCGGCCGGCGCGTCCTGCTTGAGAACGTTCTCGGCGTTGGGCAGGTAGCGCGAGGCGACCGAGGCGACCCACGTCAGGCTGTTGGAGGCGACCATCACGCCGATGACGATGAGCAGGATGCCGGAGGCGACCTCGACCTTGTGCAGGTGGCGGCGGAACTTCGAGTAGAAGCCGAGGAAGGCGTTCATCAACAGCCCGACGACGAGGAACGGCAGCGCGAGCCCCGCGGCGTAGAAGGCCGAAAGCACCAGCCCGCTCTTCCAGCCGCCGCTCGTCGCCGCCAGCCCGATGATGCCGCCGAGGATGGGGCCGATGCAGGGCGTCCAGCCGGCCGCGAAGGCGATGCCGAGGAGCGCCGAGCCGAGCGGCCCGGCCGGCTTCTCGTCGGAGAACTTGCGCGTGTCGCGGTAGAGCGCGCCTATCTTGAGCACGCCCATCATCTGGAAGCCGAAGGCGATGATGACGAGGCCGCCGAGGATTCTCACCCACGGCGTCGAGAACAGCACGTTGCCGACCCACCCGGCGGTCGCGCCGAGCAGCACGAAGATGAGCGAGACGCCCGCGTTGAAGGCGAGCGAGTTGACGATGACGGCGCGGCGCGCCGCCGACCGCGACCCCTCGACCCCGCCCTTCAGGTGCTCGACGCTCACGCCCGAGATGAGCGAGATGTAGCCGGGGACGAGCGGCAGCACGCACGGCGTCAGGAACGAGAGAATCCCCGCGGCGAACGCGATCAGGATGGTGATGTTCGAGCCTTCCATAACGCTCCAGAGATTACAACAAGCCGCGGGGGGTTGTCGCCCGGCCCGGGCCGCCTCAGCCGCGCCCCCGCCACGAGGCGACGTTGAGGTAGACGCCCGAGAGCGCCGAGAGGCACGCCAGCGCCGCGAAGGCGACGAGGAGCGGCACCTGCCAGCGCCCCGCGAAGAAGTAGAAGTGCGCCTGGTTGAAGTACCGCGTGAGCGGGCGCGGCGGCGGCGTACGGACGACCTCGCCCGTCTCCGCGTCCACGAGCAGCGAGTCGCCGCCCATGCCGCCGACGGCCTGGTAGACGGGGCGCCCCTCGCGCGTGACGAGCGTCAGCGCCGTCGTCGGGAGCGGCCGGCCGGCGAACTCGTCGGCGCGGCGCATCGCCTCGGCGGGCGCGACCCGGACGCGCGCCGCCTCGATGGGCCTGACCTCGCCGCCCTCGACCGCGCCGGGCAGCGCGTAGAGCAGGCCGCTCGAAGCCCAGAGCAGGACGGGGACGGCGACCGCCAGCCCCAGCCACCCGTGCGCGCGGTGGATGAATCGTCTCATCGGTCTCGGGGCCTCGGGCCGCTACTGCGCCGGCTCGTCGAGGAGGCGGGCGACCATCTTCGTGAGCAGCTCGGCCTCGTCTTCGGCGGCGCTGATGGTGATGAAGCGGACGCGGCCGCGGCGGTCGATGAGCACGGCCGTCGGGATGGAGGTCACGCCGTAGGCGCGCGCCGTCTCCTTCTCCTCGGAGACGGCGAAGCCGTAGGCGATGCCCTTCTGCTGCTTGAACCGGCGTAGGTAGGCCGTCTCCTCGGCGCGCGTCGCGTCGCGCCCCTCGACGTTGCCCTCGAAGTCGGTCATCCCGAGCACGACCAGCCCGCGGCCGTTGTACTTCTTGTGCAGCGCGTTGAGCTTCGGGATGGTCTCGCGGCACGGCCCGCACCACGTCGCCCAGAAGTCTATCAGCACGACCTTGCCGCGCAGGTCTGCGAGCTTGACCGGCGCCTGGTCTATCCAGGCGGCGGCGCGGATGTCGGGCGGCGCGGGCGCCGCGGGCTCGGCGACCTCGGGCGGCAGGTCGAGCCGCTCGCCCTGCCCGAGCAGGAGCTCGGTCGCCTGCCGGTAGAGCCGCGCCGAGCCGAGCGCGACGGCGCGGCCGCGCAACTCCTGGATGACGCGCACCGCCTCGGGCCGGCGCCCCGCCTTGCCGAGCGCGTTCGTGTAGTAGGCCGCCGCGCCGTAGAGCGTGGCGTCGCGCTGCTCGGCCTTCGGCGCGCCCGTGCGCGCGTATTCGAGCGCGGCGGCGTAGGCGTCGCCGGCGCGCGGCGCGGCCCGCGCGTAGTCCTTCTTCTTGACGTAGGCCGAGGCGAGGACGAGGTTGATGCGGTGGAGGTCCGAGCTGGCGCGCGGCTCGGAGCGGGCGTAGTCGGCCAGCGCGCGCTCGGCCTCGTCGAGCAGGCCGAGCTGCGCCGCCTGCTGCGCGGCGACCGAGCGGGCGCGCTGCTTGAGGTCGGCCGGGGCCGGCTCCGCGTCGGCCAGGAAGCGGCGCATCGAGTCGAGCGCGCCCTCGCCGCGGCCCGCGAGCGCGTAGAGCAGGCCCGAGTAGTAGAGGTCCGTCCCGCGCAGCGGCCCGCGCGCGGCGAGGCGCGCGACGTTCTGGAGCGCGAGGTCCTTCTGCTCCTGCAAGGTCTTCTGTTCGAGCGCGCGGTCGTAAGGCACCTGCTTCTCGCGGAACTCGTCGAACTTGCGCTGCGCGTACTGCGCGGCGTCGTCGTAGAGCGCCTGTGCCTCGGACGCCTTCGCGGGCGCCGCGCCCTTCGCCTCGTTCTCCTGCTTCGGCTCCTGCCCGGCGGTGCGCGGGCGGACGCCGGCCTGCGGTGCCGCCCCGGCGGGCGACCACGCGGCGCACCAGGCGAGCATGACGACGACGAGCGCGTGTGTGAAAACTCTCTTCATGGCGGGTCGGGACTTACTCCTTGTGACTTCAGACGGCGTGCGAGCCGGCGAGCGCCGGGCGGAAGCGCGCGGGGGAGAAGGCTGAGAGGGCGCGGGGCGAAAGTCTGGTTGTCCCCGAGGTGACGAGGTCGGCCAGAATCTCGCCCGTGACGGGCGCGAGCAGGATGCCGTTGCGGTAATAGCCGGTCGCGTAGAAGAGCCCGCGCACCTCCGCGGACTCGCCGACGACGGGCAGGCCGTCGGCCGCGCGCGGCCTGAGGCCCGCCCACGCGTCCGCGAGCGCGAGCGACGAGACGGCGGGCGCAATCTCCTCGGCGTGCGCGCGGACGGCGGCCGCGCCCTCGGGCGTCACGCGGCAGTCGAAGCCCGCGCGCTCGGTCGTCGAGCCGGCGAGCAGGCGCCCGTCGCGGCGCGGGACGACGTAGCCGCGCGGGCTGTAGACGACGTGCCGGACGAAAGGCGCCCGCGCGTCGTCCTGACGAAAACAGAGCACCTGCCCGCGCACGGGCTCGACGCGTGGGGCGTCGGCAGCCCCTTCGTCCCCGCCCCGAGCCAGCAGGGAGCTCCACGCGCCCGCGGCCAGCACGACCGCGCCCGCCTTCAGAGTCCCCCCCGAGGTCTCGACCCCGGCGGCGCGCCCGCCCTCGACGACGACGCGGTGTACCTCCACGCCTTCGAGCAGGCGCGCGCCGGAGGCCGCGGCCGACGCCGCGAGCGCGCGCACGAGCTGTCGGTTCTCTACCTGCCAGTCGCGCGGGAAGCGGAGCGCCGAGCGCACGCGCGTCGAGACTTGCGGCTCAAGCCCCCGCGCCTCCTCGGCCGTCAGCCGCTCGACCGCGAGCCCCGCGCGCGACTGCCACTCGAAGCGCCGCCCGGCCTCCCGCTCGTCGTGCTCGTCGAAGGCGAGGTAGAGCGTGCCCGTGCGGTCAAGCTCGACGTCTATGCCCGACTCCTCGCGGAGCCGCGCGGCGAAGTCCGGGTACAGCTCGCGGCTAGCGCAGAGCAGCTCGAAGAGTTCGTCGGGGTGGTCGGCCTCGGCCTGCGGCGCGAGCATCCCGGCGGCGGCGCTCGACGCGCCCGCGCCCGCCGCGCGCGACTCGACGACGGTCACCGAGAGCCCGCGCCGCGCGAGCTCCCTCGCGGCCGAGAGCCCCGCGACGCCCCCGCCCACCACGGCCACGTCCGCCGCCGATCCGAAACTCTTTCGCATTTTGTAGGACTGCTGGTATGATTCGCCAAAACAAGAAGTCAGAAGTCAGGAGTCAGAGTTCAGAAGCGGGGGCGGCGTGCGCCCGTGTTCCTCGGCCCCGGCCTTCCGACTTCTGAATTCTGACTCCTGACTTCTGGCTACTAACATGGCACATACTATCACACTCATTCCGGGCGACGGCATCGGGCCGGAGGTCTCTTCGGCGGTCGTGCGCATCATCGAGGCGACGGGCGTTGACATCAAGTGGGAGACGCACTACGCGGGCGCGCAGGCGTTGGAGAAGTTCGGCTCGACGCTCCCCGAAGACCTGCTCGAATCAATCAAGCGCAACAAGGTCGCGCTCAAAGGCCCCATCACGACGCCCGTCGGCAAGGGCTTCACGTCCGTCAACGTGGGCCTGCGCAAGGCGCTCGACCTCTACGCCAACCTGCGCCCCGTCCGCGCCCTGCCGAACGTGCCGGCGCGCTACCCCGAACTCGACCTCGTCGTCGTGCGCGAGAACACCGAAGACCTCTACGCGGGCATCGAGCACGTCGTCGTCCCCGGCGTCGTCGAGTCCATCAAGGTCATCACCGAGAAGGCTTCGACGAGGATTGCGCGCTACGCCTTCGAGTTCGCGCGGCGCGAGGGGCGCAAGAAGGTGACGGCCGTCCACAAGGCCAACATCATGAAGCTCTCCGACGGCCTCTTCCTCGACTGCTTCCGCAAGATCGCCGCCGAGTACCCCGAGATCGAGGCCGACGACAAGATCGTGGACAACGCCTGCATGCAGCTCGTCATGCGCCCCGAGCAGTTCGACATCATGCTGTTGGAGAACCTCTACGGCGACATCGTCTCAGACCTCTGCGCCGGACTCATCGGCGGCCTCGGCCTCGTGCCCGGCGCCAACATCGGCGAGCTGGGCGCCGTCTTCGAGGCCGTCCACGGCTCCGCCCCCGACATCGCCGGCCAGGGCGTCGCCAACCCGACCGCGCTCTTACAGTCGAGCATCCTGATGCTCCGCCACATCGGCGAGCGCGAGGCGGCGCAGAGGGTCGAGGGCGCGATGCTGAAAGT
>DASVTS010000036.1:0-61769 GCA_036387455.1 Pyrinomonadaceae bacterium | reverse complement strand
CCTCGCGGACGCGCCCGCCGACCTCGCGCGCGAGGCGGGCCGCCTCCTCGGCGGCGCGCGCGGCCTGCTCGCGCGCCTCGCGGCTGCGCTCGCGTGCGGCGTCGGCGTGCTCGCCGAGGTCCAAGTCCTCGCCGACGCGCTCGGCCTCGGTGCGCGCCCGCTCGGCGCCCGTCTTGACGGCGTCGGCCCCGCGCTTGGCGGCCTCGCCCGCGACGCGCGCGCCCTCCTCGACGCGCTCGCGGATGTTGTACTTCTCGTCCAGGTCGCGCGCCTTGCGCCGCGCCGCCTCGCGCCACTCGTCAAGCCTGTCCCGGTAGTCAGCCATAAATTCTCCCGAAACGCTGAAGTATGAACGCTGAAGTATGAACTGTAAGACGGACTGCCTTCAGTTCATCGTTCAGCGTTCCTCGTTCATCCTTCCCTACGATACGCCGAGCGCGGGCGTGCGGTTCGCGTCCGCGGGGGCGCAGGCCGAGCGGTTGCGCCCGCCGCGCTTGGCCTCGTAGAGGGCCGCGTCGGCGGCGGCGCGCAGCTCGTCGCCCGTGTGGGCGCAGGCCGGCAGCTCGGCGACGCCGAGGCTGGCGGTGACGCGCTGCGCCGGGTCGGCTTCGAGCGCGGCGATGGCCGAGCGCAGGCGCTCGGCCACTTCGAGCCCGCGCTCCAGGCTCGTCTCCGGCAGGATGACCGCGAACTCGTCGCCGCCGATGCGCGCGCCCGTGTCGATGCCGCGCGTGCCCGACTGGATGACGTTCGCCACGCGGCGCAGCGCCTCGTCGCCCGCGTCGTGCCCGTTGGTGTCGTTGACGTGCTTGAAGTTGTCTATGTCCACGAGCAGCAGGCAGAACGGGCGGCCGTAGCGCTCGGTGCGCGCCACCTCGCGCTCCAACTGGCGCTCGAAGCGGCGGCGGTTGGCGAGCCCCGTCAGGTGGTCGGTGAAGGCCGCCTCCTGGCACGAGTCGAGGTACTGTTTGAGTTCGAGCAGCGTGCGGGCGCGCGCGCGCAGCAGGTCGAGGTCGGTCGGGTCGGTCAGGTAGCCGAGCGCGCCCAGCTCGGAGCCGAGGCGGACGTCGCGCCCCTCGACGCGCGCCGCCGACTGGATGATGACGGGGATGAACTTGGTCTGCGGGTTGCCGCGCACGCGCCGGATCATCTCGTAGCCGTCCATGCGCGGCATCATCACGTCGGTGACGATGAGGTCGGGCTGCTGGAGTTCGACCGCGGCCAGCCCCTCGACGCCGTCCGTGGCCGTGAAGACCTGGTAGCCCTCGTTCTCCAGCGCGAAGGCCAGGAGCAGCCGCTTGTCGGGCTCGTCGTCGACGACGAGGATGCTCATCTTGCTTGACATAAGTTTGCGAAAAACAGTCTTGCGCCCCTCCGGTCTTCGTGCTATTGTGCCCGCTAATCCTAAGGGATGGTTACCTGTTGAGTCGTAGCGGTTAACTTTTCCTCATCGAATAACGGGTTAGATTTTAGCTTTACCTCGCAGTTTTTGCGGCACCCGCGTCGCTTTATCTCCCACTCCGGTCAAGAAGCTTTTCGGGGGCCTGACCGCCCCACTTCCGGCCTCCGGCCGCGCCGGCCCGTGGGAACTGCACACGCGCTCTTGAGCATCCCGACCCTGTAAAAGAGGTTTCCCCCGTCATGCCACACCGACGCGCCAGCGATTTATCCGCGGCCGACCGGGCTCAGATTCTGCGCCGTTCCGAGATCGGCGCCGCGCTCCCCGAAGAGACGCTGGCCCTGCTGGCCGGGGCTTCGGCGGCCGTGGACTTCCGCCGCCGCCGCTTCATCTACCGCCGGGGCGACGTGGCCGACTCGCTCTACTGCATCGCCCGCGGCCGGGTCAAAATCTGCTCCATCGACGACACGACCGCGCGCGAGGCCGTCATCGACATCGTCGGCCCGGGCGCGCTCTTCGGCGAGTCGTCGCTCTACTCGGCCGGGGTGCGCGAGAAGTGCGCCATCGCGTACGAGCAGGCGCGCCTGCTCAGGATTCCTGCGGGGGTGTACAGGGAGGGGATGGCCGCGAGCCGCGAGCTTTATGATTACACCTTCCGGATGGTTGGTCAACGGCTCTCGCGCGCCGAGCGCCGCGTCGCCGACTTCGCCCTGGACGCCATCCCCGCCCGCCTCGACAAACTCCTCGTAGACCTCTCCGAGCGCTACGGCCGCCCCGAGGCCGAGGGCACGCTCATCGACCTCCAACTGCCCCACCGCGAAATCGCCTCCATCGTCGGCTCCACCCGCGAGAGCGTCACCGTCCGCTTGAACGCGCTGCGCCGCGCCGGTATCATCGACTTCGTAGACAGAAAAATTCTCATCAAGACTCCGGCAGCGACGGCCGCCGTCTGACGAAGCGTAAACCGTCAATCGTCACCGGCGGCCACCGCTTACGGTTTACGATTCACGGTTTACTGCTTTTATGAAGTGTCCCATCTGCCACCGCCCCGTCACCTACGAGGGCAACCCCTACCGCCCCTTCTGCTCCGACCGCTGCAAACTGATTGACTTCGGCGCCTGGGCCAACGAGGAGTACGCCGTCCCGGCCGAGGAGGCGCCGCCCTCCTTCGAGGACGGCGAGCAGAACCCCGCCGCCGGCCCCGACGAAGACTCGCGCCGCGCGCCCACGTCCTGAGCGGCCGGACGCGCCGACGCGCGCGTGCCCGGCGCGTCACCCTTCGTGTAGAATGCTCGCGTTCTCAGGGCGGAGGTGCCGAAGCGTCATGCGTGTGAAGTCCCACGAAAATTTTAGCCCCCGGCGTGCGTTCGCCGCGCCCGCCCTCCTCGCGCTCGTCCTGTGCGCGGCCTCGTGCGAGCTGGACGGGGCGTCGAAGAAGCGCGCCGAGGAGAGCCGCAACGCCGCGGCCCCCGGCGCGAACGCGCGCGCGCGGACGAATTTGCCGATGCCGCCCGTGGCCGCCTCGCACGGCGAGCCGGCGGCTTCGGGTGCGCCGCCGCGCGGCGCGTGGACGCAGCTCGACGGGCGGCGCGAGAGCCTCGAAGACCTGCGCGGGCAGGTGGTCGTGCTCGACTTCTGGGCCACCTACTGCCCGCCCTGCCGCGAGGAGATTCCGCACCTCGTCCGCCTCCAGCGGCAGTTCGGGCCGAAGGGCCTCAAGGTCATCGGCCTCAACGTCGGCGGCCCCGACGACCGCCCGAAGGTGCCCGAGTTCGTCAAGCTCTACGGCATCCAGTACCAGCTCTCCGAGCCCGACCCCGACACCACGCGCCTCTTCCTCGCCGACAACGACGCCATCCCGCAGACCTTCGTCCTCGACCGCCGCGGCCGCCTCGTCCGCCACTTCGTCGGCTACGACGAGGAGGTCGCTTCCCAACTCGAAGCCGCCGTCGCCGGCGCGCTCGCCGAGAAGGCGGACTAAGAACGAGTAGACGGTAGACAGTGGGACTCCGCCCCGCCGCCGGGACGGTTTTTCTACCGTCTGCCGTCTACCCGTTTCCGCCTGCTTGCCTTTCCGCCTGAGGAGGTTTACAACCGGGGTAACCTACTAAATCAGAACAGAGGGGTTTTCAAGGTGAGGAGAGCCAAGATACTTGCCACGCTCGGCCCGGCTTCGCGCGAGCCCGCCGTGCTCGAATCGCTGCTCGCGGCGGGCGCCAACGCCGTGCGCATCAACATGTCGCACGGCACGCAGGAGGAGCACTCGGAGAACATCGCGCGGGCGCGCACGGCGGCCGAGCGGCTCAGGCGCCCGCTCTCGGTGCTCGTAGACCTGTCGGGGCCGAAGATTCGGACGGGGATGCTCAAGGGCGGCCAGCCCGTCCAGTTGGAGTCGAACGCCGTCTTCACGCTCACGACGCGCTCGGTCGTCGGCGACGCGCGCGAGGTCTCGACCAACTACGCCGGGCTCGCCCGCGACGTCCGCCCCGGCGCGCGCATCCTCCTCGACGACGGCGCCATCGAGCTGACGGTCGAGTCGGCGACCGAGACGGACGTCGTCACGCGCGTCGTCAACGGCGGCACGCTCTCCGAGCGCAAGGGCATCAACCTGCCCGGCGCCTCCCTCCCCATCCCCTCGCTCACCGACAAGGACCGGCGCGACCTCCAGTGGGCCGTGCGCGAGGGCGCCGACTACGTCGCGCTCTCCTTCGTCCGCCGCGCCGAGGACTGCCTCGAAGCCAAGTCGCTCATCAAGGCCGCGGGCGGCGCGCAGCCGCTCGTCGCCAAGATCGAGAAGGCCGAGGCCATTGACCACCTCGAAGCTATCGTCGAGGCGGCCGACGGGCTGATGGTCGCGCGCGGCGACCTCGGCGTCGAGACGAGCGTCGAACTCGTCCCCGTCTACCAGAAGCGCATCATCGAGGCGGCGAACCGCAAGGAGAAGGTCGTCATCACGGCGACGCAGATGCTCCAGTCCATGATTTCGGAGCCGCGCCCGACGCGGGCCGAGGCGTCCGACGTCGCCAACGCCGTCTGGGACGGCACCGACGCCGTGATGCTCTCGGCCGAGACGGCGTCGGGCAAGTACCCGGCGCTCTCGGTGGCGACGATGGCGCGCATCATCGAGTCGGCCGAGACGGGGCGCCCGCCCTCGACGCAGGACGCCATCACGCGCTTCGCCGGCAAGCAGTCGGGCCGCGTCAGCCGCGCGCTGTGCGAGGCCGCCGTCTTCGCCGGCGAGGAGATAGACGCGCACACCATCGCCGTCATCACGGCCTCGGGGCTGATGGCGCGCCGGCTCTCCAGCCTCCGGCCCGAGCAGCGCATCATCGCGCTCACGCCCGACCGCGCCGTCCAGAACGAGCTGTCGCTGGTCTGGGGCATCGAGACGCACCTGCACCAGCCCTGCGACAACACCGAGGAGATGCTCAAGATTTGCGAGCGGACGCTCGTCGAGGCCGGCATCGCCCAGCAGCAGGAGACCATCGTCCTCATGGCCGGCCGCCTCTCCGGCCTCGGCCTCTCCAGCTCCGTCACCCTCTACACCGTCGGCGGCCCGCTGCCCCGCAAGCTCTGAAAGAGCCGTGAACCGTAAACCGTGAACCGTGGCAGGAGAAGACAACTCCTTCTCGTCACGGTTCACGGTTTACGGTTCACGGCTTTTGCCTTTTCCCTCCCCCCGGCCTATCCTTCTGGGCGTGGCGATTGCGGAATTGAAGGGGGGCGGCGACGAGCAGTTGCTGGCGGCGTGCCGGCGCGGCGACGAGGGCGCGTGGGAGGCGCTGGTGCTGCGCTACCAGCGGCTCATCTACGCCATCCCGCGCCGCGCCGGCCTCGACGAGGACGCGGCCGCCGAAATCTTTCAGGACGTCTTCACCACCCTGCTGGAGAGCATCGAGACCATCGAGCAGCCGTCGCGCCTCCAGGCGTGGCTGGTCACGACCGCCAAGCGCAAGACGTGGCGCATGATAGGCCGCGCCAGGCCGATGCGCTCCTTCTCGTCCGAGGAGGGCGAGGGCGAGGGCGAGATGTACGACCTCGCCGACGAGAGCCTGCTCCCGGACGAGGCGCTCGCGCGGCTCGAAGAGCAGCACCTCGTCCGCGCCGCGCTCGACGAACTCGGCGGGCGCTGCCAGACGCTCCTCCAGATGCTCTTCTACGCCGCCGAGCCGCCGCCCTACTCCGAAATCGCCGCCGCGCTCGGCACCTCCGAGGGCAGCATCGGCCCCACGCGCGCCCGCTGCCTCAAAAAACTGCTCGACCTCCTGAAGAAAAAAGGTTTCTCGTGAACCGTAAACCGTGAACCGTGACAGGAAAAAGCGGGGACGCGGGGCGTAAGTCACGACACGGTAAAGGTTTTCGACTCGTCACGGTTCACGGTTTACGGTTCACGGCTTTCCATGTATTTTTCGCGTCCGCCCGCGCACTGTTCCGACGAGCGGGGGCTGAATTCCAGGCGCCCCCGGTGGAGCGGAAAATGAGACTGACCCCACGACACATACCTTTCGCCCGGCTGGCCGACCTGGCCGAGGGCCGCCTGTCCCCCGAGGAGGCGGCCGAAGACCGCGCTCACCTCGACGCCTGCACGGGCTGCGCGGCCCAGGCCGCACAGCTCGGCCACCTCGCCGCGCTCATGCGCGCCGACACGTCCGAGGACGCGCCCCCCGCGCTCGTCTCCGACGTCGTCCGCATGTTCCGCGCGCGCCGCCGGCGGGCCGAGGAGCCCGGCCTCCTGCGCCGCCTCGTCGCCGCGCTCACCTTCGACAGCAGCAGCCTGACGCCGGCCTTCGGCGTCCGCTCGGGCCAGGCCGCGCCCGCGCGCCAGCTCCTCTTCAGCGCCGGCGACCTCGACGTGGACCTCCGCCTCGCGCGCGGGTCGGAGGGCTGGACGGTCTCGGGCCAGGTGCTCGGCCCCTGCCGGGGCGGCGAGGTCGAGCTCATCGGCGCCGACGGCGCGACCGCGGCGCGCGCCGCGCTCAACGACCTGTGCGAGTTCACGCTGCTGCCGCCCACGCCCGACGGCGCCTACGCGCTCCGCCTCCGCTTCGGCGGGACGGAGGTCGAGATTCCCGAGCTGAGTTTGAAGGCTTAAGGGGCGCAACGGGCGAAGGCAGATTCCGCCACGGGGACACGGCTTCCGGAATTCGAGATTTCAAATTTGAAATCTCGAATCGGCCGCGCCCCCGTGTCTCCGTAGTTAATCCCTCCTCCCGAGCAGACGAAAAGGAAGATGAACCGAGCGGAACTGGTCTTGCGACTGGTCTCGGCCGGCGGCGACGCGGAGCGGCGCGGGCTGCTCGCCGCCCACCCGGCGCTGGCCGACGTGCCGCTGGCCTACGCGCTCAAGGACGTGTGCCTCGAAGCGTGGAGCGGCGACCCGCCGCGCGCCGTCGCCGCCGCCGCCGCGCTCGAAGCCCTCGCCGGGGCCGCCGACTCGGAGGAGGTCGCGGCGCTCTGCGACTGGGGCTCCGGCATCGCCGCGCTCGTCGGCGGGAGGATGGAAGAGGCCGTCCGCCGCCTCGACGACGCGGAGGCGCGCTTCCAGCGCCTCTGCCAGCCGCACGCCGCCGCCTCCACGCAGGTCTCCCGGCTCATCGCGCTCGCCATGCTCGGCCGCTACGAGGAGGCCATCGAGACGGGCCTGCGCGCACGCGACCGTTTCCTCGAACACGGCGACCTGCTCGCCGCCGGCAAGGTCGAGAACAATATCGGCAACATCCACTTCCGCCGCGACCGCTACCGCGAGGCCGAGCAGTTCCAGGCCGAGGCCCGCGCCCACTTCGCCGCGGTCGGCGACCGCGTCCAGCTCGCCAAGATAGACAACTGCCTCGCCAACACGCACGTCGCCCTCCACCGCTTCCGCTCCGCCGAAGGGCTCTACCAGCAGGCGCTCGACTACGCCGAGGGCGCGGGCCTGACGGCGACGCTCGCCGAAATCGAGGGCAACATGGGCAACTTCGCCCTCTTCCAGGGGCGCTACGACCGCGCGCTCGACCTCCTGGAGCGCTCGCGCCGCCGCTACGCCGCGCTCGGGATGCCGCACCAGTCGGCCGTCGCAGAGCTGGAGCTGGCCGACGCCTACCTTGAGCTGAACCTCTCGGCCGAGGCGCTGGCCGTCTACCGCCGCGTCGCGCCGACCTTCGCCGAGCTGGGGATGCGCGCCGAGCAGGCGCGCGCGCTCGCGCAGGCCGGCCGCGCCGCCATCCTCACCGGCGACGCGGGCGAGGCGCACGCCCTGCTCGAAGAGGCGCGCAAGCTCTACGCCGCCGAGGACAACATGGTCGGCGAGGCTTACGTCACGCTCACCGAGGCGCAGGTGCGCCACGCCGAGGGCGACCACGTCTCGACGGCCGTCCTCGCCGCGCAGGCCGAGGCGCCCTTAGCGCGCGCGGGCACGTGGCGCCGCCTGCTCCTCGCGCGCTGGCTGCGCGGCGAGGCGGCGCGCGCGCAGGGGCAGGAGCGGCTGGCGCAGATTCTCCTCGAAACGACGCTCAAGGAGGCCGAGGCGCAGGCGCTCCCGCAGGTCGCCGAGCGCTGCCACACCTCGCTCGGCCTCCTGGCCGCCGCCCGCGGCGACACCCGGGCGGCCGAGTCGTCCTTCCGCCGCGCCGTCTCGCTCATCGAAGACCTGCGCGCGCCGCTGCCCGCCGAGGAGTTCCGCACCGCCTTCGTCGCCGACAAGCTCGCGCCCTACGACGAGCTGGTCCGCCTCTGCCTCTCCGACGGCCGCACGACCGACGCGCTCTGCTACACGGAGCGCGCCCGCTCGCGCGCCCTGGTCGAGATGCTGAGCGGCGCGCTGGCCGTCCGCCCGCGCCCGCGCGACGAGTTCGAGGCCGAGATGTTCGAGCAGCTCGACCGCCTGCGCGAGGAGCTGAACTGGTTCTACAGCCGCATCAACCGCCCGCCCGAGGGCGACGCGGCGCGCGGCGCGGCCGCGATGCAGGCGCTCCACGACGCCGTCCGCGAGCGCGAGACGCGCACGCTCGAAATCATGCGCCAGCTCCAGCAGCGCGGCGGCCCGCCCGCCCTCGGCCGCACCGAGCCGCTCGACGTCGCCGGCCTCCAGAAGTCGCTCGGGTCGGACACGGCGCTCGTCGAGTACACGAGCCTCGGCGGCGAGCTGCTCGCCTTCGTCGTGACGGGAGAAGGCATCGAGGTCGTGCGCGGGCTGGCGGACGAGCGCGCCGTGGCCGAGGCGCTGGGCCAGTTCCGCTTTCAGGTCGGCTCCCTGCGCTACGGGTCGGCGCGGATGCGCACGCACCTCGCGTCGCTCGAAGGGCGCGCGCGCCGCCACCTGCGCACGCTCTACGATTTGCT
This sequence comes from Pyrinomonadaceae bacterium, assembly GCA_036387455.1. Lineage (GTDB taxonomy): Bacteria > Acidobacteriota > Blastocatellia > Pyrinomonadales > Pyrinomonadaceae > QHXN01. The sequence continues at coordinate 53,050 of DASVTS010000036.1, read as the reverse complement.
GCTCCGCCGCGTCGAGCCGCTCCTCGGCGAACGCCGCCTCGTCGTCGTGCCGCACCGCGCGCTCCACTACGTCCCCTTCCACGCGCTCGACGACGGCGGGGCCTACGTCGTCGAGCGGCGCGAGGTCTCCTACGCGCCCAGCGCGTCCGTGCTCGGCTACTGCCTCGCGCGGCCTCAGCGCCCGTTCGGGCGCGCGCTTTTGATGGGCGTCGCCGACGAGCAGACGCCGCGCGTGCGCGACGAGATAGAGGCGCTGGCGCCGCTCTTCCCCGACTCGCTGGCGCTCCTCGACGCCGCCGCGACGGTCGGCGAGCTGCGCCGCCACGCGCCCGCGGCCGACCTGCTCCACCTCGCCTGCCACGGCCAGTTCCGCCCCGACAGCCCGCTCTTCTCATCGCTCAAGCTCGGGGACGGCTGGCTCACCGTGCGCGACGCCTACACCCTCGACGTCGGCGCCTCGCTCGTCACGCTCTCGGCCTGCGAGACGGGCGTCAGCGCCGTCGCGCCGGGCGACGAGCTGCTCGGGCTCGTCCGCGGCTTCTTCTACGCCGGCGCGGCCAGCCTCCTTCTGAGCCTCTGGACGGTGGACGACGAGGCGACGGCCGAGCTGATGAAGGACATCTACACCGCCCTGCGCGCGGGCGCCCGCCCGGCGGCGGCGCTGCGCGCGGCCCAACTCCGCCAGATGCGCCAGCGCCCGCACCCCTTCTTCTGGTCGCCCTTCGTCCTCACCGGCCGCTGGTAGCCGCCGGGCGAAAATTCTCAACTTTCGGGTGTATTTTTTACACGCCCGCGGGCACTGTTCCGGGGGGGAAGGGCATCAAATGCGGTGGACTTTCCAGCGCCCGCCGGGGCCGGCGTCCGGCGCGTCCCGCAGTCGCACTGATTCCCCGCGAGTTGACGTTTTTCAGGACTTTTAAGGAGCCCCTCGACGATGTTCCTCAAGCTCTTTCGGCGCCTCGGGCCGCCCGCCCTGCTGGCGACGCTGCTCCTCGCGGGCCTGCCGGCGCCGCCCGCGGCGCGCGCCTCGTCCGACTCGGTCAGCAACGGCGAGGACGCCTACGTCGCCAACGAGGTCAACCTTTTCCTCAACAACCCAGCCGACCTCCAAGGCATAGCGCAGAAGTACGGCCTCCAGCTCGTCGAGCAGTTCGGCAGCCGGCCCATCTACCTCCTGCGCAGCCCGTCCGACTCCAAGACCCTCGCCGCCAGAATCCGCGCCGAGAACCCGGCCGTCGTCCAGTTCGCCGAGCCGAACTTCACCTCGGGCGCGCCCGAGGGCAGCGGCAACTCCTGGAGCGTCGGCAACTCGTGGAGCGTCGGCAACTCCTGGAGCGTGGGGGGCGAGACGCAGTACCGCGCGCAGTGGGGGCAGGACAAGATTCGCCTGAGGGACGCGCACCGGGCGACGAAGGGCGCGGGCGCCATCGTCGCCGTGCTCGACACGGGCGTTGACCGCCGCCACCCGGCGCTCGCCGGCCGGCTCATCGGCGGGCGCGACTTCGTGGACGACGACGGCGACCCGAGCGAGGTGCTGCCCGTCTGCCCGCCCGGCTCCACGCAGACCGACCCGCGCGCCTGCGGCCCCTACGGCCACGGCACGCACGTCGCCGGCCTGGTCGCGCTCGCCGCGCCCGAGGCCAGAATCATGCCCCTGCGCGTGCTCGACCCGCAGGGCGTCGGCAACATGTGGGTGCTCGCCGAAGCGCTGCGCTACGCCGTCGACCCGGACGGCGACCCCTCGACCGACGACGGCGCCGACGTCATCAACCTCAGCCTCTCGACCGTCAACCACTCGAACCTCCTGCGGACGATTCTCGGCGAGGTCTGTTCCAACGACCCGACCATCCCCGTCGACCCGACCCGGCCGACTTACCCGAAGGTGGTGGTCGTGGCGGCGGCCGGCAACCGCGGGACGACGGCCGAGATGTTCCCCGCGGCCGAGAACTTCGAAGGCCAGTTGTCGGTGGCCGCCAGCCAACCGGACGACAGGCTGGCCTCCTTCTCGCAGCGCGACGACCGCGTCGACCTGATGGCGCCGGGCGTCGGCATCACGAGCAGCGTGCCCGGTTACGGCACGGGCGTGTGGTCGGGCACCTCGATGGCCGCGCCCATCGTGGCGGGCGTGGCGGCGCTGGTGCGCGCGGCCAGCCCGGCGCTGACCGCCGACCAGGTCAAGGAGCAGATTAACGAGACGAGCTTCGACACGCGCGCGCTCGGCGACAAGGACCCGCCCGTCCGCGACCGCCTCGACGCGGCGGCGGCCGTCGCGCCCCTCGTCGTCGGCAAGGGCAACCCGATTGACGACACGCGCTCCTTCGTCCGCCAGCACTACCTCGACTTCTTCAACCGCGCCCCCGACCAGTCGGGCTTCGACCACTGGTCGAACGAGGTCGCGCGGTGCGGCGCCGACGCCGCGTGCGCCGACTTCCGCCGCGTCAACACGTCGGGCGCCTTCTTCCTCTCGCTCGAGTTCAAGGACACGGGCTACTTCGTCTACCGGCTGCACAAGGCCGCCTTCGGCAACGCGGCGGGGGCGCCCGTGCCCGTGCGCTACGAGGACTTCATGCCCGACACGCAGAAGATAGGCGAGGGCGTCGTCGTCAACGCGCCGGGCTGGGAGCAGAAGATAGCGGCCAACCGCGACGCGTTCCTGCTCGACTTCGTCTCGCGCACGGGCGCGGCCGGCAGCCGCAACTTCGCCGCCGCCTTCCCCGCGGGGACGGGCGCCGCGACCATCGTGGACAGACTCTTCGCAAACGCCGGCGTGACGCCGCTCGCGGCCGAGCGTCAGGCGTTGATTGACGAGCTTTCGCCCAACCCCGACTCGCCGGCCCTGCGCGCCTCGGTGCTGAGGAAGGTGGCCGACAGCCCCGTCGTCGTCCGGCAGGAGTTCACGAAGGCGTTCGTGCTGATGCAGTATTTCGGCTACCTGAGGAGGAACCCGGACGGCGTCGGCTTCGACGGGCGGCCCGACCCGAACTTCGTCGGCTTCAACTTCTGGCTCAAGAAGCTCGAAGACAACGCCGGCGACTTCCACCGCGCCGAGATGGTGCGCTCCTTCCTCGTCTCCGACGAGTACCGCCAGCGCTTCCGCCAGTGAGCGGGCCCGGGCCTTAAACAGAGGGGGGCGGCAGCGTGTACGCTGCCGCCCCTTTTAAATTTACGGGGGCAAAATTTTTTTCCCGCCGCGCGTATTTTTCCGAACGCCCCCCACACTGTACGCGTGTAAGCCGGCGCGACAGTTGGGGTCGCCCGGCGGGCCGGGAGCCGGCGAAGGGCAAGGTTTTCACGGCACCTGTCGGGACGTTATCCGTCACGGGGAGAACGGGGCGTCCCGCCAGTCGGGCGGCGCGGTCGGAAGGCCGGGCCGCCCATTTTTTTAACGCTGAACGCTGAACGCTGAACGAGGAACGAGGAACTGAAAGGCAGGCCGCCTTCAGTTCCTCGTTCCTCGTTCAGCGTTCAGCGTTCAGCTCGCGCCGTACTTCTTGAACCAGGCTTGGAGGCGCTGCCAGCCGTCGGCGGCGGCCTCCTTGTTGTAGGAGGGGCGGTAGTCGGCGTGGAAGCCGTGGCCGGCCTCCGGGTAGACGACGATTTCGGAGCGGGCGGCGGCCTTCGACTTCGACGCCTTGAGCGCCTCGCGCATCTTCTCGACCGACGCCAGCGGGATGCCCGCGTCCTTCGCGCCGTAGAGCCCGAGCACCGGCGCGTGCAGCTCGCCGGCCACGTCCACGGGCTGGCGCGGCGTCAGCGGGTTGGCCGGCTGGTTGGGGTTGGCGACGAGGCGGCCGTACCACGCGACGCCCGCGTCCAGCTCCCTGCTGTGCGCCGAGTAGAGCCACACGATGCGACCGCCCCAGCAGAAGCCCGTGATGCCGACGCGCTTCCCGTCGGACTTCTTCGTCGCGCGCGCCCAGGCCACGGCCGAGTCGAGGTCGGCCATCACCTGCTCGTCCGGCACGCGTGCGACGACCTTCATCACGTCCTCCATCGGGACGTTCGTCGTGTCGCCCTGCCGCGCGTAGAGCGACGGGGCGACGGCCAGGTAACCGAGCTTGGCGAAGCGGCGGCAGACGTCCTTGATGTGCTCGTGGACGCCGAAAATCTCCTGCACGACGAGGGCGACGGGGAAGTTTTTGCCCTTCGCCGGCATCGCGCGGTAGGCGGGCATCTCGCCGTCACGCACGGGGATTTTGACCTCGCCCGCTTCGAGCCCCTGCGCGTCGGTCGTAATCACGGTCTGCGCCGCCACCGGCTGCACGGCCAGCGCGAACCCGGCCGCCAGCGAGCTGGCGATGAAGCCGCGGCGCGACACCTCCTCCGGCAACAGTCCGACCAGTTCTTCGTGCGTCTCTCTCACAGGCGCGTTCCTTTCCGAAAGTGGGATGGCCCTACTCTAACGCAAGCGCCCGGCCGCCGGAAGACCCCTCCCGGCTTTTTTCGCGCGCCCTCCCCGGCGGCGCGCGGCCGGGCCTTGAAAAGGGCTGCGGGCCGGCGTAGATTGGCCGTGCTTTCCCCATCCCCTGAGCACGGAAGGAAAATCTTATGAGCATATGCGAGGCGCTGGCGGCCGAGATGCGCCAGGAGGCGCAGACGTCGAGGCGGATGTTGGAGCGCGTGCCCGAGGCGTCGTTCGACTGGAAGCCGCACGAGAAGTCGATGACGCTCGGCCGGCTGGCGACCCACGTCGCGGAGCTGCCCGAGCTGATCGGCCTCGTGCTCACGACGGACGAGTTCGACTTCGCCGCCGCCGGCTGGAAGCCGTTCGTCCCCCGCAGCACGGCCGAGCTGCTGGAGAAGTTCGACCGCAACATCGGGGAGGCCGCCGGGCTTTTGGAGCGGCAGTCGGACGAGCGCATGGGCGAGACGTGGAGGTTCCTGAGCAACGGCCGGGTCATCTTCGAGATGCCGCGCGCGGCCTTCGTCCGCACCGTCGGGCTCAACCACGCCGTACACCACCGCGGCCAGCTCTCCGTCTACCTGCGCCTGCTCGACGTGCCGGTCCCGTCCATCTACGGCCCCTCAGCGGACGAGGCGCCGGGCGCGTAAGCGCCGCCAGGGCGGGAGGGTTTCACACGTGGCTTCGGGCGAGGGGCGTTTGCGGGTCAGCTGCTGCGGGTTCCGCTCGTCGCGCGCGGCCTACTTCGGGCTGCTCGACTCGGTCGAGGTGCAGCACACCTTCTACCAGCCGCCGCAGGTTCAGACGCTCCGGCGCTGGCGCGAGGAGGCGCCCGCGGGCTTCGAGTTCACGCTCAAGGCGTGGCAGCTCGTCACGCACCAGGCGTCGAGCCCGACCTACAGGCGGCTCAAGCGCACGCTCACCGAGGAGGAGAAAGAGGGCGCCGGCTTCTTCCGCCCGACCGAGGCGGTGAAGGGGGCCTGGGAGTTGACGCGCGAGTGCGCCGAGGCGCTCGGCGCCCGCGTCGTCCTCTTCCAGTGCCCGGCCAGCTTCAAACCCGCGCGCGAGAACGTCGAGAACATGCGGCGCTTCTTCCGCGGCGCCTCGCGCGGGGGGCTGACCTTCTGCTGGGAGCCGCGCGGCGGCTGGCCGCGCGAGCTAATCAAAGAGCTGTGCGAGGAGCTGGGGCTGTGGCACGCCGTGGACCCTTTCTCCGAGCGCACGGTCACGCCCGGCCGCTGCTACTTCCGCCTGCACGGCCGCAAAGGTTGGCGCTACCAGTACGAGGACGGCGAGCTTGAGGAGCTGCACTCGATGCTGCCGCGCGGCGCCGCCTCCTACGTCTTCTTCAACAACGTCCACATGCGCGAGGACGCGCTCCGCTTCCGCGAGATAGCCGCCGACGCGGACGCGTGAGCAACTAAACACGGAGACGCGGCTTTAAGAATTTCAAATTCTTAAAGCCGCGTCTCCGTGTCTCCGCGGTTAAAACTTTTCCGGCTACTGGAGCACGCGCAGGTCGCGCTCGCCGACTATCTTCCAGCCGCCGTCGGTGCGGCGCCAGCGAAGCTCCTGAAGGACTTCCCCGCTGCGCGCCCCTTCGCCGCCCGTAATCTGGTAGCGCTTGCGGAAGCGCATGACGGCCGTGCGGCCGTCGCGGCTCATGCGTATCTCGGGCGACGCGGCCTCGACGTTGACCGAGGCGGCCCGCGCGAACAGCCGCGCCTTCTCCGCGCGCACGGCCTCGCGCGGCGCGTTGCGCGAGAGGTAGAAGGCTTCGACCTTCGGCGCGTAGTAGCTCATCTGCCTCCCGACGTCGCGCGAGTTGGTCGCCGCCAGCCACTCGCCGAGCGCCGCGCGCAACTCCTGCTGCGTGCCCGCGTCCGCCGCCGCCGCCGGCTCGTCCCGCGCGGGCGTCGCCTCCTCCGCGCGCGGGGGCGCCTCGGCCGTGCGCGCCGCCGTGTCGGGCTGCGCCGGGACGGCCGCCGGCCGTGTCGCCGTGGCGGGCGGCGCGGCCGCGGCGGCGCCGTCGGCGGCGGGCTTCACCTCCTGCGGCGACGGCTGCGCCGGGGCGGCCGTCTGCGCCACCTCGGACTCGGTGCGCGCCGCAGCCGTCCGCTGCTCGGCGCGCGGCCCGCGCTGGTAGAGCGTGAGCGCGAGCCCGCCGAGCACGCCGCCGGCCACGCCGCCGAGCACGCACAGCACGACCAGCAGCGACGGCCCCGAGCGCGCCCTCGCCCGCACCCGCTGCCCGAGCGGCACGGCCGGCCGCGCCCGCTGTACCGATTTCTCGTCGAAACGCGGCGGCGGCAGTTCCCTTTCGTCCTCGAACGGAACCGTCTCCTCCGTTGGACTTACGAACGTCTCTCCCTTTCTCGGCTCCATCGCACACGCCTCCCTGCACGCAACCTATACACTCAACACTCCCCCGCCCCACTTAGAAGCAAGAGGCAGTCCAAACCGCGCCGCCGCCCGCCCGTTTGACTCTCCGCCTGATTTGTCGTAGATACGTCTCGGGCCATGCCCTTCCCGGAAAAAACTTTAAGAATATGAAAGCGCTCCGCGTCACACTCGCCGCCCTCTTCGTCTCCGCGCTGCTCCTCCACGCCGGCTGCAACAGAAAGCCGGCCGGCGCGGACGCCAACGCCGCGGCCACGCCGGCCGCCGCGGCCGAACAGACGCCGCCGCCGCAGGCGGACGCGCCCGTCGCCCCCACCGACGACGCGCGCGCACTCTACGAGCGCGGCCTCGACGCCTACAAGCACGACCGCGACCGGGAGGCCATCGAGCACTTCACGCGCGCCGTCGAACTCTCGCCCGACTTCGCCGAGGCGCACTACCGGCTCGGCCTCGCCTACAACGCGACGAAGCAGGCGGACGAGGCCGACAAGGCTTTCGCCGACGCCGTCAAGGCTTACGAGAAGATTACGAAGCAGAATCCGAAGGACTCGGACGCCTTCTACTTCCTCGGCCTCTGCCTGGAGAAGCTGGGCAAGTACGACGAGGCGGTCAAGGCGCTCAAGGAGGCGGTGAAGAACTCGCCGCAGGAGAACGACGACAAGTACTTCGAGCTGGCCTCGGCGCACTACAAGATCGCGCAGTACGACGAGTCGGTCAGGGCGCTCAACAAGACTTTGGAGATAAACCCCGACCACTTCCCCGCGCAGGAATTGCTGGAACAGGCCCGCAACGGCGCCAAACGCCTGGAGGAGTTCCGCAAGCGCCAGGAGCAGTTGTTGCGCAAGCAGCAGGGCGGCAACTCCAACGCGAAGAACTCCAACGCGCCCACCGGCCCCGTCGTCAACCCCAACGAAGCCGGCACCCCGCCGCCGCCCTTCTAACATGACGCAACCGAACAAGCGGCCCACGGGCGCCGCCACGCTCCTCCTGCCCCTCCTCCTGCTCACGCTGGCCGCGGCGCCCGCGCGCGCGCAGAAGCCGGCGCAGCCCGACGCGGCCGAGACGCAGGCGCTCCTGCGCACGCTCCCCGTCGCCGGGAGCGTGCTCTACGTCGGCGCGCACCCCGACGACGAGAACACGGCGATGCTGACCTACCTCGCCCGGGGCCGCGGCGTGCGCACGGCGTACCTGTCGCTGACGCGCGGCGACGGCGGGCAGAACATCCTCGGCTCGGAGAAGGGCGCGCTGCTCGGGCTCGTCCGCACGCAGGAGCTTCTGGCCGCGCGCCGCGTGGACGGCGCCGAGCAGTTCTTCACGCGCGCCATCGACTTCGGCTTCACGCGGTCGCCCGAGGAGACCTTCCGCTTCTGGGAGCACGACGCCGTGCTGGCGGACGTGGTGCGCGTCGTGCGCCTCTTCCGCCCCGACGTCATCGTCACGCGCTTCCCCACCACCGGCGAGGGCGGCCACGGCCAGCACACCGCCTCGGCCATCCTCGCGGGCGAAGCCTTCGACGCCGCGGCCGACCCCGCGCGCTTCCCCGAACAACTCGCGGAGGGCCTGCGCCCCTGGAAGACGAAGCGGCTCGTCTGGAACGTCTTCAACTTCCGCGGCGAGACCCCGAAGGACGCCGACAAGATGCTGAGCGCGGACGTCGGCGCCTACGACCCGCTGCTCGGCAAGTCCTACACCGAAATCGCGGCCGAGAGCCGCACGATGCACAAGAGTCAGGCGCAGGGCACGCCCGAGCGGCGCGGCCCCTCGCCCAACTACTTCGCGCACGTCAAGGGCGAGCCCGCGGCGAAAGACCTCTTCGACGGCGTAGACCTTTCGTGGCGGCGCTACGCGGGCGGCGAGACTGTCGCCCCGCTCCTCGAAGAGGCCGCGCGCAAGTACGACCCCGCGCGCCCGCAAGGAGTCCTGCCGCTGCTCCTGCGCGCCTACCGCGAGCTGGGCAGGGTCTCCGAGCGTGACGAGACGAAGCGGATTCCCCTGGCCGAGTCGAAGCGCGAGACGCTCGTCGGCGTCATCCTCGCCTGCGCCGGCCTCTGGGTCGAGGCCACGGCCGCCGAGCCGTACGCGACGCCCGGCGCCGAGGTGAAGGTCACGACGACGCTCGTCAACCGCTCCGACTTCCCCGTCCGCGCGGAGGTCGCCGGCGTCTCCTCCGCGGGCGCGGACCTCCCGCGCGCCGAGCTGAAGAACAACCGGCCGCTCACGCGCGAGACGACGCGGCGCGTCCCCGCCGACGCCGCCTACAGCCAGCCCTACTGGCTCCGCGAGGGGCCGGGCCGCGGCCTCTTCAAGATTAAGGAGCCGGGGCTCGTCGGCGCGCCCGAGGGGCCTCCGGCGCTGACGCAGCCCGTGTCGCTCCTCTTCGGCGAAGACGCGGAGGCCGTCCGCCTTGAGGTGCCCGTCGTCTACCGCTGGACGGACCGCGTGCGCGGGGACCTCTACCGCAACGTCGTCGTCGTCCCCGAAGTCTCGGTCGCGCTCTCCGAGCAGACGCTCGTCTTCCCTGACCGCGCGCCGCGGCAGGTGCGCGTGACGCTCAGGAACAACGCGGCCGCCGACTCCGCGGGCACGCTGCGGCTGCGCCTGCCCGCGGGCTGGACGGCCGCGCCGCCGGAAGTCCCCGTCACGCTCAAGGCCCGCGGCGAGGAGGTGCGCGCGGCCTTCAGCGTCACGCCGCCGGCCGGCGCCTCGACGGCCGCGCTCGAAGCCGTCTACGAGTCCGCGGGGAAGAGCTTCACGCGCGGGCTGCTTGAGATTGATTACCCGCACATCCCGCGGCAGGCGGTCTTCCCCGAGGCGTCCGCCGAACTGGTGCGGGTTGACGTGGCGCGGCGCGGGAGCCGGGTCGGCTACGTGGCGGGCTCGGGCGACGAGGTGCCGGAGGCTTTGCGGCAGGTGGGCTACGAGGTGACGCTCCTCTCGGACGAAGACCTTGAGGCGGCCGACCTCTCGCGCTTCGACGCCGTGGTGACGGGCGTGCGCGCCTACAACACGCGCGCGGCGCTCCGCCGCCAGCAGCGGCGCCTGCTCGAATACGTCGAGCGCGGCGGCACGCTCGTCGTCCAGTACAACACGCCCGACCGCGCGCTCGAAGGCGTGCGGCTCGGCCCCTACCCTTTCAAGCTCGCGCAGGACAGGGTGACGGACGAGGAGGCCGCCGTCACCTTGCTCGCGCCCGCCGACGCGCTCCTGAACGCGCCCAACAAGATTACGGCCGCCGACTTCGACGGCTGGGTGCAGGAGCGCGGGCTCTACTTCGCAGGCGAGTGGGACGCGCGCTACACGCCGCTCTTCGCCAGCCACGACCCGGGCGCGCCCGACCTGAAGGGCTCGACGCTCGTCGCGCGCGTGGGCCGCGGCACCTACGTCTTCACGGCGCTCGCCTTCTTCCGCCAACTGCCCGCGGGCGTGCCCGGCGCCTACCGCCTCTTCGCCAACATGATTTCGGCGGGGAAATGAGTTGACGAAAACCCCGATGCCCGACGAGGCGCGAACCCACACTCAGGCGGATGAGCCGCCGCCCGTCGGCGGCAGCTGGAGGACTCTTTACGCCGTCGTTCTGCTGAACCTCGCCGCGCTCGTCGTGCTCTTCAAACTCTTCACGGGGGCTTTCCGGTGAGGCCGCTCGACTGGGTGGTGCTTCTCGCCGCGGGCGCCGGCATCGTGGCCTACGGGGTCTGGAGGGGGCGGCGGACGCGCGACCTCGACGACTTCCTCGTCGCCGACCGCCGCCAGCCGTGGCACCGCGTCGCGCTCTCCATCATGGCGACGCAGGCGAGCGCCATCACCTTCCTCGCCACGCCGGGGCAGGCTTACGCCGACGGGATGCGCTTCGTGCAGGTCTACCTCGGGCTGCCCGTGGCGATGGTCGTCCTCTCGGTGACGGCCGTGCCGCTCTACCACCGGCTCAAGGTCTACACCGCCTACGAGTACCTCGAAGGGCGCTTCGACCTGAAGACGCGCACGCTCGCCGCGCTCCTCTTCCTCGCGCTGCGCGGGCTCTCGACGGGCGTCTCGCTCTACGCGCCGTCGCTCATCCTCTCGGTCATCATGGGCTGGGACATCCGCGTCGTGATTTTCATCATCGGCGGCGCCGTCATGCTCTACGCGAGCTTGGGCGGGGCGAAGGCGGTGGACAACACGAACTTCCTCCAGTTCCTCATCATCATGGGCGGGATGTTCGTCGCCTTCTTCACCGTCGTCCGGCTGCTCCCGCCGGACGTCTCGTTCCTCGAAGCGACGCACGTGGCGGGGCGCCTCGGCCGCCTGAACGCCGTGGACTTCTCCTTCGACCCGCGCAACCAGTACAACTTCTGGTCGGGGCTCTTCGGCGGCTGCTTCCTCGCGCTGGCCTACTTCGGCACCGACCAGTCGCAGGTGCAGCGGTACCTTTCGGGCGGGTCGGTAGCGCAGAGCCGGCTGGGCCTGCTCTTCAACGGGATGGTCAAGGTGCCGATGCAGTTCTTCATCCTCTTCCTCGGCGCGACCGTCTTCGCCTTCTACCAGTTCACCGAGCCGCCCGTCTTCTTCAACCCCGTGCAGCTGGAGCGGGCGCGCGGCGGCGAGCGCGGCGGCGAGTTCCGCGCGCTCGAAGGCCAGTACTCCGCCGCCTTCGCCGAGAAGCAGAGGGCGGCGCGCGCCTACGTCGGCGCCCTGCGCGCGGGGGACGGGGCGGCGGCCGACGCCGCCTCAAGGGAGCTGCTGTCGGCGCAGGAGCGTGCGGACGGCGTGCGGGCCGGCGCGGTCGAGGTCATCAAGGGGTTCGAGGCGAAGCCGAACGACACGAACTACGTCTTCCTGAGCTTCGTCACGCGCTACATGCCGGCGGGGCTGGTGGGGCTCGTGCTGGCGGCGGTCTTCTTCGCCTCGATGTCTTCGACCGCCTCGGAGTGGAGCGCGCTGGCGGCGACGACCGTCGTGGACATCCAGCGCCGGCTCGTCCGGCGCGACGCGCCCGAGCGCTACTACTTCCTCTCGTCGAAGCTGGCGACCGTCTTCTGGGGGCTCTTCGCCGTCGCCTTCGCGCAGTACGCGGGGCAGCTGGGCTCGCTCGTCGAGGCCGTCAACCGCCTCGGCTCGCTCTTCTACGGCACGCTGCTCGGCATCTTCCTGCTCGGCTTCTACTTCAGGCGCGTCGGGGGCACGGCCGCCTTCCTCGGCGCGCTCGCGGGCGAGGCGGCCGTGCTCTACTGCTTCGTCTACACGCCGCTCGCCTTCCTCTGGTACAACGTCGTCGGCGCCCTCGTCGTCGTCACCTCCGCGCTGCTCCTCAACCCGCTCACCGGGGCGGCGAAAAAGAATTAGCCACGGAGACACGGAGGCACAGAGGTTTTAAGAATTTGAAATCTCAAATCTCAGATTTGAGATTCTTAAAACCTCTGTGCCTCCGTGTCTCCGTGGCTGAAAGTTTCTGCGGTCAGTCGCGGCCGAGGAAGATGGTGTCGTAGTGGCCGAGGAAGCGGAAGCCGGCGCGGCGGTAGAGGCGCTGGGCGGCCTCGTTGTGCTCGTTGACGAGGACGCAGACCGAGTCCGCGCGCCGCAGCAGCTCGCCCGCCAGCCACGACAGGCAGCCCAGGCCCAGGCCGCGCCCGCGCTCGCCCTCCGCGACGTGGATGCCTTCGAGGTAGACGACCCGCCCGCTGTCGCCCATCACCTCGGCCTTGAAGAGGAGCCGGCCGCCGTCCGTGACCACCCACGTCCGGCCGCACTCGATGCGCCGCAGGCAGCGGCGGCGGAAGCCCTCGGGGTCGGCGGCCAGGGGGTTGACGCCGCTCTCCTCTTCGGCCATCAGCGCCTGCACGGGCATGACCAGCGCGAGGTCTTCCGGCGTGGCGAGCCGCGGGGTCGGGCCGGCGGCGGGCGGGTCGGCGGCCGCGCCGCGTTCCAGCTCGAACAACAGCTCGCGGCAGGCGAGGCGCATCGGCTGGTGTCCGCCCGCGCGGTAGTGGCGCCAGAACTCCGCGACCGGCCCGGCCTCGCCGAGCACCAGGTGGAGGCCGGCGGCCTGCTGCGCCGCGCGCGCCAGCGACCGCAGGGCGCGCTCGGTGCGCGCCTCGAAGAGGGTGGCGTGGCCGACGAGCGCGACGCCTTCGAGCCGCCCGCGCTCGTCCCTGTAGCCGTAGAACGTGCCGCGGTTGTGCGGGCTCTCAAGCCCGTTGTCGCGGAGCAGGCTCAGGAGGTTGACCGCGTGGACGGGGCGCTCCGAGAGGAAGGCCGCGGCCTCGGCCTCAGACCCGGGCGCGAGCGCCTCGGCGCTCGCCGACCTCACGCGCAGGGGCGCGAAGGAGTCGGAGAGGCCGGGCGGTCGCGGCGTGTGTGTCTGCGGCGTCGGGTGGAGCATCAAGTCACCGGTGGCTGCGGCGGGGGGTAAGATTTCGCTGAAGAGTTCGGGCGTCACGGCGGCGGCGCGGCTACGGGGCGGCGGTCATGTAGGCCGTGTTGTCCCCGCTGACGAGGACGGAGGCGCCCCCGATGGCGTCACCCAGGAGCACGCCGTCTCCCAGCAGCACGCCGTCGCCGAGCAGCACGCCGTCGCCGAGCAGGACGCCGTCGCCGACGAGGATGCCGTCGCCCAGGAGCACCCCGTCGCTCATGAGGACGCCGCTGCCGCGCAGGCTGTAGGGGATGGCCGTCCCCGTGCCGAGCGCGCCGCCCGCGCTCGTCATGATGTTCTTCCCGAGCACGATGCCGGCCGTCAGCTTCGTCCCGTCCTTGACGATGACGCCGTTGCTCTGCACGACGCAGTCGTTGTTGATGTGGTTCGACAGCCGGTAGCCCTCCTGAAACTTCGTGACCAGCTCGGCGCCCGTGCCGTAGTTGAAGTCGAAGGTGACGCCCTGCGCCCAGACGTAGTTGCGGTCGGAGATGTAGGTCTGCGCCGCGGGCAGCGCGGCCGTCAGGAGCGGGGCGCCGACGGCGGCCGCCGCCGGGTCGAGGTCGCGGCGGACGAGGTCGGCGAGGCGCGCCGCGCCCGCGACGTTCAGCTCGCCCGCCCCCTGCTCCAGCGCGTTGAAACCCTTGAGCGGCGTGGCCGTGTACTGCAAGAGCGTCCTGGCCATGCCGGCCGTGAGCTTCGGGTTGACCTCGAACATCAGCGCGGCCGCGCCCGCCACGAGCGGCGCCGACATCGAGGTGCCCGAGAGGTACATGAAGTCGCGCTCCTGCGCCGCGTCGTCGTAGGCGTTGACCTGCCCGTAGTTCGACTTGAGGTAGTTCGGGTACGCCTCGGCCGAGATGAGCTTGTTGCCGGGGGCGACGAGGTCGGGCTTCAGGAGGTTGTCGTAGTGCTTCGCGCCGGCCGCGTCCGTCCAGAAGGAGCGGGTCGGGCCGCGCGAGCTGTAGGTGGCGACCGAGTCGTCGGCGCGCGTGTCGGTGCCGTAGGTGTTCGACGCGCCGACGGTGAGGGCGGTCGGCTCGATGCCCGGCGTGTGCACCTGCCCGTAGACCTTCTGCCCGGCGGCGTTCTTCCCGTTGTTGCCGGCGGCGGCCACGACGACGACGCCGAGGTGGTAGAGCCTGCGCACCGCCGCGCAGAGCGGGTCGTCCTGGTAGGAGTCGGTGGCCCGCGCCCCCAGGCTGATGTTGACGACGCGGACGTTGTAGGCGGCGTGGTTGGCGGCGAGCCAGTCGAGCGCGGCGAGCAGCCAGGAGGTCTGCCCCTTGCCCTTCGAGTCGAGCACGCGCAGGTCGATGAGGCGCGCGTCGGTCGCCACGCCGCTGTAGGCGCCGCCCTTCACGCGGTCGAACCCGGCGGCGAGCCCCGCGACGTGCGTGCCGTGGCCGTAGGGGTCGTCGGTGCGCGCCTCGGTCGTGACGAAGTTCTTGTTGAAGACGACGCGCGAGGCCGTCCCCGCCGCGTCGAGGAAGGCGGCGTGCGCGTCATAGATGCCCGAGTCCACGACGGCGATGCCGACGCCCGTGCCGTCGAGCTGGCTGATGCTGCTGTAGGCTTGCGCGGTGGCGGCGTCGTCGCCCGTCGTCCTCGTGACGTGGCCGAGCACCTCGGTCTCCTGGTCGAGCGAGGCGTAGGAGACCTCCTCGAACGACGCCAGCGCCTCGACGGCCGAGGCCGGCAGCTCGACGACCGCCATGCCGAGGTTGCGAAGCTCCCTGCGGACGTGCGCGCCGTTGCCGTTGAGCAGCGCGTTCAAGGCCCCGCTCATCCGGCCCCTGAGCTGGATGATGACCTGGACGGAGTCGCCGCCGCCGTCGTGCCCGCGTCCGCCGCGGCCGAGCGCGGCGCGCTCGCGCAGCGCCCCGGAGATTTTCTGGCGGTTGACGTTCTCCTGTGCGCGCGGCGCTTCGTCCTCGCGCCCGGACTTCTCGCCGGCCGACGCGCGCGCCGCGCCCGCGAAGGGCGGCAGCAGCAAGCAGAAGGCCAGCAGGGTTAAGATTTTCCTCTTCGTGCTCATCGTTTTCGGGGCTTTCCGTCAAGAGTGGCGTCCGACGCCTGGTATCAGACCGGCGCGCGGGGGCCGCGCCGGGGCGAGACTTTGCACGGCCCGTGCCTTAAGAGAAGGGGGCGGGCGAAATCTTGAAGTCTTAAGTATTTAGTGGTTATTTACGCGCTCGCGCGCCGGGCGTCGGCGCGGCCCGCCGGTCAGGTTGAGAGGCGGGGTGATTCAGACTGACTTCAGGAGGGCTTTCTGACCTGGGGCCGGGGCCGGCCGCGGTTCGGGCGCGAAGTAGAAAAGTGGAAGGCGGCGGGCCGCGCGGGGCCGCCACCTTCCACTTTCTTCACTTGCCGATTTCTTTACTCGCCGATTTCTTTACTCGCCGAGCGCCGGGGCGCCTCTACTTCTTCGCCTTCCACTCGCCGAGCGTCTTCTCGAAGGCGGCGATGGCCTGCGCGGGGGCGTTGGCGGCGCGGCCGACCTGGAGGGCCTTCTCGCCGGTCGAGACGGCCTCGGCCGTCTTGCCCTGCGCGGCGAGGATGCGCGCCTTGAGGTTGAGGTTGTTGAAGTTCTCGCGGGCCTTGACCGACTGCTCGGCCCACGCGAGCGCCTGCGTGAGGTCGCCCTTGTTGTTGAGCAGGTAGTTGGCGGCCTGCAAGGGCGTCTGCCAGTCGTCGGGCTTGGCCGCGGCGACCGACTGGCGGGCCTTGGCGAGCGTCAGCGCCGGCACGTCCTTGACCTCGACCGTGAAGGGCACGGTCAACTTCTCCCAGCGGATGTTGACGCGGGCGGAGCTCTCGCCGTCGGGGTCGATGGTGTAGGTCAGCCACTCCTGGCTGTCGGAGGTCGTCTGCGGCTTGGCCTTGACGCGCAGGACGTCCTTCTTCTCGTCGTAGGAGAAGCTGCCCCACTGGCCGGCGTCGGAGTTGAAAATAATCGTCCACTCGTCGCGGCCGGGGATGGCGTGGAGGCTGTAGGTGCCGGCCTTCAGGGGCTGGCCGTTGACGAGCACGTCGTCGGTGACGGCGAACTGCGTCGCCTCGTTGGCGCCCGCGCGCCAGACGTGGCCGTAGGGGACGATGACGGCGTTCGCGGGCCGCGCGCGCGCGTCGTCGAGCGTGGCGGTGCCGGCCGCCGCGCCCGCGGGCGGGTCGCCCCAGATGGTGCGGCCTTTGACGCCGGGGCGGCTGTAGGTGATGGTCACGTCGGTGACGCCCACGGTCTGCGACACGCTCGCCTTCTGGCTCGGGCGCGGGAGGCGCACCTGCGCCCGCGCCGCGGGGAGCGAGGCGCCCGCGGCCGCGAGCAGCAGCGCGGCCGCCGCGGCGCGGGGGAGGTATCTGCGAAGGGTCTTCATCTTGAACTTCTCCTCGTCTTGGTTGATGCCTGAGTTCTTCTGCCGGCGGAAAGACTGCCGCGCATGGTAACAAAAAGCGGTAGCCGGTAGCCAGCAGGCAGTAGAAACCCCTTCCCCGGTCGAGCCGTCCGGGCGTCAACGCCGGCGCCCTCGAAGCGGGGCCTGCCGTCTACTGACTACCGTCCGCCGTCTACTATATGATGTCGGCATGACGAACACCCCGCAGCCGGCGGCGCCGGCCAACCCCCTGCGCGGCGCGCACCTCTCCTTCGTCGGCGTCGGCGTGATGGCCGAGGCGATGATCGCGGGGCTGCTGCGGCGCCAGCTCGTCGAGCGCGCGCAGATAGTCGGCAGCCACCCGCGCGCCACCCGGCGCGAGGAGTTGCAGACGCAGTACGGCGTCCGCATGTTCGAGTCGAACCGCGAGGCCGCGGCCGGGCGGGCGGACGCGGCGCCCTCGGGCGCGGGCGCCTCGGTCGTCGTCGTCGCCGTCAAGCCGCAGCGCGCCGCGCGCGTCCTCCAGGAGCTGAGGGGCGCGCTCGCCGCCGAACAGCTCGTGCTCTCGGTCGTCGCGGGCACGCGGGTCGAGACCATCGCGGGCGAGCTGGGCGGCCACCGCGGGGTCGTCCGCGCGATGCCGAACACGCCGGCGCAGATAGGACAGGGGATGACGGCGTGGACGGCGACGCCCGAGGCCACCGAGCGGCAGCTCGAAGTCGTGCGCGCCATCCTCGGCGCGCTCGGCCGCGAGATGTACGTCGAGAACGAGAACATGATCGACATGGCGACGGCGCTCTCGGCGACGGGGCCGACCTACATCTTCATGATGATGGAGGCGCTCGTGGACGCCGGCGTCCACATGGGCTTCTCGCGCCACGTCGCCGAGGAGATGGTCACGCAGACGATGCTCGGCTCCGTCCTCTTCGCCCGCGAGACGCACAAGCACCCGGCCGAGCTGCGCAACATGGTCACCTCGCCCGGCGGCACCTCCGCCGAGGCCATCTACCAGATGGAGAAGGGCGGCCTGCGCACCGTCCTCTCCAAAGCCGTCTACGCCGCCTACCAGCGCGCCGTCGCGCTCGGGCGGAAATGAGGTCGCCCGACGCGGGGGGTCGAAAGTCATGAGAAAAAGGATCGCGGCGATTCTTTTAACGCTCGCCTCGGCCGCGGCGGTCGCCGCGCAGTCGGACGCGGAGGCCGTGCGGCGGGAGTTGGACGCGGGCGCGCGGGCGTCACGCGCCGGCCGGGCGGAGGAGGCCGAGCGCCGCTTCCGCCGCGCGCTCGAACTCGACCCCGCGGGCAAGGGGACGCGCCTCTTCGTCGCGCGCACGCTGCGGCAGGCGTTCCGCGCGGGCGAGATGACGCCTGAGAATGTGGCCGCGGGCGAGCGCGCCGCCGCGGCCTACCGGGAGGTGCTGAGGCTCGACCCCGCCGACGACGCCGCCTTCGACGCCGTCGTCGCCATCTACAAGCAGATGAAGCGGGCGGAGAAGGTCGACGAGTGGCTGCTCGGGCGCGCCAACGACACCTCCGTGCCCGCCGCGAAGCGCGCCGACGCCTTCGCCGCCCTCGCCGCCGAGCGGTGGCGTTGCTCTTTCAGAATCACCCAGCAGCCCGCCAGCAAGAAGGCCGCCGAGACGCCGGGCGGCGGCCCCACCGTCTACACCATGCCCGCCGACGAGGGCGACTTCATCCGCGCGCGCCGGTGCGTGACCGACGGGTTCGGCTTCACCAAGCAGGCGCTCCTGCTCGACCCGAAAAGTCTCAACGCCCTCGACTTCGAGGCGAGGCTGCTGCGCGAGGCGACCAAGCTGGCCGAGATGGAGGGCGACCTCGGGCGCGAGGCCGACTTCGTGCGGCGGCAGCAGGAGGCGCAGGAGGCTTTCGAGACACGGCGCCAGGAGGTCAAGGAGGCGGAGGCCGCCGAGCGCGCCGCGCGCCGCGCGGCCTCGTCCGGCGAAGAAGAAGAAGACGACGACGACGCCGCCGCGGCGCCGGACGAAGACGACGCCGCCCCGGCCGCGACGCCGGCCGCCGCCGCCGGCCCCGCGGGGGCTCCCGCGGACGGCGGCCCCGCCGGACGGGACGCGCAGAAGCCGAAGGGGGTGGTCGTCGCCGGGGGCATCCTGAACGGCAAGGCCGTCGAGGGGCCGACGCCCGCCTACCCGCCCGACGCGAAGGCCGCCGGCGCGCAGGGGGTCGTGACGGTGAGGATACTCGTAGACGAGGAGGGCAGGGTCGTCGAGGCCGAGGCCGTCGGCGGCCACGAGCTACTGCGTCAAGCGGCGGTGACGGCCGCCCGCCACACCCGCTTCCCGCCGACGCGGCTCTCGGGCCGGCCCGTCAGGGTCTCGGGCGTCGTCACCTACAAGTTCGAGCTCAACCCCGCGACCCGCTGAAGGCGGGGCGCCCGCGCTAGGCGCCGTCGGGCGGCGCGGCGGCGCGTTCGTACTCGTCCCCGAGGTCGAGCAGCTCGCGGCGGATGCGGCGGCGCTCTTCGAGGAGGCGGCGGAAGAAGCTGCGCTCGCGGACGAAGAAGAGCGCGGCGCGCGTCCCCGCCACGAAGCGCCCGAACTCCTCGCGCGTGCGCAGCGCGACGAAGCCCGCGAGCGGCGCCGTGAGGAGCGCCGCCAAAACTCCCCACCACCCCGCCGCCCCGTAGAGCAGGACGGCCAGCACGCCCCACGTCAGCGGAAACAGCAGCAGCGCGGCGGCTATCTTGAAGGTCGAGAGCACGTCGTCGTACTCGCGCGCGAAGCGCGACGCCAGCGCGCCCGCGAGCTTGTAGGCCGGGTAGTGCAGCGCCGCCCCGGCGAGCGCCGCCGGCAGCAGCACGACGAAGAGGGCGACACGGGCGGCCAGCTTCCACACGCGCGCGTACTCCGAGACGGTGGCGGGCGAGAGCTGGCGCGGGTCTTCGAGCCCGGCCTGCCGCAGCTCCTCCTCGTAGGCCGTGATGCGCCCCTCCAGCACTTCGAGCCGCGCGGGCGAGTGCTGCCGGTGGAAGGCGTACGCCTCGACGAAGCGGCGGCGGCGGCGCAGCTCGCGCTCAAGGCTCGGGCGCTCCCCCTCGTCACCCTCGTCGGAGGAGAAGATGCGCTCGGCGCGCGCCACCATCTGGAGCGCCTCGTGGCGGTCGGCGCTGAGCGTCAGCGAGCCGAGCCCCCCGGCAATGCGCGCCGAGAGCGCGCGCACGGAGTCGCGCGGCGGCTCGCCGTCGGGCCCGGGCTCGACCGGCTCGACGGGGATGGGCTCGCCGAAGTAGAGGAGCGCGCCGCTGCGGAAGGTCGTCTTCGCCGTGTAGTAGAGCCCCGCGGGCACTATCTTCAGGTCGAGCGCGGCGCCCCCGCCCGCCGAGACGGCGCCGAGCGCGATGCGCGCCGCGCCGGACTTCAGGGGGAGCAGGAAGGGCTCGTCGTGCGACGCGCCCTCGGGGCAGATGGCGATGGTGCCGCCGCGCCTCAGGAGCGCCGCCGCGCGCTCGAACGTCTTGCGGTTGAGCGCGGCGGTGTCGCCCGTCTCGTCCTGCCTGCGGTAGACGGGGATGGAGTCGAGCGCGCGGACGAAGAAGCCGACGACGGGCGTGCGGAAGAGCGGCGACTTGGCGAGGAAGGAGACGCGGCGCGGCGCGAAGCAGAGGAGGAAGGCCGGGTCCACGAGCGCGTTCGGGTGGTTGAGGACGAAGAGGCACGCGCCCTCGCGCGGCACCCGCTCGCGCCCGACCACCTCGACGCGGCGGAAGAAGACGCGCAGCGCGAACAGCAGCACGACCTTGATGGCACGCCTCAGCAAGTCCGGCCCCGTAAGACCCCCGCGCCGCAGATTTAAAAAGCCCGGGGCGGGCCGCACCCCCGCGGGGGTGCCCGCTCCGGGCCCCATTGTACTAAACCGCGGGCGGCGGCGCGCACCGACGCCCGCCCGCCTACTGCCGGCTCATGACGCCGCCGACGTTGGCGCCGAACCAGTCGCGGCTGGTGTAGTCGGTGAGCGTCAGCGCCAGCAGGATGATGAGCCAGAAGAACATCGAGGCGACGATGACCCAGATGAGCCGCGAGCTGTAGCGGACGTGCATGAAGAAGAGCAGCACGAGCATCATCTTCGTCACCGCGATGGTCATCGCGACGACGTCGTTCATCGGGCCGAAGTTGAAGTTCGCGGCGGCGACCGTCACGGCCGTCAGGACGAGCAGCGCCCCGAAGACCGTGAAGTAAATTGAGCGCGGGACGATGTGTTCCGACATATGTTAAGCCCCGTGAACCGTGAACCGTAAACCGCGACGAGATGAAACCCGCTTCCCCCCTGTCACGGTTTACGGTTCACGGTTCACGCTCCTTTCAATGCCCCTTCCCGAAGTGCGCGCCCAGGAGGTAGAGCAGCGGGAAGAGGAAAATCCAGATGATGTCGACGAAGTGCCAGTAGAGGCCGAAGTTCTCGACGGGCCCGTGGTACTCGGGCGAGAAGCGGCCGCGCCAGGCCATCCACATGATGGGGGCGATGATGCCGACGCCGATTATCATGTGCAGCGCGTGGAGGCCCGTCATGGCGAAGTAGAGCCAGAAGAACATCTGGTACTGGCCCATCGTGACGCCCGCCGGGAGGTGGATGCCGTGCGGGTTGAACCAGCCGGCGACGGGGATCAGGCCGTCCACGTACTTGTCGTGGTACTCGTACGCCTTGACGCCGAGGAAGACGAGGCCGAGCAGGACGGTCGCGGCCATGAAGCCGACCTGCACCTTGCGCGAGCGCCCCACCTGCGTCGCCCAGACCGCCAGCGCCATCGTCAGCGAGGACGTGATGAGGACGGCCGTGTTGAAGGTGCCGATCTTCCAGTCGAGGTGGTTGCTCGCGGCCATGAACGCCTGCGGGTACTTCATCCGGTAGATGAGGTAGGCGAGGAAGAGCCCGCCGAAGAACATCACCTCCTGCGCGATGAAGACCCACATCCCCAGCGCCCCGGCCTCGCGCTGCTGCTCCATGTTGTCGAAGTGGTGCGCGAGCGCGTCGTGCGCCGCCTCGGGGCCGTGGCCGTGTTCGACTGCCTCCGCGTGTGTCGCCAAAACTGCTTACCTCCTCAGAAGGGGTCCGACGGGTGAAGGGCGGCGCGGGCCGCCGGCGGCGGCCCCGTCTTTACTGCCCGCTTCTCCCCCTGTCCTCCGTCTCCACCCCGCGGTTGGCGGGGTGCCGGCCGCCGGCGGGCTGGTCGGGCTGGCCCGGCCCGACGACCTGCATCTCCTCGATGGGCCGGTACTCGTAGGCCTCCCACGTGACGACCGGGGTGACGGCGAAGTTCTCGGTCGGCGGCGGCGAGGGCGTGCGCCACTCCAGGCTCGTCCCCGGCCAGGGGTTCGCCGGGGCGAACCGGCCGTAGCGCATCGACCAGATGAAGTAGACGGCCGGGATCAGGAGCCCGGCGCCGAGTATGCTGGCCCCGCCCGTACTCATCACGTGCAGCACCTGCCAGATCGGCTCGCCGACGGGGTAGGCGTGGTAGCGCCGCGGCATCCCCATGTAGCCGAGGAGGAACTGCGGGAAGAACGTCAGGTTGAAGCCGACGAAGATGACGAGCGCCGCGAACCGCGCCCAGCCCTCGGGGTACATGCGCCCCGTCATCTTCGGCCACCAGTTGTGCAGGCCGCCGAGGAAGGCCATCACCTGCCCGCCGACCATGACGTAGTGGAAGTGCGCCACGACGAAGTAGGTGTCGTGCACGTGGATGTCGAGGCCGAGGGCGGCGAGGAACAGCCCCGTCATGCCGCCGATGGTGAAGAGGCCGATGAAGGCGAAGGCGTAGAGCATCGGCGTGTCGTACGAGAGCGAGCCCTTGTACATCGTCGCCGTCCAGTTGAAGACCTTCACCGCCGAGGGGATGGCCACGACGAAGGAGATGAGCGAGAAGATCATCCCGGCGTAGACCGACTGGCTGGAGACGAAGAGGTGGTGCCCCCAGACGAGGAAGCCGAAGACCGCAATCGCCAGGCTGGAGAAGGCCACGAAGGAGTAGCCGAAGATGGGCTTGCGCGTGTGCGTGGCGACCAGCTCCGAGATGACGCCCATCCCGGGCAGCACCATGATGTAGACGGCCGGGTGCGAGTAGAACCAGAACATGTGCTGGAAGAGCACGGGGTCGCCGCCCAGCGCCGGGTCGAAGATGCCGACGTGCGCCGTCCGCTCCAGCGCGAGCAGGAGGATCGTGATGGCGATGACGGGCGTCCCCAGGATCATCACGAGGCTCGTCGCGTAGTGCGACCAGATGAAGAGCGGCAGGCGGAACCACGTCATCCCCGGCGCGCGCATCGTGTGGACGGTCACGATGAAGTTCAGGCCCGTCAGGATGGACGAGAACCCGTTGATGAAGATGCCGAGCCCCGCGAGCGTGACGTAGGTGTTCGAGAAGTTGGTCGAGTAGGGGACGTAGAACGTCCAGCCCGTGTCCACCCCGCCGAAGAGGAGCGCCGCGAAGGTGAGCACCCCGCCGACCATGTAGACGTACCAGCTCAGGAGGTTGATGCGCGGGAAGGCCAGGTCCTTCGCGCCGATCATCAGCGGCACGAGGAAGTTGCCGAGCGTGGCCGGGATGCTGGGGATCAGGAAGAAGAAGACCATCATGATCCCGTGGTGCGTGAAGACCTTGTTGTAGGTGTGCGACTGCATCAGGTCGCCGAGCGGCGTCAGCAATTCGAGCCGGATGGCCGCGGCGTAGGCGCCGCCGATGGCGAAGAAGAAGGTGACCGAGATCAGGTAGAGGATGCCGATCCTCTTGTGGTCCTTCGTCAGCAGCCACGACTTGATGCCGTAGTCGGCGTTGAGGTAGTTGACCGTGGGGAAGCGGCCGCGCCACTCCTGCGCCCGCGCCTCCGTTGTCGTGTTCGTGCTCATGGTTAAAAGTCTTCCCTGAAACTTCGCTGGCCCCTGGAATTACTGCCGGTTGGCGTTGCCCGCGCCGCCGCCCGCGGGCGCGGCCTGCGGGGCGGGGCCGCCCTGGCGCTCGCCGGTCGGCCCGAGCGGGTTCATCCGCTGCTGCTGCGGCGGGACGCCTCCCGTGGTCGGCCCCGTCGTCGTCGTGCCCGGCGCCGACCCGGCCGCGTCCGAGTCCTGCTGCGACTGGCTGAGCGAGCGGACGTAGGCGATGAGCTGGAGCACCTGCTCCTCGCTGAGCTGGCCCTGGTAGGTCGGCATGATGTTCTGGAAGCCGGCCGCGAGCTTGGCCTGCGGGTTGAGGATGGACTCGCGGATGTACGACTCGTCCACCGTCACCGTGGCGCCGCCCTCGACGGCCTGCTGCTTGCCGAAGATGCCGTAGAGCGTCGGCCCGCGCCCCTGCTGCCCCGCCGGCTCGACCTGGTGGCACGAGGCGCAGCCGCGCTCCTGGAAGAGCTTCTGCCCCTGCGAGGCCGCCGACTCCGTGCCCGTCCCGCCCGCGAGCCACTGCTGGTAGGCCGCCGGCTCCATGACGTAGACGTAGCCGCCCATCCCCGAGTGGTTCGTCCCGCAGTACTCGGTGCAGAAGAGATAGTACTTGCCGGCCTTCGTCGCCTCGAACCACGTCTGGAGGTAGCGGCCGGGGACGACGTCCTGCTTGATGCGGAAGGCCGGGACGTAGAAGCTGTGGATGACGTCCTCGGTCGTCATCGTCAGCTTGACGCGGGCGCCGACGGGGACGTGCAGCTCGTTTATCTCGCGCTGCCCCGTCTGGTGCTGGAACTTCCACATCCACTGCTTGCCGACGACGTAGACCTCCATCGCCTGCTGCGGCGCGCGGTACGCCTTGAAGAAGATGGACGCGCCCCAGACGAAGATGGTCATCGAGATGAGGAGCGGGATGATGGTCCACGTCAGCTCCAGCACCATCGAGCCCGCGATGGGGCGCGGCAGCTCGGCCGCCTGCCGGCGCCGGTACTTGACGGCGAAGAAGATGATGGCCAGCGTGATGCCCAGCGTGAAGAAGGCCGTCAGCGCCAGCAGGTACGCGTAGAGCGCGTCCACGTGCGGCGCGAACGTCGAAGCCTGCTCGGGCGAGAACGGCACGACCACTTTCGGTATCGGAATGGACTGCATCAAGTTCACTCTCGGTTCCCTTCCCCTGAAGGGGTGCTTCCCGCGCGGGCGGCCCCGCCGTCAGGCGACCCCGCCGGCCTTGATCTCCTCGTCCCAGCGCTCCTCCCGCCGCCGCGTCTTCCGCCGCAGGTAGAGCAGGAGCGCCACCACGCCCGCCACCGTCAGCACGCCCGCCGCGCGCAGCACCCCCATCACGGGCGCGAAGCGCCCCGCCGCCGGGTCGTAGTGGTAGCAGTACAGGAGCAGCGCGTCCACCGGCGAGCCGACCTTGCCCTCCGACGCCTCGACGAGCGCGAGGCGCAAATCCTTCGGCGCGTAGTCGATGCCGTAGAAGTAGTGCGACAGGCGCCCCGAGGGCGTCGCCACCATCAGGGCCGAGGCGTGCGCGAACTGCTGCGACTGCTCGTCCCAGACGTAGCGGAAGCCGACGGCGCGCGCGAGCGCCTCGACCGAAGCCTTGTCCCCGGTCAGGAAGTGCCAGCCGGCTTCGGCCCCCTCGCGCTTGTAGCGGCGCAGGTAGGTCTCCTTCTTGCGCGCGGCGAGTTCCGGCCCCTCGCGCTCGTCGAAGCTGACGGTGACGACCTCGAACTCCTTGCCGGCCGTGAAGCGGAGCGCCTGGAACGCGCCGACCGCCCCGTTCAGGACCTGGTTGCAGAGCATCGGGCACTCGTAGTAGACGAGCGTCAGGACGACCGGCTTCCCCTTCGAGAAGTAGTCGGCCAGCCGCACCTCGCGCCCCGACTCGTCGCGGAAGCGCAGGTCGAGCGGCACCTGCTCGTTCAGGCGCTGGTCGATGCCGACCTTCTTCAGCACCTCGGTCGAGTTGCCCGTCGGCATCGGCCCCACGGGCGGCTGCGCGTACTGCGCGGCGGCCCGCGAGGGCGAGAGCCAGAAGGCCAGGGCCAGAAGGCAGAGGGCGCGCGCGGCGCGGCCCCGGCCCGCCGAAGACCCCGCGCCGCCGCCCCTCCCGATTTTCGTCAACACGTACTTCATTAGTCTTTCTTCTTACCCCGCCGCCGCCTTCACCTGTGCGCGGCGGGCGTCGCCGTCGAGGCGGGAGCGGCGGGCGGTTGCTGCTGCTGCTGCTGCGCGGGCGGCGTCTGCTGCGTCGCGCCCGCGGCGGGCGGCGCGCCGGGCTGTTGCTTCGCCTGACGGCGCTGGAGGTAGACGCGCATGGCCTGCTCGATGGGGACGCGCACGGTGCCGGCCTGCTGGTCGGCCCAGCCGTAGCCTTCGGCCTCGCGCCTCCACTCGTCCATCACGACGAGGTATTCCGACCACGGCTGCGGCACGTGGGCGGCGTTGTCGGCCGAGTAGGAGAGGTCGTGGCGCCGCCCGTCGTCGGTCGTCACCTGCCAGCCGGGCGCGAGCTGGAGCCGCGGCTCGGGCGGCAGGCGCTCCTCGTTCTGCCGCGCCAGGGGCGACGCCGCCAGCTCCTGCGACATCTCGCGGTTGAGGAAGAATTTGAACATCAGGAACATCGCCAGGCAGACGACGACGGTGAAGAACGTCAGCCCGCCGACGAACCACAGCAGCGGCCGCACCGCCACGTCCGACTCCTCGTGCGCCACGTCCGGGTTCGTGATGTAGGACACGTCCGGCGTCTCGTGGATGCTGTCTCGCTTGCGCTTGCCGTGAGCCATAAGACCTCGTGAACCGTGAACCGTGAACCGTGACGAGATGTGAACCGTGAACCGTGAACCGCGACGAGAAGAATCAGGTTTTAACCTGTCACGGTTTACGGTTCACGGTTCACGCCTCAGTGGTGTCCCTCCGCCGCGGCGATGGCCTGCTCCAGGTCGCGCTCGCCGAGCGGGAGCAGCGGCCGGCTGGCGAGCTGCCCGAAGTAGAACCAGAGCCAGATGCCGCCGAGCCCCACGGCCATGGCGAACATCGGCAGGAAGCTCGTCAGGAGGTCGCGCGCGCCCCACTCGCCCTCGCCGCCCTGGTGCACCGACGGGGCGAAGAAGAAGACCAGGTCCACGACCCTCATGAAAATCATCAGCAGCGCGATGCGCCTCAGGGAGCGCGGCGCGCGCTTGCGGCCCCGCGAGAGCAGCAGCACGAACGGGAGCGCGAAGTGGAACATGATGATGAGCAGCCCGACGAACTGCCACCCGCCGCGCAGCCGCCGCAGGTAGAACGGAATCTCCTCCGGCAGATTCCCCGCCCAGATGATGAGGAACTGCGAGAAGGAGAAGTAGGCGTAGAGCATCACGAGCGCGAGCAGCAGCTTGCCCCAGTCGTGGAAGTGCAGCGGCTGGTAGGCGTGCGCCATCGGCTCGCGCCCGCCGAGGTAGACCGCGACCGTAATCATGAAGGCCAGCGCCGAGAGGCCCCACCCGGCCATGATGATGAGCCCGTAGATGGTCGAGAACCAGTGCGGCTCCAAAGACATCCCCCAGTCTATCGCCGCGAACGTCACCGTCAGGCCGAAGAGGAGGATGCCCGGCCCCGAGACGTCCTGGAGCCTGCGCCTGATGCGCGGGTCGGCCGTCCTGTCCTGCTGCGCCGACCAGCGGCTCAGCAGCAGCGCCATCCCGAACCAGACCGCGAAGTAGACGACGCCGCGGACGATGAAGAACGGGGCGTTCAGGTACAGACGCTTGTGCTGGAGCGCCGGGTCGCCCGCCACCGCCGCCGGGTCCGACCACTCGTAGACGGAGGTCGCGTGCCCGCCCCCGTGCCCGTGCTCGTGGACGAAGAGCGAGACGACGACGGGGACGAACAGCACGGCGCAGAGCGGGATGCAGCGCGTCGCCGCCTCGAAGAGGCGCCGGCTCGTCACCGCCCACGCGCCGCCGGTCATGTGCCCGAGGCAGAGCCACGCGAGGCTCCCGACCGAGACGCCCGTCACGAGGAAGAAGCCGACGAGGTAGGAGCGCAGGACGTGGACGATGCCGCCGAAGCCCGAGCCCTGCCCCATCAGGAAGGCCAGCGCCGCGCCGGCGACGAGGAAGGCGAGGCCGACGACGAGCGCGCGGCCGCGGTAGCGAGCGAGGTCCGCGGGGGCGTCGAAATTTTTCGTGGAGACCGTGGCTTCCATCCTAGTGCTTCCCACCCCCCGTCTGCGGCGACTGCAAGAGCGTGCCGCCCTGCCCGTGCCCGGCGCCGGGCTGCTCGGCCGCGCCGCTCGTCACGCGCGCCCGCTCCTCGGGCGAAAGCTCTTCGAGCTTCAGCCTGCGGCTCAGTTGCAGCGCGCGCAGGTAGGCGATGATTCGCCAGCGGTCTTCGGCCGGTATCATTTCGGCGTAGTCGGGCATCGCGCCCCAGCCGTTGGTGATGACGTCGAAGAAGTGGCCGGCCGGGGTGACGCCCTCCTGCAAGCGGTCGTCGTAGAAGGAGGGCGGGCGGCGGAAGCCGCGGCGGACGACGAGGCCGTCGCCCTCGCCCGTCATCCCGTGGCACATCGAGCAGAAAATCTGGAAGCGCTCGCGCCCGCGCCGGAGCGCCGCCTCGTCCACCGGGATGGGGAAGTCGTCCGGCCCGCCCGTGGCCGCGGCCTCGCGCGCGCCCGGCACCCCGCCCGCCGCGTTGCCGCGCACCTGCGTGCTCGCGCCCGCGAGCGTGCCCGAGGAGAGCCCCGAAGCCACGGCCGGCACCGACGAGCCGACGCCCATCTGGCCCGCCCCGCCGCCGGCCGCGCCGCCGCCCGCGCGGCCCGTGTAGAGGTAGTCCTCGCGGTCGCGGTAGTCGCCCGCCTGGCGCGGCACCGTCCCCTCGACGAACGGGCGCGAGGAGGCGCCGTCGGCGAAGAATTTCTTGTCGCCCGGCTCGTAATACTCGTACCGCGGCTGGTCCTGCATGTCCTGGCGGCAGCCTGCAAACAGAAGACAGGAGACAGAAGTCAGGAGACAGAAGAGGGCACGGCGCCCCGCGCGTCCCTTCTGACTCCTGACTCCTGACTCCTGACTCCCTCTCACGTCAGTGTTCGACATCTGTCACCTCACGCGGCCCGAGACTGCGGAGCAGCTCGCCCGTCCGCTCGCGGTCGAACTTGGGGTCGGCCGATTCGACGAGCACGAAGAAGCGGTCGCGCGAGGCGAGCGCGAAGTTCGGCGCGTTGAAGACCGGGTGGTAGGGCTCGGGCAGCCCGTTCATCGCCAGCATCCCGAAGACGGCGAAGAGGCCGGCGCCGAGGACCGTCATCTCGAACGTCACGGGGATGAAGGTCGGCCAGCTGTGGAAGGGCTTGCCGCCGACGTTGATCGCGTAGTAGTGGACGTGCAGGTAGTACTGCATCAGGTAGCCGGTCAGGCCGCCGAGGATGCCGCCGGCGAGGACCACGTGCGGCATGTACGTCTTGTGGGCGCCGACGGCCTCCGACAACTCCTCGACGGGGTACGGCGAGAAGGCGTCGATCCTGCGGTAGCCCTCCTCGTGGACGCGCCGCGCGGCGGCGACCGCGTCCGAAGGGTTGTCGAACTCGGCCATCAGCCCGTAGGTCGCCGGCCGGACTTTACGCTTCACAGCCACGTCACGCCTCCTCCTTGACCTGCGCGCCGGGCACCATCGTCCGCATCTCGAAGATGGAGATGACGGGCAGGAAGCGCAGGAAGAGCAGCATCAGGAAGAAGAAGAGCCCGATGGTGCCGAAGAACATCGAGAAGTCGAAGATGGTCGGCGAGTAGAAGCCCCACGACGACGGCAGGAAGTCGCGGTGCAGGCTGATGGGGATGATGACGAAGCGCTCCAGCCACATCCCGACGTTGACGAACATGGCGATGCCGAAGAGCGCGAGGTTCGAGTGGCGCACGCGCCTCACCCACAGAAACTGCGGCACGATGACGTTGCAGACGATGAGCGCCCAGTAGAAGAGCGCGTACGGCCCGAAGAACCGGTTCCGCATCATGAACTCCTCGTAGGTGTTCGCGCTGTACCAGGCCGTCCACGTCTCCATCATGTAGCCGTAGGCCACGATGAGGCCGGTCGCCAGCATGACCTTGGCGGAGTTGCGCAGGTGGCGCTCGGTGATGAAGTCTTCGAGCCCGTAGAGCTTCCTGAGCGGGATGACGAGGGTGAGCACCATGGCGAAGCCCGCGTAGATGGCGCCGGCGACGAAGTAGGGCGGGAAGATGGTCGCGTGCCAGCCCGGGATGATGCCGATGGCGAAGTCGAAGCTGACGATGGTGTGCACCGAGAGCACGAGCGGCGTCGAGAGCCCGGCGAGGAGCAGGTAGGCCGTCTCGTAGCGCGCCCAGTGGCGGGCGCTCCCGCGCCAGCCCAAAGAGGCCGCCCCGTAGACGATGCGGCCGAAGCGGCTGCGCGCGCGGTCGCGCAGCGTCGCCAGGTCGGGGATGAGACCCGTGTACCAGAAGAGCGCCGAGATGGTCGCGTAGGTCGAGACGGCGAAGACGTCCCACATCAGGGGGCTCCGGAACTGCGGCTGGATGCCCATCGTGTTCGGGTAGGGGAAGAGCCAGTAGGCGAGCCACGGGCGGCCCGTGTGCAGCAGCGGGAAGAGGCCCGCGCAGGCCACGGCGAAGAGCGTCATCGCCTCGGCGAAGCGGTTGATGGAGGTGCGCCACGACTGGCGGAGCAGGAGCAGGATGGCGGAGATCAGCGTGCCGGCGTGGCCGATGCCGATCCACCAGACGAAGTTGATGATGTCGAACGACCAGCCGACCGGCTGGTTGTTGCCCCAGATGCCGATGCCGGTGAAGACGAGGTGCGTGATGGTGCCCATCAGCACCTGCACCAGCATGAAGGAGACCGCGAGCCCGACCCACCACACCAGCGGCGTCCGCTTCCGCAGGACGATGGAGCTGATCTTGTCCGTCACTGACCCGAACGTGTGGCCGGGCTCGATGACGGCGGGCGTGGTGTGGATGCCAACGTCCTCGTGCGCGTAGTCGTACTTCTCCATGTGACTCCTTACGCCTCCCCCCTTCAGTGTCGGCCCTGCGGGGCGTCGCTGCCGCTCCCGCCGCGGCGGTCGCCCGTGTCGCCGAGCGCCTCGTTCGGGTTGCGCACCGAGGCGAGGTAGACCGTCCGCGGGCGCGTGTTCAGGTCGGCCAGAAGGTCGTAGCGGCGCTTCTGCGCGTGCAGCCGCGCCACGCGGCTGTTCGGGTCGTTCAGGTCGCCGAAGACGATGGCCTCGGTCGGGCAGGTCTGCTGGCAGGCCGTCTTGATGTCGCCGTCGCGGACGCGCTCGCCCTTCTTCTCGCGGTCGATCTTGGCGTGCTCGACGCGCTGGACGCAGTAGGTGCACTTCTCCATCACGCCGCGCGAGCGCACCGAGACCTCCGGGTTGCGGAGCATCTTCAGGGAGGGCGTGTCCCAGTCCTGGTAGAGCAGGAAGTTGAAGCGGCGCACCTTGTACGGGCAGTTGTTCGAGCAGTAGCGCGTGCCGACGCAGCGGTTGTAGACCATGTCGTTCATGCCCTCGCTGCTGTGCACGGTGGCGTGGACGGGGCAGACCGGCTCGCACGGCGCGTTCTCGCAGTGCATGCAGGGCACCGGCATGAAGTAGACGCCCTCGGGGCTCTCGGCCGCGCCGCGGAAGTAGGCGTCCACCCGCAGCCAGTGCATCTCGCGCGAGCGCGCGACCTGCTCCTTGCCGACGACCGGGATGTTGTTCTCGGCCTGGCAGGCGACGACGCAGGCGTTGCAGCCGACGCAGGTCGAGGTGTCGATGACCATCCCCCACTTGTAGCCGCGGTAGCCGCCCGCCTCGTTGGGCTCGTAGTTGTACGACTCGTACATGGACTCGGTGTCCATCGGCTTGCGGTTCTCGCCCGCGGGCTGCGGCGGCTCCTTCTCGTGCTCGCGCGCGGGCGCGAGGGTGGGGTCGTGCGCCCACTCGGCGAAGGTGCCGTGGCGGACTATCTCGCGCCCCTCCATGCGGAAGTGAATCTGCGTACAGGCCAGCGAGTAGCTGTCGCCCGTCACCTCGACGCCGAGCCCCGCGCCCGCCCAGAGCGCGTCGCTGGTGCGCAGGTCGTAGGCGTTGGCGCCGCGGACGCTGGCGTCGTGGAGGTTCCCGCCGACGCGGCCCGAGCGCCAGCGGCCGTAGCCGAGGTGGAGCGTGACGACGTCGTCGGGCTGGCCGGGCAGGATGAAGACGGGCGCGGTGAGCCGCCGGCCCTTGAAGCTGAGGCGCAGCACCTCGGCGTTGACCTCGCCGCCTTTGGCCGTGAGGCGGTTGACGCGGCGCGGGCCGCCCTCCTCGACCGCGCCGTCGGGCTCGGTGCCCACGCCGAGCTTCGTCGCCGTGGCGGGGCTGATGATGGCGGCGTTGTCCCACGTCAGCTTCGTCAGGGGTTTGGGCAACTCCTGGAGCCAGCCGTTATTGGCGAAGCGGCCGTCGTACACGCTCGGGTCGGTGCGGAAGACTATCTCGTAGGCGCCCGCGCCCGCGTTCGACGGGGCCGCCGCCGCCGGGGGCGTGACGTTGGAGCCGCCCGCCGCCGGGCCGCCGGCCTGGGCCGCGTCCGCGCCGCCGCCGCCGCGGGCCTTGCGCGCCGTGTTCGGCACGAAGCCGTCGTTGAGCACGCGGCGCCACGCGCGCTCGAACTCGGGAGTCGGCGTCGCCGCCGCCGCCGAAGGCGCCGCGGCGCCGCCCTGAGCCGAACCCGCGGGACGACTCCCCGCGCCCGCCGCGCCCGAAGCCGCCCCCGAAGCCGCGCCGGTCGCGCCCGCCGCGCCCGCGCCGGTCGCCGTGCCCGCGCCGCCCGTCGTCTGAGTCGCGCCGCCCGTCCCCGCGGCCCCGGCGACGGCGGAGCTTCTCGTCGCCTCGTCGGCGGAGGCCGGGCTGCCGTTGGCCGCGACGGCGTTGCCCGGCGTCTGCGCCTGCGACGCGCCGGTGGCGCCCTGGAACATGCCGGTGACCGCGCCGGCGGCGGCGCCCGGCGTCCCCGCGGCCATGACCGCCGCGCGCCCCTCGGTCATCCAGAACTGGCGGACGATGTCGTAGCCGCGGCGGTCGGGGTTGTCGCTGAAGGCCGCGAGCAGCTCGTAGGCGCTCTTGCCGTTGTAGAGCGGCGTGATGAGCGGCTGCTGGATGGTCACCGTGCCGTCGTAGGCGCGCGCGTCGCCCCACGCCTCAAGGTAGTGCGTCTCGGGGATGTGCCAGTGGCACAGCTCCGAGGTCTCGTCGTCGTACTGCGAGAGGTGGACGGCGAGCCTGACCTTCTTCATCCGCGCGGCGTCGAGCTTGAGGTCGGCCGGCGTCGTGTAGACGGGGTTCCCGCCGACGACGACGAGGATGTCCACGGCGCCCGCGTCTATCTCCCCGACGAGCGCGCGCAGGTCTTCGAGCTGGTCGGTCGGGTTCTCCTCGACCGGCTCAAGGTAGGCGACCGTTCGGCCGACGGCGCCGAGCGCCGCGTTCATTGCGTGGGCGAGGGCGTGCACCTCCGGCGGCTGCTCGTCGCCCGCGACGACGACGCACGCGCCGGCGTGCGCCTTGAGGTCTTCGGCTATCTTCTGCGCCCGCGCGTCGGCCGAGGGCGCCGCCCCGCCCACGTCCGACCCCGACGCGCCGACGGCCGCGGCCAGCCCGCGCACGAAGTCCGTGAACTGGCTGGGCTTGAGCGAGACGCGGTGGTCGGCGAAGTAGCCCGTGTTCGTGGGCGTCGTCTCGACGGCGTAGAGGCGGCAGATTTCGCGCGCGTCGCCGTCGGTCGCGCGGCGGCGGGCGGCGAAGTCGCGCGCGTAGCGCAGCGCGCCCGGGCCGCATTCGAGGAAGTTCG
The DNA here is from genome assembly GCA_036387455.1 of Pyrinomonadaceae bacterium. GTDB lineage: Bacteria > Acidobacteriota > Blastocatellia > Pyrinomonadales > Pyrinomonadaceae > QHXN01. The sequence continues at coordinate 19,735 of DASVTS010000036.1, read as the reverse complement.
AGTCGAGCGAGAGCACGCGGTCGGCCGCGGCGAAGTTGTAGACCGGGGTGGCGAAGCCGCCCAGCGCGCGGCGCACGCCCATGCGCCCGTTGTTGCCGCCCGCCGGCTCCCACTGGTACCAGCGCGCGGCGGGGAAGCGCCGCAGGAGGTCGCGCATCTGCGCGCCGAGCGTGGGCGACGTCACGGTCTCGGTCAGGAACCGCAGCCCCGCGCCCTGCTTGGCGCGCTGGCCTTCGAGCGCGGTCGCCATCTCGCCGAGGAAGGCCGTGTAGGTCCTGACCTCGCCGCGGTTGATGATGGTCTCGGAGCGGTCGGGGTCGTAGAGGTTCAGGACGGAAGCCTGCGCGAAGACGTCGGCCGCGCCCAGCGAGGCCGGGTGGAGGTCGTTGCCCTCGACCTTCGTCGGGCGCCCCATGTAGCTGCTCACCAGCAGCGGCGTGGCGCCGCCGGGGAAAGGCATCGCGGTGGCGAAGTAGAGCGCCTTGCCGGGCACCATCCCCTCGGGCTGGCGCACGTAAGGGACGATGGACTCGGGCGGCTGGTACGAGCAGCCCGTGAGCCCGGCGAGCGCCAGCGAGGCGCCCATCAGCTTGAGGAAGGTGCGGCGGTCGGTGCCCTCGTCCCACTCGGAGGCGTGCTGCGGGAACTCGCGGTGGAGCAGCTCGTCGAACTCCCGCGACCCGGCCAGCTCTTCGAGACTCTGCCAGAACTCGCGCCCGCGCTTCTGCTCGAACTTCGCGCGCACCCCGTCGATGGAGACGGGCCGCTGGCGAATCTGGTACAGCTCGGGGAAAGTGTCTTTGATGTGCATCTACTTATCCTGGGGCGGTCTATCTGTGGCACGTCGAGCAGCTCGTGAGCGTGCCCGCGTCTCGAACCTTGTACTCGCGCTTGAGCCGGAGCCCCAGCTCGCGGCGCGCGGGCGAGAGGTTCTCGCCGAGGCGGTTCTCGGCGCTGGCCGTGACGCCCGCCTCCGCGTCGCCCTCGATGTTCCAGCCCATGTTGGTGACCTGCTCCTTCGGGCGCAGGAACCGCTCGGGCTCGCGGTGGCAGGCCAGGCACCACTCCATCTGGAGCGAGGCGGCCTGGTAGACGGCCGGCATCGCGTCCACGCGCCCGTGGCAGGAGGCGCAGCCCACGCCCTTGTTGACGTGGATCGAGTGGTTGAAGTAGACGAAGTCGGGCAGGTCGTGGACGCGCGCCCACTCGATGGGCTTGTTCTCGCGGTAGCTCGTGCGGACGATCTCCAGGTAGGGGCTCTCGTTCCAGATTTGCGAGTGGCAGTTCATGCAGGTCTTGGTCGGGGGCATCCCGGCGGTGTTCGACACCTCGGCCGAGGTGTGGCAGTAGCGGCAGTCGATGCCGTCGTCGCCCGTGTGGTGCTTGTGCGAGAACTGGACGGGCTGCTGCACCTCGATGAACTGCCCCGTGTTGTAGGACGAGCGGTTGATTTCGGCGAGCACCCAGAGCGAGGCGGCGACGAGGAAGACGCCGCCGAAGATGCTCACTTTGGCGATGGTGTTGGTGCTGTGGTGGAAAATCTGCATGCTCTTCCGAACCCGTCGTCTTGTGACTCTTTGAACTAGCCCGGCGAGATGAAACCCCTTGCCTTCGCCCGCCCGGGCGCGCGCGCCGCCGCGGGGAGAGACACCCTGCGCCCCGGGCGCCGTGTGGCTGCGGCCTCGCGCCCGTGGGCGGGGCGGCGCGCGTCCGCGAAAGCCCTTTTCGGCTGCACCACCAAAATTAAGAACTGCTTAGAGTGCCCTAGTGATACTACTTTTTTCCGCCGCGGGCAAGCGCCCCGTCAAAATTCGGGTATGAAATCGCCGGCCCCCGCGGATTAAGGAAACTTATAAGCCGGGGCGGGGGAATTTCCTTGACAGGGATTTAGCCCCGGCGTAGAACTGCTACGCCCTGACTAAAACGGCTACGCTCCCCTACCGGCGTGGCTTTCTCGCAACCTTGAACCTCGCCGTCCGGAACGCAGGCTCGCGTTGACGAGGCATCCGGATAAGTCCTCGTCAGCCTCACGTCCTCAAAAAGTCAGGAGACGAATTATGAAGCACCGGAAAATGAACGCATCGCCCGCCGTCACACTTCTTCTGTTCGTGTCGTGTTTAGCGTTAGCTCTGGGCGCGGGGGCGCTCAGGTCGGGCTATACTCAGTCGCGCGAGGAGAGGAAAATCAAAGTCCGCACTTTCAACAGAATGCCACTGGAGGTGAAAGAGGTGAGAAACCTCCAGAAGGAGGGGAATTGGCTCCGCGACCTTGAAATCGAGGTGAAAAACATCTCCCGCCAGCCAATCTACTTCATCACCCTTACTCTCGATTTCCCGGACGTACCTGCGCCGAAGCCGACGCCGCATCCCGCCACTGGATACATCCCGGAGGCAGTGACCGGATTCAGCGTGTATTACGGCGCGCCCCGGCTAATGAATGTAACGCAGTTGGCGGGGCCTGACGACATTCCCCTCAAGCCAGGCGAGACTCATGTCTTTAGGATTCCCGAGGCTTGGGTGATGGGTTATGAATCCATGAATAGGACGATGAATCTGCCCCCCGAGACGTGGAACAGAGTCGAACTATCATTCGACATCATCAGCCTCGGCGACGGCACCGGATATGAAGGTGGGCGGAGGATGCTGTACTCCCAAAAAAAAAAGTAGCGTCGCTACCCAGTAAGCGAACCCCCGGAATGCCGGTTTTTCAAAAAGCCGGCTGGACTAAGGCCGCGCCGCCAACGGTCACAACGTCTAACGCCTTCCTGAACGTGGCGTTTCCTGAGGCGGACTGTTCCACCGGCTGCGGCAGGTACGTTTTTGAAACCGACTCAAACACCGCCTCCTGTATTGACTCCAGAACCCCTCCCGAGGTTTGCCCGCGACCAGTAGCTATAACCCAAGCCGGGAAGCCATGCATTAAATATAGGGTAAGGCCCTTCCTCTGCGGATTTGACCAGCCGTGTCAAAAAGACGAGAAGGATGAGGCGGGGACTCTGACGTGCGGCGAGTGTAAGGACGAGGACAACGACGGGTACTCGACGTGCGACGGCGACTGCGACGACTCCAACACCGTCGAGGGCTTTAACACACACCCCGGCGCGCCGGAGATATGCGGTAACGACAGGAACGACAACTGCGACCGCGAGGGTAAAGTTGACGAGACGCCGTGCTGCGACGCCAGCGACCACGACCAGGACGGCGCCAGCGATTGTGACGGCGACTGCAACGACGACGACCCGACGGACACCAAGCCCCCGTGCCCCACGCCGACCCCGACGCCGACACCCACCCCGCCCGCGGGCGGCGGCTGCACCGTGAACTGGTGGGTCGCCAGCTGGTGCGATGACTATGACTTTGAGCTCTGCACCTGCCCCGGCGGCATCAACAAATCCCCGGTCCTCGTTGACGTCCTCGGCAACGGCTTCAGCCTCACGGACGCCCGGGGTGGCGTGAACTTCGACCTCGACGGTGACGGGACTGCGGAGCGGCTCTCCTGGACCTCGCCCGGCTCGGATGACGCGTTCCTCGCCCTCGACCATGACGGCAACGGTAGAATCGAGTACGGGACGGAGCTGTTCGGCAACTACACGCCGCAGCCCCCGCCGCCCGCCGGCCGGGAGAGGAACGGCTTCCTCGCCCTGGCCGAGTTCGACCGCCCCGCGCGGGGCGGCAACGGCGACGGGCTGATTGACGACCGCGACGCGGTCTTCCCGTCCCTGCGGCTGTGGCGCGACTCGAACCATGACGGCGTCTCGCAGCCGGAAGAACTGCACGCGCTCGCCGGGCTCGGGCTGAAGTCCGTTGACCTCGGCTACAAGGAGTCGAGGCGCACGGACGAGCACGGCAACCGCTTCCGCTTCCGCGCGAAGGTGGGCGACGCGAAGGGCGCGAAGGCGGGCCGCTGGGCCTGGGACGTCTTCCTCGTCTCGGGGCAGTGAGCGGCTTTAAGGGTAAGGGAAGCGGCGCCCGGCGGTCTCAAGGCCGCCGGGCGCCGCCATTTTTAACCGGCCGCCCGTCCTGACAGCGTGCCGGGCCTAGCGACGGCCGAAGACGAGGGCGACGACGAGGAGGAGGGCGACGAGGGCGAGGACGAAGAGGAAAATCTTCCAGAAGCTGTAGGGGCGCTCGCCCTGCACCTCGCCGGTGCGGCCGTTGACGACGACCTGGTAGACCTTGTCGCGGAAGCGGTAGCCGCCGACGTAGACGGGCAGCAGCAGGTGCTTGAAGGTGACGGCCGAGTAGTTGGTCGCCACCTGCGCGACGCGCTGCTCGTCGCCGCCGATGTCGCGCCGCACGTCCGACTCGATGACGGGCGCCGCCGCGCGCTTCGCCAGCTCGAACCCCTCGGCCAAATCGACCTGGTAGCGCTGCGCCTTGTAGCCCGAGAGGTACGCGGGCGTGTACGCCGTCAGCTCGCCCAAATCCCACGGCTCCAGCGCCGTCAGGCGCGCGGGCGGCAGCGACTTCGTCGCGGGGACGAGGATGTCGTCGAACCAGCGCTCGACCGTGCCCGAGGCCGGGTGCCAGCGCGTGTGGCGCACCTGCCTCGTCTTCGTCACCGTGTTGCCCTGCGCGTCGCGCTCGGCGTAGCTCTCGGTCGTGTAGTAGTACTCGCCGCGCTCGCCCGTGTAGCGGCTCGCGGCGTGGGCGTCGTAAGTCCAGAAGGGGAGGTAGACGCCGCCGACGCCCTCGTGCGCGGCCAGCCTCTTCAGCGCGCTCGGCGCGAACCAGAGCGAGCCGAGCCACTTCCCCAGCGAGCCCGCGGCCGCGTCCCGCGTCACGCGGAAGGGCAGGACGCCCTCGGGCGCGAGCACGGGGTCGGCCGAGCGCGGCTGCGCGACGAGCGGGCTCCCGCAGAAGTCGCACTCGCCCGCGACCATCGGCGGCGTGAAGGTGACGGTCGCGCCGCAGGTCTGGCACGAGACTTCGAGCGCGCCCTCGGCGAGCGAGCCCATGCGGTCGGCGTGCAGTTGCAGATACTGCTCGTAGGAGCGCTCCTCAACCGCGCCGGCCGGCGCCTCGATGCGCTCCTGCCGCCCGCAGTAGGGGCACGTCAAATTCCCGCCCTCCGGCGCGAACTGCAAATCCGCCCCGCACCCGGGGCAGCGGAAGCGGTGGGCCTTTTCCTTCGTGGTCGTCTGTTGCATGAAATCAAGTAGGCGGTAGTCAGCAGTCGGTAGTCGGTAGAAAACCCCTGGCCGTCGCGTCGTCAGGGTGTCGGCGTCAACGCTCGCCCGGCGGAGCCCGCCGGCTACCGTCTACCCAGCGCCGTAAGGTGCGGGTTACTTTTCCGCCGCCAGACGAAGCCGTCGAGGACGTAGTGCGTCGCCTGCGGGAGCGCGAGCAGCGGGACGAGGAAGACTTTCAGCGAGTCCCAGTCCCACGCCGCGCCGAAGAGCCAGGAGCGCTCGTGCCACACGCCGCGGTCCCAGAGAAGCTCCTCGGCGTAGGCCAGCAGCCAGAGCGTCGCCAGGAAGACCGGCCAGCGCGCGAGGCGCCGGTAGGCGGCGCCCGCCGACGGCGCCCGGCCGCGCGCGTACCACCAGACGAGCGCCACGTAGGGGACGCCGTGAATCAAAACGTTCGTCACCGTGAAGGCGTAGTCCGAGTCGTAGGCGACGATGCCGGCGTACCAGCAGACGGCCGTCGTCAGCACCACCAGGTCCTTGCCCGGGTTGCCGCGCCCCCGCACGACCCACGCGTGCGCCGAGCGCACCGCGTAGGCGCCGAGCGCCGCGCAGTAGAGGGGGAACGCCGCGCGCTCGACCCACGCCGGCAGCCCGGCGAAGTCGCCCGGCAGGAACCACCAGAAGCGCCGCGGCAGGTGCGCGTGCCAGTAGGCGAGCGGATAGAGCGTCGCCGCGTAGACGGCCGCCGCGTCCACCCACCGCCCCGCGCGCCCGCGCTCGCCGCCCCGCGCGCGGTAGAGCGCGACCCAGCCGTACTGCTGCCGCACGAAATGGAAGACGGCGAGGTAGGCCAGCGCGCGCCAGAAGAGCGACTCGCCCTCGGAGTAGAGCGCCACGCCCAGCGCGTAGGCGATGAGGGGCGCGAGCACGTAGAGCGCCGCGCGCCGCTTCAACTCCTCCGCGTCGAAGTAGACGCGGAACGCGGTCGCGTAGACGTGCGCCACGTCCACCAGCAGCACCGCCGGCACCCACGCCCAGTCCGGCGACTCCGCTTCGAGCAGCCCCGCGCGCGCCCCGACCCACAGCAGCGCGAGCGAGGCGAGCGCGCTCCCGCCGAACACGCACACGTCCACGGACGGCGAGAAGAGCCACCACGTATTCCTCGCCCCCGCGGGCGGGGCCTCGGCGGCGGCCGGGAAGGCTTCGGCTGATGTCAGGGGTTCGGCGGACATACGCGAGCGACGGCGGCTGAGTTTATACTGTGCCCGCCCCGCCCGGAAGAAATTTTTTCCCGGGCGTCTGACATCGCTGCTCTACTTCACGGTCAACTTCAACCACGCGGACTACTCGGCCGCCGCGCGCCCGCACGCCGCGTGGAACGCCGCCGGCCTCCCGTTTGAGGTCGGCCCCTTCGCCGACCACACCGTCCACCTCACGCTCGCGGGCGCGCGCTCGCTCTTTCGCGGCCTCCCGCTCCGCGTCCTCGACGAGCGCGGCGACGCCGAAGAGGCCAGGCGCGCCGCGCGCCGACGCCCGCCGCGCCACGCCGGCGACCGCCTCAAACGCCTCTTCTTCAAAAACGCCCTCTACGAACTCATCGCCGAGCGTTCGTAGCCCGGCGTTCATCTCATGCTCTCGGACTTCACGCCGCGGGCGGCGAGGACTTCTTCGGCGGCGCGGAGGCCGTGGTCGAAGGCTTCTTCGAAGAGGGCGACGCCGGAGAGGTCTGTGTTGGCGAAGTGGACGGGGCCGAGGGGCTTCTGCGCCTTCTGCCGCGCGCCGCCCCACTGGAAGCCGACGCGCGGGCGAATCATCGCGTGGCCCCAGCGCATCACGTCGAGCCGGCGGGTGAGCGAGCGCACGTCGCGGTGCGCGCGCTGAAGGTCCGAGAGCGCGACCTCGGCCCACTCGTCGCGTCCGGCCGAGAGCAGGCGCGTGCGCGCGGCGCGCGGGTCGGCGTCGGTGAGCGGGTAGTAGTAGGTGTAGACCGTCGGGCCGCGCTCGAAGCCCCGCTGGTGCGTGGCGACGACGTAGCCGAGCGAGGGGCTTTCGTAGAGGACGTTGTCCCACGACTCGGGGAAGCCCAAGCCCCCGCGCGGCCTGTCGGAGAGGAACAGGTTGGCGACCATCCACGCGCCGTACTCGAACTCCGAGACGTGCGCCGGGGCGCCGCCCTCGCGGTAAGACTTCAAGAGGTACTTCGTCATGAACTGCGGCGCCGCGAAGACGACCCGCCCGGCGCGGAAGCCGACCGCCCCGCCCCCTTCGCCGCGGACGGCGACGACCTCGACGCCACCTCCCTCACGACGGCCCTCGTCAGAACCCGCCGCGCGCACGTCCGCCACGGCGAGGCCGAGGCGGACGCGCGCGCGCGCCTTCTCGTACAGGTGGCGGACGAGGCGGCCGTTGCCCTCGGGCCACGTGATGAGCGACTGCGCCTCGGCGCCCGGCCCCTTCATGCGCGAGGCGAAGTAGAAGAGGCCCGCCCACGCGCTCGCCTGCTCGACCGTCAGCCCGTAGTCGTCGCGGCACGCGTAGTCCACCAGCCAGCGCAGGCGCTCCGACACGAGGCCGCGCGCCCGCATCCAGTCGGCCATCGTGAGGCGGTCGAGCGCCGCCACCTCCGCGTCGTCCGAGCAGCGCGCGACGGGGATGTCGAACGCGCGGCGGCCCCGCGCGTCGCGCCACGCGGCCCACGCGTCCACCTCCGCGTTGAAGAGTTGAAGCTGCCGCGCGTCCTCCGCGTCGGCGCCCGCGTGCAGGTAGAGCCCCTCGTACCAGCGCCCGCGGTAGAAGACGCGCTCCTCGGGGTCGCGGCAGAGGAACTGCTCGGCGACGACCGGCTCGCCCCCCGCGTCCGCGCCTTCGAGCACGCCCATCTCGTCTAAGAGCGCGACGAGCGCGCGGTTCTCCTTCCGCGGCGCGGGCAGGTAGTGTGCGCCCCACGGGTAGGGGACGACGCCGTGCGCTTGACCCGAGCGCGCCGTCCCGCCCGGCTCCGGTTCGAGTTCGAGCAGGACGAAGTCGTCGAAGCCCGCGCGCAAAAGCCTCCACGCCGCGGCGAGCCCCGCGACGCCCCCGCCGACGATGCAGACGCCCGTCTGCTCCCAGACTTCCGGCTCCGGCCTGTGGCCGTCCCGCAGGAGGTGGCCGAGGCGGTCGGACGCGCCGACGATTTCGCCCCCCGGCAGCGCCGGCACGGGCGCGCCGCCCCGCCCGCACGCCGCGAGCGCGAACGGCGCGCCGAGGAAGGCCGCCAGCAGCTCCCTTCTCGTCGGCCCGCGCCCCTTCATCTCTTATTCACGACAGGTGGGGCCGTCACACCGAAGCCTTCAGGTCGCGGGTCAGCTCGACGAACATGGCGACGGCGAGCGCGGCGTAGACGACGACGAAGACGACGCGCGCCGCCTTCGGCCAGCCGTCCGCCCGCCGCCCCGTCAGGAAGAGGAGCACGGTCACGAGGAAGAAGGCGGCCGCCACCCAGCGGCCGCGCAGCGCGTGCGTGACGAGCGCGACGACGAGGCCGACGTGCCCCACCGCCCTGAGCACGCGCGAGGGCCGGCCCTCCACGTAGCCCTCCGCCTCGCGGGCGTCACCGTCGTCCTCCATAAAGCGCCTTCTCCCCCGCCTCACTCGTAGCGCCGCCACTCGGCCTCGTAGTAGCGGACGAGCGACTGGTTGTCGAGCCGGTTGACCTCGACCGGCACCGGCCCGAGGTCGGCCGAGAGCATGAACATCGCGGGCAGGGCGTGGTCGTCCAGAAACTTAAGCTCGACCGAGGGCGCGCGCGCCGGCACCTCGAACGGCGCGCGGCGCGCGAGCGCGAACCCCCAGACGCCGAACGAGGGGACGGCCGTGTAGTAGGGGCGCACCCGAAACCCCGCGGCTTCGAGCGTGCGCACGATGCACCAGTAGGAGCTGCGCGCGAAGAGCGGCGAGGTGGACTGCACGGCGACGGCCGCGTCCGGCGCGAGCCGCCGCCGGAGCATCGCGTAGAAGCGCGTCGTGTAGAGCTTGCCGAGCGCGAAGCTGTTCGGGTCGGGGAAGTCCACGAGCGCCGCGTCGAAGGGCGGCCCCTCCTGTTCGAGCCAGATCATCGCGTCCTCGTTGACGACGCGGACGCGCGGGTCTCCGAAGGCGCCGCGGTTGAGGCGCGCGAGCGGCGGGAAGCGCCGCGACAGCTCCGTCATGTCCGGGTCGAGGTCCACGAGCGTCACCTCCTCGACCGACAGGTACTTCAGGACTTCGCGCAGGCCGAGCCCGTCGCCGCCGCCGAGGATGAGGACGCGGCGGACGGGGCGCCCGCCGTCGGAGGCCAGCGCCATCGCCGGGTGGACGAGCGCCTCGTGGTAGCGGTACTCGTCGGCCGAGCTGAACTGGAGGTTGCCGTTGAGGAAGAGCTGGAAGCCCGCGCGGTTGCGCGTGACGACGATGCGCTGGTAGTGCGTCGTCTTCGAGTAGACGATGTCGTCGGCGAACATCGCGTCCTCGGCGAGCGAGGTCAGCGCGTCGGCCTTGACGAAGGCGACGGCGAGGAGCGCCATCACCACGCAGCCCTGCGCCCGCAGGCGCACGACGCCCGGCCCGATGAGCGGCCGCATCAGCCACGTCGCCCACAGCCCCACGCCCGCGTTGAGGAAGCCGAAGAGGAGCGAGGTGCGCACGAGCCCGAGGCGCGGCACGAGGAAGATGGGGAACAGCAGCGAGGCGATGAGCGCGCCCGCGTAGTCGAAGGCGAGCACGCGCGCGACCAGCTCCTTGAAGTCGAGGTGGTCTTTGAGAATCCGCATCAGGAGCGGAATCTCCAGCCCGACCAGCACGCCGATGAGGAAGACGAGCCCGTAGAGCACGACGTGGAAGTAGCTCAGGTGCGCGAAGGTGAGGAACAGCAGCGGCGCCGACGCGCCCCCGACCACGGCCACGGCCAGCTCCACGTCCACGAACCGCCGCGCCAGCCCGCCCTCCACGAACCGCGAGAGCCACGCCCCCGCCCCCAGCGCCGACAGGTAGATGCCGATGACGAGCGAGAACTGCGTCACCGAGTCGCCCAGCACGTACGACGCCAGCGTCCCCGCCAGCAGCTCGTAGACGAGCCCGCAGGTCGCGATGACCAGCACGTTGAGGAAGAGGATGGGGGTGCGGTTCATGACTATTGCGGAATGCGGAATGCGGAATGCGGATTGGAAAGGCGTTTACAAGCGGCGCGCCCTTGCGCCCTTAAATCCGCAATCCGAAATCCGCATTCCGCAATCCCGTCAGCCCTGTATCGCCGCGGCGATGATGAGCGAGATGCCGATGATGACGGCGCCGATGACGACGGCGAGCGCGACGTTCTGGTCCTCTTCCAGCTCCTTGCGGATGGAGAAGGGCGTCGCCTTGACGATGATGATGTAGGCGATGCCGAAGACGAGCAGGCCGAAGGCGGTGAAGATGGCCGTCGTCACGAGCACGGGCGCCAGCTCCTCGAACTTCACCACCACGCCGAGGGCGTGCGCCGGCGTTAACAGGTTGAGCATCATTTTCCTCCGTGGTAGCCGGAATGCCAGAAGTGGAAAGAGCGGTAGCCGCCGGGCGAGTTCCGCACGTCGGCCGGGACGAACTGCCGCGGCGAGGTCGAAATCTCCCACCCGCCCCACGCGGCCGCGGCGTAGAGCAGCAGGACGCCCGTCCCCAACGCGAGATAGAGTTTGCTGAGCATGACGTTCTCCTTAGAGGCCAGGGGCTAGAGGCCAGGGGCTAGTTAAGACCCCCACGGCGAAGGGTCGCAAGTTTCATAAGGCGGAAGCCAACTAGCCCCTAACCCCTAGCCTCTAGCCCCTCTTCTTCGCCGCTGGCTTGAGTTCCCTGAGCACGCCCTTCTTGTAGACCCAGGTGGTCGGGGGCGGGCGGCGGAAGCCGGGCTCCTCCTGCTGGCTGAGCCGGTAGTAGCCGGGGAAGCGGACGAGGATTTGCTCCTCGGGCAGAAGTTCGAGCGTGACGTTGGGCGAGTCGGAGCAGTCGCCGAACTCGTCCGTCACGCTGACCTTCCCCTCGCCGGCGACGCGGATGAGGCGGAACTGCGCCGGGCAGGCCGACCCGCCCTCGCTCGACCACATCAGGACGACCTCGCCGCCCTCCAGCTCGCGGAAGTGCGCCTTGAAGCCCGCGTACATGTTGCCCTCGACGCCGGCGACCTTCCTGCCGTTCAGGCGCAGCTCCATCCGGAGGTCCGTCTCCTCGCCGACGCGGACGAGCGCGAGCGTGCCCGCGCCGGTCAGCTGAAGGCTGTCAACGGTCTCCTCCTTCACCGCCGCGGCCCCGGCCTCCTCGGGCTTCGCGCCGGCCTGTGCCCGCGCGCCCGGCGGCGCGAGCAGCGCCGTCAGGCAGAGGAGGAGTGCGGGCCCGCAGAGTCTCCGCGCGCCGCGGGTCGCCGGGCGTTTCGCTTCAGTCGTCGCTGCTGTCATCACCGTCACCGTCCCCCGAGTCGTATGGGTTGAAGGCGCTGTCGGCCCAGCGCCGCCGCTCGAAACTGAAGTGGCGCAGCGCGGCGACGAGCGGAATCACCGAGAGCGCGATTAAGACCAGGAACAGGTTGAGGAGCCGCGGCACGCCCTGCTCGACGCGGACGCGCACCTGCGGCGGCTCCGAACGGTTCCAGTTCTCCCACTGGGCTTCGAGCCGCATCGTGTAGCGCCCGGCGGGCAGCGCCGGCAGGTAGTCCGACTGCTCAAGGCTCCCCTCGCTCCACGACTCGCCGTCGTCCACGCCGTGGTAGTACTCCATCGGCAGGTCGAACTGCTGGACGAGCCCGGTCTGCTCGTCTATCAGGTCGCCCGCGACGTAGAGCCAGTTGTTCTCCGCGTTGGCCCGCCCCGACACGCGCACGTTGCGCCCGCCCGCCAGCTCCAGAGGCTCTGTGAAGATGACCTGCGTCTTCTCGGCGCCGGTCGCGCCCTCGCCCTGCGCGGCCTCCGCGGCGGCCTGCGCCAGCGCGATGCGTTGGCGGACGACCTCCTGTATCTCGGCGGCCGAGGCGCCGGGCCGGACCGTCGGCAGCGCGGCGGCCGCCGGGGGCGTGGGCTGGCCCTGCGCCTGCAAGGTGTAGGTCTGGTCGAAGACGACCTTGCGCGGCGCCAGCACCAGCGTGAAGAAGCCGACGCCGAAGGCCGCGAGCATGAGCAGCGCCCAGTAGGCGTAAATCTTCTTGTGCGCCCAGGGCTGGTTCGGCGCGACCGTGCGGGGCGAGGCGAGGTCTACTTTGAACTTGCGCTCGACCTCTTTGACGGGCGTGTAGGCGCCGAGCGACCAGTTGACCTCCTCGGCCGAAAGCTCGCCGCGCTTGCGCCCCCTGGCGACGGGCACCTCCTTCGAGAGCATGAGCGGGGCGGCGACGTAGTCCACGGCGCGCGCCTGCTCGCCCGCCTCGACCCGCCAGTAGAACTCGCCCTCGACGTATTCGACGCGCGCCACGGCGTCCTGAAACACCTTGAAGCTCCTGCCCCCGTGCGTGGCGCGCGAGCCCGATTCCGTGACCTCGCCGGGCGGGACGGGCGTGACGTAGCTCCAGTGCGCGTCGGACTCGACGAGCCAGCGGAAGCCGAGCGCGGGCTCGTAGAGCAGGTACTCCTGCCAGAAGTAGCGCACGCCCTCGAACTCGACGCTCCTGACCATGTAGCCGATGACGGTGAAGGTGCGCCCCTCGAACTCGGCTGTCCCGCCTAAGGGGATGGACGGCCCCGAGCCCTTCTTCTCAAGCGTCTTCAGGTAGCGCAGGCGCCCCTGGCTCGCGTCGAGGAGCGAGCCGCAGTTCGGGCACCCGACGCGCTCCGTCCGGTCGGGCGCGCGAAGCTCCAGAGGCCCGCCGCAGTTCGGGCAGCTCAACTGCGAGGCCGCGACCGCGCGCGCCTCGCGCTCCGTCGTGCGCTGCGCGTGGGCCAGGCCGAGCTCAGCCAGCGTCACCTCGCGGCCGACGAAGACGAGCGGCGGCTGCTCGCCGTAGTCGAGCGTGCCGAAGAGGCCGCCCGCGCCCGAGAGGTCGGCGTAAGAGTGCGTCTCGCCGGGCGTGACCCGGTAGGGAATCTCGCCCTCGGCGGCGAGCGTCCGCGCCGTCCCCTTCTCGGCGACGACCGGCGGCTGCTGCGCGGGGATGGCCCAGACCGTCTGCCCGAGTTGGAGCGCGTCGAAGGAGGGGAGCGCGTTGGGCGACGGCACCTGAATCCGGAAGGTGAGGTAGAAGCGCCCCTGCGCCTCGGCCAGCCAGCCCCAGCGGCCGTCGGCGAAGGCCGCGTACCACTCGTCCCAGAAGCCGCCGGCCGCGTGCTGAAGCTGCGCCCGCCCCGTCAGCTCGAAGGCGACGCCGAGGTAGACGCCGCGCAGGCCGACCTGGAGCGGCGACCCCGACTCCGTGACGTCCGAGACCTTGCCCAGGTCCTCGACGCCGCGGTCGGTGCGCGCCACGACCGAGTGGCAGAACTCGCAGACGACCACGACGGACGAGCCCGTCTTGAAGATGACCTGCGCGCCGCACGCGGGGCAGCTCGCCTGGAGCGCCATCAGGCGTCACCCCCTCGCGCGCGCGTCAGCGCGGGGCTTTCGGCGGGGCTTTCGGCGGAACCTTCCGGGGCCGCGGGCGCCTCGCGGCTGACGCTGCGGACTCTGACCGAGGCGGCGCCCAGCATCTCGCCGAGTCGCTCGGCCCAGGGCCACTCGCCGCGCTCGCGGCAGCAGTAGAGGTTGAAGGTGGCGAAGCGGAACTCGGGGTAGGTGTGGCAGGCGAGGTGCGACTCGGTCAGCATGGCGAGCCCCGTCGCGCCGCCCTCGCCCGGGAACTTGTGCCAGAGCTGCTCGCCCACGACGCTCAGCTCCAGCTCCCCGATGGCGCGCGCGAAGACGCCCCGCAGGCGCCCCACGTCGCGCAGCGCCTCCGCGTCGCACCCCGACGCCTCGATGAGCCATTCCGTCCCGACAGTCAACATGGCATGGAGAATAACGACAAGACAAGGGCGGCGGTTTCCGGCCTGAACCGAACGCGTGCGAGGATAGGATAAGAGCCGACCCTTTGCAACACCCCTTTTAGCGCGGCGCCGCCCACTGGCGGCAGGCCGGGGGCGAAGAAAGGGGCGTGTCGCCCGATTCCCCGCGCCGCGTGCTATGATGCGCCCGTCCGACGGGGGGCGATAATTTCACATGCTGTACCTCTCGCAAGTGCTCGGCCGGCCTATACGCGAGGTGGAGGGCGAGCGGGTGGCGACGCTCAAGGACGTCATCGTCCGCCTGGGCTCCGACCACCCGCCGGTGACGGGGCTCGTCGCGCGCTACCAGCGCCGAGACTTCTTCGTCCCGCGCTCCCGCGTCGCGCGCATAGACGTCTCGGGCGTCCGGCTCAACTCCGACACCCTCGACCTGCGCCGCTTCGCGCGGCGCGAGGGCGAAGTCCTGCTCGCGCGCGACGTGTTGGACAAACAGCTCATCGACGTGGACGGCAAGCGCGTCGTGCGCGTCAACGACGTGCAGCTCATCGAGACGGGCGGCGAGTGGCTCGTCACCGGGGCCGACGTGACGCTCGCCGGGCTCTGGCGGCGGCTCACGCCGCACAACTTCTTCGGCACCGACCGCCCCGTCGAGGTCATCGACTGGGCCGACGTCGGCTACCTCGCCACCGACGCCGCGACCGTCCAGTTGAAGTCCTCGCGCGACAAGCTCGCGCGCCTCCACCCCGTCGAGATCGCGCGCCTCGCCGAGGCGCTGTCGCGCCACCACGGCTCGGAGGTCATCGAGGCCCTGGACGACGAGACGGCCGCCGAGACGCTCGAAGAGATGCACGCCGAAGACCAGGCGCGCATCATCGGCGACATGGAGGAGGAGCGCGCCGCCGACATCCTCGAACACATGTCGCCCGACGAGGCGGCCGACGTCCTGGGCGACCTCCCCGAGGAGAAGGCCGAAGACCTGCTCGAACGCATGGAGCACGAGGAGAAGGCGGACGTGCGGGAGCTTCTGCCTTACGAGGACGACGAGGCGGGCGGCCTGATGACGACCGAGTTCGTCGTGCTCCCCAAGCACCTCACGGCGGGCGAGGCGCTGGCGCGGCTGAGGGAGATGGCCGAGACGCCGAACATGATCTACTACCTCTACGTCGTCGAGGACGAGGGCTCCTGGCGGCTCTGCGGCGTCATCGCCCTGCGCAGCCTCATCCTCGCCGACCCGGAGTACCGGCTCTCGCAGGTCATGCGCGACGAGTTCCAGTTCGCGCACCCCAGGGACTCCGCCCGCGACGTGGCCGAGACCATCGCCGAGTACAACCTCCTCGCGCTCCCCGTCGTGGACGACGCCGGCGACATCGCCGGCATCGTCACCGTGGACGACGCCATGGAGTACCTCCTCCCCAAGGACTGGCGCCCGCGCCTCCCGCGCGTGTTTGGCTAAGTTCGCCGTTCTTGGCAATATGTAGCCGAGCCGGAGGAAGAAAAATGCTAGACCTGAAGAAGCTTGAGTCAGAGGTTCAATACGTCACCAACCCGGACGGCGTGAAGACCGCCGTCATTGTGCCTATTGCCGAGTTTGAAGAACTGTTGGAGGACGTTGAGGACTTGGCAGCGGTAGCCGAGCGCCGAGATGAGCCGACCATTTCCCATGACGAACTACTCGCCGGGTTAAAGCAGGAAGGGCTGTTATGAGGATGTCCCGTGCGTTTCCCGTGCGCCCCGAAAACGTCTTCTGAAAAATGTTAGAGTCGCGGCATGGCCTCAGAAGAGTACAGCATCGAGTGGAAGCGCTCGGCGGCAAAGGAATTGCGACAGCTTCCCAAAGAAATCATGCTGCGCGTACTGAGCGCTGTCGAAGGATTGCGAAGCGGGCCGTTTCCCGCCGGCGTCCGTAAGCTTTCCGGCGCCGAGCACACGTACCGAATCAGGGAAGGCTCTTACCGGATAATTTACAGCGTCTACTCTTCGAGATTGGTCGTCGAGGTGATTCGGGTCGGCCACCGCAGAGATGTTTATCGCTAACCTAAATTAACGAATATTGTCCCGGCCGAGGGCTGAGGCTTTTTATGACTGCCGACGGGGAACCTCCGAGTGGCCTTGACGCGCGCAGAGAGTGTGCGGGACGCGGGTCGCCGTCTGTGGCGGCGCGGGTCGCGGCGCGTGCAGCGGGCGGCCGCGTCGCGGCGGGGGCTGCTGGCCTACCTCGCCGTCATCGGGCCGGGGATGATCGCCGCCAACGCGGGTAACGACGCGGGCGGCATCGCCACCTACGCCTCGGCCGGGGCCGACTACGGCTACAACCTCCTCTGGACTTTAATCCCTTTAGTCTTAGCGCTGGGCATCGTGCAGGAGACGTGCGCGCGGATGGGCGCGGTGACGGGCAAGGGGCTCTCCGACCTCATCCGCGAGCAGTTCGGCGTGCGCTGGACGGTGCTGGTGATGCTGGCGCTCCTGGTCGCCAACGGCGGCGTCACGGTCTCGGAGTTCGCCGGCATCGCGGCCGCGACCGAGCTGTTCGGCGTCCCGCGCTTCGTCTCGGTGCCGCTGGCGGCCTTCGCCGTCTGGTGGCTGGTCGTGAAGGGCTCCTACCGGCGCGTCGAGCGCGTCTTCCTCCTGATGTCGCTCGTCTTCCTCGGCTACGTCGTCTCGGCCTTCCTGGCGGGGCCCGACTGGGGCGAGGTGGCGCGCGGGCTCGCGCGGCCGCGCGCCGACTTCGGCCCGGGCTACCTCTTCACCGTCGTCGCGCTCATCGGCACGACCATCTCGCCCTACATGCAGGTCTTCGTCCAGTCGTCGGTGGTCGAGAAGGGCGTGACGGAGGAGGACTACGGGCTGACGCGCGCGGACGTCTGGGTGGGGACGGTCTTCGCCATCGCCGTCGCCTTCTTCATCACGGTGGCGACGGCCGCGACGCTCCACCGCGCGGGCGTCCGCATCGAGTCGGCGGAGGACGCGGCGCGCGCGCTCGAACCGCTGGCGGGGACGTACGCCAAGACGCTCTTCGGCGTCGGGCTCTTCGGCGCCTCGATGCTGGCGGCGGCGGTCTTGCCGCTCTCGACCGCCTACTCCATCAGCGAGGCCCTGGGCTTCGAGAAGGGCGTCTCGCGCACGTTCCGCGAGGCGCCGACCTTCCTCGGCATCTTCACGTTCCTCATCGTCGTCGGCGGGGTGGTGGCGATGATCCCGGGCCTCCCGCTCTTCCGCGTGCTGCTGGTGACGCAGGTCATCAACGGGATGCTGCTGCCCGTGCTGCTCGTCTCCGTGCTCCGCCTCGCCTCCGACCGCGAATTGATGGGTGCGCACGCCAACGGGCGGGTCTATAATGCCGCCTCGTGGCTGACGGTGCTGGTCGTCTCCGCCCTGTCGCTTCTCTTTATCGCGACCCGGCTCTTCGATTTGTAAGCGGCCGTTAACTCTGACACCTGACGATTCACTACCGGCTGCTTTTCTACTGTCTGCCGTCTACTGCTCCCGATGATTCGTCCCCCGCTCAAAAAGCAGATTGCGCTGCCGCTGGTCTTCGCCGCCGTCTTCGGCGCGGCGTGGTACGTGCTCGGCCTCTTCGTCGCGGAGCTGCCGCCGGGCGCGACCGAGCAGCAGAGGGTGTCGCACGCGGCGGGCAAGTGGGCGTCCAACGTTGTCGAGGTCGTCTTCTGGATGAGCCTCGCGCTGGTGGCCGTGCGGGCGCTCAACGAGCTGGTCTTCCTCGTCTTCCGCAAGCGCAAGGGGTACGAGGCGCCGGCGCTGATGCGCGACCTCTTCTCGCTCGTCCTCTACGTGACGGCGGGCGCCGTCATCCTCCGCTACACGCTCGAACTCTCGTTCGGGGCGCTGCTGCCGGGCTCGGCCCTGCTCGGCATCATCCTCGGCCTCGCCCTCCAGGACACGCTCGGCAACCTCTTCTCCGGCATCTCGCTCCACGCCGACAAGCCCTTCCAGGTCGGCGACGTCATCACCGTCGGGCGGCACACCGGCGTCGTCATGGCGGTCACGTGGCGCGCCGTCAAGCTCCAGACCTTCTCGGGCCTGACCGTCCTCGTCAGCAACAGCAGCATCGCCAAAGAGTCCATCGAGGTCGCCGCGCAGAGCGGCCAGAACGCGCGCGTCGTCCCCTTCTCCGCGCTCTACACCGACTCGCCCGTCAAGGTCATCCACGCCGTGCGCGAGGCCGTCCGCGAGTGCGACAACGTCCTGCGCTACATCACGCCCGTCGTCCGCATCCGCCACCTCGCCGACTCCGGCGTCGAGTACGAGGTCAAGTACTGGCTCTCCGACTACGCGCGCTACAACGACACCGACGCGCTCATCCGCCAGCGCATCTGGTACGCCTTCCGCCGCAGCGGCTTCACCTTCGCCTACCCGACGCGCACCCTCTACATGGAGCAGCCGTCGGGGGACGCCGCCGGGCACGACAACGAGACGCTCGCCGAGCTGCTCTCGGCCGTGGACATCTTCTCGCCCCTGACGGCCGAAGAGCTGAACGCGCTGGCCGCGGGCGCCTCGGGGCGCGTCTTCGCCCCCGGCGAGACCATCATCCGCGAGGGCGACAGCGGCGACTCGATGTTCGTCGTCCACCGCGGGAGCGTGGACGTGCGCGTGGACTCGGACGGCACGCCGCGCACCATCAAGCGGCTCGGCGAGGGCGCCTTCTTCGGCGAGATGGCGCTCTTCACCGGCGAGCCGCGCACCGCCTCGGTCGTCGCCGCCGAGGAGACCGAAGTCCTCGAAATCGGCCACGACGCCATGAAGGGGCTGTTCCAGACCAACCCCGACCTCGTCGAGGCGCTCAGCCACACCATCAACGAGCGCCGCGAAGGGCTCGCCGCCAACGCCCCGGACGCCGACGGCGACGAGGACGCCTCCGACGGCCTCCTCTCCAAAATCAGGCGCTTCTTCCACCTCGACTAGGGAAGGCGAGAGTAAAAAGGCGGAAGGCAAAAGTAGAGGAAGAAGGGCGGCGCGCCTCTCATCGTCCGTCGATGAAAAGCCCGCCGCCCTTGTCTCTCCACTTTCGCCTTCCGCCTTCTTACTCTCGCCCTGTTTACGCCCCGCTCTGCGTGACGTGCAGGCCCCCCGCGTCACGGCTCGGCGGCGCCGACACCCGCGCGCGGCGGAGTCGCGCCACGAGTTGCGCCAAGTCTTTTGGGGAGGTCTTCACCAGCGCCACGCCCAGCAGGATGACGAGCGCCGCCCCGGCCTCGCGCCAGCCGAGCGGCTCCGAGAGCACCAGCCAGCCGAGCCCCAGCGCCACCAGGGGGTTGACGTACGAGTAGGTCGAGACCAGCGAGAGCGGCAGCTTCTGTATCGCGTACATGTACGCGCTGTAGGCGACGATGGAGCCGAAGACGATGAGGTAGACGAGCGCCCCCACGCTCCGCGCGCCGAAGCGCATCCCGCCCCACTCGCCCGCCAGCGTCCCCGCCAGCGTCAGGAGCCCGCCCGCCCAGAGCATCTGCACGGCCGACGCCATCAACGGCGAGACGCCCGTCGGCCGACGCTTCGCGTAGACCGAGCCCGCCTGCCACGTGAAGCAGCCGACCTGGATGATGCCGACGCCGAGCAGGTACTTGCCGTTCAACTCCGTCCCGAAAAGCTGCGGCCCGACCAGCATCGCCAAGCCCCCGAAGCCGACCGCCATCCC
>DASVTS010000035.1:0-25091 GCA_036387455.1 Pyrinomonadaceae bacterium | reverse complement strand
GGCACCTTGCGCGGCGGAATCTTCTTGGTCGTGTTGACGACGATGCACGCCTTCGGGTTGACGGGGCACTCGACCTGGCAGGCCGTGTCCTCCATGCACTGGTCGCGCGCGACCGGCGTGGCGACGCCGTTGACGATGGCGAGCACGTCGTGCGGGCAGGCGTCCACGCACGCGTGGCAGCCGATGCAGCGCTCGGTGATGACGACCGGGTGCGGGTAGGTGGGGCCCTCGGGGTCGTACTGTTCGAGCTGCTCTTTGGTGAGCTTGATGCGGCCGTCGTCCTCCTCCGGCTCGGGCGGGAGCGGCTCTTCGAGGAGGAGGCGCGCGCGCCGCGAGTCGCGCAGCGCGAACGTCACGCCCGCGACGAGCAGGAACAGGCCCGTCCCGCCCCAGCCCCACCACGGCAGCCCGCCGAAGAAGCTCTTGCTCGGGTCCTTCGTCCAGAGGTTGACCGCGGCGAGGAGCGCCAGCAGCGCGATGATGACGAAAAGCTGTGATTTCTTCATCGTCCCGGTGTGTGCGAAAAGTCGGGCTTGGCCGCCGAAAGGTCGTTCAGGAGCGCGCGGCCCCACTCGCGCCGCGCCTGCTGGTGCTGGACGTGGCAGGAGATGCAGTTGGGTTTGTCCTCGGCCAGCACGCGCTCGAACTTGCCGCCGCGGTCGCCGTTGTGGCACGTCCCGCAGGTCTTCGGCGGCGTCTCGCGGTCGATGGGGTTGAAGTTCTTGTGGCAGGTCGAGCAGGAGACCTCGTCGTCGCGGTTGCCCGCGAGGCCGCCCACGACCTTGACGCGGTGGAGGTGCAGCGCGTGGTACTCGGCGCTGCGCCGCAAGTCGTCGGGGTCGCGCCCCGCCGAGCCCGGCCCCGTCAAAAGCGCCCCCCGCACGGTCCCGACGAGCTTCTGCACGGCGGCCGACTTCTGCTGCCACTCCTCCTCGACCAGGCCCTTCCAGCTCCAGCGGCCGCCCACGACGGGGTAGCCGTAGGCGCCGCCGTGCGGCGTGTGAACCGTGCGTCCGTTGTAGGTCTTCGCGTTCGAGTCGCTGTGGCAGGCGGTGCAGGTCTGGAGGCTGGCGACGGCGGGCCGAAACTCCGTGCCCTGGTGCTCGACGTGGCAGTCGGTGCAGCCGACGCCGGCGCGCGCGTGCGGCTCGGTGACGGCCGCCTTGAAGCCCGGCGCCTGGTGGCAGGCCGCGCAGTTCGACTCGACGGACGCCGTCAGCGAGTGGCAGGAGGTGCAGGAGTTCGCGTTGGGGCGGGCGGCGATGGCGGGCTGCGAGCGGAAGGCCGACGCCGCGTGCGCCGAGGAGACGGGCGCCGGCGCGTAGGCTTCGGCGTAGACGTAGGCGGCGGCGACCGACAGCGCCGCGACGAGCGCCGTGCCCCAGACGAAGACCGAGAAGGGCCACGGGCGGACGAGGTCGCGCGTGGGCGTCCAGTTGAAGCGCGCCTTGCCGAGCACCCGCATCGGCTTCTGCGGGCGGAGCGGCGAGACGCGCTGCATCTTGCCCGCCTCGCGCTTGCGCTTCTCCCAGAAGACGTTGAGCGCCTGCGCGACCTCGGTCGCCTCCTCGCCCGGCTTCTCGCCCTGCCTCCCGAAGGGGGAGGGGCGGGTCGGCGTCTCCAGCCGGCTGTCAACGTCGCCCGCGTTGGTGGCGACTTCGAGCGTGACGCGGAAGTTGAGCGTGTCGCCCGCGCGGTCGATGCCGAGGAGGAAGGGGCCTATCTGGACGACGTCGCCGTCGGCCAGCACCTCGCCCGACTCGGTGGCGACGACGCGGCCGTTGAGCGTCGTCCCGCTGGAGCTGCTGAAGTTGTAGAGGTAGTAGCGCCCGCCCGCGAGCGTCACGCCCGCGTGGAGGCGCGAGACCGTGGGGTGGTTGAGCACCAGCTCGCAGCTCGGCAGGCGGCCTATCTGGAAGCCGTCCGTGACGAGCGTCACCGGGTCCACGTTCAAATCCTCGCGGACGATGCGGAACTTGCTGGCTTGAGTCTGCATACGTCTTTCAGCGGACGGCGAAGAGGACGACCTGCGCGACGTGGACGAGCATCAGCGCGAGCATCAGGGACGTGGCGACGACGTGCGGCGCGAGCCAGAGCTTGAGCAGCTGGTGCAGGTAGATGAGCGAGTCCACGCGGCGCAGCGTGACGGTCGCCTCGACGGCTTCGAGCAGGAGTTGGCGCGACTCCGGGTCGAGGCTCCGCGCCTCGGCCTCGTAGGTCTCGCGCGCCGCGGCCAGCAAAGCCGTCAGCTCCTCGCGCTTCAGGTACTGACGCAGGAGGTAGCGGAAAGAGAAGACGCGGCCGCGCACCTTGCGCCGGATGAACTCGCGCAGGTGTTCGTTGCTGCGCTGGCCGACGTCCGCGAGGGTCTCGCGCAGCTCCTCGCGGCGCGCGCGCAGGTCTTCGATTAGCAGCGGCTCGCCCTCGATGCTCGTCATCACCCGCGGCGCGACGAGGTAGACCAGCACGCCGAAGATGCCGGTCACGACCACGGCGTCGAACGAGACCATCAGCAGCGACGTGAGCAAGCCCCCCGTCGTCCTCCCGCCGTGCAGCAGCAGCACGAGCCCCGCCGCCACGCCCAGGTAGACGTGCGCCAGCATCCAGTACCGGAGGGCGCCCGCGCGCCGCCGGTAGACCTGCTTCCGCAGCGGGTAAGTCATCACCGCCGCGACCCCGCCCAGGCCCAGCAGCCCCGTCACCCAGCGCACCGTCACCCACGTCCCTCCCAGACGCTCGTCCATCCCGTAACGCCCGAGCGCCCACACGACGCCCGCCGTCAGCCCCACGACCGTTAGAATTCCGACGACGTGCCAGAGGAGCGCCAGCGGGTCGCGCCGGTGGATGTTGCGGCCGATGGCGTGCGTCTGGTCGCGGAAGACGAGCCCGATGCGCCCGTTGACCTCCGCGAAGTACTCGCGCGGGTTCACGCGCACGAGCGCGCCCGTAGGGCAGTTCTCCTGACAGGAGAAGGCTTGAGACTTGGCGCCCGGCGGGTTGAGCGGCGTCCCCGCGCAGAGGTTGCACTTGGTGGCGAGCAGGTTCTCGGTCGCCGTCACCGGCTGCGGCGGCGTCTGCGGCGCGAGGCTCAGCCAGCCCCGAAGTCTTCCGGCGAAGGTCGGCGCCTTCGGCGCCTCCGGCTTGCGCGGAATCATCGTGATGGCGTTGTACGGGCACTGGGTCGCGCAGTCGCCGCAGCCGATGCACGTCTTCGGGTCGATGTCTATCTGGCCGTTGGCGAAGCGGCCGATGGCGCCCGTCGGGCAGCCCGTCAGGCACTCCGGGTCCTGGCAGTGCATGCAGACCGAGGGGACGAGAACCTTCTCGCCCGAGACGCCGCCGTAGTTCTTCGGCCGCTCGATGTGGATGCCGCGGCGCAGCAGCCGCGACTGCCCGTGCACCTGGTGGCAGGCCATCGAGCAGTTGCCGCAGCGGACGCACTTGTCCATGTCCATCACGAGCAGGTTCGTGCCGTCCACGACGCCCGTCGCTATCTCACGCTCGGTGGCGGCGACCAGCCGCTTGTCGAGGCGCGAGGCCACGCGCGGGTCGTCGTCCGCGAGCGAGAACTCGGAGAAGGTCTTGACGAGCGTCTCGCTCAGCTCCGGGTCGGCGCGCAGCGGCGGCATCGCCACTTCGAGCACCTCCGTGCGCTGCAACACGACCGCCGTGTAGCCCCAGCGCTCGTCGCGCCCGACGCCTTCGAGCCCGAGGCAGTTGCCCGCGCCGAGGAAGTCCACGCCCACGTCCTCGGTCAGGCCCTCCGCCAGCAAATCGCCCACCGCGCCGCCGTAGCCGAGGCCGCGCACCCGCCGCACCCACCCGTTCTTGATGAAGACGACGCGGTCGACGGGGTCGCCCTCGCGGAAGAGGACGTGGTGCTTGGCGTAGACCATGAAGCGCGCGGACTTGCCGAGCCGGTCGAGCAGCGCCTGCCCGAAGGAATCGCCGGTCGCGTGCTCGACGTCGATGAGCGTGCGGCTCAGGCCGTGCCGGCGGTAGTTGGCGTCGAGCATCTGCCCGAACTTCGGCAGCTTGCGGAGCAGGCGCAGCGCGGGCCGCGTCACCTCCAGCACGCGCGCCTTCGACTCGGCCGGCACGCGGACGGTGGCGTTGCGCGGCACGCCCGCGAGGATGGACATCTCGCCGAAGCTGACGCCGGGCGGCAACTCCGCCACCTTGCGGTCAACGTCGGTCTCGCGGTCGCGCACGTAGACGTCGAGGCGCCCGCCGACCGTCACGTAGAAGGTGTTCCCGCCCCAGTCGCCCTCGCGGACGACCTCCTCGCCCGCCTCGTACTCGTAGAGGTGGACGTAAGGCCCGACCTTCTTGCCGTTGTAGTTGCGGCCGTAGGCGATGACTTCCAGGTCCAGCTCGTACTTGAAGTGTCCGTCGTGCTTTTCGAGTAGGTCGGAGATGATGTCCACGCTCCGAATGGCTTCCAGGACGGTCTGGTGCTTCTTAATCTCTTTGGGCATGGCCCCCCGCGTGACTGAGAAGTATTCAACTGGGGTGAAAAAAGCCCCGACGAAGGCTGCGAAAGAAGTGACTACCGGCGAAAGAGCCGGCATTATAACATTGGGTGCCGAGACAAAAGGTAGCAAAAAAAAGCCCGGCGTCGGCCCACCCGCGCCGGACGAACGGGGGACGCCGTCGCCCCCAGGACACACTTTCCCCGGGCTGCCTCGGGGCAGCTCGCCACGGCACAAAAAGACGTGCGGCCTAGACGACGGCGAGAAGGTTTCCGAGGCTTTTCGCCGCGACCTCGTTCACCACAATATCCCAAGCCGTGTCATCATTTACGGGTGCGGGGTCGGAGATTCAGCCTTTCGATACTGGCGCGGCGGAGCCCGAGGCGGGAGGCGGCGGGACGGCGGGCGGAGTCAGCATGTCGCCAACGGATGCGGGGCCGTAAAGTACGGAGAACAAGAGGGTTGCGCTGAGAGACTTTCGCATATTCTTTTCCTTCGCGGATTGAGTCTTTGGCTAACGTCATCTCGGGGCAAGAGGCGGTTATTTTTTTAGTCCCTGCAAATTTCTTGCAGTAGCAAAGAAGAGGTTGCTTAACATGAGTTTAGCAGAAAGCGGGCGGATAAACTAGACCAAATTCCGGCCGAGCCCGAACGTCGCCGGAAACCTCGAAAATCCCTTTTTTGGAACCCGAAGGCTCGGGGCGGCGTGTAAACCGGCGAGTCTGGCCGGGGTTGAGTGTATAATTTCCGCGCGGCTCCTCCAGTCCCAGGTAGGAATAGAGAAAGAGCCCCACTTTCCCGGATGAGTGCGATTTCCACCACGGACGAGCTGGTCTTCTCCGTCGCTGCGGCGGGGGCGCCCGTGCGCGCGGAGGAGTCGGTCGGCGAGATGACCGACCACCGTCTCCTTGAGGAGACGAAGGCGGGCGACGGGGCGGCTTTCGCCGAGATTGTGCGGCGCTACCGGAACCAGATCACGAATTACGTCTACCGGATGACGAACGACTACGACCTCGCGGTAGACCTGGCGCAGGAGACTTTCATGCGGGTCTACGCGGCGGCCGAGCGCTACCAGACGAGCTACGCGTTCTCGACCTACATCTACCGCATCGCCACCAACCTGGCGATTTCGGAGCTGCGCCGCCGCAAGCGCCGCCGTCTGGTCTCGCTGACCACCTTTTTCAGCGAGCGTGAATCCCCGACGGACTCCTGCGAGCTGGAGATGCCGGACACGGGGCCGCTCCAGGACGTGACCGTGGTGGAGGACGAGCGGCGGGCCGCCGTCGCGCGCGCCATCGCTACGCTCCCCGAGAAATACCGCGCGCCGCTCGTGCTGCGCGACGTGGAGGAGCGCAGCTACGAGGAGATCGCGTGCATCCTCGGGATGAACGAGGGCACGGTGAAGTCGCGCATCAACCGCGCGCGGACGTTCCTGCGCGACAAGTTGCGCGCGTACCTGTAAGGGAAGTGTTTTATGCCTGACTGCAATTTGTACCGACGCGAGATTGTCGAAGAGTTCGACGGCGCCGCGATGAGCCGCGGGGCGCGCGCGCACGCCGAGTCGTGCCGCGCCTGCGGCGAGGAGCTTCGCGGGAGCGAGTCGCTGCGCGCGCTCGTCCGCGGGCTGGACAAGGTCGAGGCGCCGGCTGACTTCGACTTCCGGCTCCGCGCGCGCATGGCGGCCGCCGGGACGCAGGGACGGGGCGGGCCTCTGAAGGGGCTCCGCCTCGTCTACGCCTTCGCGCCCGTGGCCGCGGCGCTCTGCTTCCTCGTCGTCACGACCTCGCTCTACTTCAGGCAGGCCGCGCGGACGAGCGCGCCCGCGGCGCCGCCCGTCGCGGCCTCCGCGCCCGCGCGCGCCGCGGAAGCCGGAAAGACCGCGGCGACCTCCGCGGGCGTTACGTCTGAGGAGTCGAAGCGTTCGGGCGTGCGCCCCTCGGAAATCGCTTCGAGTTCGGCGGGCTTGCCGGTTAACCCGCCGGCCCGAATGTCGCGCGCCGCGTCGCGGCCGTCGAGGGACGTCGCGGCGAGTCAGGCCGCACGCGCGGCGGTGCCCCAGAGGAATACGACCATCGCCAGTCTCACCGCGGCGCAGGTCATCACGGGCCGGGGCGTGCCCTTCAGGTTGGAGACGCCGGCCGAGACGATGCGCATGGTTCTGTGGGACGAGCGCGGCGCCGGGCGCGTCGTGCCGATGCGCTCCGTGAGCTTCGGCTCGCAGGAGCTGATAGCGCGAGAGAATGTGAGCCGGCAGGCGTCTGCCGCGGAGAACGAAGGGGTCTGGTAGTCGGTCGATGAAGTATTTTGACCACACACTTGCCCGCGCGCCGCGGGGCCGCGTCCTGTGCGGCTCGCTGCTGCTGGCCTGCGCATTTCTTCCGCCGGCGGCGGCGGGACGACAGGAAACTCCCGTAGCGCCTGCGGCGCCGGTGGCCGAAGCCCGGCCGCGGGCCTCCGCCGCGGTAGCGCCCGCCGTCACGCCCGCGCCGAAGCCGGCGCAGGAGAATTCGCCCCGCGCCCCGGGCGTCAACGTGCCGCCGCGCGCGCCGCGAACGGCCCCCGCGCCGGCCACTCCGCCGCCGGCCGCGCCGGTCGTCGCCCCGCGGGCCGCGCCCGCGCCCCTTCCGCCGCGGGAGGTGGTCACGGTCGTCCACCGGCTGTCCGGCTGGAAGCTTCTGGCGTGGCTCGCCGCGAGCGGCCCGCCCGCGCTCGAACTCGACGAGCTGCCCTCGACGGCGGACGCGCACACGAACATCGTCGCCGGGTACATCTACGAAGACGGGCGCACCGTCGTGGCGCGACTCCCGCAGGCCGAAGTCGATCTCGAAGCCTTCGCGCCGCCGCCCACGCCGCCGGGATTCTTCGCCCCCGCGGCTGGCGCGGCGCCCGACCTCGAACCCGAGTACCTGCTCGTCACCTCGGAGGGCAGGCGCGTCGAAGCCAAGTTCGTCGGGCTCGACGCCGCGACCGGGCTGACGATGCTCGAAGCGAAGGAAGTTCTGCTCTCGGCCGCGCCGGCCGGCGCCGAGGGAGACACGGAAGACCCGACCGTCGGGCAGCGCGTGCGCCTCTACGCGCCGGCGCCCGCGGCCGCCCCGGCCGGGAGGACGGCGCCGCAGGCCAACCCCGGCTACATCCTCCTGAGCATCGACCAGAAGGAGGGGCGCCTGACGCAGGTCAGGCGCGCGCCGTCGGGCAG
This sequence comes from Pyrinomonadaceae bacterium, assembly GCA_036387455.1. Lineage (GTDB taxonomy): Bacteria > Acidobacteriota > Blastocatellia > Pyrinomonadales > Pyrinomonadaceae > QHXN01. The sequence goes on along the minus strand of DASVTS010000035.1, from coordinate 17,420 downwards.
GCCCTCGCGCGTCGTGGCGAGCGCGGACGTCTCGCAGGAGTGGACGGGCGCGGTGGCGGCCAACGACCTCGGCGAAGTCGTCGGCATCGTCTCGCAGAGCCGCGACGGCGAGACGCAGATAGTGCCGATGGCGACGGTCAAAAGCGCCTGCGCTCGCGTGCTCAAGCTGCGCGGGAGCGCGCCGCAGCCGTGGCTCGGCGCGCGCGGCGACGCGGCGTTCCAGGCGCCGCTCGACGCCTGGGTCAAATACGGCTGGCGGCCCGAGCTGGCGCGGCCGCACATTGAGGGGCGGCGTGGCGTCATCCTGACCTCGGTGGCGCCGGGCACGCCCGCGGCGCTCGCGGGGCTGAAGCCGGGCGACCTGATTGCGGGCGTCGGCGCCCGCGAGGTGCGCGGCGTCGAAGACTTCTCGATGACCTTGAAGGAGGCGGGCGTCGGCTCGACCGTAGACATGACGGTGTGGCGCGCGCTCGAGCCGGCGCCGTTCAAGGTGTCGGTCGAGCTGAAGGGCGCGCAGAACCCGGCGCTGGCGACGGCCGCCGCCGAGGAGCGCGCGCTGCGCGCGGACGTGCTGGCCGCGGCGCGCGAAATCAGCGAGATGCGCGCCGCCCAGCTCCGCCTGAGGAGCGGCCCCGTAGGGTCTGCGGCGGCGGAGCTGGGGCGCGTCACGGACAGCCTCGTCGCCGCGGAGGGCCGGCACGCGCGGCTGCGGGAGCAGTTGGAGGCGGTGCGGGCGAAGGTCAACGAGTCGCGCGTCTTCAGCTTCGGCGCCGCGCCGCTCATAGCGCGCGAGCAGCTCGAAGTCTACGCCGCGGCGGCGCGCATGCACTCGTACGGCTTCAACGCCATCAGCCTTTCGCCGCGCGGCGCGGCGCGGCTCGGCGCGAAGGGCGGGCTGCTCGTCGTCGCCGTGCTGCCCGAGAGCCCCGCGGCCGCGAGCGGCCTCCTCGCCGGCGACGTCATCGAGACGGTCAACGGCACGCCGCTCATGCGCACAGAGCTGCGCCGCCTGCTCGCCGCCCCCGACGCCCCGGCGCTGACCTTCGGCCTCGTCCGCGGGGGGCGCCGCCTGAGCGTCAATCTTTCGCCCTCCCCGGCGGGCGAGCAGCAGCAGCGATAAACTTCCCGCGCCTCTCCGGTTAATTCCTTCCGCCGGGCGCCCGGGCTTTTCCAAACCCGCCCGCATCTGTGCTAATCTTGTCCCGCCGCTCGTTCAATCAAAGTGCAGGGAAGCGCTCAAACAGCCATGCTGCAAGAGGCCGTCGAGTTCTACCACCAGCTTCTGGAAGACCCGGAGGTCGCGGAGTCCTCACGCCGGATGCTCGACGAGGGGCTGGAGCGCGCCAAGCTCATCTTCGGCGGGCGCCGGCTCTCGCCCTACCTTAGGCCCCACTTCGTCACCGAGCAGGACTTCGAGCGCGTCACGCGCATCTGCGAGACGGTCTGGGGCGCCATCCAGAAGGTGAAGGACGCGGCGGTCGCCGACGAGTCCATGCTCGACGAGCTGGGCGTGACCGACGTCGAGCGCGAGCTGGTGCGCATCGACCCCGGCTACCGCGCCGTCTCGCCCACCGCGCGGCTCGACTCCTTCCTCACCCCCGACGCCTTCAGCTTCGTCGAGCTGAACGGCGAGAGCCCGGCCGGCATCGCCTACGCCGACGCCGCCTACGAAATCTTCTCCGGCCTCCCCGTCATGCGCCGCTTCGGCGAGCGCTACAGCCTGCGCACCTTCAGCGGGCGGCCGCAGATGCTCGCAACGCTCCTCGAAGCCTACCGCGAGTTCGCCGGCGCGTCGGCCGAGGGCACGCCCTCCATCGCCATCGTGGACTTGAAGGGCCTGCCGACGCAGAAGGAGTTCGAGCTGTTCCGCGAGTACTTCGAGTCGGCGGGCCACCCGTCCGTCATCTGCTCGCCCGAGGAGCTTGAGTTCACGGGCGGCCGGCTCCGCTGCGGCGACTTCAAGATCGACATCGTCTACAAGCGCCTGCTCGTCAACGAGTACCTGCCCGTCATGGCCGAGCACCCGGCGCTCCTCGAAGCCTACCGCGCGGGCGCCGTCTGCCTCGTCAACAACTTCCGCTCGAAGATGATTCACAAGAAGGCGCTCTTCGCCGTGCTCACCGACGAGCGGCACGCCGGGCTCTTCACGGCCGAGGAGCGCGAGGCCGTCCGCCGCCACGTCCCGTGGACGCGGAAGGTGCGCGACGGCAAGACCGAGAAGGGCGGCGAGACCATCGACCTGCTCGACTACGTGAGCCGGAACAGCGGCCGGCTGGTCCTGAAGCCCAACGACGACTACGGCGGGCACGGCATCTACATCGGCTGGAACAACGACCAGCTCGCGTGGGAGGAGGCGCTCCGGGCCGCGCTCGCCGACGGCGACTACCTCGTGCAGGAGCGCGTCAAGACGGCGCGCGAGACCTTCCCGGCGCTCATGGACGACGGCTCGGTCGTCTTCGCCGAGCAGCTGGTAGACCTCGACCCGCTGCTCTTCAACGGCCGGGTCGGGTCGGCCTTCACGCGCCTCTCCTCGACCGAGCTGGCCAACGTCTCGTCGGGCGGCGGGATGGTCCCGACCTTCGTCATCGGCGAGAAGTCGTGAGCGCGCGTTCCCGTCAGTCCCCACTTCCCGGCAGCGGAGGAGCCAGAAGCGATGAATTTTGTGAACAGCGAGGAGCCGCACGAGGAGCGACGCCGGCACGAGCGCGCGCGGCTCATCATCGACGTCTTCTTCAACGGCGACGACCTGACCGGCGTCGCCAGCACGAAGGACATCAGCCCGGGCGGCGTCTACATGAACACGCAGGCGGACATCCCCGAGGGCTCGGTGCTGACGCTGCGCATCCCGCTGGAGGGGCGCGACGTGGTCTGTAACGGCGAGGTCGCCTACAGCAACCCCGGGCGCGGCGTCGGCGTGACCTTCCAGGGGCTTTCGGACGACGACCGCGCGCACCTCGAAGCCGCCCTCAAGGGGCGCTGAGGTCTGGCAGCGACAGACGGGGGACTTCACTGATGACGCCGGAAGAAAAATACACGCTCGGAATCGAGGAGGAGTTTCAGATCGTAGACCCGCAGACGCGCGAGCTGCGCTCCCGCGTCTCGGAGATGCTCGATGAGGGGAGGATGCTGCTCGGCGAGCAGGTCAAGCCCGAGATGATTCAGGCGCAGATCGAGGTCGGCACCGGCATCTGCCGCAACATCCAGGAGGCGCGGCGCGACATCACGCGGCTGCGCTCCATCGTCTCCGGGCTCGCGCGCAAGCAGGGCCTCGCCATCATCGCCGCCTCGACCCACCCCATCTCGCAGTGGAAGGAGCAGCAGATTTACGACGACCCGCACTACAAGCTGCTCATCGAGGAGTTGCAGATGGTCGCGCGCTCGCTGCTCATCTTCGGCATGCACGTCCACGTCGGCATCCCCGACCGCGAGCGCCAGATTCACATCATGAACGCGGCGCGCTACTTCCTGCCGCACGTCCTCGCGCTCTCGACCTCGTCGCCCTTCTGGCTCGGCATCGACACGGGGCTCAAGTCCTACCGCTCCGAGGTCTTCAAGAAGTTCCCGCGCACGGACATCCCCGACCACTTCGGCTCCTACGCCCTGTTCGAGAGCTACATCAAGTTCCTGCTCGAAACCAACTGCATCAGCGGCCCGAAGAAAATCTGGTGGGACGTGCGGCCCCACCCGTTCTTCCCGACGCTGGAGTTCCGCATCTGCGACATCCCAACGCGCGTGGACGACACGGTCGCCATCACCGCGCTCTTCCAGGCCATCGTCGCGCGGCTCGACAAGCTCATCGAGAAGAACCTCGGCTTCCGCCTCTACCGCCGCATGCTCATCCAGGAGAACAAGTGGCGGGCGGTACGCTACGGCCTCGACGGCAAGCTCTTAGACCTCGGCAAGCAGAAGGAGGTGCCGGCCCGCGACCTCATCCGCGAGCTGCTCGACTTCGTGGACCCCGTCCTCGACGAGCTGGAGTCGCGCAAGGAGGTCGAGCACATCCACACCATCCTCGAACGCGGCACCTCCGCCGACGAGCAGCAGCGCGTCTTCCGCGAGACCGGCGACCTCAAGGCGGTCGTAGACCGCCTCGTCGAACTCACCATCGAGAACGTCCCCCACGAGTGGCAGGACTAGCCCACGCGCACTCGGGGCGGCGGTCACGCGGGCATGAAAACAGACTAACCGCGGGGACGCGGGGGCACGGCTTTAAACTAAAAGCCGTGCCCCCGCGTCCCCGCGGTTAATTTTCCCTGACGTTACCCGGGCCGCCGTGGCCGCGCCGTCAGGCGAGCAACATCTTGGCCCCGGCGATGACGAGCACGGCCGAGAGCAAGCGGCGCAGGGTGAACGTCGCCAGCCGGCGCCTCCCCAACTCGGTCCCGACGAGCCCGCCCGCGACCGCCGCCGCCCCCCAGAGGTAAATCGAGTCCGGCACGTTCCGCACGCTCGCCAAATGTCCGGCCAGCCCCGCGACCGAGTTGATCAGGATGAAGGCCGCCGCCACGCCCGACGCCTGCCGCGTCTCGGCCCAGCCGGCGAGGAGCAGGACGGGGCTGAGGAAGATTCCGCCCCCGACGCCCGTCACGCCCGAGAGCAGGCCGATGCCGGCGCCGAGCGCGACCGCCGCGGGGAGGGGAACCGGCTTCGCCTCCGAGTCGGCGCGCGCCGCCGCGTGCATCCAGAGCCGGAAGGCCGCGAAGAGCAGCGCGACGCCTACGACCTTCTGGTAGAGCGGCCCGGGCAGCGTCAGCGCGCCGCCCAGGAAGGCGAAGGGAACCGAGCCGAGCGCGAACGGAAGGAGGATGCGCCAGGAGAAGTAACCCGCGCGGTAGAAGCGGACGGCGGCGATGACCGCGACGAGGATGTTGAGGGAGAGCGCGGTCGGCTTCATCGCGGCCGGCGCCAGCCCGGCGAGCGCCATCGCCGCGAGGTACCCGGAGGCGCCCGCGTGCCCCACGGAGGAGTAGAGCGCCGCCATCAAGAGGATGGCGAGCGCGAGGATGACGTCGGTGGTCAGCAAGTCGGGGAAGTCGGCGCCCCGTCACCCCGGGGGCGCGTCAGCCGGCGGACTTAGTGTGTTCGAGCGCGAGGAGGAGGAAGTTCTCGAAGAGGAGGCGGCCGTCGCGCGACTCGTTGGGGTGGGCCCAGAGCGTGCGGGCGCTGGCCTCCTCGCGGAGCAGGCGCTTGCGCTCCTCCGGCGTGTGGTTCGGGTCGACGCGCTGGAGGTTCTTCGTCAAATCCTGGAACGACTTCTCAAGGTGGAACTGCACGGTGTAGATGAGCTGGCCGTCCGCGCGCTTGACCATCATCTGGTTGCGGCACAGGTAGGACGTGGCGAGCAGCTGGAAGCCCTCGGGCAGCCGCGGGAGCTGGAGCCCGTGGTTCTGCCAGACGCGGAGGATGTCGCCCTCGGCCGTGTAGTCCTGCCACACGCCCTCCTCGCGCTCGCGCATGCCGCGGAAGATGGGGTCTTCGGGCTCGGTGATGCGGATGAAGCGGTACTGGTACTCGAAGTTGCGCCCCTCGCGCCGCTCGCCCGGCTCGGCGTTGTCGAGCGTGACGCACCCGACGCCGAAGCAGAGCCCGATGAGCTGGTGGCCGCCGCAGATGCCGAGGATGGGCGTCGTCGTCTTCACGGCGAAGGCGGCGAAGCGGCGGAGCATCTCCGGGTCGTAGTAGTCGAAGTCGGAGAGCGTCCCGCTGAGGACGATGGCCTGCGGGCGGAACTCACGGGCCGCCTCGGCCGCCTCCGAGAGGTGTGCGACGCGCACCTCGGGGGCGACGACCAGCCGCTTGATGTTGTTGACGATGTTGTCGAGCGCGAGCCCCGAGATGTACCGCTCGCGCTCCAGCCTGTGGGCCGCCGACTCGCCCCACTCGCGCCGGGCGACCTCCGAGAGGTCGGACTCGTCGCGCAGGAGGTCGTTGACGACGAGGACGCGTATCTGCTCGATGCGCCTCTCGAAGGGCTCGTAGGGGCAGTACGGGCGCTGGCTGTACGGGAAGGGGAGCGAGTCGAACTGCTGCTCCTCCGGGACGTGCTGGCTTGTCTCTGGCGTCATGTCGCTAAAACTTGAAGACCCCCTTGTCCGTCACTTTAGATGCGCTGCGGGCGCTGCCGGGTGTTCTGGTTGAAGGCGGGCACGGCCGCGCCGGCCCCCGCCTCCTCTATCTCCCGCCTGACTTCCTTGAGCGCCGCCGTCCTGACGCGCGTGCGGAACGACTCGGCGCGCCCCCCCGTCTCGTGCTCGGCCAGCAGCAGCAGGCGGTGCCACGCCGACTCCAACTCGTCCGCCAGCCGCGAAATCTTCGTGATGTCGTAGGGGACGGCGACCCGCGTGACGCCCGCGCGGGCGAAGACCGAGAGGTAACGCGCCGTCGCCAGGTCGGGGCACGAGACGCGCCGCCGGCCGACTTTCAACTCGATGCCGAGTAGCGTGTGCTGCACCTCGACGCCCGCGTTCTTCGGCGCCGGCGGCAGCGAGTGCGCCCGCGTCCGCGTCGGGAGGATGCGCTCGCGGTAGATGCGCGGCGGCCACTCGTCCCCGAGCGACTCCCTGAGTCCGGCGACCAGCCCCTCGACCGAGCCGGCCCGCGGCGACGCGGCGCCGCCCGCCGGCCCTGCGTCCTTAACTGTCTCGGTCGCGGCTCTCATCACGCCAAGCTCCGTGGCCCGCCCCGCCCGATTTTCCCCCGCGCGGGGAGGTTCGGGCGGCCGTCCCCGGAAGTTAGCGCAGCATCGAGACGACGTTCCACTGCGCGGCGCGGAAGGCGTTGATGACCCGGCCGGGGAAGAGCCCCAGGTAGAGCACGCCCGCCACGGTCAGCACCAGCACCACCGCCAGGCTCGCGGGGACTTGCGGCGCGCGCCACTCCGTCGTGCGCTCGCGGAAGAACATCACGACGATGAGGCGCAGGTAATAGTATACAGAAATCGCCGTGTTTAGCACGCCGATGACGACCAGCCAGCGGTAGCCCTGCCCCAGCGCCTCGCTGAAGACCACGACCTTGCCCATGAAGCCCGCCGTCAGGGGCACGCCCAGCAGGCTCAGCAAAAAGAGCGAGAGCGTGAGCGAGAGCCCCGGCGACTGGAAGCCGATGCCGCGGTAGTCCTCGACGTCGGTGCGGCGGTCGCCGCTGCGCGCGACGAGCGTGACGACGGCGAAGGCGCCGAGGTTCATCACGGCGTAGACGAGCAGGTAGAAGACGACGGCCGCCACCGCGTCCGGCTGGCGCGCGGCGTCGGCCGCGCCCGCCGCCACGAAGCCGACGAGCGCGTAGCCCGCGTGCGCGATGGACGAGTAGGCCAGCATCCGCTTGACGTTCGTCTGGACGAGCGCCACCACGTTGCCGACGCTCATCGTGATTATCGCCAGCAGCCAGAGCGCGCCGAGCCACGCGGTGTGGAGCTGCGTGCCGGCCGAGGTCGTCTGCGCGGCGGCCGCGACGAGCGGGAAGGCGAAGAGGAAGACGCGCATGAAGCCCGCGAAGCCCGCGGCCTTCGGCCCCGCCGCCATGAAGGCCGTGACGGGCGTCGGCGCGCCCTCGTACACGTCCGGCGTCCAGACGTGGAAGGGCGCGAGCGCGACCTTGAAGGCGAAGCCGATGAGCAGCATCGCCGCCCCGGCGAAGAGGAGCGGCGGGTAGAGGCTGTCGTTCAGCCGCTCGGCTATCTCGCTGATGTTGGTCGTGCCCGGCATCAGGGCGTACTGCACGGCGCCGCCCGCTGCGCCGCCCGCGCCCGAGGGCACCGCCTTCGCCGTCGCCCCGTAGACGAGCGCGATGCCGAAGAGCAGGAAGGCCGACGAGAACGAGCCGAGGATGAAATACTTGAGCGACGACTCGTTCGAGCGCAGGTCGGAGCGGCGGAAGCCGGCCATGACGTAGGTGGCGATGGAGAGGATTTCCAGCCCGAGGAAGATCATCACCAGGTCGTTGCCCGCCGCCATCAGCATCATGCCGACCGTGGCGAACAGGAGCAGCGTGTGGAACTCGCCCGCCGGCAGCCCCTCCCACTCGACCCAGACCATCGAGACGAGCACCGTCAGCGCCGCGACGACGATGAAGACCAGCGTGAATGAGAGCCGCAGGGGGTCCAAGACGATCATCCCGCCCCAGGCCGAGTCGACCGCCGCGCCGTCGGCGCCGCCCCACAGCCAGAGCGTCGCGGCGGTCGCGGCGCCGAGCCCGGCGAGCGCGAGGCCGCCCGTCAGCCAGCGCCGGCCCGTGTGCCCCGTGAAGGCGTCCACGAGCATGACCACGACGCCCACGACCGAGAGGATGATTTCCGGCAGAAGGAGCGCGAAATTGACGTCGGGCGCGACGGGGTTGATGGCGAAGCTAAGGTTCATCTTCTCAAACTCGCTGGCGGCCGCGCGCCCCGGCGGTCCGGGGGCGGCCCGTTCAATTTACCTGCCGGCCGACTGCGCGGCCCCGCGCGTCGCGCGCGCGGCGAGGAGCGCGTCCACGCGCCCGCGCACCATCTGCTTGTAGAGGGCGATGTCCTGCGACATGCCCTTGTGGACGGGCGCGCTCAAACTCCCGTCGGCGCCGAAGAAGACGACGACGGGGATGCGCTGCCCCGTCTTCTCGTACTGCGCGAGCGCCACGCCGCCCGGGTCGCGGAGCACGGGCAGCGTCAGCCGCCGCTCCTTCACGTAGTGGCGGAGGAGGTTGTTCGACACGCTCTTCGGGTTCTCGATGCTGACCCAGAGGAACCTGACGGGCTTGCCCGTGTACTCCGCCTTCAGCTCCTCGACGGCGACCAGCTCCCACGTGCAGGGCACGCACCACGTCGCGCCGAACGAGACGACGAGCACGTCGCCGCGCATCTCCGACGTGTCGTAGAACTTCCCGTCCAGCCCCTTCAGCCGGAAGCCCTCGCCCGCGAAGGGGTCGCCGGGCGCGGCCGGCGCGGCCGTCTGCCGCGCCGCCGACGGCGCGCACAAGGCCGCGAGCAGGAGCGCGACCGCGAAAACTGTTCCGACAATTCTTTGCATAGGAAAAGCCCGCCTCATCTCGCCTCGCGCGCCTCGGCGTGGAAGCCGCCCTGCGACTCGCCCGCGACGACGCGCGCGCGCACCGCCTCGACGCTCGCGCGCGAGCGTGCGAGGAACGGGCGCGGGTAGGCGCCCATGTAGAGCATTAGCACGAGCAGCGGCGAGAGCAGTCCTATCTCGCGCCAGTTCAGGTCCGCGAGCCGCCGGTTCTCCGCGTGGGTCACGCGGCCGAAGAGCACGCGCTGCAACATCCAGAGCATGTAGACGGCCGCCCAGATGACGCCCGTCCCGGCGAGCATCGTCACCAGCCAGTTGCGCGTGACGTTGTGGACGGCCGGGTCGGAGTTCCAGAAGCCGAACATGATGAGGAACTCGCCCACGAACCCGTTCAGGAGCGGCAGCCCCACCGACGAGAGCGACGTGAAGACCATGAACGTGGCGAAGAGCGGCATCGGCTTCGACAGGCCCCCGAAGTCCGCGATCATGCGCGTGTGCCGCCGCTCGTAAATCATCCCGACGAGGAGGAAGAGCGCGCCCGTCGAGACGCCGTGGTTGAGCATCTGGTAGAGCGCGCCCTGCATGCCCCACTCCGTGAAACTGAACATGCCGAGCACGACGAACCCCATGTGACTCACCGACGAGTAGGCGACGAGCCTTTTGACGTCCGGCTGCACCATCGCCACCAGCGCGCCGTAGATGATGCCGATGACGGCCAGGACGACGAAGAAGGGGGCGAACTCGCGCGTCGCCTCGGGGAAGAACGCGAAGTTGAAGCGCATCAGCCCGTACGTCCCCATCTTGAGGAGCACGCCCGCGAGGATGACCGAGCCGGCCGTCGGCGCCTCGGTGTGCGCGTCGGGCAGCCACGTGTGGAACGGGAAGAGCGGCACCTTGACGGCGAAGGCGAAGGCGAAGAGGACGAACAGGACGGCCTGCTCGCGCGTCGCCACGCCGCCCGCGCTCAAAGACATCCGCCCCTGCTGGAGCGCGTCGAGCAGGAGCGCGTAGTCGAACGTCCCCACGCCGCCGCCCGCGCCGTTCGCGTACAGGTACCAGAGCCAGATGATGCCGGCGAGCATGAGGAGGCTGCCGACCGCCGTGTAGATGAAGAACTTGACCGCCGCGTAGAGCCTCCGCTCGCCGCCCCACGCGCCGATGAGGAAGAACATCGGGACGAGCGACGCCTCGAAGAAGAGGTAGAAGAGGAGCAGGTCGAGCGAGACGAAGACGCCTATCATCGCCGATTCGAGCAGGAGCAGGAAGGCGAAGAAGGCGAGCGGCCGCTTCTCGACCGAGTTCCAGGACGAGAGGATGGAGATGGGCAGCAGCAGCGTCGTCAGGATCACGAGCCACAGGCTGATGCCGTCCACGCCGACGTGGTAGTGCGCCCCGATGGCCGAGACCCACGGCACGTCCGTCACGAAGTGGAACGCCCCGCCCGGCCCGAGCCCCACGGGCCGCGTCAGCAGCAGCAGGGAGGCCGCGAAGGTCACGAGCGAGAAGCCGAGCGCGATCCAGCGGTAGTGCTCGCGCCGCGCGTAGGGCGCCAGCCCGTGCAGCGCGACGGCGACGCCGCCGACGAGCGGGAGCAGGATGATGATCGTGAGCAGGTATTGCTGCATGACGTTTTACCGTATGAGCCAGGCGTTGTAGGCGAAGTAGCCGACGACGGCCAGCGCGCCGAGCAGGATGATGGCCGCGTAGGAGCGCACGAAGCCGGGCTGGAGGTAGCGCAGCGCCCCGCCGAGCGCGGCCGTCCCGCGCCCGATGCCGTTGACGAGGCCGTCGATGACGCCCACGTCGAAGAAGCGCCAGAGCACCCCGCGCGAGCCCGTCTTGATGGGCCGGATGACCGCCGCGTCGTACGCCTCGTCCACGTAGTACTTGTTCTCTAAAAGCCGCGGCATCTCCAGCAGCGGGCGCTTGCGGAAGACCGCCCAGCCGAGCCCGATGCCGACGAGCCCGACGACGATGGAGATGCCCGTGAACAGGCGCTCCTGCGCGACCTCTTCGGGGTCGTGCGCGTGCTCGGCCGCGGCGCCGTGCGTCGCCGTGGCGGCCGAGCCCGTCGGCGAGCCGTGCCCGGCCTCGCCCTCGCCGACCGACTGCGGCAGCGAGCCCTGGTTGCCGTGCGCGGCCGGGCCTTCGGCGGTGGCGCCGGCGGCGTGCGCCGCGCCCGGCGCGCCGTGCGCCGAGGCGTCGCCGGCCTCGGGCGCGTGCGCGACGGCCGGCTCCAGAGTCTGCTCGAAGTAGTTGGCGACGGCGCCGCCGCTCAGGGCGTAAGGGATGCCGACCCAGCCGCCGGCGACCGAGAGAATCGCAAGCACGACGAGCGGCACCGTCATCACCCACGGCGACTCGTGCGGCTCGACGGGGCCGTGGTGGTGCTCCTCCTCGTGCTCCTCCTCGTCGTCGAAGTCTGAGGCGGCGTGGTGCGAATCGTGCGCGTCGGCGTGGTGCGCGGCGCCGTGGCCGGTGTCGAACCCGGCGCCCCGGACCTCGTCGCCGGGGGCGTGGTGCGGGCGGTCGCCCTCGGAGGCGAGGCGCGCGTCGTGCGGCCTGTGCCCCTCGTCGTGGGCGTGCGCGTGCGCCTCGTCGGCCTGCCCGCCGGCGTGCGCCTCGCGGAAGCGCTCGGAGCCCCAGAAGGTCATCACCATCAGCCGCGTCATGTAGACGGCCGTCAGCCCGGCGGTGATGATGCCGACGACCCACAGAATCTTGCCCGCGCCCGCCGTCCCCAGCGTCTCGCTGCTCCACGTCTTCCAGAGAATCTCGTCCTTCGAGAAGAAGCCCGAGAGCAGGGGGAAGCCGCTGATGGCGAGCCAGCCCGTCGCCATCGTGGCGAAGGTGACGGGCATGTACTTCTTCAGGCCCCCCATCCGGCGCATGTCCTGCTCGTGGTGCATCCCGTGGATGACCGAGCCGGAGCCGAGGAAGAGGAGCGCCTTGAAGAAGGCGTGCGTCATCACGTGGAAGATGGCCGCCACGAACGCGCCCACGCCGCACGCCAGAAACATGTAGCCGAGCTGCGAGACGGTCGAGTAGGCGAGCACCTTCTTGATGTCGTTCTGCGCGATGGCGATGGTCGCCGCGAAGATGGCCGTGGCGGCGCCGATGAAGGCGACGATGAAGAGCGCGGTCGGCGCGTGCGAGAAGATGGCCGAGCAGCGGACGACCATGTAGACGCCGGCCGTGACCATCGTCGCGGCGTGGATGAGCGCGGAGACGGGCGTCGGCCCGGCCATCGCGTCCGGCAGCCAGACGTAGAGCGGTATCTGCGCCGACTTGCCCGTCGCGCCGATGAAGAGCAGCACCGCCGCGGAGGTGATGCCGCCCGCGAATATCCAGCTCCAGCCGAACGGCTCGACGGCCATCCCGCCGATGGTGCGGAGCGCGCTCACGACTTCGGGGCCGCCGCTCGCGCCGAGCACGTCGGGCGCCTTGTCGAAGAAGCTGATGGAGGGCGCGCCCGCGCCGGCCGTCAGCCAGAAGACGAGCATGATGCCGAGGATGACGCCCCAGTCGCCGATGCGGTTGGCGACGAAAGCCTTCTTCGCCGCGTCGCCCGCCTCCCGCCTGTCCGTGTAGTACCCGATGAGCAGGTACGAGCAGAGCCCGACGCCCTCCCAGCCGACGAACATCAGGAGCAGGTTGTCGGCCAGCACCAGCGTCAGCATCATGAACATGAAGAGGTTCAGGTAGGCGAAGAAGCGGTAGAAGCCGCGGTCGCCGTGCATGTACCCCGTGGCGAAGAGGTGGATGAGGAAGCCGACGAACGTGATGAAGCAGGCGTAGACGCCGGAGAGCCTGTCCATCGCGAAGCCGTAGTCGGCGCGGAACCCCCCGACCTGAATCCACGTCCAGAGGTGGCTGAAGACGGGCGCCGCCGACGGGTTCCTGAGCGCGCCGCCGCCCCCGCCCGTGAACGCGACGAGGAAGGCGCAGACCGCCGAGACCGCCACCGCCCCGCACGCCACCGCGCCGACCAGGGCCTCGCTCCGGGCCCTGCGCCCGACCAGCCAGCAGATGAGCGCGCCCGCCAGCGGCGCGAACACGACGACGGAGAGCAGGTGATTCGTCATAACTTGAACCGTAAACCGAAAACCGTAAACCGTGACAAGACGTGAACCGGGAACCTTGACGAGATGACGGCCGCCCTTAACTCGTCACGGTTTACGGTTCACGTTTCACGCCCCTTAAAGTCTCAGCAGGCTCGCCTCGTCCACGTCGAGCGACTCGCGGTTGCGGAAGATGGCGATGATGATACCGAGGCCGACGGCGGCCTCGGCGGCCGCGACCGTCATCACGATGAAGACGAAGAGCTGCCCCGTCACGTCGCCGAAGTAGCTGGAGAAGGCGACGAAGGTCAGGTTGACGGCGTTGAGCATCAGCTCGATGCACATGAACATCTGGATGGCGTTGCGCTTGACGATGACGCCGACCACCCCGATGGTGAAGAGCACGGCCGACAGCGCCAGGTACCAGGTCAAGGGAATCATCCGCCCCCCCTTTCGTCCGCGCCCCGGCCGCGCCCGGCCGCCGCGTCGGCGCGCTCTATCTGCTCGCGCGCGAACGCGCGCCCCGTCGCCGCCGTGTCGCCGGGCGTGAGCGCCGGCCCGCCGCCGGCCGCCAGCACGGGCGGCTCGTCCGTGACGTTGCCCGGCGCGGCGAGCAGCGGCGTGCGCCCCTGCCGCGCGAGCGTGATGGCGCCGACGAGCGCCATCAGGATGAGCACCGACGTCACCTCGAAGGGCAGCAGGTACTTCGTGAACATCCCCGCCCCGATGGAGGCCGTCAGCCCGACGTCGTTGGCGCGCGCCGCCGGTTCGAGCCGCGCCGCGCCGCGCCCGAGCTGGAGCATGAAGGCCGCCTCGCCCACGAGCACCGCCGCGAACAGCACCCCGACGGGGATGAGGTAGCCCAGCCGCACGGGGCGCCGCACCTCCTCGTCCACGTTGAGGAGCATGATGACGAAGACGACCAGCACCATGATGGCGCCCGCGTAGACGATGACCTGGATGGCCGCGATGAACGGCGCCTGCAAGAGCATGTAGAGGCACGCCAGCGAGACGAAGACGCCCACGAGCGAGATGGCGCTGTAGAGCGGGTTGCGCTGCGCCACCATCGCCACCGCGCAGCCCAGCGCCAGCCCGCCGAAGAGCACGAAGAGTAGTTGCGAAATGCTCGGAAGCCAATCCATCTCAAATCAACTCCACCGGAAGAACAGGACCGTCGCCGTCAGGACCACGTTCAGGATGGCGACCGGCAGCAGGAACTTCCAGCCGAAGTTCATCAGTTGGTCGAAGCGGAAGCGCGGCAGCGTCCCGCGCAGCCAGATGTAGAGGAAGAGGAAGAAGCTCACCTTCAGGAGGAACCAGACGACGCCGAGCCACGGGAAGACGTCCACGAAGGGCCCCTGCCAGCCGCCGAGGAAGAGCGTCGTCGCCAGCATCGAGACCGTGAACATGTTGACGTACTCGGCCATGAAGAAGAGCGCGAACTTCAGGGCCGAATATTCGGTGTGGAAGCCCGCGACCAGCTCGGTCTCGGCCTCGGGCAAATCGAACGGGACGCGGTTCGTCTCGGCGATGGCCGAAATCAGGTAGGTGATGAACCCGATGACCTGCGGCGCGCGGGTCACGTCCCAGAGGTTCCAGCGCAGCCCGTACCACCCGCCCTGCTGCTCGACGATGGAGTAGAGGTCGAGCGTCCCCGACATCAGGACGACGCCGACGAGCGAGAGCCCGAGCGAAAGCTCGTAAGAAATCATCTGCGCCGAGGCGCGCAGCCCGCCCATCAGGCTGTACTTCGAGTTGGAAGACCAGCCGGCGAGCGCCACGCCGTAGACGCCGACGGACGTGATGCCGAGGACGTAGAGCAGCGCGATGTCGAAGCGCGCGACGACGAGCGAGAACTTGCCGACGAAGGGGAGCGAGACCTCCGGGCCGAACGGGTAGACGATTATCGGCATCAGCGCCGCCGTGATGGCGATGATGGGTGCGAGGAAGTAGACGAAGCGCGTGGAGGAGCTGGGCGTAATCTCCTCCTTGAAGATGAACTTCAGGAGGTCGGCGAACGGCTGGAAGAGCCCGCCCGGCCCCACGCGGTTCGGCCCCAGACGGCCCTGGATGAAGCCCAGCACGCGGCGCTCGGCCAGCACCGTGTAGGCCACGATCATCAGCACCACGACGAAGCCCACGTTAATCCCCACGAGCTGCCCCACGGCGCGCGCCCAGTCCGACCCGATCTGTTGTGTCAGCCAGTCCATAAGAGTAAGTGCAGAGCGCAGAACGCAGAGTGCAGAATGAAAAGGCGGGGCGGCCCGAGTCTAATTCATCATTCCGCACTCCGCATTCTGCACTTCCTTTAGTCTCCCGCCGCGGCCTCGCGCCGGAGCGCGGGGTCGAGGGTGATCTGGTAGAGGGGGGAAATCAGGACGCTGTCGGGCTCGGGGTTGCCCGCGGCGAGCAGGTGGAACTGCGGCACCTTGCTCGTCAGCACGCCGAGCTTGAACAGCTCGTGCCCGACGGGGGGCGTCCCGGCCGTCTTCTCGCCCGTCTCGCCGAGGGCGGCGACCGAGTCGCGCAGGCTCCCGACGAGCGCCGTGTGGTCCCCGCCCGCGGCCAGCGCGTGTCTGACCTGCACGGGCTTCGACTCGTCCTTGAGCGCCGGGTAGCGCAGGCCCTCGTAAGGCCCGACGCTGCGGGCGATTTCGAGGAAGATGTTGCTCGAAGACATCTGGAAGCCGAGGTCATGGCCGAGCGCCGCGGCGAGCTGCGAGGTGATGGCCCAGTCGGGCTTCGACTGGTGGACGGGCGGGATGGACTGGCGCACGCGCTGGACGAGCCCGCCGTTGTTCGTGAACGTCCCGTCAACCTCCGCGAACGAGGCGGCGGGGAAGACGACGTCCGCCGCGGCGGCCGTCTCGGTCAGGAAAAGCTCCTGCACGACGAGCAGGTCGAGGCGCGCGAGCGCGCCCTCGCGCCCTTCGAGGTGCGCGGGCAGGAAGCCCCCGGCGACGTAGAGCGCGCGCACGTCCGTGCCGGCGGCGTCGAGGATTTCGAGCGGGTTGAAGGCGCCCGACATCAGCCCGAGGTCGTGACAGCCGACGCTGTTGTTGAAGACGGGCAGCGGGTGGAGCAGGAAGCGGCGCCCCTCGCGCTCGCCGAACGCCGAAGGAATCCGCGCCAGCACCGCCTGCGCCTCCGCGCCCAGCTCGCCGCCGAACATGACGACGACGTCGCCCGCCGTCTCGCTGACGAGCTGGCTCGCCCGCGCGATCTCGTCCGGCTCGACGCCGAGCTTGCGCGCGGCGGAGGCGGCGTCGCCCGGCGAGGCGAGCGCGAGCACGGCCGCGTCCTCCGAGCCGGGGAGGATGTGTATGAACTGCGCGGCCTGCTGCTTGAGTCGGATGGGCCGGCTGTTGACGACGACGAGCTTGGCGCCGCCGTTGCGCACGGCCTGGCGGACGGCGCGGCCCGTGAGCGGCTGCAACTCCTCGGGCTCGCCGCCGACGAGCACGATGGTCTTGGCGTGGCGTATGTCGCGGTGCGTCGCAAGCGGCGCCGAGAGGTTCTCGAAGAAGGGGACGAGCGAGAACGCCTCGGTCGCGGTGTACTTGTCCGTGCCCAGCACCTCGCGCGCGAACTTGAGGAGCGCCCAGTTCGACTCGTTGGTCAGCCGGGGGCTTCCCACCACGCCGACCGAGCCGCCGCCGTGCGCGGCGACGACCTCCTTGAGCTTCTCGGAGGCGAAGCGGACGGCCTCCTCCCACGTCGCGGGCACGAGGCGGCCGCCCTTCTTGTAGCGGACGAGCGGCGTGCGCAGACGCTCCTCGTGGTTGACGAACGGGTGCGCGAAGCGCCCCTTGATGCAGAGGAACTCGCCGTTGTGCCCGTTGACGTAGCGGTCGCGCGCGACGACGCGCATCACCTCGCCGCGGCGCGCGCCCACCGAGAGCTGGCAGCCGTCGGAGCAGAAGCTACAGGTCGAGGTCGTGCGCGAAAGCTCCCACGGCCGCGTCTGGTGGCGGTAGGTCGCGTCGAGGAGCGTGCCCGTGGGGCAGACCTCGATGCAGTTGCCGCACTGCGAGCAGTTGAGCCAGCCGCCGTAGGTGCCGATGACGGTGTGGGCGCCGCGCCCGCCGGCCTCGATGGCGTCCTCGCCCATCCACTCGTCGCAGACGCGCGTGCAGCGCTTGCAGAGGATGCAGCGCTGCGGGTCGTTGGCGACGATGGGCGAGAGGAACTTCTCGGGCGCGTAGTTCTTCCGCTCGGTGAAGCGCTCTTCGAGGTTGCCCCAGTCGAAGACCATCTCCTGCAACTCGCACTCGCCGCCGCGGTCGCAGACGGGGCAGTCGAGCGGGTGGTTGGCGAGCAGGAACTCGACCATCCCGCGCTGCGCCTTCTCGATCTCCTC
>DASVTS010000034.1:0-31794 GCA_036387455.1 Pyrinomonadaceae bacterium | reverse complement strand
AGAGGGGCGCCCCTCTTCACTATTGCCTTTTGCCTTTTTACTTTTGCCTTCCTTACGCCCTCCCTTACGGTCGGGCTTCTGACTGGCGCTGGTTGTACTTGCGGATGGCCTCGCGGTACTTCTCCGCGATGTTGAAGGTGCGGGAGATGTCTTCGTCTTCGAGGTGCGGGTAGCGCCGGCGGGTTCTGGCGACGGCGGCGTCGAGGACGGCTTCGGCCTCCTTGTAGCGTTCGGACTCGACCTCGGCCGCCATGTCGCGGATGGCCTGCGCGAGCTGGGCGACGGTGAAGTTCTTGCCCACCTCCGGGTCGCGCAGCATGTCGCCCGCGCGGCCGGCGCCGACGGCGAGCGGCGCCTCCTCTTCCTTCACCACCCGCCGCTTCTGCTCCAAATCGTAGTAGCTGAATTTGACCCTGACGGACGGCCGCGCGGGCGCGGCGTCCGGCGCGGCGGGCCTGACGCGGAAGCGCATCAGGACGACCTGCGTCAGCCCCTGATTCATGTTGTCGAGCTTTATCTTCACCGCGCCCGCGGCCCGCGCCGGCTCGTAGCCGTAGACGTGCGCCAGTTCGAGGCCGGGGCCGTACTCGACCTCCAAATCGGGCTCGGTGGCGACGGGCGCGACGAGGCTCTGCACCTCCTTGAGGAAGACCTTCTCGATGTCCTGCGCGTCGGCGACGAAGTGGAAGAGGCCGCGCCCGCTCTTGGCCAGCTCGCGCAGCAGGTCTTTGTTGAGGTCGAGCCCGACGCCGATGGTCGAGAGGTCAACGCCGCGGTCGTTGAAGGAGAGCGACTCGCGCGCTATCTGCGCCGGGTCGGTCACGCCCTGGTTGGCGATGCCGTCGGTCAGGAGGACGACGCGGTTGGTCGCCCCGCGGTCGAAGTTTTTGAGCGCCTCCCGGTAGCCGAGCATGAGGCCGGCGTGGATGTTGGTGGAGCTGCCGGGCTCAAGCCCGCGGATGAGCCGCCTCACCTCCTCGCGGTCGCCGACGGCGCGCGCGGGCCGGAGCACCTGCGCCTCGGAGTCGAAGACGACGAGCGCGAGCGTGTCGGTCTCGCGGAGCTGCGTGACGAGCGTGAGCAGCGCCTCTTTGACTCTGGAGAGCTTGTCGGCGTCGGCCATCGAGCCGCTCCGGTCGATGACGAGCGAGAGGTTGACGGGCGGCAGTTGCCGGCGGTCGGAGGCCAGCGCCGTGCTGAAGCCGACCTGCAAGACGGCCTCGGGCTCGGCGGCCGAGACGCGGTCGTTGCCCCAGCGCACGTCGAGGAGCACGGCGTCGCCCGCCTTCGGGCGCCCTATCTGGTGGCGGTGGTAGTTGACGAACTCCTCCACGGCGACCGAGCGCGAGGCGGGGATGAGCCCCATCTCCGCGAGGTAGCGCGTGCGCGCGGCGGCGGCCGTCGAAGTGCCGTCCTGCGCGCGGGCGGGCCGGGCGGCGCCCGGCGCGAGGAGGAGCAGCGGAAGAAGAAGAAGTTTGCAGCTCGTGCGTCTCGCCGCGCGGGTCGGTGTGGGCATACGTCCTCCGAAAGGTTAGTCCGGCC
Source organism: Pyrinomonadaceae bacterium (assembly GCA_036387455.1). Taxonomy (GTDB): domain Bacteria; phylum Acidobacteriota; class Blastocatellia; order Pyrinomonadales; family Pyrinomonadaceae; genus QHXN01. Next base: position 30,252 of record DASVTS010000034.1, on the reverse strand, counting down.
TGTCGTCCGGGGAGAAAAGACACTCGGCGGCCCGTCGCCTGCGAGGGGAATGCTCTGTCGTGCCGCTGGCCTCAGAGATGAGGGTTCGGGCGCCCCGGGATGCCTGAGGCTACCGCCCCCTGCGGGGCAGCCCTTCGACGAGGTGGTCGGCGGCGAGCCAGAGGCTCCAGGCGTGGTGGTAGAAGGCGACGGGGAAGAGGAGCGCGACGGCGAAGAGGAGCGGGAGCAGGACGGAGCCGGCGTCGGTGCCCGCGGGCGAGAGCAGCCAGAGCCCGGCCGTCGCCATCACCGCCGCCTCGGTCGTGACGACGTTTATCATGATGGCGCCGACGAAGAAGCCCTCCTCGCGCTGGAAGACGGCGCCGCAGGCGGGGCATTCGTGGCGGACGCGGAACGGCGAGCGGAAGACGTGGGCGCCGCCGCAGGCCGGGCAGCGCAGCCTCGCGCCGCGCGCGAGCGTCTCGATGACAGGGCGGCCGTTGAGATTCAAGCTCCCCTTTCCGTTAAGGCCCCGAGCCCGGCGGCCTGAGGCTGGTCGGCCCTCCCCGACCTCGTTTAGAATTGCCGCGCCGCCGGCCCGAAGACGGAACTTAGCAGAAGCCGGCGCGAATGTGTAGCCGAACCCCGATGGCCGAAGACCTCTCGCGCCGACACGCGCCCGTCACGCGCCTCTTCCCCGCGCCCGCCGCGCCGGAGGACTGGGAGCGGTACAGGTTGACGGACGAGCAGGTCGCCTTCTACGAGGAGCACGGGTATCTGGCCGGCGTCCGCGTGCTCGACGACGCGCAGGTCGAGGCGCTGCGCGCGGAGCTTCGGGAGTTGATGAACCCCGGACACCCGGCGCGCGCGTTGTGGTACGAGTTCCACTCGAACGAGTCGGCCGACCCCGGGCGCGTGCTCTTCCACGCGCTCGGCGCGTGGCGCATCGCGCCCGGCTTTCACGACCTGCTGTGGAACCCGCGCTTCACCGTCCCGGCTTCGCAGCTCCTCGGCGGCGCCGCGGTGCGCTTCTGGCACGACCAGTTGTTCTGCAAGCCCGCGCGCCACGGCGGCGTCGTCGCCTGGCACCAGGACTACTCCTACTGGACGCGCACGACGCCGCTCGCGCACCTCACCTGCTGGGTGGGCCTCGACGACTCGACGCGCGAGAACGGCTGCGTCCACTACGTGCCGGGCAGCCACCGCTGGCCCGACCTCCCCGCCACGGGGCTCGCGGGCGACATGGACGCGATACGGTCGGTCCTGACGGACGAGCAGAAGCGACTGTTCAGGCCGGCGGCCGCGGAGCTGAAGGCGGGCGAGTCCTCCTTCCACCACCCGCGCACCATCCACGGCTCCTACGCCAACGACACCCCACGCACGCGCCGCGCCACCGTCATCAACGTCTTCCGCGACGGCGTCCGCTCCGACTCCGACGACCCGCCCCTCGCGGGCGTGCCCCCCGTCCCGAAGGGCGAGCCGATGCGCGGCCGCTTCTTCCCACTGCTGTACGAAAGGCGAAAGTAAAAAGGCGGAAGGCAAAAGCGCGGACATCTTTACTGCCCGCCGAGCCCGCGGAAGTCGTGCGCGCCACATTCCCCGTCCCCGAGCGCAACCCCTCGCCCTCGCCCGCCCCGAACCACACCACGATAGGCGCCTCGACGCGCCTCAGCCGCATCGCCTTCCCGCCGAGTTAAGCCCGCCGCCCGGCCCGCCTCAAGTTTTCCTCAAGCGGCCTCAGGTTGCCGAAAAGTCCCGCGCTCAAGTTTCGCTCAATCGGTCTTGACTATCCTCTCCACGCTGACACGAAGCGTGCCGAAGGCGCGCGTAGACACAGCCTCTCGCCGCGCGCGTCCGGAGTCGGGACGGCGGCGCGCGGCGGGGAGAGCGGCCCGGTAGGCGTCCCGCTTGGCAGAGACGGGACACCCGCCGGGCCGCAACCTTAAACAGTCCGGCCTCGCAAGCCCAACGTTCACGGCCGGAACTTAAGAAGGAAAGATAAATGAAGACGACGACGTTGAGGAAAGCCTTTATCACCGCGGCCGTGCTGGCCCTCGCCCTGTCGAACGCGCCGTGGCGCGCCGGCATCCAGGTCGGCGACGGCGCGTCGGCGGCGGCGACGGTCAGGATAGACTCGCAGCTCACGCGCTTCTTCGCCACGCACGCGGCCGGCGCGACCGCCCCCGCCGTCATCACCTACGGCCGCAAGCCCGGCCCGGCCGAGCTCTCGCGCCTCCAGCTCGCCGGCATCACCAAAGGCTTCGCCGCGCGCGAGCTGCCGATGGTTATCGCCGACCTGAGCGCCGTGCAACTCGCCGCCGTCGGCCGCCAGCCCGGCGTCGTCTCGGTCTACTCGAACCGCCTGATGAAGACCTTCACCAACGCCAGCCGCGCCTTCATCGGCGTGCCGCAGACGGCCGCCGACACGCAGGTGACGAAGGCGAACAAGAGCAACCCCGGCTTCCCCATCTCGGGCAAGGGCGTCGGCATCGGCTACGTGGACACGGGCATCGACGGCACGCACAAGGATTTGACCTTCGGCAAGAAGACCGTGCAGAACGTCATCCAGCCGCTCTCCGAGACGGTCGTCTCGGACGCCGGCCTCGTCGGCCTGCCGAGCGTCTCCGTCGGCGACCTCGTCAACGGCACCGGCTTCGTCCCGCCCGTCTACCTTGAGAACCAGCCGATGTCCGACCTCGAATCCGGCCACGGCACGCACGGCGCGGCCGTCGCCGCCGGGACGGGCGAGCAGTCGGGCAACTTCTACGGCGGCGTCGCGCGCGGCGCGCACCTCGTCGGCGTCAACTCGGGGAACGAGCTGGGGCTCCCGCTCGTCGGCATCATCGGCGCCTTCGACTACCTGCTCGCCAACCAGTACGCCTACAACATCCGGGTCATCAACAACTCGTGGGGCTCGGGGCTCGACGCCGAGGGGCTGGACCCGAACAACCCCATCAACGTCGCCACGCGCGCGGCGCACGACCGCAACATCGTGGTCGTCTTCGCCGCCGGCAACGCGGGCGACACGCCGACCTCGATTAACCCCTACTCGACGATGCCGTGGACGGTCTCGGTCGCCGCGGGCGTCAAGCAGGGCCTGGGCTCGCCCGCCGACTTCAGCTCGCGCGGCGTGGACAACGGGACGGGCGTGGACGTGGCGGGGATGCCCGCCGACGCCACGCTCGCGCCGAACCTGCGGCCCGACGTCACGGCCCCCGGCGTTGACATCAAGAGCGCGCGGCTGCGCGGCGCGGGGCTGACGAACACGCTCGGCACCGTGCCCGTCGTCGGCAACGACCTGACGACCATCCCGCCGGCCTACCTGCCCTACTACACGACCTCGCAGGGGACTTCCTTCGCGTGCCCGCACGTCTCGGGCCTCGTCGCCCTGATGCTCGAAGCCAACCCGCTGCTCACGCCCGACGAGGTGGTGACCATCCTGCGCGGGACGGCGAACCCGATGCCGTTCGACGAGCGCGTGGTCGGCGCCGGCTACGTGGACGCGCACAACGCCGTGCGCGCGGCGATGGGGCTGACGGCCGTCCCGCACCCCTTCGACCTCATCCCCGACGACGGCGGCCCCGAGGTAGTCGACCCCTCGGGCGACCACTTCGGCACGGGCGCGCAGGACATCCGGTCGGTCGACTTCGCCTACGACGCGGCCAACAACCAGATCGTCTACACGCTCACGCTCGCCAACGCGGCCGAGCGGCTCCAGAACAACGCGTGGACGGTCAGCTCGGCCTTCAACGGCGTGACGGTCTTCGTCTCGGCCAACGTCTCGGAGACGGGCGAGGTGGCCTACGAGTACGGCCACTACGAGACGCTGCCGAACGGGACGAACAACCAGGTCGGCGACGGCGCGCCCGACTCCGGCGCGGTCGTCGGGAACTCGATAGTCGTCCGCGTCTCGGTGGACAAGATTAACGCCGTCGCGGGCACGAACGTCGTCGGCATGACCTCGACGGGGACGGGCGCCAACGCGCAGATACTCATCGGCGCGCTGGGGACGGGGCTGCTCTTAAGCCCCGACACGGCCTCCGGCTCCGACTTCGTCGTGCGCTGAGGGCTTGCCACGCGTGCCGCCGGGCGGAGGGCAAGCCGTGCGGAGGGGCGCGTGGTTCGGGCGCGGTGCGGGCGGGCCCCCTTCGGGGGAACGGGGGCCCGCCCGGGCCGCCGACGGAAAAGGATTTCGAGACGGGTTCATTGATTCATTGAAGTTACCGAACGACCCGGCGAACCGGCGGGTCGATGAACAGACGGACGGAGGCACTCATGAAGCGGCAGAAATTCTTCCAGTTGGTGGCGGCGGTCGCGCTCGTCGCGGCGTTCGCCGCGGGCGCGCAGGCGGCGCCGAAGCTCGACCCGCAGCTCAGGGCGAAGCTCACGACGGCGGGGGCGGGCGACCTCTTCGGCGTCGTCCTGACCTTCAAGGGCGAGCGCGTCACGGACGCGCAGGTCGCGCAGGTGCTCGCGCTCGGCGTCGGGGGCGGCTACCGGATGCAGAGCCTCCCCGTCGTCGCCGTCAACGCGACGGCCGCGCAGGTCACGCGGATGGCCGGCTGGGACTCCCTGCGCTCCATCTACCTCAACGCGCCCGTCCGGCTCTACGACCACCAGAGCAACCCGCTCATCGGCGTGGAGCGGCTGCGCAACGACCCCGACGCCACGCGCGCGAACGGCGGCAGGCCGGTCTCGGGCCGCGGCGTCACGGTCGCCATCAACGACACGGGCGTCGACGGCACGCACCAGGATTTGACCTACAACCTGACCAACCCCGCCGCGGGCAAGACCGTCCAGAACGTCATCATGAACATGAACGACAAGGACGGCCTCTTCGTCCGCAGCGACACGCTGGGGAACGTCTTCGCGGGGGTGCTGCCGCCGTCCTACCTTGAGAACCAGCCGAACTCCGACACGAACGGCGGCCACGGCACGCACTGCGCCTCGATCACGGCCGGGACGGGCCTCGCCTCGGGCGGGCTCTACGCGGGCGTGGCCCCGGGCGCGAAGGTCGTGGGGCTCGGGTCGGGCGCCGGCCTCTTCATCGCCGGCCAGATAGCGGCCTTCGACTACATCCTGACGAACCAGTTCGTCTACAACATCCGCGCGGTGAACAACTCGTGGGGCAACTCGGCCGCCGACTACGACGCCGACCACCCCATCAACGTCGCGTCGAAGGCCCTGCACGACAACGGCATCATCGTCGTCTTCGCCAACGGCAACGACGGCGACTCGGGGCCGAACACGCAGAACCGCTGGGCGGTCTGGCCGTGGGTGATGGCCGTCGGCGCGTCGCGCAAGGACGGCCGCCTCGCCGGCTTCTCCTCGCGCGGCATCTTCGGCAGCGACCGCGTCCGCCCGACGCTGCTCGCGCCCGGCACGGGCGTCCCCGACGACGCGGTGCTGACGAGCGACATCATCGCCGCGCGCTCGCGCGTTAACCCCGCCGCCAATGGGTTGACTGCCGACACGCAGATTCCGGCCTCCTTCCTGCCGAACTACACGCAGATTTCCGGCACCTCGATGGCCGCGCCGCACATCACGGGCGTCATCGCCAACGTGCTCGAAGCGAGCCCCGGGCTTCTGCCCGACGAGGTGAAGGCGCTGCTCGAACGCACCAGCACGCCGCTCGCCGCCTACGACGAGTTCGAGGCGGGCGCCGGCCTCGTCAACGTCCACGCGGCCGTGGACCTCGCGCAGAACCCCTCGAAGCCCTACGGCAACTTCGGCTTCGCGGGCAAGGGGCTCGCGCTCGCGCGCCAGGACGCGCCGTCGCACCAGGGCAGCGTCGAGCGGGACGGCAGCGCGACGCACCAGATTAACGTGCCCGCCAACGCGCGCTTCACCTTCGTCGAGCTCAACTGGGGGCCGTCGTCGGGCGAGGGCGAGGTCGTCGTGGACAACACGAACCTCGTCGCCAGCGACCTGAGCCTTGAGGTGCTGAAGGGCGGGCAGACCGTGGCCGCGGCCGACGGCCTCAACCTCGGCGGCCTGTTCGGCGCGCGCGAGGGCGTCAAACTTGAGTTCCCGGCGGGCGGCGAGTACACCGTGCGCGTCTCGGCGGGCGTGGCGGGCTTCGGCGTCGCCGCCTCGCAGCCCTACACCGTCACCGTCCGCCACTACCTCTACAACCCGGCCGAGGTCGCGGACGTGGCGGCGCTCGAAGCGGGGGCGCGCGCGGCCGCGCTGCGCCTCGTCTACGACCGCGTGATGTCGGCCGACGGCGGCCTCTTCCGCCCCGAGGACGTGCTGACGCGCTCGGAGCTTGCGCGCGCGCTGATGCTCGGCGCCCGCGTCCCGCAGTACGTCCCGAACCGCCCGAGCTTCACCGACCTCGGCGCGGGCACGCCCGAGGCGCTCTTCGCCGAGTCGCTCCGCAGGGAGGGCGTGCTGGGCACTTCTGGGACGACCTTCGGCGGGTCGGCGCAGGTCGGCCGTCTGGAGCAGGCGGTCGCGCTGGTGCGCGCGCTCCGGCTCGACAGGGAGGCGAAGGCGCTCGCGGTGACGACCGTCACCGCCGGCGGCAAGCCGCTCACCGACAACGCCGAAATCCCCTCGGGCCTGCGCGGCTACGTCCAGCTCGCGCTCGACCGCGGGCTCTTGCAGGCGTACCCGGCGCAGATCAAGCAGGTCGGCCCCGGCCAGTTCGTCGCCATGCCCGGCCCGCGCTTCGAGCCCTCGACGCCCGTCAAGCGCGCCGACTTCGTCCCCGCGATGTCGAAGCTCATCGCGCTGATGTTCGGCGAATAGATGTGAGGAGGAAGCCCGACCCCCCAACGGTCGGGCTTCCTCCCGAGCGAGAAGTTTTTAGCAGCCACTCCCGGCCTACCGATTCATAACAGGAGAATCCAGAGTCATGTTCGCAATCCAGAAAAGCATCTTTGTGTCCGGAGGACGTAAGACGGCCTGCCTCCTTCTGCTGGCCGCGCTCTCGGTGCTGGCCGCGCTCGCGGGCCGCGACTCCCGCCGCGCCTCGGCCGGCGCGGGCGACTCGGCGACCGTCATCGTCGAGTTGAAGGGCGAGCCGGCGGCCGTCTACGCGGCGCGCGCGCGCCAACAGGGCCGCGCGCTCTCGGGCGACGAGCTGCAAGCCTACCGCTCGCGCGTCGCCGCCGAGCAGGACCGGTTCCTCGCCTCGCTCGCCGCGCGCGGCGTCGCGGCCACGCTCGCCACGCAGGGCGTGAAGGGCTACGACGGCCGGCTCGCCGCCACCGTGCCCCTGCGCTACACGCTCGTCTACAACGGCCTCGCGCTGAAGGTGCCGCGGTCGGCCGCGCCCGCGCTCAGGGCCATGCCCGAGGTGAAGAGCGTCCACGCCGACGCGCTGCTCTACCCGCAGCTCGACCGCAGCGTGAAGTACATCAACGCGCCGAAGGCTTACGGCGCCGTCCCCGAGCTTTCGCAGTTCGACGACCTGCGCGAGGGCTTCGAGGGTCAGGGCATGTACCTCGCCGTCATCGACACCGGCATCGACTGGACGCACCCGATGTTCGGCGGCGACCCCACGCCGCCGCGCCTCGGCGTCGCGCCCGCCTCGGCCGCCGTGCCGACGAACAAGAAGGTCGTCTACTACCTGCCGCTCACGGACGTCGCCGTCGAGGACGGCTTCGGCCACGGCACGCACGTCGCCTCGACGGCCGCCGGCTACCTCGCGCAGCACCCGGGCGCCGACGGCCTGCCCGGCACGGCCGACGACGTCAGGCTCCACGGCGTCGCCCCGCAGGCGCGGCTGATGTCTTACAAGGTGTGCAGCGACGTCCGCTCGACGCCCGGCAGCCTCGGCCTGCCTTCCGTCGGCGGCTGCGAGAACTCCGACACGATGATGGCGCTCGAAGACGCGATGTCGCCCTTCACGCTGACGGGCCAGCCGAAGCCGGTCGCGCACGTCATCAACCTCTCTTTGGGCGGCTCGGGCGGCCCCGACAACCCGACCGCGGTCGCGTGCAGCAACGCGGCGCTCGCGGGCGCCACGGTCGTCGCTTCGTCGGGCAACTCCGGCCCCGCGGACGGGACGACGGGGAGCCCGGCCGCCGGCCGCCACGTCATCTCGGTCGGCGCGACGACGCACCCGGGCGACAGCGCCTCCACCTACAAGATTGACGTCGTCGGCGGCCTCTCGGGCATCAACGCCAACCTGCTCGACGGCGGCGCCGCCGTCCCCGCCGGGCTCCAGAACAACTACGTCTACTGCGGCGTGGGCGACACGCCCGACCAGTTCCCGTCCTCCGTGCGCGGGAAGGTCGCGCTCATCGCGCGCGGCAGCACGGTCGACGCCGACGCGGCCGGCACCGGCCTCTTCGTCAACAAGGCGGCGCAGGCCGCCGCCGCCGGCGCGGTCGCCGCCGTCATCTACAACAACGAGGAGGGCGAGCTGTCGGGCGTCACCGTCTACGCCTCGACCATCCCCGTGCTCGGCATCTCGAAGGCCAACGGCGAGTACCTCAAGTCCGTCATCGGCTCGGGGGCGGCGGGCGCCGTCTCCGCGAAGCAGATTCGCGTGAGCGCGGCCACTTCGTCGTCGTTCAGCCCCGAGATGGCGGGCTTCAGCTCGCGCGGCCCCGTCCGCGGCTTCGGGCAGGTGAAGCCGGACGTCTCGGCGCCCGGCGCGGCGGTGCTGGCGGCGGTGCCGCCCGCGAGCCTGCTCGGGGGCCTGGCCGCGGCGACGGAGAACACGCCCAACTACATGCACCTCGACGGCACCTCGATGGCCTCGCCGCACACGGCGGGCGCGGCCGTGCTCGTCCGCCAGGCGCACCTCGACTGGACGCCCGACGTGGTGCGCACCGCCCTCATCAACACGGCGACGAACCTGCGCGACCGCGCGGGCGCGGCGAAGGCCGACGGCTGGACGACCGCCGACTCCATCATCGCGCAGGGCGGCGGCCTGATTAACGTCTACGAGGCGCTGACGGCCAAGGCCCTGATGGGCGTGGCGGGCGACGGCATCGAGGCGCCCGGCATCCTCGGCAGCCACTCGTTCGGCGAGGTGCCCGTCATCAACAGCCGCGTGACGCACACCGCCACCGTCCCCGTCACCGTCCGCGACCTCTCGGGGCAGGGCGGCACCTACGGCCTCGCCGTCGCCAACAACCGCGACCTACAGCTCGCGGGCATCAACGTCAACGTCTCGCAGCCGAGCGTGACCCTGCCGCCCGGCGGCGAGGCCACCTTCCAGGTGAGCGCGAGCGTGGACGGCGACCTCCTGCGCGACGTGATGGCGGCCAAGACCGACGGCTCGCAGGTGCTCTTCGAGCGCCTTCAGCTCCAGTGGTTCGTCACCGCGAAGCGCGCGGACGGCGGCGAGAGTCTGCGGATGCCCTTCTACTTCCGCCCGGCCGACTCGCTCCCGGCCGGCCCCGCCGTCCAGACCCTGACGCAGACCGGCACGGTGCCCGCCGGCGACTACGGCACGCAGCTCGCCGACGGGGCGACCTACGTCGACCTGCCGTTCGAGGTGGACGCCTCCACCTACCAGGTCGAGGCGACGACCGAGTGGTTCCTCCTGCCGGCGGGCGACCAGCCCGACCTCGACTACGAGCTGCTCGACCCCGAAGGCAACGTCGTCGCCAGCTCGGGCGCGGCGGGCGGCCCCGAGCACGTCAGCGTGCGCGTCTCGCGCCCCGGCACCTACACGCACCGCGTCGTCGGCTTCACGAACGCCGCCACCGACTTCACCGTCACGACCAACCTGTCGAAGGGCGCGGCGCCGCCTGCGCTCTCGCCCGTCGCCGGCGAGTTCGTTGACGCGGGGGGGCGGCAGGTGGACTTCGACGGCGCCTTCGCGCTCGCGTGGCAGCCCGAGGGGCGCGAGCGCCGCTTCGAGGTCGAGCGCTCGGCGGACGGCGGCCAGACGTGGGAGACCATCGCCACGCCCGCGGCCGGCGCTTCGGCCCTCGCGCTGACCGACCAGCCCGACGGCGAGCTGCTCTACCGCGTGCGCGGGCTGCACGACGGGCAGGTCGGCCTCCACGTCACGCCCGCGGGCGGGGCGCGGGGGGTGCTCGTCGACCGCCGCGCGCTCGTGGACATCACGAACTCGGTGCAGACGGCGATGTCGAACGTGACGTTCGCGGGCGGCGTCTTCCAGCTCGACCTGAGCATGACGAACGCGACCGCGAACACGTACCTGCCGCGCGTCGAGCTGCGCGTCGTCGGCGTCAACTCCGCCTCGGGCACCGTGCGGGTCTCGAACGCGGACGACGGCGGCGCGGGGACGCCCGCCTCGCCCGCGCTCTTCGACTACACGAACCGCCTCGGCGCCGACCAGACGTTCGCCGCCGGCGAGGCGACCGCCTCGCGCACGCTCCGCTTCAGCGACCCGCGCGCCGAGCTGTTCACCTACGACATACAGGTGACGGCCTACCAGCGCGCGTCGGGCGCGGGCGGCGGCACGACGTCCGCGGCTTCGTCGCCCGGCGCGTCGGGCGGCGGCACTTCGCAGTCGGGCCTCGCGCCGACGTCCCTCATCAGGGTCACGGCCAACCCGCTGACGAAGACGGCGAGCGTCAAGCTTTTGGGCGCGCTGAAGTAGGCACCGTGCACGGCGGCGCCGGCACCGCGCCGGCGCCGCCGTCGGGGAGGAAGAATCATGTCGAAAACATTCCGTGTGCTGGCGGGGGCGCTGCTGTTGACGGCGACGCTGGCGGGCTTCGCCGGGCTTGCCGGCTTCGCGGCCGAGGCGTCGGGCTCGACTCCGGCGCCGGCCCCGCAGGCGACGCCCCCGCCGGCGGCCGACGCCATCACGTTCCACAACAACACGCTGACCGACTTCTCCGCGACGAGCGGCGAGCCCATCATCAAGGTCGGCGACGGCGCGCTCGCGGGCGGCGAGACGACGGGCGCGCGGCGCCTGCGCTTCAACAACCCGTCGAACGAGCCCTTCACGGTCGAGTTCCAAATCGTCGGCCAACTGCCGCGCGGCTCCGGCGGCATGACCCCGGCGGTCGCGGCCCCGGCGGGCGGGACTTCCGGCGCGGCGGGCACCCCGGGCTCGGGCACGAACACGACTTCGGCGGGCGCGCTCGTCACGAGCGTCCTGCGCGTCACATACAACCCGCTCGTCGGCACGGCGACGGTCGAGCGTCTGAAGTGAAAGGAGTTCGATGTCTGTGGGACTGACGAGCTTCGGGATTATGGTGGGCGACTTCTGGAAGTCGGAAGGATGAAGGGGCGGCCGACTGCCCCGACTTCATCCTTCCGCCTCCCCTAGTCCGGCGGCGGGGCGCAGCGCGAGACGACGGCGCGGCGGATGCGGACGGGGCTCTTGGGCTTCTCGCCGTCCAGCTCGCCGGCGGCAATCTTGTCCACCACCTCCATCCCCGACGTGACCCGGCCGAAGGCGGCGAAGCTGCCGTCGAGGTGCGCCGCGTCGTTGAGCAGGATGAAGAAGTGCGAGGTGGCCGAGTTCGGCTCGGCCGGGCGCGCGAGCGAGACGACGCCGCGCACGTGCTTGACCTCGTTCGGCTCGTCGGGCACCTTGCGCGCCGCGCGGCGCAGAAGCTCGGGCGTCGCCTTCTCGCGCGTCGTCACGTTCCCGCCCTGCACGACGAAGTCCTTGACGACGCGGCTGAAGGTCGTCGTGTCGAAGGCGCCCGCGGCGGCGAGGTTGAGGAAGTTGCGCGACGACTCGGGCGCGGCCTCGGGCAGCAGCTCGACGACGATCTCGCCCGCCTCCGTGTCGAGCGTCACGCAGTGGCCCGACATCTGCCCCGGCGTCATCTTCTCGAACGGCTCGGGCGTGGGCGCCGCCTCGCCCTCCGGCCGCGCGTTCTTCTTCGCGGCCTGCGGGGCGGGCGTCGGCTCCGCCTTCGGCGCCGACCCCTGCTTCGCCTGCGCCCCGGGCTTCTGCTGAGTCTGCCGCGCGCCCGCCGCCGCCGCCGGGAGGCACGCGAGGCACAGCCCGAGCGCGGGCAGGGCGGTCGAAACTAACGCTCTGGCTCTCATAACTCTAAAGACGATTCGGCGCCTCTCCTACGGCGCGCCCGCGCCGCCGAGCGACTTGTCACGCACCGCCTTGAACTCGGTGCCGGGCTTCCACTCGGGAAACTTGTCGCCCTGCAAAATCCTGTGGCCGACGGCGAGGAGGAGCTGCGCGTCCTCGACGGCGCCGGACAAATCCCAGTCGGGCTTCACCTCGTCCGTGGGCTTGTGGTAGTCGTTCGCCTCGTACTGCTCGCGCTTCTGCTTGGCGAACTCGGGCGACTTGCCGACGTAGTTGACGCCCGAGTCGGGGTCGAGCGCGGGCACGCCCTGCTTGGCGAACTCGAAGTGGTCGGAGCGGTAGAAGAAGCCCTTCTCGGGCTCGGGGTCGGGCGTGATGGTGCGCCCGCCCTGCGCCTGCGCCACCTCGCGCGCCAGGTCGTCGAGCGTCGAGTTGCCCAGGCCCACCAGCGTGATGTCGGAGGTGCGCCCCCACTGGTTGACGCCGTCGATGTTGATGTTGGCGAGCGTCTTCGCGTGCGGGTAGAGCGGGTGCTCGGCGTAATACTTCGCGCCGAGCAGGCCCTTCTCCTCGGCCGTCACCATCAGGAAGACGGTCGAGCGCTTCGGCGCGGCCGGGAGCTTGGTGAACGCCTCGGCTATCTCCAGCACCGTGCCGACGCCCGAGGCGTTGTCAATCGCGCCGTTGTAGATGCCGTCGCCCTGCGCCTTCTCGTCGCGCCCGAGGTGGTCCCAGTGCGCGGAGTAGACGACGTACTCGCCCTTCAAGGCCGGGTCGGAGCCTTCGAGCAGGCCGACGACGTTCTGCGAGTCGATGGTGCGCAGCGTGTTCCTGACGTGGAAGGTCGCCTTCGCGTTCAACGCGACGGGCTTGAACTCTTTGGTGACGGCCGCCTTCTTCAGCGCGTCGAAGTCCTGCCCCCCGGCGGCGAACAGCTCCTTCGCGCGGTCGAGCGTAATCCACGACTCGACGCCGACGCGGCCGGCGTTCTTGTCGGGCGAGACGATGTCGAAGTTCTCGCGCCCCCAGCTCCCGCTCACCACCTCGAAGGGGTAGCCCGCCGGCCCCGTCTCGTGGACGATGACGGCGGCCGCCGCGCCGCGGCGCGAAGCCTCCTCGTACTTGTACGTCCAGCGGCCGTAGTAGGTCATGGCCTTGCCCTTGAACGCGTTCGGGTCGAGCTCCGCCGGGTTCGACGGCGAGGGCACGGCCGGGTCGTTGATGAGCATGACGATGGTCTTGCCCTTGACGTCCACGCCCTTGTAGTCGTCCCAGCCGTACTCGGGCGCCGTGACGCCGTAGCCGACGAAGACGACGTCGGAGTCGTCCACGTTCACCTGCGGCTCGTAGCGGCGCGAGACGGCGACGTAGTCCTTCAGGTTCTCAAGCTTCAGCTCCCTGCCGCCCGCCTTGAGCACGGCCTCGGGCTCGGCGCGGAAGCCCGCGAGCGGCACCTTCTGGAAGTAGGTGCCGTCGGGGTTGCCGGGCTTGAGGCCGATGCGCTTGAACTCGTCGGCGATGTACTTGACCGAAAGCTCCTCGCCCTTCGTGCCGGGGCCGCGCCCCTCGTACTCGTCGGACGAGAGCGCCTTGATGTGGCGCAGAAGGTCGTCGGCGCTGACCGAGTCGAGCGCGGGCTTCAGCTCCGCGGGGAGGCCCGCGGCGGCGGCGGCCGGCGTCGGGCTGGTCGCCCCCGTCTGGTTGCTGTTCGGCGCGGTGGTCGTGCAGGCGGCGGCGGCCGAGAGCGCGGCGGCGAGCGCGAAGGTGGCGAAATGACGTCTGTTCATCGTCCTTGTGGCCTCGTAGTTGGAAGAGAAGAAGGGGGCGTCCGAGAGTTTCGCCGCTCGGCCGCGGCTAAGTCAACCGCGCAGCGCTGCCGCGAACGGACGGCGGGGGCCGAGGCGTGGGTCTCGTGCGGCGGGCCGGCCGGCGTGTGATTACTCGAAGAGGTCGTCCACGGGCATCGTCCAGCCGGGGACGGCCGGCTCCGCTTCCGCGAGTTGGCCGCGGCGGTAGACCGTGGGGCTGTCGGGGGCCGTGCGTCTGTAGACTTTGACCGCGTCCTCGCCGAGCAGGTCAACGTCCCAGACGACCAGCGTCCCGGCCGCGAAGTAGTCGGCAATCTTCCGCGCGATTTCCCGCTCGGCCTTCGGGCCGTAATCGCCCTCGCTGCGCACTTCGGCCGCGAAGGCCGGGGCGCCCTCGAAGAACTTCATCCCGCCGGCCTTCCCCGTGTAAAAGGCCGCGTCGGGGCTGAGAGACGCGCGGCGCGGCAGGTCGACTTTAAAGCCGGCGTTGTCGGTCACGGCGCGGCCCGTCTTCGTCCTGCGGGCGAACTCGCGCAGGCTGGCGAATATCTCGCCGGCGGCGAAATTGGGCGCGGCCCCGGTGGGCGACATCAGCACGACCTCCCCGTTGACTATCTCCGCCTTGCGGTTGTCGGGCACGCGGTACAGGTCTTCGATGGCGGCTTCGGACTTCGTACTCATGTAGCACCTCGGCCGTCATTATAAGGCGCGGCGGCGCCCGGCCCAACCCTGTGTTTACGCGCCGCGGCGGGCGGGCGGGCCGTTACAACGGGGGCGGCGTGGGTTACAATCTCGGCCGCGAAGGGGCGACCGGAGGCGGCCGCTTCCCGAGCCTCCCGCGGCGCGACTTCCGCGGCCCGAGCGCGTCCCCTGGTGAAGAAGAGATGAGAGCCCTTCGACTTTTCCCCCGCCTCACGGCGCACGCCTGCGCCGCGCTCCTCCTGTTGAGTTCCGTGCCGGGCGGCGGCCTCGCGCAGCGACGCCGGACGCCTCCGCGCACGCGCCCGCGCGCCTCCGCGCCCGCCCCGAGAGCCAACGCGACCCCGACCGCCCGACCCGCCGACGCCGCGCCCCGCGCCGGCGCCGCACAGACGCCGACGCCCGCGCCCGCGCCGGCCCCGCACGCGCAGCCGCAGCAGGCGCGGCGGCCCGAGCCCGACCCGGCCTTCGAGGAGCTTCTGGCCGCGGACGCCTACACCGTCTACGCGGAGCTGCGCCGCGTCGGCACGCTCTCGCAGACGGAGGAGGTGAAGTCGGCGGTCGCGGCGCTGACGCTGCTCGGCGGCCCGGAGGCGAGGCCGCTGACGGACTTCTACTCGTTCGTCTCCGACAACAGGGAGGTGCTCGGCGAGTCGCGCATCGTCATCGCCTTCATGCCCGCGCGCGGGGGCGTCCCGCAGGGCGTCGCCGCCTTCGAGCTGGAGTCGCCCGCGGCGGCCGTCGCCTTCGAGCCGAAGCTCCGCCGCATCATCGGCGAGCAGGTGCGGGAGGTCAAAAAGGCGATGGGCGAGCAGCCCGCGCCGCCCGACCCGGGCGTCGCGCAGCGCCGGCGCGGGCAGAGGCCGGGGGCGAAGGTGCCGGGCTCCGACTTTGCGATTCGGCGCGTGGGGCGCTGGCTGATTTCGTCGGACGGGCCTTTCAAGCTCAGGCAACTGCGCGGCGAGGAGGGCGAGCCGAGCCTCGCCGACAGCGCCCGCTTCCAGTCGGTGCGCTCGCGCTTCGTCAACGACGCGCTCTTCGTCTACGTGGACACGGACGTCGCGCAGCGCGCGTGGGCGCTCCAGTTGCAGAAGATTGAGGAGGATAACCCCGCGCCCGAAGGGGCGACCGACACCACGGCAGTCGTAGCCGACGTGGGCGGCTCCGGCGTCGTGCTGCGGGCGGAGACGACCCCGCCGGGCGGGCCGTCGCCGGAGCCGACCCCGGCCGCGGACGCGACGCCCGACCCGAACGCCCCGCGTGAAGACCCCGACCCGCGCCCCGGGGAGGAAGGCCCGCCGGCGGAGGCGGGCAGGGCCGGGGGCGAGGCGGCGCCGGAAGAGGCGCCGCCCCCGCCGCCGAGCGCCGAGGAGGTGGCGGTGCGCGGCCTCGAGCGCGTCCTGCGGAACCTCTGGGGCGGCGTGCCGCGCATCCCCGGCGCGGTCGCGCTCGGGCTCGGGCTCGACCGCGGCGCGCTGGCCGTCAGGCTCGCCGTCGAGAGCACGCCGGAGGGCACCATCGCCCTCATCCCCTTCCTGCCGAACATCGTCTCGGGGCCGCCCGTCACGGCCGAGTCGGCCGCGGTCGCGCCCGCCGACGCCGAGCTGTTCGTCGCCGGCTCGCTCAACTGGGAGCACGTCTACAACTCGACGCTCGGCGCGGCGTCGGTCAACCCCGCGGGGCTGATGGCCGCGGTGAACATGAGGGGCGACGACCCGGAAGACGGCGAGAAGGCGGAGCGCGAGCCGAGCGCCGACGAGACCATCGCCGCCGTCGAGAAGCTGTTCGGCTTCAAGTTCAAGGAGGAGCTGCTGCCCTCGCTCGGCAACGAGGTGGCGCTGAGCATGCCGCTCGACGCGAGGGACTTCGGCATCGGCTCGCGCGGCCCGCGCGCCGGGGCGCCGGAGGAGGAGAAGGAGCGCGACGCGGAGGCCGGCCCCGTCTTCATCGCCTCGCTCAACGACACGGCGAAGATGCGCGAGATACTGCCGCGCGTCTTCGTCGCGCTCGGGTTCGTCTCGCCGGGCGTCGCGCAGGCCGCGCCCGAGAAGCGGGAGGGCTACGAGATTCGCACGCTCGGCGCCGCCGGCGGCATCTCCTACGCCATCGTCAACAACTTCCTCCTCGTCGGCGAGCTGAAGGCCGTCCGCCACTGTATTGACTCGTTCGCCTCGCGGCGGACGCTCGCCGCCTCGAACGACTACCGCGACGCGACCTCCTGGCAGGCCAAGCAGAAGCTCGTCCACATCTTCGTCTCCGACGCCATCGTCCGCCGGGTCGTCGACGACGCGAAGGCGAGTTCCTCCGGGAGCACCGACCCCGTCGTGCGCGCGCTGCTCGCGCAGCTTGAGGCGGCCGAGTTCGCGCCCGCCTCCTACGAGGCGACCAACGAGGGCGACGTCCTGCTCCACGAGATGCGCCTCCCGCTCTCGCTCGTCAAGACGTACGCGACCACCGTGGCCGTCGCGGTCAAGGACGCGCCCGTCATCGCCGGCGAGGCCGCGGCCGCCTACACGCTCCAGCGCATCAGCTCGGCCGAGCTGACCTACAGGAACGAGAAGAAGAAGGAGCGCTTCGCCACGCTCGAAGAGCTTCTGGCCGAGGGGGTGCTGGAGAAGGACTTCCTCGAACACGTCGAGTACAAAATTGAGCTGACCGCCACCTCCGACAAGTTCGAGGCCACGGCCACGCCGAAGGTTTACGGCCGGAGCGGCCGACGCTCCTTCTACATCGACCAGACCGAGGTGCTGCGCGCCGCCGACCGCCGCGGCGAGCGCGCCACCGCCGACGACCCGAAGACCGAGCAGTAGGAGAATCTGCCTACCGCCTGCTGATTTTATGAACCCGAGTCTGCAAGAGCTTTACGCGCCGGGGAGCGCGTGTTTCGGGTGCGGCCCGGCCAACGAGCAGGGGCTGCACGTGCGGAGCTTTCCGTCGGGTGATGACGACGAGGAGGTCGTCTGCGAGTGGCAGGCGGAGCCGCACCACGAGGCTTTCCCCGGAATGCTCAACGGCGGCATCGTCGGCGCGCTGCTCGACTGTCACTCGAACTGGGCGGCCGCCTACCACCTCATGCGCCGCGCCGGCGCCGAGCGCCCGCCCTGCACCGTCACCGCCGAATACTCCGTCAAACTTCTGCGCCCAACGCCCACGAACACAACAATTTACCTTAGTGCGCGCGTCGTCGAATCGACAGACGAGCGCGCCATCGTCGAGGCCACGCTCGCGGCCGGCGGCAAGACCTGCGCCACCTGCCGCGGCACCTTCGTCGCCGTCCGCCCCGGTCACCCGGCCTACCACCGCTGGTAAAGGCAGTAGCCCGACCGTGAGGGAGGGCGTATGGCTTTCGTCATAGCGTACGGCGAGAGACAGGCGCCCTCCCTCACGGTCGGGCTACTGCCATTCCTCCACATGATTAAAAATCTAACTGTTACTTCATTTAGCAGATTCAAAACGGTATCTTGAGAGTAAGTACGAAGATTTTCGTTGACAGTACGAACTTCTTCGTAGTAGTCTCGCCGGCGACTTGAGTCTGAGAGGTATTGCGCAATGCCTGAAGCTGAACTGCCGCGCCCGACGGACGCGGAACTGGAAATCCTCAAGGTGCTCTGGCGACGCGGCCCCAGCACCGTGCGGGAAGTCTTCGAAACGTTAGGGGAGAACAAGACGACGGGCTACACGACCGTCCTCAAGTTCATGCAAATTATGGCGGAGAAGGGTTTAGTCGTGAGGGACGAGAGCGAGCGCGCGCACCGCTACGAGGCCGCCGCCCGCGAGGACGAGACGCAGCGCCGTCTGGTCGGCGACCTTCTCCGGAAGGCGTTCGACGGGTCGGCGAAGAAGCTCGTCCTCCAGGCCCTCTCGACCGAGCGCGCCACGTCCGACGAGTTGGACGAGATTCGTCACCTGCTCGACGAGCTGGAAAGGGGGGAGCGTTGACGGCCGAAGTCTATCTGTTGACAGAACTCCCCTTAGCGGCACGTCAGGCGCTCGACGCGGCCGGGTGGGCGCTCGTCCACTCGCTGTGGCAGGGGGCTCTGGTGGCGGCCGTCTACGCCTGCTTCACCGCGCTGACGGCGAGGGCGGGGGCCAACACGCGCTACGCGGGCGGGGCCTTCGCGCTCCTGCTCCTGCTCCTTCTGCCCGCGGCCACGGCCTGCCTTTCGGCACGCACGCCGCGGGGACTGTTCGCGGGCGGGCCGGTCGCGTCGGAGGGGACGTGGGCCGACTCGGTGCGCGAGCGCGGGGGCGCGCCGCGGGTCGGGAGAGAGCCCGCGGCGCTCCCGCAAAAGGAGTCGGAGTCGGCGGCCGTCTCGCAGGCTTCGGGCCTGCGCGGCTGGGCCGAGGAGCGTGTGGCGGGGCTTCTGCCGTGGCTCGTCTGCGGGTGGCTGGCGGGCGTCCTTCTCCTGGGCTCGCGGTTCGCGGGCGCGTGGCTCCTGGTGCTGCGGCTGAGGCGGAGCGCGGCGCCGGTGCCCGAACGTTTCGAAGAACTTCTCGCGCGCGTGTCGGGGCGTCTGCGCGTGCGGCGCGC
Source organism: Pyrinomonadaceae bacterium (assembly GCA_036387455.1). Classification (GTDB taxonomy): domain Bacteria; phylum Acidobacteriota; class Blastocatellia; order Pyrinomonadales; family Pyrinomonadaceae; genus QHXN01. The sequence continues at coordinate 11,291 of DASVTS010000034.1, read as the reverse complement.
GGTCGTCTTGTGCCAGTCGGCGCTGGTCGAAGTGCCGACGGTCGTCGGACACCTGAGGCCCATCATACTCATCCCGGCCGGCGCCCTTCTGGGGCTTCAGCCGCAGCAGTTGGAGGCCGTGCTCGCGCACGAGCTGGCGCACGTGCGCCGGTACGACTACGCCGTCAACCTCTTGCAGACGGCCGTGGAGACGCTGCTCTTCTACCACCCGGCGGCCTGGTGGCTCTCGCGGCGCGTGCGCGCCGAGCGCGAGCACGCCTGCGACGACGCGGCGGTCGAGGCGACGGGGGACGTGCTGCTCTACGCGCGCGCCCTGGCGGCGCTCGAACACCTGCGCACGGAGCACGTGCCCCCGGCGGCGCTGGCCTTAGCAGCCAACGGAGGTTCACTCATGCAACGCATACAGAGACTCGTCAACCGAGGGGCCGAGCGCCCCCGCACGTCCGCGCGCCGCCCCGCGGCGGCCGCGACGGCGCTCGCCGCGGCCGCCGCCATCCTCTGCGGCGCGCTCGCCGCGCAGCGCTCGCACGCCACCGCCGGGCCCGAGCCGGCCGGGAGGATTTTCGCGGAGGCCCCCGCGCCGCGCCGGCAGGTGGCCGTCACCTTCGTCAACTACCCCGGCAACATCTACGACGCGGGGCGCCTCGCCAACAAGACGCGCAAGCTCCTCAGGGGGCTGGCCGCCAACGACATCCGGGCGGTCGCCTTCGTCAACGACGCGCGGCTCTACAACGACGACGGCGCGGTCAACGAGGCGCGCGTCCAGACCTTGCGCGACTGGCTCGACGCCGGCCACGAGCTGGGCAACGAGACGGCCAACCACACGAACCTCTACAAGAGCCCGGCCGAGGAGTTCGAGGCCGACGTCGTCCGCGGCGAGCAGACCATCGCCAGGCTCTCGGCCGAGCGCGGGCGCAAGGTGCGCTACTTCAGCTACCCCTACCTGAACACGGGGCCGAACGCCGAGACGAAGTCGCGCGTCGAGCACTTCCTGCGCGGGCGCGGCTACCAGATTCACCCCGTCACGATAGACAACATGGACTGGCTCTTCAGCCACGCCTACATCCAGGCGCTCAGGCGCGAGGACGAGGCGGCCGCCGCCGCGATCCGCGCCGAGTACGTCCCCTACATGGAGCGCATGTTCGAGTTCACCGAGAACTACTCGCGCGAGGTGACGGGGCGCGAGATACCGCAGGTGCTGATGCTGACGGCGGGCGCCCTGAACGCCGACTGCTTCGAAGACCTCGCGCGGATGATGAAGCGGCGCGGCTACGCGTTCGTCACGATGGAGCAGGCGACGAAGGACGAGGCGTACTCCCTGCCCGACACCTACACGGGCGAGCACGGCGACTCGTGGCTCGGGCGCTGGGCCGTGACGAAGGGGCTTACGCACAGGGACTCGGAGGAGGTCGAGCTGCCCGAGTCCATGCGGCGGCACCTCGCCGAGCTACAGAAGGGCTGGAAGGCGAAGGCCGCGGGCGACAAGAAGTAGTTCGGCCGCCGCGCGAAAGGAGGGGAACCCCGTATGAATAACGCCCTGAAGTTGGCGCGGTGCGCCCTGCTTCTCCTGCTCTGCTGCGCCGGCGCCGGCGCCAAGCCGGTACACCACTACGTCTTCTTCGGACAGGAGAGGGAGAAGATTCGTGAGGCGTCGTCGTTCCTTGAGACGAAGGCGCTGGAAGGCGCGCAGGTGAGGTACTCCTGGCGTCAGTTGGAGCCGGAGCGGGACAAGTACGACTTCGGCCCCGTCCGCGACGACCTGGCTTTCCTGACCTCGAAGGGGAAGAAGTTATTCATCCAGCTTCAGGACGTCACCTTCATGGCGTCGCGGATAAACGTGCCGCGCTACCTGCTGGACGACGCGCGGTACAACGGGGGCGCCGACAAGCAGTACGAGGTCAAAGGCGAAGACGAAGAACACGCCGTCCACGCGGGCTGGATGGCACGCCGCTGGGACCCCGCGGTGCAGGAGAGGTTCCACAAGCTGCTCTCCGCGCTGGGGAGGGAGTTCGACGGCCGCGTCGAGGGCGTCAACTTCGCCGAGACGTCGGTGGGAGTCGGGCACAGCGGGCGGCTGTTCCCGAAGGGCTTCACCTTCGAGGTCTACCGCGACGGCATCATCACGAACATGAAGGCCCTCAGGCGCGCGTTCCCGAAATCGGTGGTGATGCAGTACGCCAACTTCATGCCGGGCGAGTGGCTGCCGGGCGAAGACAGGGGCCACCTGCGCGCGGTCTACGAGGCCGCGAAGGGGCTGAAGGTCGGGGTCGGCGGCCCCGACCTCCTGCCCCACCGCCGCGGGCAGTTGAATCACTCCTACCCTCTAATCAGGGACGCGTCGGGAGTCGTCCCCACGGGAATCGCGGTTCAGGACGGCAACTACGCGGAGCCCGACCCCAGGACCGGAAAGCCCCCGACCGTCCCCGAACTGCTCAGGTTTGCGACGGAGTACCTGAGGGTTGACTACGTTTTCTGGTGCACGGAGGAGCCCTACTACTCCGGGCAGGTGATACCGTTCTTCAAGGGGGCCAAGTGACGACCATGAAAGTGTTGACGTACAAACTCGGCCGGGTTCTTCTTTCGGCGGCGCTGCTCGCGTCGGCGCTCGTGACGCAGGCCGCGGCACAGCCGTCGAGGCAGGTGGCCGTCACCTTCGACGACCTGCCGGCGCCTTACGGCGACCTCGAAGACATGCGTCGCATCACGCCGCGTCTGCTCGACAGCGTCAAGCGCAACGGCGTCCCCGCCGTCGGCTTCGTCAACGAGGGGAAGCTCTACCGCCGCGGCGAGATGGACGCGCGCGCGGAGCTGCTGCGCGCGTGGCTCGACGCCGGGCTGGAGCTGGGCAACCACACCTTCTCGCACATCAACCTGCAAAGGCGGCCGCTCGAAGACTACAAGGACGACGTGCTGCGCGGCGAGACGGTGACGCGCATGCTCCTCACGGAGCGCGGCATGAAGCTGCGCTACTTCCGCCACCCGTTCCTCTTCACCGGGACGACGCCCGAGTACAAGAAGGGGCTCGCCGATTTCCTCGCCGCGCGCGGCTACACGGTCGCCCCGGTGACGATTGACAACGGCGACTACATCTTCGCCGACGTCTACTTCAAGGCGAAGAAGCGCGGCGACGCCGAGACGGCCAGGCGCGTGGCCGACGCCTACGTGCCCTACATGGAGTCGGTCTTCGAGCACTTCGAGCGGCTCGCGGCCGAGACCTTCGGGCGCGAGGTCAGACACGTCCTCCTGCTCCACGCCAACGAAATCAACGCCGACCGCTTCGACGAGCTGGCCGCGATGATGAAGCGGCGCGGCTACGCCTTCGTCACGCTCGAAGAGGCGCTCAAGGACGCGGCCTACTCGGAGCCCGACGCGCTCTACAAGAGCGGCATCTCCTGGCTCCACCGCTGGCGGCTGTCCAAAGGGCTCCCCCTGAAGTGGGAGCCCGAGGCGCCCAAGTTCGTGGACGAATTGTATAAGGCCGGGCGGAGCGGGAATTAGGGCGTAGGCAGAGGGCAGTAAGCCGCCGGAGGCGACCTACTGCCCTCTGCCCTCTGCTTTAGCGTTCGAGGAACTCCAGGCGGATGTCGTCGTCGGGGGCGTTGGCGACGACCTTGCCGCCCGCCTGCAAGCGGCCGAAGAGAATCTCTTCGGCGAGCGGCGCCTTGATCTTCTCCTGTATCAGCCGCGCCATGGGGCGGGCGCCCATCTGGCGGTCGTAGCCGTGCTCGGCCAGCCAGCGGCGCGCGCGCTCGGTGAGCACGAGCTCGACGTTCTTGTCCGCCAGTTGCCCGCGCACCTCGCCGACGAACTTGTCCACGACGCGCTCGATGGTCTCGAACGTGAGCGGCGCGAACGCGATCCACGCGTCGAGCCGGTTGCGGAACTCGGGGCTGAAGGTGCGCTCGATGGCCCCGCGCCCGTGCCCCTGCGACAGCCCGCCCAGACCCTTCTGGAAGCCTATCTTCGAGTCCGACATCTCGCGCGCGCCCGCGTTGGTCGTCATGATGAGGATGACGTTGTGGAAGTCCGCCCGCTTGCCGTTGTTGTCGGTGAGCGTCCCGTGGTCCATCACCTGCAGGAGGATGTTGAAGAGGTTCGGGTGCGCCTTCTCTATCTCGTCGAGGACGACGACGGCGTAGGGCGTCTTGTTGACGGCGTCGGTCAGCAGGCCGCCCTGGTCGAAGCCGACGTAGCCGGGCGGCGCGCCGATGAGGCGCGAGACGGTGTGCGGCTCGGCGTACTCGCTCATGTCGAAGCGGATGAACTCGACGCCGAGGGCGAGCGCGAGCTGCTTCGCCAGCTCGGTCTTGCCGACGCCCGTGGGGCCGGAGAAGAGGAACGAGCCGATGGGCTTCTCGGCCTGCCCGAGGCCGGAGCGCGAGAGCTTGATGGCGCTCACTATCTGCGTGACGGCGTGGTCCTGGCCGTAGATGACGGAGCGGAGCGAGGACTCGAGGTTTTGCAGCCTGTCCTTCTCCGAGCCGGCGATGGTGCGCGGCGGAATCTTCGCCATGCGCGCCACGACCGTCTCTATCTCGCGGACGCCGACCTCCGCCGGGCGCTCGGCCGGCGGCATCAGCTTGACCATCGCGCCCACCTCGTCGATGACGTCGATGGCCTTGTCGGGGAGGAAGCGGTCGTGGATGTGCTTGGCCGCGAGTTCCGCGGCGGCGCGCAGGGCTTCCGGAGAGTAGGTGACGCCGTGCGCCTCCTCGTAGAGCTTCTTCAGCCCTTCCAGAATCTTCACCGTGTCTTCGAGCGTGGGCTCGCCGACCTCTATCTTCTGGAAGCGGCGGGCGAGCGCGCGGTCGCGCTCGAAGGCGGCCTTGTACTCGGGGTAGGTCGTCGAGCCGATGCAGCGCATCTCGCCCGTGGCGAGCGCCGGCTTGATGATGTTCGACGCGTCCATCGAGCCGCCCGAGACGGCGCCCGCGCCGACGATGGTGTGTATCTCGTCGATGAAGAGGATGACGTTCTCCTTCTTCTTGAGCGCGGCGATGACCGCCTTCAGGCGCTGCTCGAACTCGCCGCGGTACTTCGTCCCGGCGAGGAGCGCGCCCATGTCGAGCGAGTAGACTTCGGCCCCCTTGAGCGCGTCGGGCACCTCGCCCTGCTGAATCTTCAGGGCCAGCCCCTCGGCGATGGCGGTCTTGCCGACGCCGGGGTCGCCGACGTAGATGGGGTTGTTCTTGCGGCGGCGGCAGAGCACCTGCACCGTGCGCGTGACCTCGGCCTCGCGGCCGATGAGCGGGTCAATCTTCCCCTCGGCGGCGCGCTCGACGAGGTTCGAGGCGAAGGCCGTGAGCGGGTCGCGCGCGGCCTCCTCGGCCTCGAAGTCCTCGCCCTCCTCGCCGTGCGCGAAGGGGGCGCCGCCGCCCGGCTCGACCTTCGAGATGCCGTGCGCGAGGTAGTTCAACACGTCGAGCCGCGTGACGCCCTGCCGCCGGAGCAGGTAGACGGCGTGCGAGTTGGGCGACTGGAAGAGGGCGGCCAGCACGTTGCCGCCGTCCACCTCCTTCTGGCCCGACCCCTCGGCCTGCAAGAGCGCGTACTCGACGACGCGCTGGAAGGCGGCGGTGTACTCGGGCAGCGCGTCGCTCGACTCGGGGACGCTCTCCAGCTTCTCCGAGAAGAACCTCTCCAGCTCTTTGGTGAGCGCGGCCGAGTCGCCGCCGCAGTGGCGCAGCGCCTTCGCGGCCGTGCGGTCGTGCAGCAGCGCGTAGAGGAGGTGTTCGAGCGTCACGTACTCGTGGCGCCGCTTGATGGCCTCCATCGCGGCGAAGTTCAGAGTCTCTTGCAGTTCTTTGGTTATCATTTAATAGCCGTAAATCGTGAACCGTGAACCGTGACAAGGATAAGGCCGTGAACCGCGAATCTTAAACCGTTCAAGGCGTGAACCGTAAACCGTGACAAGAGAAGACAGGTTCTTCTTCTCGTCACGGTTCACGGTTCACGGTTCACGGTTCTCCCGGTTCTTCCTCGACGGTGCAGAGCAGGGGGAACTCCTGCTCGCGCGCCATCTGCGTGACGCGCTCGACCTTCATCTCGGCGACCTCGAAGGTGTAGACGCCGGCGCACCCCACGCCCTGCGTGTGGACGGCCCACATGACGCGGAAGGCGTCGCCCTCGGACTTGCCGAAGACGCGCCGGAGGACTTCGACGACGAAGTCCATCGTCGTGAAGTCGTCGTTGTGCAGCAGGACGCGGAAGAGCGGCGGCTTCTTCAGCCTCTCCCGGCTCTCCGTCGCCACATCCTCCTCGAACCCGTACTCGCGCTCCGGCATGGGGAGATTTTAAGACGTGAACCGTCAACCGTAAACCGTGACGAGATAAAAACAGGCTTTCTCTCGTCACGGTTTACGGTTGACGGTTCACGTCTTTATCATGAGGCGCATGGCCGAGAGCCGTTTCCCAGACCCGCGCCACGCGACGCCCGACGGGGTCGTCGCCGTCGGCGGGCGGCCCGAGCCCGAGCTGTTGGAGGAGGCTTACGCGCGCGGCATCTTCCCGTGGCCGGTCGAGGGCTACCCGCTGCTCTGGTTCAGCCCGCCCGAGCGCGGCGTGCTCTTCTTCGAAGAGCTGCACGTCCCGCGCAGCCTCGCGCGCGCGCGCCGCCGCTCGCCCCTGACCTTCACGCTCGACCGCGCCTTCGGGCGGGTGATACGCGCCTGCGCCTCGGTCCCGCGCGCGCACGAGCGGGGGACGTGGATCACGCCGCGGATGGTGAGGGGCTACTGCGAGTTTCACCGGCTCGGGCGGGCGCACAGCGTCGAGGCGTGGGAGGGCGGCGAGCTGGTCGGCGGGCTCTACGGCGTGGACGCGGGCGGGGCGTTCGCGGGCGAGAGCATGTTCCACCTGCGCCCGAACGCCTCGAAGCTCGCGCTGCTGTTTCTGATAGACCACCTCCGCGCGCGCGGCCTCGGCTGGCTCGACATACAGGTCACGACGCCCCACATGGAGGCGCTCGGCGCGCGCCTCGTCCCGCGCGAGGAGTTCCTCCGCCTCCTCGCCGACGCCCGCGCCCGCGGCCTCAAACTGTTCTGAGCGCGCGAGGATTCGGGCGGGCGCGGCGCATTTATCCGTTGACAGCGGCGGCGCACGGATGTAAATAGTACCGCGCTCCGCGCTCACCTCCCGCCGCAGCACGGCCCGCTGGCCGGCCGCCTCGCAACCGTCCCGGACGGGAGTGTTGTCCCGGAGGGAGGACGAAGCCTTGATTTACCTCATACGCCTGCGGAAGCATGGGAGGCCGCGCGAGGTGACGCTGCTCCCCGCCCTCCGCCCGCCGTGCTACATCATACCGGTGGAGCAACTTGAGATGCCGCCGGAGCCGGCCGCCCCACAGTACGGGCAGGGCACCGCGGCCGCCGTGCTCGACGAGCTGCGCGAGAAGGCTCTGGCCGCCTCCTACGACGAATACAAGGAGCTGACCGGCGCCTGGCGGAACCTCGACGCGAAGGCGCAGGGCAACATCACCGTCGCCGGAATCTTCATCGCGGGGGTTTTCACCTACCTCACCGCGTTCCCCAACCTCGGAGTCTTCGAGGCCATCGTCCTCACCGTCACCATTCTCTTCCTCGTGGCCTGCGTCATCTTCTCCGTGCTCGTCTTTCGAGTCCGTAAGATACCGCCGCACTACCTGGGCGACTCCATGAGGGAGATGGTCGGCGACCTTCAGGAGAAAACTGAGGGGGAGTTCCCGGAGTACCTGCTGAGGTTCTATAACGCGCACGCGCGAGGCTGGGCCAAATCCAGCAAGAAACTCATCGAGAAGAACGAGAACAAGGGTCAGCGACTCTGGCAAGCCGAGGTCTGTCTCCTCATCGCCATCTTGTCGGCCGCGGTGCTTGTCGTCTTTAAGCTCATTTTTAAGTTCGTCACGTAGAAGTGAAGTGACGGGAGGCGGTATGGTGAAGTGCGCTAAGAAAGGTTGCAAACAGGACGCCATCGAGGATGAGCCGTACTGTGCGGAACATCGCAACGAGGGAATCTCCATGCCCGGCTACACCTCCGAGCCGCCCATCGTCATCTCCGGCGGTTCGGTCACGATAGAGTTCGACGACATCGTGCTCCAGCGGCTCGGCCGGGGGCGACACGGTAACCCTAACAAGAAGATCAAGCGCGTCCAAGTCAGGGGCGACGGCATCGATTTCTCAGAGGACACGCCCACCGGCCGGGTGGTCATCATCATTCATTACGGCGACCCGTAGCGGCCGGCGCGGCGGCACGGACACACGTACCCCGCGTCGCACGGCCGGCATCCTCGGCCGCGCTCATGAGCCGTGCCCTTTCGCCTGCGCCGCCAGTTCGTGGAGGAGCTTTGCGGTCGCGTCGGCGCGCTCGGCCCACCACCCGGCGACGCGCCCGTGCGCGGTGGTGCGCCGACGGTGGAGAGCCGCCCACGCGTCGGCCTCCGTGGCGAGACAGGAGAGGGTGCCCGCCGCGTCCTGACCCATCAGCGAGCGCAGCGCGTAGAGGCGCTCGCCCGCGCGGACGCCCGTGCCGAGGTCGCGCGCGGCGCGCGCGATGTCGTCGCGCAGCAGAATCATCCCCGTGCGCGCGGGCGCCAGCACCGTCGTCAGGAACTCCTCCGCGGAGGCCGCGCGCGGGTCCGCGAGCGCGGCGGCCTCGCGCAGGTGCAGCGGCAGCGCGTCGGGCGCGCCCAGCGCTTCGGCCTCGGCGTCGAGCGCCGCGCGCAGCGTCCTCCCCCAATTTCGGTAGAACGGCGCCGCGACCTGCTCCAGCTTGTCGAGGTAGACGGGGAGCCAGCTCAGGAGGTGCTCCCACAGGAACGCGCGCCGCGCCGAGCGCAGGGAGTCGCGCGCGCGCGCGCCGGCCGCCGACTCCTCCGCCTCCGCGAGCCACGCGTAGGCCCCGAGCATCAGCGCGAGGTGGTCGGGCTCCTGCGGCACCGCCTGCCCGAGCGCCGCCAGAAACCCCGCTACGCGGTCGCGCGCCTCGCCCCCCAGCATCCCCTCCGGCCCCAGATACACGGACGCGTAAGGGTAGAGCCGGAAGACGAAGACGTCCGTGTACTCGGCCGCCGACGGCAACGCCCCCAGCCCCAGCGCCCCCGCCACGCGCGCCGCCCCCGCCCGCTCGGGCGGCTCGGCCAACACGGCGAGTGCGCGGAAGAGTTCCATGAGAGGGGGAGTAGCCGGTAGCCGTTAGGCCCCGCCGGTCGGACGTTGACGAAAGCTAAGGGACGGTTCGGCCGACGAAGGTTTTTCTACTGTCTACTGACTACTGTCTACTTTTTCCTCCGGCAGGCGGTAGAACTCGCGCGCGGGCTTTAAGGGTCTGAGCAGCCAGTAGGGGCGGCGCGAGCCGTCGGGCGAGTAGAGGTCGGCGGGGCGCGTGAACTGGAGCCAGGTGCGGTAGACGGCGCGCGACTTCTCGGTGTCCACGTGGACGTCCCCGGGGCGGTCCGACGCGTCGGCCTTGCGGACGCGGACGGCCTGGTGCCAGCAGTGCATCCCCGAGACGGGGTCGGGGTGGACGGGGAAGGTCAGGTTCTGGTGGACGCCGACGTCGGCCCACCAGATGCGCGTCGTGTCGGGGTCGGCCGAGTCGTAGGCGTGCGCGCCGCGCTCGCGCCGGAGCGCCCACTCGCTCCCCTTGCGTTCGAGCGCGACGGTCTGCATCAGTTGGCGCTGGCCCTCGCCTTCGTGCGCGAGCTTCCAGCGCCCCATGTGGTGGCTGCACGCGACGACGCCGGGGCGTATGCCTTCGGTGACCCACGCGCGGACGACGAAGTGGCCGGTCTCGGTCTCGACGCGCACGAGGTCGCCGGTCTTCAAACGAAGCTCGGCGGCGTGCGTCGGGTGAATCCAGAGCGGGTTGGTGTGCGCGATCTCGTCGAGCCACTTCGCGTTCGCGCTGCGCGTGTGAATCTGCACGGGCAGCCGGAATGTAGAGATTAAAACCGTCTGGTCGGGGTTGAGGTTGTCGGGGTGTATGTGGCTCTTGATGTAGGCGGGCACGGCGTACTCGTGCCAGCCCCAGTCTGCGAGCGTCTTCGAGTAGAACTCAAGCCGGCCGCTCGGGGTGGGGAAGCCGCGCAGGATTTTGTCGTCCACCTGCACGCCGACGAAGCGACGCCCCTCGGCGTCGGCGTCGAGCACGGGGATGGGGACGATGTTCGTCGAAGGCGGCTTCGGCGCGCGCGTGTAGACGCGGCCGAAGCGGTCGGTGCGCGCGTCGTCAAGCTCGTCCTCCGGCACCTCCTGCTCGTAGAGCGCGCCCGTCTTCCGGCTGATCTCGAACGCGCCGTAGCGCCGCATGAACTGGAGCGGCGTCAGCCCCTCCGCCGCCGCGCGCTCGGGCAGCCCCGGCACGGAGTTCTCGAAGATGTAGGCGTAGTACTCGTCAACGCTCAGGCGCTCGCCCGGCCGCTCGGGGGATTCGGCGAACTTGCGTATCCCGAGGCTCCCGTCGGGGTCTATGCGCCACGTCAGCTCAAGCCAGAACTCGTTCTCCTCCCAGACCTCGCCGGGGTTCACCTCGCGCGTGTCTTTGACCTCTTCGCCGAGGCGCTCGCGCGCCGCGCGCAGGACGGGCTGGCGGAAGCCGAGCCACTGCGCGTCGTGCGTCTCGTAGGAGTGTATGTCGTGGCGCTCCGAGCCGTGCCCCATCGGCAGGACGTAGTCGGCGAAGTAGGCCGTCTCGTTCCACGTCGGCGTGAGCGCGACGACGCGGCCGACGAGCGACTCGTCCTGCAAGACCTCTATCCACGAGAAGCCGTCCGGGTTCGTCCAGACCGGGTTGTAGACGCGCGTGAAGTAGGTATCGACCTTGCCGCGCCCGTCCTTCAGGAAGTGCGGCAGCAGGAACGAAAGCTCGTTCATCGCGAGCGGGTACTCGCGCGGCCACGTCAACTCGTTCCAGCGCGGCGGGTGCGGCGGCGTGTAGACGGGCTTGGGGATGAACTTGTTCCACGCGTTCGGGAAGACGCCGCCCTCGGTGGCGACCGCGCCGAGCAGCGCGTTCAGGAGGAAGAGCGTCCGCGCCACCTGCCACCCGCCGCTGTTGCCCGAGGCGGCCGAGCGCCAGTTGTGCGTGGACAGGCGCGTGCCGGCCGCGGCGACGAGTCGCGCGACCTCCTCCAACTGCCGCGCGTCCACGCCCGACTCCCGCGCGGCGTACTCGAAGGTGAACCCGGCGTAGAGGCTTTTGAGCACCTCCTCGAACCCCTCGAAGCTCGTCTCAAGCTCGGGGTGCTCGACCGCCATGTACTCCTCCCAGTTCCACCAGCGGCGGACGAACTCGCGGTCGTAGAGTTCGTTCTGGAT
>DASVTS010000033.1:0-92250 GCA_036387455.1 Pyrinomonadaceae bacterium | reverse complement strand
GGCGTCGGTCAGGGCGAGGAAGGCTTCGAGGCCGCGGCGCACCGTCTCGGGCGCGCCGACGACAGAGTAGCGCAGCGCGTGGCCGGCGGCGGCCAGCTCCATGTCAGAGGCGACGCCTTCAAGCGTCTCGACGGGCGGCGGGAGCGGGCCGGGGCGCCCGCGGCGCAGGTTGACGAACGCCTGCTGGACGGAGGTGAAGAGGCGGCGCGCCTCCGCGTCCGTGTCCGCCGCGAAGACGTTGAGGCACGCCAACGCGTAGGGCTCCTTCAGCCCGGCCGAGGGGCGGAAGCCCTCGCGGTAGACTTCGAGCGCGTGCGTCAGGTAGTCGGGCGCGAAGTGCGAGGCGAAGGCGAAGGGCAGCCCCAGCTCGGCCGCGAGCCGCGCGCTGTAGAGGCTCGACCCGAGGAGCCACAGCGGCACGTCGAGCCCCGCGCCCGGCACGGCGCGCACGGGCTGGTCGGCGCGCGCGGGCGCGAAGTAGGAGCGCAGCTCCTCGACGTCGCGCGGGAAGTCTTCGACCGAGGCGTTGAAGTTGCGGCGCAGGGCGCGCATCGTGAGCTGGTCGGTGCCGGGCGCGCGCCCGAGCCCGAGGTCGATGCGGCCGGGGTAGAGCGCTTCGAGCGTGCCGAACTGCTCGGCGACGACGAGCGGCGAGTGGTTCGGCAGCATCACGCCGCCCGAGCCGACGCGGATGGACGTGGTGCCCCCGGCGACGTAGCCGACGAGCACGGCGGTCGCCGCGCTGGCGATGCCGGTCATGTTGTGGTGCTCGGCCAGCCAGAAGCGCCGGTAGCCCAGCGCCTCGGCGCGGCGCGCGAGGTCGAGCGTGTTGCGGAGCGAGTCCGAGACGCTCGACCCGGCGGGCACGGGCGCGAGGTCGAGGACGGAGAAGGGGACGCTGCTTAAGTCTCTCATAAACTCTTAGACGCCTGACGGAGCCTCAGAGTAGCTCCACCTCGTCGCCGGCCGAGACGAAGGCCGGGGACTCGACGCTCGCGTAGAGCCCGAGGTTCTGCCCCGCCCTGACTATCGTGCGCAGCACGCGCGGGTCTTTCGGCAGGTCGCGCTGGGCCTGGATGGTCATGGCGCAGCGCGGCGCCGGCATCTCGCACTTCAGGCGGAGCGCGCCCACGCGCAGGGAGCGCCCGCCCCAGCCGGCCTCGACCAGGCCCTCGACGCCCGGCGCGGTCTCGACGAGGAAGTTGGGGCGGAAGCGGCGCGCGTCCCAGGCGGAGTCGGGGTTGAGCCGCGCCAGCGCGTCGAGCGAGGCGGTGGTGAGCAGGTGGACGGGGAAGGCGTCGAAGTAGGTGCCCGGCGGCGAGGTGAACTCGAAGAGGGCGGGCGGGAGCGCCGAGAGGTCGGGCAGCGGCTCGCCCGGCTCGCGGCCGAAGCCCTCGCGCAGCCAGCCGTCGCGCTTCGTGACGCGGAGCGTCGCCTGCGCCAGCCTGCGGAAGCCGCGCGAGCGGCTGAGCAGGCCGATGGCGCGCGCGAACGGCATCGCGCGGCGATAGTGCGCGAGGTCGCTCGCCGCGCGCACCGGCCAGAGCGTGACCCTGCGCCCGACGAGTTCCGAGAGCCGCGCGTTGACGTCGGGCGCGTCCGTCGCCGTGGCCGAGCCGTCGGGGAGCGTGATGTCGGCGTGCGGGGGCGCGGCACCGGCCGCGGGCTGCCCGCGGTAGCGCGCCGCGCAGAGTATCAGCGCGGGGCTTTTCTTCGCCCCGCGAATCTCGCCCGCCTCCTCGTCGCGCAGCGCCCACCCGCGGTCGCCGTAGAGCCCGAGCGCGCCGACGCCGCAACCCTCCAGCCGCTCCCCGGCCATGGACTTCACAGGGTAGCGCCAGACCTCCCGGACTCTCCCGACAAACATCGCGCCCGCCTCCCCTCCCCGACTCAGCCGAGGTGCTTCCGCAAAAACTCAATCATGCGCCCGTGCGCCAGCTTCGCCGCCGCGGGGTGAAAGCGCGGGCGCGTGAAGTCGTAGAAGGCGTGCGCCGCGCCCTCGTAGACGAAGAACTCGGCGGGCGTCCCCTGCGCCTTGAGGTCGCGCTCCAGACGCTCGACGTCGGCCAGCGGGATGATGGGGTCGGCCGCGCCGTAGTGGGCCTGCACGGGCACGCGTATCTTATCCAGCACGTCCATCACGTCGAGCTTGAAGGGGCCTTTGCGCGACTGGTAGGCCGCCGGGTTGAGGACGGGCGGGGCGTAGAAGTCCACGACGGCCCCGACCTCCCTCGACTCCGTGGCGAAGATGAGCGCCTGGCGCGCGCCGCCGCAGAAGCCCACCGCGCCGACGCGCCCGCGCCGGAAGAAGCGCTGGCGGCGCAGGTGGTCGAGGCCGGCCGCCATGTCGCGGCGGTTCAGCTCGTCGAATTCGCGGCCGGCGAAATAGTCGAAACGCTCGCGCACCTGGTTGACGGTGATGCCGGGGTCGCGCGAGTAGGTGTCGTAGGCGAGGCCGAGGAACCCGCCCTGCGCGAGCTGCGCGGCGGTGTTGCGGAGGTCGTCGGTCAGCCCCGGGTTGGGCGAGAAGATGACGACCGCCGGGAAGCGCCCCGCCCCCTTCGGGCGCGCGAGGTACGCGTTCATCGCCGCGCCGCCGCTCCGGAAGGTGAAGTCGCCCTGCGCGACGTTCGGGTCGTGCAGGGCCAGGGGCTCAAGCGGCTCCGCGGGCTTCGGCGGCGGCTGCTGCTGTTGCTGCCGCCCGAGCACGCGCGACGCGAAGGCGGAGGCGGCCAACGCCGCGAAGACGCCGCCGAGGAAAGAACGCCTGCCCCCGCTCACACCGTCGCATCCGTCGCCGAGACACATCGGTCGTCAAACCCCCTTCCGGCGCGCGCCCCCGAAAAACGTCGCCGCCTTCAGATTCTCATCGTGTCGGCGCGCCAGCTCGTAATCGAGCGCTTGATGTCGTCGGGCCTCGACACCCTGCCGTCGAGCACGAGGCGGACGACCCTTTCCAGCTCCTCGTCCGAGGCGAAGCGGAGCGCGAGGGTCTGCGCGAGCGTCAGCGACGCGGCGCGCTGCGCCAAATCCTCGGGCAGGAGTTGGTAGTAGCGCAGGCTCTCTTCGAGCCGGATGACGCGGTCCTGCGCCTTCAGGGGGTTGAGCCGCGAGTAGGCGGAGACGACGGCGAGGGCGGCCGAGACGACCAGCCACCAGCCCGTGTCCAGCCCGGGGTCGCGGAAGAGCTGGACGGCGGCCACGACGACGTTCGTCACGATGACGGGCATCGCGAAGAAGTGGAAGGGCGGGTGCCAGCGCGTGTGGTTGTCGTAGGACTGGGGGACGTCTGCCATGCTCTCTTCCCTCTCCCGGTGGGCGGCGGCCGGGCGCGTTTACAGGTTGGTGGGCACCGCCGACGAGGGCTCGCGCCCCGCGGGCAGGGGCTTCGGCGGCTCCGGCGTGAAGTCCTCGCCGGGGTTGACGAAGCGGTTCAGCTCGAAGCGGTACTGCTTGTCGTAGAGCTGCCGGTAGCGCCCGCCCGAGTCGAGCAGCTCCTCGTGCGTGCCGCGCTCGACGACCTCGCCCGCTTCGAGGACGAGTATCTGGTCGGCGCTGCGGATGGTCGAGAGGCGGTGCGCGATGACGAAGGTGGTGCGCCCGCGCCGCAAGGTCTGGAGCCCGTCCTGAATCATCGCCTCGCTCTCGCTGTCGAGGCTCGAAGTGGCCTCGTCGAGGATGAGGATGCGCGGCTCGGCCAGAATCGCGCGCGCGATGGCGACGCGCTGCCGCTGCCCGCCCGAGAGCTTCACGCCGCGCTCGCCGACCACCGTGTCGTAGCCCTTCTCGAACCCCGCGACGAACTCGCCGCAGTGGGCGACGGCGCCGGCCGCCTCGACCTCGGCGCGCGTCGCGTGCGGGTTGGCGAAGGCGATGTTCTCGGCGATGGTGCCGTCGAAGAGGAAGTTGTCTTGCAGGACGACGCCGAGCTGGCTCCGGTAGTCCTTGAGGCGCACGGCGGCGAGGTCGCGGCCGTCGACGGTGACGCGCCCTGCGAGCGGGCGGTTGAAGGCCATCACCAGCCCGATGAGCGTGGACTTGCCCGAGCCGCTGGAGCCGACGAGCGCGGTCGTCGTCCCCGCCGGCGCGCGGAAGGAGACGCCGCGCAGCACGGGCGCGCCCGGCTCGTACTCGAAGGTCACGCCCTCGAAGACTATCTCGCCCTCGACCTCCGCCAGCGGCTCGCGCTCGCTTTCGCCCTCGTCCTCGGTCGCCATCCGCTTGACCTCGCGGATGCGGTCGAGCCCGGCGAAGGCTTCCGTGATCTGCGTCCCGATGGCGGCTATCTCGACGAGCGGCGCGGCGACGAGCGCCGTGAAGAAGATGTACATGAAGAAGTCGCCGAGCGTCATCTCGCCCGCGAGGACGGCGCGGCCGCCGACTAAGGTGAGGATGACGCCGATGGCGCCGACGATGACGGTCGAGAAGGCCGTCACGCCCGAGACGGCCGTCATCGAGCGCGCGACGTTGCGGAACAGGCGGTGCGCGCCGCGCGCGAACGCCAGCGTCTCGCGCCGCTCGGCCGAGTAAGCCTTGACGACGCGGATGCCGCCCAGCGTCTCGCCCAGCCGGCCCGTCACCTCGGCCTGAATCTTCCCGCGCTCGCGGAACAGCGGCCGCAGGCGCGCGAAGGCGAACGACATCGCGCCGCCGAAGAGGCCGAGCGCGATGAGCGTGACGGTCGTCAGCCGCCAGTTCAGGTAGAAGAGGACGCCGAGCGCGATGAGCGCCGTCAGGAGCCCGCCGACGAGCTGCACGAGCCCCGTCCCGACGAGGTTGCGGATGCCCTCGGCGTCGGTCATCACGCGCGAGATGAGGACGCCGGTCTGCGTCGAGTCGAAGAAGCGGACGGGGAGGCGCGCGACGTGCGCCTGCACGCTCTTGCGCATCTCGGTGATGGCGCGCTGCGCGGCGACGCCGAGGACCTGCGAGAGCGTGAACGAGGTGGCGGCCTGCACGACCGTCGCGCCGCCGCCGACGAGCGCGAGCGTGAAGAGCAGGTCGGCGCGCTGCTTGCCGATGACCTCGTCGATGAGGAACTTCGAGCTGGCCGGGAGCACGAGGCCGACGAGCCGGTTGACGACCATCAGCGCCATGCCGAGCGCCAGCCGCGCGCGGTGCGCCCAGACCAGCTCCCGCGCGTCGCGCCACGCCTGCGAGAGCGTCAGCTTCTTCCTCTGCTTCTCTTCCGCCATCACGAGGGCTCTTCGCCCGGCCCCCTCAGCTTGAGCACGACGGAGTTGATGCAGTAGCGCAGGCCCGTCGGGAGCGGCCCGTCCTCGAAGACGTGGCCGAGGTGCGAGTCGCAGGAGGCGCAGAGGACTTCGGTGCGCACCATGCCGTGGCTCGTGTCGAGTTCCGTGCGGACGTTGTCGCCCTCCTTCGGCTCGTAGAAGCTGGGCCAGCCGCAGTGCGAGTCGAACTTCGCGTCGGACGTGAACAGCTCCGCGCCGCAGGCCGCGCAGAGGTACGTCCCCGGCCCGCCGCCCGCGTGGTACTCGCCCGTGAACGGCCGCTCCGTGCCCTTCTGCCGCGCGACGCGGTACTGCTCGGGCGTCAGCGCCTGACGCCACTCCTCTTCCGTCTTAACGACTCTCTTTTTCAAAAGGCTTCTTCTCCTCCCCGGCCGCGGCGGGCGCGCGGCCCGCGCCCCTGCGCCCGCGCGCGCGGCCCCGGCGCCCGCGCGGCGCCTTCGCGGGCGCCGCGTCCTTCGCGCCGTCGGTCGGCGCCGGCGTCGGCGGCGGCGCCGGCGCGGTGTCCACGATGCTGAGCGTGCTCGGGCCGCCGCGGTCTATGCGGACGACGACGCTGAAGCCGCGGCAGTCGAGCGCGCGCGACTGCTTCTCGGCGTCGGACGAGGGCGCGCCCCACGCGTCCGAGGGGACGGCCAGCCGCCTCGACACCTGCTCGGAGAACTGCGCCACGTCGTTCCACGGCACGGGCCGCCGGTAGCGCACGTCTATCCGGTGGAGGCGCCCGCCGAAGAACGTGAGGAGGAGTTCGGCCGCGTCGCCGAACTGCTCGCGCCGGATGGCAAGCTCCAGCATCCCCAGCGAGGCCACGTACGGCTTCGACGCGTCGGCGCCCGCCGCGGCCACGCGCGGCAGCTCCTCCGAGCCGGGGAACATCCGCGCCAGCTCCTCCGCCGTCATCCCGAGCATCACGCCGCCGTAGTCGGGCGCGACCGCGCGCCCGAGGCGGCACGGCTCCTGCGCCCCCGCGGCGCCCGCCGCGCCCGCGACGCACGCGAGCAGGAGCAGCGGCTTTAGACTCAGTCTCTTCATTAAGGGGGCGATTGTAACACCGGCCCCGCGGGCGCGGCACCCGGGAACTTTACTCCCGGCCCCCTTCCCCGTAACATGCGGGGCGCACGCCCGAAACGGACAACAACACGACAGACAGCTTACGGAGGAGACCATGACCCTCGGAGGCACGCACGCCGTCAGGCGGCTCTTCTTCTGCGCACTGGCCCTCGCCTGCGCTTTCACGCTCCACACGGCCGGGCGCCGCGCCTCCGCGCAGAGGCCCTCGCGCCAGAAGGCCGCGGCGCCGACGCCCGCGAACGCCGACGACGAAGGCTACGCGGCGAAGATTCGTGAGTACACGACCGAGAAGTATTTCCTGACCGAGCTGGTCGACCACCTGCCCGCCTCGGCCACCGTGCCCTCGCCCGACAAGGTGCTCGGCTACGTCGTCGGGGCGCCCGGCAAGCTGACGCACACCAAAGACCTCCACCGCTACTTCCGCGAGCTCGAGCGGACGAGCCCGCGCGTCAAGGTCTTCGCGGCGCCGGAGAAGAGCGAGGAGGGCCGCGAGCAGATTCTCGTCGCGGTCGGCGACGAGGCCGCGATGGCGCGGCTCGACCGCTACAAGGCTATCACCGCCCGGCTCGCCGACCCGCGCGGCCTCTCGGACGCCGAGGCGCAGAGGCTCGTCGGCGAGGGCAAGGTCTTCTACTGGGCCTCGGGCTCGATTCACTCGCCCGAGACCGGAAGCCCCGAGATGCTGATGGAGCTGGCCTACCGCCTCGCCGTCGGGGAGTCACCCTTCATCCGCGACATCAGGAAGAACGTCGTCGTGCTCATCACGCCCGCGCTCGAAGTCGACGGCCGCGACAAGATGGTTGACCTCTACAACTACCGCACGGCCAACCCCGACAGGGCGGTGCCGCCGCTCGTCTACTGGGGCAAGTACGTCGCGCACGACAACAACCGCGACGGGCTCGGGATGGCGCTCGCGCTCACGCGCAACATGATGAAGACGTTTCTGGAGTGGCACCCGGCCATCCTCCACGACCTGCACGAGTCGGTGCCCTTCCTCTACACCTCGACGGGGACGGGGCCTTACAACGCGTGGCTCGACCCGATTGTCGTCGACGAGTGGCAGCTCCTCGCCTACCACGAGATCGAGGAGATGACGAAGCGCGGCGTGCCCGGCGTCTGGACGCACGGCTTCTACGACGGCTGGGCGCCGAACTACATGTTCTACGTCGCCAACGGCCACAACGCGGTCGGCCGCTTCTACGAGACGTTCGGCAACGGCGGGGCGGACACGATGGACCGGACGGTCGCGGCGCAGTCGCAGCGCGACTGGTACCGGCCGAACCCGCCGCTCCCGCGCGTGAGGTGGTCGCTGCGCAACAACGTCAACATGCAGCAGTCGGCGCTTCTCTTCGCCATGAGCTTCGTCTCGCAGAACAAGGAGCGCTTCCTCCAGAACTTCTACCTGAAGGGCAAACGGTCGGTGGCGAAGGCGACGAACGAGGGGCCGGCCGCCTACGTCATCCCGGCCGACAACCCGCGCCCCGTCGAGGCCGCCGACGCCGTCAACCTGCTCCGCCTGATGGGCGTCGAGGTTCACGCGGCGAAGAATGATTTCACGGTCAAGGACCAGAAGTACGGCGCGGGCTCCTACGTCGTCCGCATGGATCAGCCCTACTCGCGCATGGCCGACATGCTCCTGGACACGCAGTATTACAACGTCAACGACCCGCGCCCCTACGACGACACCGGCTGGACGCTCGGCGCGATGCGCAACATCAGGACCGTGCGCGTGACGGACAGGGGCGTCCTGCAAACGCCGATGACGCTGCTCACCGCGGACGCCTCGGTGCGCGGCCGGGTCGCCGGCTCGGGCGGCGTCTACGTCATCAACCACAACACGGACAACACGCTCGCCACGCTCCGCTTCAGGCTGAAGGACGTGAAGATGGCCGCCGCCGAGGAGGCTTTCAAGGTCGGCGACCGGCAGTTCAACGCCGGCTCTTTCGTCATCCGCGCGGAGGGCAACCCCGCGGACCTGCGGCAGAGGCTTGAGGCGGCCGTCGTCGAACTCGGGCTGACGGCGCACGCCTTCGACAAGGCGCCCGCCGTGAAGACGCACGAGATGAGCGTGCCGCGCATCGCCATCGTCCACAGTTGGATTAACACGCAGAACGAGGGCTGGTACCGCATCGAGTTCGACCGCTACCAGATTCCCTACGCGTACATCTCCGACCAGGTCCTGCGCACGACGCCGAATTTGCGCGAGCGGTTCGACGTCATCATCTACCCGCCGGTGGGCGGCTCGGCGCAGCAGGTCGTCGCGGGGCTGCCCGCCCGCGGCGACGCGATACCGTGGAAGCAGTCGGAGCTGACGCCGAACTTCGGCACCTCGCCCGACCAGACCGACGACATGCGCGGCGGGATGGGGCTCGTCGGCCTGAGCAACCTGCAAAAGTTTGTCGAGGAGGGCGGCCTCTTCGTCGCCGTCACCTCGAACGCGCGCATCCCCATCGACTACGGGATGGTCTCGGGCGTGGCGGTGCGCGAGACGCCGCAGTTGCAGGCGCGCGGCTCCATCTTCAACGCGACCTTCTCCGACCGGAAAAGCCCCGTCGCCTACGGCTACGGCGAGACGCTGCCGCTCTACTTCAACCAGGCCCCAATCTTTCAGGTCGCGGCCGGAGGCGGAGGCGGCGGGGGTGGCGAAGGCGGGCCGGGCGGGGGCGGCACCGCGGGGCGGCCTTCGGGGCGAGGGACGCTGACCGACCCGGACGTGGTGCAGGCGATGCCGCAGGCCGCGCCCGCCCCGCAGCGCACGCCGACGCCGCGGCCGGGCGAGGAGCCGCCGCCCACGGACGAGCAGCGGCAGCAGCAGCGGAGCCCCTTCTACACGCCGCCCGCCCAGCGCCCGCGCGTCATCATCCGCTTCGCGCAGGACGAGAAGAACCTCCTCGTGAGCGGCATGCTCGCGGGCGGGCAGGAGTTGGCGAACGCGCCGGCCGTCGTTGACGTGCCCCTCGGGCGCGGCCACGTCCTGCTCTTCGCCACCAACCCGATGTGGCGGCACCAGACGCAGGGCGCCTTCTTCCTCCTCTTCAACGCCGCGCTCAACTACGACGCGCTCGGCGCCGGCCGCGCGCCCGAGGCGGCGCCGCGACCGACGGCCGCCACGCCCGGTGAGGACGAGCAGAACTGAAGAACTGTTTGCCACAGAGACACAGAGGCACAGAGGTTTCAGTAATTTGAAATTTCAAATCTGAAATTTCAAATTCTAAGAATCTCTGTGCCTCTGTGTCTCTGTGGCTAAATTCTTAGAGCCCTATTCCCTGCTGACGCCGAGCGCGTCGGCGACGCGGTTGATGTAGTTGAACCAGGAGGCGATGAGCGTGATTTGCAGGACGGCGCGGTCGTCGAAGCCCGCGGCGCGCAGGCGCGCGTGGTCTTCTTGCGAGACGCGCGTGGCGTCGCGCGTGAGCTTCGCCACGTAGTCGAGCATGACGCGCTCCTCGCCCGTCACCGGCGCGCTCGCGTAGTCCTCCTGAAGCGCCCGCACCAAATCTCCGTCCAGCGTGACCCGACGCAGAAACTCTGCGTGAGACTCGATTCAATAATGGCACCGGTTGAGCGCCGAGACGACCGTGGCGATCATCTCGTGCTGGCGCCGCGCGAGCGGCAGCTCCGGCGACATCAGCGCGCCGAAGGTCGAGAAGGCGTGGCGGAGCGCGTCGGGGATGAGGCTGTGCGACGCCACGATGTCCGAGCTCCCGCCGTCGGGCGTCGGGTGGACGGGCACGGCGTACTCCGCCGGGTAGAGCCCGCGCTGCGCCTCCAACGCCGCGCGCAGCCTCTCGTCGGCCTCCTCGAAAGGGATGGTCTTGATCCACGTCATGAGTCTCTTCCTTCTCCTTCTCCGCCCGCCGCCGCGCGCGGGCGGAAGACAAGATAGTAGACGGGCAGCCCCAGCGCCACCACCGCCATGCCGAGCGCCGCCTGCCGCGGGCTCCCCGCCGCCAGCAGCACGAGCAGCGCCGCGCTCAGCAGCACGAAGGCCGCGGGCGTGAAGGGGTAGAGCGGCGTCAGGTAGGCGGCAGCGGGCGCCCGCCGCCGCAGCACGAACAGCCCGGCCACCGTCAGCGCGACGAAGAGGACGACGGCGAACATGAAGTACGAGATGATTTCGTCGAACGACCCCCAAAGCACGAGCAGCGAGGCCAGCGCGGCCTGGATGAGGACGGCGCGCGCCGGCGTGCCGTAGCGCGGGTGGAGCCGCGCCGCCGCGCGCAGGAACAGCCGGTCGCGCGCCATCGCGAAGTAGACGCGCGGCGCCGACATCGTGAAGGCGGCCATGCTCCCGAAGACCGCGACGACCACGACGCACGTCAGGACGAGCGCGCCCGCCGGCCCGAACAGCGCCTCGCCCGCCTGCGCCGCGAAAGCCTCGCCCGTGGTGACGCGCTCCGGCGCGACGAGGTAGACGAAGGCCGCGCTCGTCAGGACGTAGACGGCCGTGACGACGAAGACCCCGAGCGTCAAAGCGCGCGGCAGGGTGCGCGCCGGGTCGCGCACCTCGCCGCCCAGCTTGCTCAAGTCCCACCACCCGCCGAACGAGAAGAAGGCCGAGACGAGCGCCCCGGCCAGCGCCGCCGCCAGCGGAGGCGACCCCGCGCGCCGCTCGACGAAAGGCCGGAAGTGCGACCAGTCGCCCAGACCCCGCCCGAAGCCCCACAGCAGGATGACGACGAGCAGCGCGAGCTTGACCACCGTCAGCCAGCGCACGACCCAGCCGCCGAGCCGCACGCCGCGGGCGTTGACGAGCGCCAGCGCCAGCACGCTCGCCACGGCCAGCGCCTTCACCCACGCGCCCGACAGGCCCGCGGCGTAGCCCACGTAGGAGGCGCCGCCGACCGCGAGCGCCGCCGTCAGCCCCGGGTCTACCACGAGCAGGGCCATCCACCCGTAGAGGAAGGCCGGCGCCGGCCCGTAAGCCTCGCGCAGGTAGACGTAGCCGCCGCCCGCGCGGGGGAAGCGCGCCGCCAGCTCGCCGTAACAGAGCGCCCCGGCGAGCGCCATCGCCCCCGACAGGAGCCAGACGACGAGCACCAGCAGCGGCGAGCCCGCCGACTTGGTCATGCCGGCCGGCGTCAGGAAGATGCCGACGCCGACGACCTCGCCCACGACCACCGCCGCCGCGGTCGCCAGCCCGAGCTGGCGCCGCAGCCCCGCGTCTTCCCGTCCGTGTGCTTCGCCCATGTCGCTCAGAAAAACGCCGCCCGGCGGCGGCGCGCCAACGCCCTTTCGGGAGCGGAATCGTGACGGTGCATTACCGCACAGGCGCGGCGGCCGTGTCACGGGAGTTTGGTCTGAGCCGCGGCTCAGACTTTAGTTTGACTCCCCGCGGGCTGCGCGGGCGCACCACTTTCGCGTATGATGGCGCGGTTTAAATCGACTGACGATGAAGATTCTGATTTGCAAGAACAGCTTCGCCGGCCCCATCAGCGGGGCGGACGAGATCGCGGTCAACTACGCCGCCCAGTTGAAGGCGGCGGGGCACGAGGCGTCCGTCCTGCTCGTGCAGCCCCCGGCGGCGGGCGACCCCCTGGCGGCGCGGCTCGCCGCGGCGGGCGTGCCGCTCTCCACGCTCGCCTCGCCGCGCTTCACCACCTCGCTCGCCGCCGCGCGCAAGGTCGCGCTCGCGGCGATGCGCGCCTTCACGCCCGCGAGCGCGCTGCTGCTCACCAACTCGCGCCGCATCGTCCACGACCTCTTGCAGCGCTACCACGACCGCTTCCGCGAGCACCTCGCGCGCCGCCGCCCCGACGTCGTCCACGTCATCACGCCGGACGCGGGGGCGGTGATGCTCATCCGCGCCGCGCACGCCGCGGGCGTCCCCGTCATCTACCAGGAGGTCGGCACGCCCTTCCACCCGCCGGGCTTCGAGGAGGTCTACGAGCGCTTCGTGCGGGTGCTGCCGCTCTGCTCCGAGGTCGCCACGCTCTCGCCGAGCCTCGCGCGCGAGATGCACCGCGCGGTGCCGCAGATACGCACGCCGCGCGTCGTCCCGCTCATCGCGCCCGACGCGGCCGACGTCTCGGGCGCCCCCCGCGAGGCGCGCGCGCCCGGCGCGCGCGTCGTCTTCGGCTTCGCCTCCCGGCTCGAACACCTGAAGGGGCCGCTCCAACTGGTCGAGGGCTTCGCCGTCGCGCACCGCGCGCGCCCCTCCGTCGAGTTGAGCATCGCCGGCGAGGGCTCGCAGCGCCAGCCCGTGCTGGCCGCGCTCCGCCGCCACGGCCTCACGGAGAAGTGCCGCCTCGTCGGCACCTACACCACGCTCGCCGGCCGCAGCCGCTTCATGCGCGAGGTGGACGTCTTCGTCCACCCTTCGTTTACGGAGGGGACGCCGAACGTCGTCATCGAGGCGATGGCGCACGGCCTGCCCGTCGTCGCCACGGCGGTCGGCGGCCTGCCCGACTTCGTCACCGAGGAGGTCGGCCTGCTCGTCCCGCCGGGCGACGAGCACGCGCTGGGCGAGGCGATGGGCAGGCTGGCGGGCGACGCGGCGCTCCGGCGCTCGATGGGCCGGGCCGCGCGCGAGAAGTACCGGCAGCTCTTCACCTCGGACGGGGTGCTGCCGCTGCTGACCGACTTCTACCGGCGCGTGGTTGACGCGCACGGCGCGCCGAGGAACGGGCGCGGCGCGCGCCACGGCGCGGAGGCCCCGCCTCATCACCCCTGGGCGTCCCACGCGGACGCGGCGCCCCGGCACGGCGACCTCGCGGCCGTCCACGGCGGCGACTGAAGAACGACTCGGCAGGCGGCCGTCCCTTCGCCCTCCGCGCGTCACCCCTCAGAGAAGCTCGGAGTGGCCGGAGCGCCTGGCGAGCGCGTGCAACTCCTTCAGGCGCTCGGCCTGGTCGCGGCGCGCGACGAGCAGGCAGTCGCCCGCGTCCACGATGACGAGGTCCGAGACGCCGAGCGTGAAGACGGGGCGGCCCGCGGCGGCGTGGACGAGGCAGCCCTCGGTGTCGAGCGTCACGACCTCGCCGCGCGCGACGTTGACGCCGCCCCCCGCCGCCCCGCCCGCTTCGCCCGCGCCCAACTCGTAGACGGCGGCCCAGGTCCCCACGTCGCTCCAGCCGGGGTCGGTGACGACCGTGGCGAGCCCTTCGGCCTTCTCGAAGACAGCCGTGTCTATCGGCTCGCGGTCGAGCCCGTCGAAAGCCTCCGCCATCGCCTCGCGCTCGCGCGGCGTGCCGAGGTGCGGCTCGACTTTCAACAGGGCCTCGTGGTGCGCGGGCTTGTGGAGCCGGATGAGTTCGAGCAGGCGCGACGCGACCCAGACGCTCATCCCCGGGTTCCAGAGGTACGAGCCGTCGGCGACGAAGGCGGCCGCGCGCCGCGCGTCCGGCTTCTCCTCGAAGCCCTCGATGCGGTACGCGCCCTCCGCCCCCGCGAGCGCGGCGCCCGCGCTGATGTAGCCGTAGCCGGTGGCCGGGTAGGTCGGCCGCACGCCGACGATGACGCCCGCCGTCTCGCGCGCCACACGCGCCGCCGCGAGTAGCGCGCGGCGGAACTCCTCGCCGTCGCGGACGTAGGAGTCGGCCCAGCCGACGAAGACGACCGCCTCGGGGTCGCGCCGCGCGACGTGGAGCGCGCCGAGGCCCACCGCCAGGTTCGTCCCCAGCGGGAACGGCTCGCCGACTATCTGGCCCGCCGGCACCTCGGGCAGCTCGGCCGCCGTCTGCGAGACGTAGCGCTCGCCCGTCACCACCCACACGTCCGACGCCCCGATGATCGGCAGCACGCGCTCGACCGTCTGCCTCATCAGCGACGCCCCGCCCGCGAGCGCGTGGAACTGCTTCGGGCGCGGCCCGCGCGACAGCGGCCACAGCCGCGTCCCCGCCCCGCCCGCGATGAAGACTGCCTTCAACCCTTCAGCCATTTAAACGAAGCGACCTCCCGACGGGCCGCGCCGCGGGCGCGACCTTATAACGTTCACCCGGGTCTTCTCAACTCGAAGGCGCGGCGGGCGCGGGGTCGTGCCAGCCGCCGATGTCCGCGGTCAGCTCGTCGGCCTCGCGCGGCCCCCACGTGCCGGGCTCGTACTCGTGGACGGGGGTCACGTCGCCGAGCACGGGGTCGACGACGCGCCAGGAGTTCTCGACCGCGTCCTCGCGCGTGAAGAGCGACGAGTCGCCCTTCATGGCGTCGCGGAGCAGGCGCTCGTAGGGCGGCGTGTCGTCGCCCGAGTCCTCGTGCGCGACCAGCTCGATGTCCTCGCCGGCCATCGCCTCGCCCTCGACCTTCGCGCGCGCGCCCAGCGAGATGACTATCTCCGGGCTCAGGCGGAAGCGGAAGTAGTTCGAGTGCGGCGAGACGACCTCGCCGAACATGGAGAGCGGCGGCCGCTTCATCGTGACGAGCACCTCGGTCGCCGTCACCGGCATCCGCTTGCCCGCGCGGATGACGAACGGCACGCCCGCCCAGCGCCAGTTGTCCACGTGCAGGCGGAGCGCGGCGAAGGTCTCGACCTGCGAGCGGTGCGCCACGCCCGGCTCGTCGCGGTAGCCGCGGAACTGCCCGCGCACGACGCTGCTGCGGTCGAGCGGGCGCATCGCGCGCAGCGCCGCTATCTTGCAGTCGCGCACGGCCTCCGTCTCGTAGGACGACGGCGGCTCCATCGCCAGCAGCACCGCGACCTGAAGCAGGTGGTTCTGCACCACGTCGCGGATGGCCCCGACCTCGTCGTAGAACTTGCCGCGGCCCTCGACGCCGAACGCCTCGGCCATCGTGATCTGCACGCTCTCGACGTAGTGGCAGTTCCAGACGGGTTCGAGGAAGGAGTTGGCGAAGCGGAAGTAGAGGAGGTTCTGGACGGGCTCCTTCCCGAGGTAATGGTCGATGCGGTAGACCGACGTCTCGGGGAAGAACTTGTGGATGCAGCGGTCGAGCTCCTGTGCGGATTCGAGGTCGCGCCCGAAGGGCTTCTCGACCACGATGCGCGCGCCCTCGGCCGCGCCCGACTTGGCGAGCCCCTCGGCGACGACCGTGAACATGCTGGGCGGGATGGCGAGGTAGTGGAGCGGCCGCTTCGCCTCGCCCAGCTCGCGCCGCAACTGCTCGAAGGTCGCCGGGTCGCGGTAGTCGCCGTCCACGTACCTGAGGTTCGAGACGAGCCGCGCGAACGCCTCCTCGTCAACCCCGCCGTGCTCTTGCAAGGAGGCGCGCGCGCGCTCCTTCAACTGCTCCAGCGTCCAGCCCGACTTCGCCACGCCGACGACGGGCACGTCGAGGCGCCCGCGCCGCGTGAGCGACTGGAGCGCCGGGAAAATCTGCTTGTAGGCGAGGTCGCCCGTCGCCCCGAAGAAGACGAACGCGTCCGAGTATTCAGCCAAAGCCTTCGAGCCCCTTTTCAAACTTGCCACGGAGACACAGAGGCACGGAGATTAAATCTCAACTCTCAAATCTGAAATTCCAAGTTCTTAAATCTCCGTGCCTCTGTGTCTCCGTGGCAAATCCTTATCCTGAGATGTCCCCTCAAATCTCTATCTTCGAGAAGCGCCACGCGCCGAGCGCCAGCAGCAGGACGGCGACGCCCGCGAGCGCGGCCAGGTCGCGGCCGACGCCGAAGTGCGTCAAGCCGGTGAGCGCCCCGCGCACGCCGTCCACGCCGTAGGTGAGCGGGTCAACCCTCGTCAGGAGCGCGAGCGCCTTCGGCAGGTTCGCCAGCGGGTAGAGTGCCCCCGAGAGGAAGAAGATGGGCATCACCATGAAGTTCATCACGAGCTGGAAGCCCTGCATGTCCTTCAGCGTCGAGCCGATGGCCGTCCCCAGCGCCGCGAAGACGACCGCCGTCAAAGCCACCACGAGCAGGGCGAGCGGGAGCGCGGCCAGACTCGCCGGCCGGAAGCCGGCCAGCAGGCTGACGAGGAAGATGAGCAACGCCTGGAAGACGGCGACCGTCGCGCCGCCGAGCGTGCGCCCCGCCATGATCCAGAGGCGCGGCACGGGCGCCACCAGCGTCTCCTTCAAAAACCCGAACTGCCTGTCCCACAAAAGCGCGATGCCCGAGAACATCGAGGAGAAGAGCACCGCCATCCCGATCACGCCCGGCGCCATGAACTGCAAGTAGATCCCCTCGCCCGCGCGCTGGAAGACCGGCCCCAGCCCGAAGCCGAGCACGCCGAGGTACATCACGGGCGAGCCCAGGGAGGCGACGATCTGCGTCCGCGAGCGCAGGTACTTCTTCACCTCGCGCAGCCAGAGGATGTAGACGACCCTCATCGCCCGCCGCCCCTCCACATCCGCGCCATCTGCCGCATCTGGTCGGCCGAGCCCGCGGCCTCGTCGCGGATGGTCGTGCCCGTCAGCGCGAGGAACGCGCCTTCGAGCGAGTCGGTCTGCGTCCGCTCTTTCAACTCGCGCGGCGACCCCGTGGCGACGATGCGGCCGTGGTCGATGACGCCGATGCGGTCGGCCACGCGCTCGGCCTCGTCCATGTAGTGCGTCGTGAGGAAGACCGTCACCCCGTCCGACTCGTTCAGCTTCTTGACGTGCGTCCACATCTGGTTGCGGCTCTGCGGGTCCAGGCCGAGCGTCGGCTCGTCGAGGAAGAGCACCTTCGGCGTGTGCAGCAGGCCGCGCGCTATCTCCAGCCGCCGCCGCATCCCGCCGGAGAAGGTCTTCACCAGGGCGCCGCGCCGCTCCCACAGCTCGAACAGCTTGAGCAGCCCCTCGGCCCGCCCGCGGCGCTCCCTGCGCGGCACGCCGTAGAGCACGCCGTGAATCTCCATGTTCTCCCACGCCGTCAAGTCCTGGTCGAGGCTCGGGTCCTGGAAGACGACGCCGAACCGCTTCCGCACCTCGTCGCGCTTCGAGACGGGGTCGAGCCCGTCCAGCTCGACGCGGCCGCTCGTCGGCCGCAGCAGCGTCGTCAGCATCCTGATGGTCGTCGTCTTCCCCGCCCCGTTCGGCCCGAGGAAGGCGAAGACCTCCCCGCGCCGCACCTCGAACGAGACGTCGTCCACGGCCGTCAGCTCGCCGAAGCGCTTCACCAGATGCTCCACCTTAATCACACGCCCGCCCTCCCCGGCCCCGCCGCGCCGGCTCTAAAAAGACGGTCACGCCGGCCGCCGTATGTTGACCCATGCGGGCCGAAGCGACAAGCGCGGGCGGGCGGGACGCGCCCGCGGCCGCCCCCGCGCCGCACAGAAAATCGCCGCGGGTCGGCCGGCGGCTTCGTGCGCCGGCCACTCGCGGCGAGTCCTCTCGCGCCCCCGCGGGTCGGGGTTGCGGCGTCCCCGGGCGGGCCTACTTTTTGAGCTTTTTGATGATGCTCTTCTGCCTCTTCTGCGGCGGCTTGCGCTTGTCCCCGAGCTGCCTGTGCCGCGTGTTGAGGATGGAGCAGAACGTCTGGTGCGTGAGCCCCAGCAGCCGCGCCGCCGCGACGACGCTCCCGCCCGTCTCGTCCAGCGCGCGCCGGATGAGCTTCGCCTCGAACTCGTGCACCACGCCCGGCAGCGTGAAGTTCTTGTCCCCGAACTGCGCGGCCGTCAGCCGCTTCATCACCACCCGCGCGCACTCCCGGAGCCGCGCGGCGTCCTCCGCGTCCTGCGTCCCCCTCAGCAGCTCGTCCGCACTCGCGTAGGCCTCGAAGACCTCGTCCGGCCGCAGCCGCCACGTCGCCCCGTGCTCCTCGATGAGCGTCAGCAACGCCTGCCCCGCGCTCGTCAGCGCCCCCACCGACTCGGCCAGCCCCGCCGCCCGCCGCAGGACTTCGACGGAGCCGTCACACGCGCACAGCCGCGCCCGGACGACGCCCTGCAAGGTCAGGGCCTCCGCCAGCAGCGCCGACTCGTCGCCCTGCTCCAGCGTCTTCACCGCCCCCGCCAGCACGCGCTCCGCGTCCTTGTACCTCCGCTCCGCCACCAGCACCCGCGCCCGCGTCTCGTCCACCTGCGCCAGACTCCCCGCGTCCCGCAGCCGCGTGAAGATAGACTGCGCCCGGTCGAGGTGCTCGTGCGCGTCGCCGTAGCGGCCGAGTTTGTAGAGCAGGAAGGCGAGGTTGTTCTCAATCCGCGCGACGTACCTTTCGTGCTGCGCCAGCTCGAAGTGAAAGACGGCGGCCGTGTATTCGATAATCGCGCGGTCGAAGTAGTCCTGACGGCGTCCCGCCGCGCCCAGCCTCCTCAGGACGAGCGCCAGCTCGTTGTGAAAGCTCCCCCGCAGGGTGTGGCTCACGCGCTCGTCAAAGGCGGGCGCCGAATCCGTGAGGAGGATGAGCGCGTCGGTGAAACGGCCGGCGGAGGATTCGACCACGGCGAGGCGCAGGACGACCCTCGCCTTCAGCTGCGCGTCGTTCTCGGCGAGCGCGGCCGCCCCCGCCAGCATCGCCCGCGCCTCGTCATACGCGCCCTCGCGCCAGTAGCAGAGCGCGAGGTCGGAGCGCGCCGCCGCCACCCGGTTAGAATCTCCCAACCCTTCGAAGAGCGTGGCGCTTTCGCTGATGAGGTCTTTCGAGGCCTCCTGCGCGCCTTCCACCTGCTTGCTCGCGCCGAGCCAGCCCGACAGCACGCCCGCCTGCAAAAGCACTTCGGCGGCCGTCCGCCTCGTCAGCCCTTCCAGGTTCGGGTATTGGCCCGTGCCGCGCCAGAGTTCACCCAGAGCCTCGCGCGCGGCCTCATACTGACCTTTGTGGATCAGGTCCGCCGCCTCCTGCGAGCGGAGCAGGGCGCGTTCGTCCGCGGCGAGTGAGGGATTACCTAGTTCCCTCAGTCTCTCGTCTGCTAAAGTCATGTGAGGCAAGCACCTTTCTGTATTTGCCGAACTTTCGGCAAGTACGAAAATCCATCACACCCGCGCGAGATGGACGGGTAAACCATTAAACAACTTCATCACCGGAAGAGAAAAAAGAGATGCGTAAAATTCTAGCCACGGCCACCCTGCTGGTCGCACTTTGCTGTGCCTCCTTCGCCGGCGAGATGCACACCCCCGGCGCACCGGCCCCGCCGCCGGAGCCGACGCCGACCCCGGCGAGCACCGTGCAAGGGCCGACCGACGACGCGACGCTTGACGGCATTATGCATACGTCCGGCGTCTCGGACATCCTGACGGAGACTGCGTTGGAACTGCTCGCGGTTCTGCCGTCTCTTTTTTAAGCCCGCGTTAATTCAGCCGGAGCGAGCTGCCTAGTGGCGGCTAGGTGTTAGTGTGCGTTGCGGGCGGCGGAATGCGGAGGCGACGCCCACAGCCGGGAGATTAACCCTTAGACGGGCCGGAAGGCAACACTTTTTACGGCGGCGCGGCACGCGGCCGACCGCTTTTAAGGTCTGCGAGTTAGGAGAGCGCGCGGCGTAACTGCTCGACGGTGGCGTTGCCGCCGCTGAGGACGAGGGCGACGGTGCGGCCGGCGCAGGCGGGGCGGGCCTTGAGCGCTCCGGCGAGCGCGGCGGCCCCGGCGCCTTCGGCCAGCGTGCGCGCCGTCTCGGCGTAGAGCCGCACGGCCTGCCGCATCTCCTCCTCGCTCACGAGCAGGAAGTCGTCGAGCATCTCCCACAGCATGCGCTGCGTCAGCTCGAAGGCGACGCGCGTGGCGAGCCCTTCGGCCTCGGTCTCCATCCCGGCTTCGAGGAGGCGGCGCTCGCGCCAGGAGTTGTGGGCGGCCGGCGCCTTCTCGGCCTGCACGGCGATGACCTTCGCGTCCGGGCGGACGGTCTTCGCCACGAGGCACGCGCCGGCCGCGCCGCTCCCGCCGCCGACGGGGACGAAGACGACCTCCGTCTCCGGCTGCTCCTCGAAAATCTCCAGCGTGTGCGTGGCGACGCCCGCGACGAGCAGCGGCTCGTTGGCCGAGTGGACGTA
Organism: Pyrinomonadaceae bacterium; assembly: GCA_036387455.1. GTDB lineage: Bacteria > Acidobacteriota > Blastocatellia > Pyrinomonadales > Pyrinomonadaceae > QHXN01. Next base: position 72,130 of record DASVTS010000033.1, on the reverse strand, counting down.
GCGCGCGCCCGACTCGCGCGCCAGGCGCTCGCAGTGGCCGCGCGCCTCGTCGAAGTCCGCGCCGTGGAAGATGACCTCGGCGCCGAAATCCCGCATGGCCTCGACCTTGAGCGGGTTCGCGCCGACGGGGACGACGCAAGTCGCCTTCACGCCGAAGAGCCTTGCGGCGTAGGCGATGGACTGCCCGTGGTTGCCGGTCGAGGCCGTGACGACGCCGGCCGCGCGCTCCTCCCCCGAGAGGCGAGAGACGAGGTTGACGCCGCCGCGCACCTTGAAGGCGCCGGTGGGCTGAAGGTTCTCGTGCTTGACGAAGACGCGCGCGCCGAGCAGGCGGTCGAGCGCGGGGTAGTTCCTCAGCGGCGTCGGCGCGAGGTACGGCGCGACGGCCCGCCTCGCGCGGAGCACGTCGGTGTAAACGGGGGCTTGCATCGTGTCGCTCGTCTACCGTCTGTTAAAGGGGCCGCGCCGCTAACCGGCGTGGACGAGGAGGCGGCTGTCGGAGTCGAAGCGCACTTCGATCTTGCCGCCGCGGGCGTGGGCGACGCGGCCCTGGCCGAACTTCGGGTGGTCGAGCCATTCGCCCTCGGCGTAGGTCTCTTTCGGCGAGTAGGGGCGCACGGGGCCGCGGGGCACGTCGCGCGCGGGGTCGGCGGCGGCGCGGGTCTTGCGCGCCGCGCCGCCGGCCGAAGGGCGCGCGGCGGACGGCTCCTTCTTCTGGTGGTAGCGGTGCTGGCCGCCGCAGGTGCGGCAGATGACGGTGGCGGGCGCCCCGTCCGCATTCAGGGCGATGACCTGGTGCGTGCGTTCGGCTTTGCACCGCCCGCAGTAGGTGTCCGTGTCGTCGCCGGGGCGCACTTTCTTGATTCTGATGGGCGCGTTCATGAAGTGTGTGGTCCCTCCGCCGTGCGTTTCTGCGAACCGCGTGCCCGAGCGGCGGCGGCGCCCGGCCGTGTGGGCCTTCAGGCCGAGACTTGAGCCAGTTGTTGGCGGAAACGTTCGCGCCAGCTCTCGGGCAGCGCCTCGGCCGCGACGGCGCGGCGAAGGGTCTCGGCGTCTTCACCGTCGCGCACGTAGAGCCGGACGACGTCGGCGACCGTGACGCCGTTGGGGTCGCGCCCGAGCAGCTCTATCTCGTCGCCCGCCCCGACCTCGCCCTCGCGCTGCACGGAGAGGTAGAAGCCCGAGCGCCCGCTCGCCAGAAACCTCTTGACCATGTCGGCGCGGCCGAACTTGATGCCGAGCTTGTAGCAGGGCATGCGCGGCACGGTGACCGTCACCTCGGCCGCGCCGAGGCGGAAGCGGTCGCCGATGTTGACCGCCGTTTCGTCCAACCCCTCGGTGGTGAAGTTCTCGCCGAACGCGCCCCAGGGGAGTTCCTCGCCGGGCAGCTCTGTGCGCCAGAAGCCGTAGTGCTCCGCGGGGTAGGCGTAGGCGGCCTTGCCGGGGCCGCCGTGGACGGTCAGGTCAGCCTGCCGGTCGCCGTCGAGGTTGAGCGTGCGGAGCATGACCCGATTCCCGACGGGCGCCTTGAAGATGCCGGTCGAGACCGTCTGCCCGTTCCACACGGCGAGTCGCGGGCGGCCGACGTTGACGGAGATGATTTTCATGACGCGCCTTCCCCACACGGAATAAGTTGAAGCAGGCGACCCCGGCGGCTACGTCTTCCGCAGGCACCAGGTAGACATCGAGCGCATGTCCTGCACGACCGTCGTCTTGAGCGGGTCGAGCATCTCGCCGCCGAGCGACGCGGCGGCCGCCAGTAGCATCGGCTCGTCCACGAGGAACCGGTCGCTCCCGTCCGGCAGACGGTGCCGCCTCCCTTCCAGCCGTTCCACCCGACCCTCAATCCCGATGCTTGAGGCCAGCCGCGCGAAGAGGATGCCGCCGCGCCGCAAGACCCTCCACATCTCCCGCAGCATCGCCTGCCAGTGCGCCTCGTCGCGGGCGAAGTGCAGGACGGCGCTGCTGATGACGAAGTCGAAGCCGTCGCCGTCGAACGACATCCCTTCGACGCGCTCGACGCGGAAGTTGTCGGCCGGGAGGCGCGGGGCGAGCGCGGCGGCCAGCGAGCGGACGCGGGCGACCGCTTCGCCCGACTGGTCCACGGCGCAGACGTCGTACCCGCTCCGCAGGAGGAAGACGAGGTTGCGGCCCCCGCCGCAGCCGGCGTCGAGCACGCGCATCCCCGGCGCCAGGCGCCCCTTCAGGAGCTGGTCGAACAGGTAGATGTCGAGGTCGCCGAACCACTCCCGCAGTTCGGCGTGCGTGCGAGGGCCGTGCGTCGCGTCGGGCATGCGGGAGGGTATTGCGGCGCCGGGCGGCGTGTCAATGCGCGGGGAGCCGCCCGCCGGGGTCGCGCGTTTGTGTGGCGCGCGGGCCGCCGGTAGAATGTGCCCGTTCTACTCCCAGCCCGCGGGCCGTTCCGTCCCGCCCCGGAAGAAACTCTGAAACAGGGTGGTCAACTGATGTTCATCAAGAGCGTTCGCGCCTGCGCGCGACAACTGGCCGGGCTCGTCGCCCTGTCACTCGCCCTCGTCACCCCGGCGGCGGCGCAGACCTTGCCGAGCGAGACGCCGCAGAAGTTCGAGCCGACGAACCACGGCTTCGACTACGTCCGGCGCGAGGTGATGATTCCGATGCGCGACGGCGTGAAGCTGCACACGGTCGTCCTCGTCCCCAAAGGCGCGAAGGGCGCGCCGATACTCCTGACGCGCACGCCCTACAACGCGACCGACCTGACCAGCCACACCAACAGCTCGCACCTCGGCCCGTCGCTCTACGGCTACGACAACGCGACGGACGTCATCGTCGAGGGCGGCTACATCCGCGTCGTGCAGGACATCCGCGGCAAGTACGGCTCCGAGGGCGACTACGTGATGAACCGCCCGCTGCGCGGCGCGCTCAACCCGACCGCCGTCGACCACGCCACCGACACCTACGACACCATCGAATGGCTCGTCAAGAACACGCCTGAGTCGAACGGCCGCGTCGGCATCCTCGGCATCTCCTACGACGGGTTCCTGCCGCTGATGGCGCTCGTCAACCCGCACCCGGCGCTCAAGGTCTCGGTGCCGATGAACCCGATGGTGGACGGCTGGCGCGGCGACGACTGGTTCCACAACGGCGCCTTCCGCCAGCAGGGCATGTCCTACATCTACGACCAGGAGGCGACGCGCGCCAACGACGTCAAGTGGTGGACGAGCCACTTCGACCCCTACGACACGTTCATGGAGGCCGGCTCGGCGGGCGAGCTGGGGCGGCGGCGCGGGCTGGAGCAGGTCGGCTTCTGGCGCAAGCTGCTGGAGCACCCGGCCTACGACTCGTGGTGGCAGGAGCAGGCCGTGGACAGGATTCTCGCCGCGCAGCCGCTGAAGGTGCCGGTGATGCTCGTCCACAGCCTCTGGGACCAGGAGGACATCTACGGCGACATCGCCGTCTACAAGGCCATCGAGCCGAAGGACGCGGGCAACGACAAGGTCTTCCTCGTGCTGGGGCCGTGGCACCACGGCCAGATGATTCGGGACGGCAGCGCGCTCGGCGCCATCAGGTTCAACAGCGACACGGCGCTCACCTTCCGTCAGGAGGTCCTGCGCCCCTTCCTCGACCAGTACCTCAAGGAAGGGGCGCCGAAGGCCGACGTCGCGCCCGTCACCGCGTTCGAGACGGGGACGAACAAGTGGCAGCGCCTACAGTCGTGGCCCTCGGGCTGCCCGAAGGGCTGCGACGTGCGGCCGGCGCCGCTCTACCTCTCGCCCGGCCTGAGACTGGGCCTCAACGCCCCGGCGCCCGGCGCCGCCGCGTTCGACGAGTACGTCTCCGACCCCGCCAAGCCCGTCCCCTACCGCGCGCGCCCCATCGACGACACGAGCTGGCGGCAATGGCTCGTGGACGACCAGCGCGAAGCCTCGGGCCGCCCCGACGTTTTAGTGTTCGTCTCCGACGTCCTGACTTCCCCGATGAAGATCAGCGGCGAGCCCGTCGCCAACCTCGTCGCCTCGACCTCGGGGACGGACTCCGACTGGGTCGTCAAGCTCATCGACCTCTACCCGGACGAGGTCGCCGGCCAGCCCGCGATGGGCGGCTATCAACTGATGGTCTCGGCCGACATCATCCGCGGGCGCTACCGCGAGAGCCCCGAGACGGCCAAAGCAATCGAGGCCGACAAGCCGCTGCTCTACCGCTTCGCGCTCCCCACGGCGAACCACGTCTTCCTGCCCGGCCACCGCATCATGGTGCAGGTGCAGTCGAGCTGGTTCCCGCTCTACGACCGCAACCCGCAGACCTTCGTCCCCAACATCTTCTGGGCCAAGCCCGCCGACTACCGCAAGGCCACGCAGCGCGTCTACCACGCGCCCGGCCAAGCCAGCTTCGTCGAGCTGCCCCTCGTCACGGCGCGCTGAAAGGTTCCGGGCGGCCGTCAGTAAGACCACGGGTTGTAATCGGGCTCGACGCGGGCGGCGTGGTAAGTGTAGAAGGCGTGGCGGCTGCTCTCGGGGACGAAGGGCGCCGCCCTCTCCGGTTCGAGGTTCAGCTCGTAGGCGGCGTCGGCGAACTCGCGCGCGGGGAACATCACGTCGGAAGGCTCGGCCGCCGCCCACGCGTCGAAGGCCGCCCGCGCCGCCTCGGCCCTCCCCTCCAGCAGCGCGCGCGCGGCGAAGCGCGTCAGGTGGTGCCCGTGCGAAAACCACGGGTGCAGGACGTGCGCGTCCTCGAAGCCGGCGCGCCGAAGCCCTGTGAGGTATTCGGGGCAGCGCCCGCTCAGCTCGCGCACGAGCGCGGCCTGCCTGCGCGCGCTCTCCGGGTGGGTGACGGGCAGCCGCAGGAGTTCGAGGTTCTCCCTGAGCGCCTGTTGTTTGGCCTTGAGGGCGCCGACGTCGAAACGCTCCGGCGCCCGCCGGAACCACGTCCGCATCGCGGAGCTTCTGACGGACTCTTCGGAGAGGTTGCCGTCGTCACCGGCGAAGCGCAACAACTGCTCGATGAGCGCGACGGCGCGCGCGTTCGCCTTCCTCAGCGCCTCTATCTCGCGCGTCTTCTTGTAAGTCAGGACGAGCCCCGGGTCGTTCCGCACGTCCCGGGCCCCGCCCGCGAGGTTCCCCTCGCGCTCCATCCTCGACAGAAGGAGCATCAGCTCCGACGGGTCGAAGATTCGGCTGACGCCGGAGCCGAAGTCGTTCTCGTCCTCGGGGTCGGGCTCGGACAGCGTGAACGTGAGCCGGTAGGTGTCGGGCGCGGCCGACGGGTCGGCGCCTCGTATCCGGCCCACGCACACCTCGCCGCCCCCGGCGGGCTCGCGCGAGAGCAGTTCCACCTTCAGCCATTCGAGAAAGAGCGAGACCTCGTGGCGGTTGCGCGCCGGCAGGGGTTTCTCGGGCCACTCCCTGATTAGTTCTTTGGGGGCGTCGCCGTCTTTCGGAGGCGTGTCGTTCGGCTGCACGGTCGTCTTCGGCTCCTTCGCGGCCTGCGGGGCGTGCGCGCGCGCGGCCTCGACGAGCGCCACGAGGTCTTCGGCCCAGAGGCGCACGCTTCGTTCGGGCGTGCCCTGATTCGTCCTGTTCGGCCAGCCGGCGGCCTGCGCCTCCCGCACCGATTCTTCGGCTTGCAGTAACAACTCCCGCCCGGCCTGCGCGAGCGTCGCGTAGGTGAACAGGCCGCGCGCGTTGGTCGTCGGCCCGCCCGTGCTTTTGGTCACTATCTCGAACCAGCCGAAGCTCAGCTCGTGCGGCTCGTTCAGGTCGAAGCTGAGCGCGGCGCCGTCGCCCGGGGGGAGGGTCAGCACGCCGCCTTCGAGACGGGCGCCCGGCCGGCGCAGGTCGTAGCCGCGCGCGCGGCGCTTTTGCAGCGGGAGGCTGAGGAAGAAGAGGCCGAACCAGAGGACGCCGAAGGCAATGACGACCCACGTCCCCCCCACGCCGGGCAGGAGCAGCAGCAAACCGGCGAGCGCCGCCGCCGACAGCAGGGAGAGGAAGACGGCCGCGACGCCGACCCAAAAACTCACCCAGCGCGAGCGCCGGACGGGCACCGTGAGCGAGACGCCGGCGGCGCCCGGCCCCGGGCGTTCGTCCTCCTGCAACGTGTCGGGACTGTTCAAGGCCCGGGCAGGATATTAGCCGGGGGGCCGGGTGTCAACGCCGGGCCCCGCCGCGCCCGCCGCCGCGCCGTGACAAATTAGCAACCCGCCCCGTGCATGATGGTTTCATTAAGGGGGAACACGCGATTGGACACGACTCAGTTCGTCTACAGGCCGGGCGCCGGCCTCGCACACCACGACCCGAAGTTCACGGGTGAGTTCGCCAGCGAGGAGGACGCGCGCGCCAGCATGTCCGCGGACGCGGACGCGATAGCCAAATACCAGGACATCCTCATGGCGCACGGCACGCACGGGCTGCTCGTCGTCCTCCAGGCGATGGACGGCGCGGGCAAGGACGCGACCATCAAGCACGTGATGTCGAGCGCCGACCCGCAGGGCTGCGAGGTGAAGATGTTCAAGAACGCGACCGAGAAGGAGGTCAGGCACGACTACCTCTGGCGGGCGGCGCGCGCCCTCCCGGCCCGCGGGCAGATAGGCATCTTCAACCGCTCCTACTACGAGCACGTCGTGGCCGAGCGGGTGCACCCGGAGAAGGTCGAGCGGCAGAACCTGCCCGAGGGGGCGGCGGGCGAAGGGCTCTGGGAGCGGCGCTTCCGGCAGATAAACGACTTCGAGCGGTACCTTCTGGAGAACGGCATCCACGTCCTGAAGTTCTACCTCAACCTCTCGCGCGGCGAGCAGCGCGAGCGACTGTTGCAGCGCCTCTCGCGCCCCGAGAAGAGGTGGAAATTCTCGGCCGGCGACGTGAAGGAGCGCGCCCTCTGGGACGAGTACATGCGGGCCTACGAGGAGGCGTTCGAGCGGACGAGCACGGAGCGGGCGCCCTGGCACATCATCCCGGCCGACAGCCGCTGGTTCGCGCGCGCGGCGGTGGCCTCGGCCGTCGCCGCCAAGCTCAAGTCCTTCCACGCCGACTACCCGCAGCCGGGCGCGGAGGAGGAGCGCGAGTTTGAGGAAGCGCGCGCCTCGCTGGAGGGCGAGGCCGGAGGTCGGGCGGCGACCCCCGCGGGTTAGCGTCAGTACCTCTTGAAGTAGATGGCGCCCCAGTTGGAGCCGACTTCGAGGTGCAGCCGCCCGTCCGGCGCGAACTCCCTCGCGCCCCCGATGAGTTCGTCCCACGGGCCGGCGTCGGGCACCTCGAACGAGACGCGCTGCGCCTGCTGCGAGAAGTTCAGCACGACGTAGAACCTCTCCAGGCGGCCCTCGGCGTCCTCGCCCCAGCGGTGATAGACGACGAGGTTGCGCGCGCGGTCTATGCCGAACCCGTGCGGGTCGGGCCGCGTCCGCGACTCGTCCCAGCCGCTCGGGTAGAAGTTCGCGGAGCGCAGGCCCGGGTGCTCCCGCCGTATCTCCATCATCCGCCGGTAGCGCTCGAAGACGGTCGGCCCCGGCTCCTGCGCCATCCAGTCCCAGTCGAGCGGGCGCGGGACGACGCGCCCGCCGCCGCTCTCCGGCATGTCGTTGTCGGCGCCGTACTCCTGCCCGTTGTAGACGAGCGGCGCGCCGGCCGAGGTGAAGAGCGCGATGACGTAGGGCTGCGTCAGGTACCAGAACCGCCGGCCGCCGGCCTTGAGCATGAAGCGGCGGTGGTCGTGGTTCTCGACGTAGGTGACGGGGCAGCGCCCCGCGTCGAAGTCGCGCGCGGCGTCGAGCATCCTCATGACGGGGGGCTCGATTTGCGGGACGCCCGCCGGGCGGTCGCCCAGATACGCCATGCTCCGGCCGCGGTAGGGGTCGAGCCAGCACGCGGTCGCGCCCACCTTGTTGGTGACGTCCACCGAGGAGTAGTCCCACTCGTGCTCAAGGATGAGGGCGAAGTTCCTGTTGCCGGTGCGCGACAGGTGCGCGCGCAGCTCCGAGAGCAGTTTGGGGAGGCCGTGGCCGCGGTCGCCGGGCCGGTACATCCCCAGCGTGTTGTCGAGGCGGATGCCGTCGAGCTTGAACGTGTCAATCCAGTAGGCGCAGGCGTCGCGGATGTATTCGAGCGTGCACTGGTTCGCGTAGTCGAGGTCTTGAAAATAGTCGTGCGCGGCGAAGTTGCCGACGTAGGGGCTGTCGGCCGGGTCCTGGTAGAGCCAGTAGTAGGGGAAGCCGCGGTCGGGCGGCGAGGCGTCGGCGTGGTTGAAGACGCCGTCCATGATGACGTGCAGGCCCCGCGCGTGGCACTCGTTGACGAGCCGCTTGAGGTAGACCAGCTTGTCCGACTCGGTCGAAGGGTTGTGCGTGTACTTGTGCGCGACGGAGAAGTACTGCACGGGGTTGTAGCCCCAGCTGAAGTCGTCCTTCGGGTCGGCGTACGACCACGCCGTCCACGGCATGAACTCGACGGCGTTGACGCCGAGCCGCACCAGCTCGTCCAGCTTCCGCGCGACGGCTTCGAGCGGCGACTCGTCGGCGCGCTTAAAGCCCGCCGTGAAGTCGTCAATCATCAGCTCGTAGATGACGAGGTCGTTCAGTGGCAGCCGCGGGGAGTCGAGGGGGCGGACGGCCTCGACGTGCCCGCCGACGACGAAGCCGGAGTTCTGGTGCTCGGTGCCGCCGTAGCGGGCGCAGGGGTCGGTGACGAGGCGCGGCGGGGCGTTCTCGAAGCTGACGAGGTACTTGTACTCGTAGAAGCCGTCGGGGAGCGGCGCGGTCGTGTGCGAGTAGACCGTGCCCTTGAGCCGGCCGTCCGCCGGGTCGACGTAATCGCCCGCCGCGAGCGGGACGGGGGCGGCGAGGTCCCAGAGTTTTTGCGCGGGGTGCTGGAAGCCGCCGACGACGGAGACGCCCTTGATGCGCGGCATCCCCCCGCCCTCGTACTGCGACGGCGCGCGCTCGCCGTCGGGGAGGAAGAGCTTGAAGGTGACCGTCTTCGCCTGCTGGTCGACCAGCCCGCCGAACTGCTCGTACATCGGATTTGGGTCCCGGGCTCAGTGCGCGAAGCCGGAGAGCGCCCTCGTCAGGGTCGCCGGGTCTACGGGCTTGCTCAGGTGTGCGGTGAAGCCCTCCCCGAGCGAGCGCTCGCGGTCGTCGTAGGAGGCGAAGCCCGTCACGGCGACCATCGGCGTGGCGCGGTACTCGGGCAGCTCGCGCAGGCGCCGCGCCAGCTCGTAGCCGTCCATGCCCGGCATCCCGATGTCGGAGATGATGACGTCGAAGCGCCGCGTGAAGGCGGCCATCAGCGCCTGCGAGGCCGAGTAGGTCGTCTCGACCTCGTAGCCCGCCTCCCGGAGCACGATGGTGAGCATGTCGGCCACGTCGGGGCTGTCGTCCACGACGAGCGCGCGGCGTTTGACGAGGTGGAGCTGGAGGTCCGGCTCCGGCACGTAGGACTCGGCGGGGTCGGGCGCGAGGGCGGCCGCGGATGCTGAAGACATAACGCGTACTCCTTTTATCGGCGCCTGCCGATTCGTAAAAGTGCTGGGACTGCCTCCCTATAATATACCCTTCGGTAAAACCACGCGAGGTTGTGGGGAAGTTGCCGTCGCGTTGCGAAAACGGGGGGCGGGGGCCGGCGGGGGAAGGATGTTTTGACGTTCGCAGAACTACCGCCCGACGAGGGCGAACGCGCGGACGGGGAAGGTGCCGAAGCCCTTAACTTTCACGGGCACGGCGAAGAACTTGAACCCCTCCCGCGGCAGGCGGCCGAGGCCGCACAGGTGCTCGACGACGGGCACGCCGGCGCCGAGCAGTACGCTGTGGACGGGGCGGCGCCCGTCGGCCGTGTCGTCGATGTTGAGCGAGTCGATGCCGACCAGCGCGGCGCCCCCGCCCGCCAGCAGCTCCGCCGCGTCCTCGGTCAGGAAGGGGTGCCCGTCGAAGTAGCGCTCGGTCTTCCAGTGCGCGTCCCAGCCCGTGTGGACGAGCACGGCCTTGCCCCTCACGTCGAGGCCGGCGAAGGCGCCGGCGCCCAGCGCGCGGCCGCGGGCGCCGGCGGCGCCGACGACCACGCCGTCGAGGTCGGCGAGTGAGGGCAGCGGCAGCTCGGACAGGTCGGCGCCGTCGGCGTAGCGGTGGAAGGGGCTGTCGAGGTACGTCCCCGTGTTGGCGACCATCTCTATCTTGCCGATGTGAAACTCCGTCCCTTCGGCGTAGTGCCGCCTCGACTCTTCGCGGCCGAGGTAGTCGCATATCACGGGCGCGGGCAGCCCCCTGTAGGTGACGAGGTCGTGCTCCACGGTGTGGCTCAAGTCGACGAACTGTCTGGTGTCATTCACGGCCGCTCCTCCGCTACGGACGCCCGCCCCTTAAGCGAGTGGTTGTTAAAAGGGGTCGGCCGGGGCGTCCCGCCCGGCGCGGAAAGTCGCGGGCGGCGCCCCCACGCTTTCGGGAGCACGAGCGCCAACTGGCCGCCGACGTAGAGCGCCGCCACGGCCGCGAGCCCCAGGCGGTTGCCGTCCCACAGCCGCTCGAACAGCGCGGGCGAGCCCGCTTCGGAGGCCGTCAGCCGTTCGAGCACCCAGTAGTCGTAGAAGGTCACGGCGCAGAGGCACGCGCTGCCGGCGAAGTCCGAACGCGCGCCCGCGAGCAGGTAGCCGACCGCGGGCCAGATGAGGAAGCCGAGGCCGAGCGGGTAGATGCCGAGGGCCACGAAGACCTCCGCGCCCTGCGGGTCGGTGGCGACGGCCCCGCCCAGTATCGTGAGCGCCGCGGAGAAGACGAACCCGACCGTTGCGAACTCGCGCTGCTCCTCGCTCAACACACTACCCGCCTTTCGTCACGGCCGGCGCGCCGGCCGCGCCCCTTCGGTCGAGCCCCGCGACCTCGTCCCAATAGCGTGGCTGGACGAGGAGCCGCCGCGCCAGCGGCCGCAGGCCGAACACGTCGAGGTGCGCGTAAGTCCCCGCCAGCGCGGAGAGGAGGGGCTGCCGCCTCAGGCGCAGCAGGCGGCGCACGCGCTCGGGCGCGAGCATCGCCTGGACTTGGAGCAGTATCTGGTAGCGCCACCCGCCGAGGTGCCGCCGGTACCGCTCGTAGAGGAGCGCCGTGTGTTTGCTGTAGGCCAAATCGCGTTCGAGGTGCGCCTCCCTGTCGGCGCGCCACCCGCGGTAGTCCTCCGGCAGCCCCTCGATGTTCATCCCCTCGCCCACCCGCCGGAAGACCGCGTAAAGCTCCTCGCGCTCGGCCCCCGTGAGCGGCCCGTAGAGCAGGCGGTGCGCGCGCTCCGAGTAGTCCACGAGCATGTAGAGCACGTCCCTGAAGGCCCACGCGGGGATGGTCGCCCCGCGCGCCCGCTCGACGGCGCCGTGCGCCGCGTTGATGGCCGCGATGGTGCGCGCCGCCTTCTCCTCGTCGGCGAAGACGATGCCCTGCGCGTACCTGACCGTGGAGAAGAGGCGCCCCACGGGGTCGTTCGGAATCTTGCCCGTGAAGAAGAGCCAGTCCACCGCGCGGTTCAACGCGAACTCCGCGGCCGAGCCGGCGAAGACGAGCAGCACCAGCTCGGCGTCGCCCCAGATTCTCCTCACGACCGAGCCCCGCGCGACGAAATCCGCCGCCGGCCTGTCCGGGACTCGGGGTGAAGTGCGCGCTTCCATCAAGGCAGGGGCTTGCCGCCCGTGACGCCGATGACCTCGCCGCAGACGTAAGAGGACTCCTGCGAGGCGAGGAAGACGTAGACGGGCGCGAGTTCGGCCGGCTGGCCGGGGCGCCCCTCGGGCGTGTCCGCGCCGAACTCCCCGTACTTCTCGTGCGGCATCGTCGAGGTGATGAGCGGCGTCCAGATGGGGCCGGGCGCGACGACGTTGACCCTCACGCCGCGCTTCATGGCGTCGGAGGCGAGCGCCTTCGAGAAGGTGACGATGGCGCCCTTCGTCGCCGCGTACGCCATCAGCTCGGCCGACGGCTGGTAAGCCTGAATGGACGCCGTGTTGATGACCGACCCGCCCTTCTCCATCTTCGGCAGCGCCGCCTTGCACAGGTAGTACATCGCGTAGACGTTCGTCCGGAACGTGCGGTCGAACTCCTCGGAGCTGATTTCTTCGATGCCGCCGCGCGTCATCTGGAAGGCGGCGTTGTTGACGAGGACGTCCAGGCGGCCGAACTCCTCGACGGCGCGCCTGACGAGCAGGCGGCAGTGCGCCTCCTCCTGTATGTCGCCGGGGACGCGCACGCAGCGGCGCCCCGCGGCCTCGACCACGCGGGCGGTCTCCAGCGCGTCGGCCTCCTCCTCTTCGAGGTAAGAGATGAGCACGTCCGCGCCCTCGCGCGCGAACGCGACGGCCACCGCGCGCCCTATTCCCGAGTCGCCGCCCGTGATGACGGCGGCCTTCCCCTCAAGCCTCCCGTGCCCCCTGTAAGTCTCCGCGCCGTAGTCCGGCCGCGGCGTCATCTCTGACTCGATGCCCGGCGTCTCCTGCGGCTGCTCCTCGAAGGGCGGCTTCGCCCCCTGCTCTTTCGGGTCTTCGCTCATCCGTTCCTCCCCGTGTTCATACTATAACGCCATCTTCGGGGAGGCGCCGCCGGTCTTCCGTACCAAGCCGGACAAGACCGCCCCCGGCGCGCCATTCGTGAGCTAAACGTGAGAGTCCCGCGAGAAAACGGACGCCGCCTCTCACCTGCCGGCCCCGCCCTTCCCTTCGGCCGCTGGCCCGCCGACGGAGGCGAGCACGCGGCCGATGAAACCGTCCACGGCGCCGTTCTCGATCCACCGGGCCACGACCACGAGGTCGTGCTCCGGGTCCACGTAGATGACGTTCGTGCCGTTGCCGACGTGCGCGAAGGCCGCGGCCGGCGCCGAGGGCAGGTACTTCCTTTCGGTGTTGAGGAAGAAGTTCATGAAGCCGTAGGTGGGCTGCACGCTGGTGGGCGTCGTCGCCTGCCGCAGCCACTCCTCGGAGAGAATCCGGTCGTCCTTCCAGCGCCCACGGCGCAGCGTGAGCAGCCCGAAGCGGGCCATGTCGCGCGCGCTGATGAACATCCCGCCGCCCCAGTGGCCGCCGCCGCTCACCGACTGCACGGCCTCGCCGTCCAGTTCCACCCACGAAGTCTCGTAGCCGTACCAGCGCCAGGTCGTCGAGGCGTCTATCCTGTCCATCACGTGTTCGCGGAGCACCTGCGGCAGCGGCCGCCGCCAGACGCCGAGCGCCGCCAGCGCCAGCGCGTTCACGCGCACGTCGTTGTACTCGTAGGCGGCGCCCGGCTCGCTGCGCGCGCGCGTGCGCCACTCGGCCGGGTTGTTCGAGGGGCGGTCGGCCCACTCGGGCTTGCCCCAGAGCGTGCCCTCCCAGTCGCTCGTCTGCCGCAGCAGGTGCTCCCAGGTAATCTTGCGGTTGTGCTCGGTCTCGAAGGGTTCGAGGAGTTGCGGTTCGCCCAGACTCTCCGCGCGCCCGCGCCCGCGGTTCGGGGCGAGCGACAGCACGGGCGGCATGTAGTCGCGCACGCGATCCTGAAGGCTGCGAATCATCTTCCGGTCGTAGGCGAGGCCGACGACCGTGGAGAGGAAGCTTTTCGTGACGCTGAACGTCATGTCCACGCGCGCCGTGTCGCCCCACTCGGCGACAAGGTAGCCGCGGCGGAGGACGACGCCCGCCGGCGCGCCGCGCTCCCTGAACGGGCCGACGGCCTGACCGAACGGCTCGCGGCCGAACGTCTGGTAGTGCGCGAGTTCGAGGTTGCGCGGGGACTTCGACTCGCTGGCGACGGCGAAGTTGATGGCCTCCTGAAGTCGGGCGGCGTCCATCCCCACCTGCTGCGGGCTCCTGCGCTCCCACGCGTCGGCCGGGCCGGGGTAGTACGGCCGCGACGCGGCGGGCGCGCGCTGCGCCAGCAGGGCGTGGGCGGGCGCGGCGGCCAGGACCAGTAGCGAGAGCAGCGCCCTGACGGCCGGCGGGACGGCATTTCTTTTACAGCCCATCGTGGTCACTTCGGCAGTCTCCTATGAAATCGGGGCGCCCGGCGGTGCCTTACCGTTCGGGGCATCTTCCCCGCACCTCTCGACCGATTTCATGGTTACAAGGAGAAGGCCGAAATGTCTAGCCGCGTGGCGGGCCGGCGGTCGGCCGCAACCCTCTGAAGGCGGGAATCGTGAAGGAAGGAGTTGGCGGGGCGGACTTTGCCGCCGCGCCGTCAATCATCTGCCCCGGTCTCGGCCCGCGGTCATTTCGGGTCGGCGTCGCGCTCCAGCACGATGTCGAAGACGCCCGCCTCGAAGGTCTTGCCGTTCGACGTGCGGGTTTCGACGGCGATGGCGTTCTCGGGGCGGTACATGGGGTCGTTCTTCCGGGGGTCGTCTTTGAAATGAATCTCCGTCACCAGCGGCTTATAGCCGGGGCGGACGGCGAGCAGGTGAAAGTGCGCGCAGCGCCAGAAGCCGGGGGCGCCCGAAGGGTTCGGGCGGTAAGGGACGGGGCGGATTCCCTCGACCTCGTAGGCGCCCGTCTCAGACGACACCACGCGCCCGCGGTTCCTTAAATCTTTGACCCCGTCCGAGTACTGCTCGCGGACGTCCACGTGCCAGATGTCGAGCACCACGCCCGGCAGCGGGCGTCTCGTGTCGAACGCCCAGACGCGGCCCGCGAGCACGAACGTCGTCCCCGGCTCTCCGGGCGGGCAGAGCTTCCCGCGGAAAGGGGCGCCCGGCCGGTAGAACGGCCCGTAGACCACCGGCGTAATCTTCTTCAGCTCGCCCTTCGCCGGGGCCGGCTCTGCCGGCGTCGGCCCCAACTGGATGAGGACGCGCCCCGCCTCCTCGTCCGCGCCCGCGGCCGGGGTCGGCGCCGCGTCGGCGCGCAGCATCAAACCGGCAACCCCGACCGCGGCCAGCCCCGCGCTCGACCGCTGTAAAAACTCACGACGCTCGGAATTCATCACATGCACCTCACTCTCCGGCTCATGTCGGAAGGACGGCGAATCGGGACGGGTCGTTAACCAGCGGCAAGTTCTACCTGAAGTTTTCCGGCCGCGGTAATCAATTGTGGCGAAGCGGTACCCGGCGGGGGTAAAGCGGCCGCGAATTTTAACGGCAGTATCAGGCGCCGCGCGTCGGCGGCGTGGAGAGCAGGTAGACGGCGAAGGTGGCGAGCCAGTGTTCGCCGGCGTAGTCGCTGCTTGCGACGTGCGGGAGCGTGGCCTCGGCGTGGAGCGCGGCCGCGCGCTCAAGCGGGGCGCGCAGGGGCGAGTCTTCCGGGAGGGCGGCGGCGACGCCCCGCATGCACCACGCGCGGCTCAGGTTCAGGCCGTCGAGGTGGACAATCTTCGGGTCCGAGCGGTCGGACACGTCGGCGGGCGCGAGCAGGTTCGCGTGCCTCCCCTGCCCCAGCCCGGGCAGGAACTCGTCGAACCAGCGCGGGAACTCTTCCGCGCCGAGGACGCGCCGCATCAGGTCGGCCTCTATCAGGCTCGGCGAGAGGAAGTCGTCGCCCGAAGGCTCCCAGCCGGCCGGGGCGTCGCGGTCGTCCGCGAAGTACGTGCGCGCGCGCTCCGAGACGAGCTGCTTCAGAAGGTCGGCCTGCCGGAGCGAGGCCGCGTCGAGCGTCTTCTTCCCCGCGCCGCCCCCGAGCGCTTCCGCGTAGTCCCACGCGAAGGCGAGGCCGAAGGCGGTGTTGAAGTGCGTGCCGGCGCGGACGGGGTACTTCTGCTTCGGGAAGAAGGAGAGGTACTTCCCCGTGACGGTCGCGGCGAGCGGGCGGAGGGCGTCGAACCAGAGGGCGGCGTCGGGGTCGTCCCAGCGGTACAGCTCCTCGTGCAGCTTCAGCAGCCACGCCCAGCCGTACGGGCGCTCGTAAGGCGCGCGGCCCGGGTCTCTGAAATACTCGTCCTCGGCCGCGAGGTTCTCGGCCGTCAGGTTCTCGGCGAGCGCCCCGCGGACGTCGGCCTCGGGGAGCGCGGGCGCGCCCGCGCGCAGCAGGCGGACGAGCAGCCAGTGGCCGTGGACGGCGGAGTGCCAGTCGTAGCAGCCGTAGAAGGCCGGGTGCAGCTCCCTCGGCGTCCCGGCCTGCGAGGCGTCCCGCATGACGTGGTCTATCTTGTTCGGGTACTCCCGCCGGACGCACCCGAGCGCGAGCGCGGCGAAGCGCGGGAGGCGGGCGTCGGGGCTTAAACGCGGCCCCGCCGCATCGTCCGTCAGCGACATAAGCCCTCCCTCACAGCAGGCGAATCATCAGCCACAGCACGAGGACGTGCAGCACCCACATCGTCAGCGCGAACGGCACCTGAAACTTGATGACGCCGTACTGGTCGCGCATGTTCAGGAGCGCCGCCGGGACGATGTTGAAGTTCGCGGCCATCGGCGTCATCAGCGTGCCCGTGGAGCCCGCGGTCAGCGTGACGATGGCGGCCATCGCCGGGTCCACGCCGAACGGCCTGACGATGAGCGGCACGAGCACGCCCGTCGTGATGACGGGGAAGGCCGCGAACGAGTTGCCCATCACCAGCGTGAACAGGGTCATCCCCAGGCAGTTCGCCGCGACGAGCAGGAAGAGGTTCTCGCCCGGGATGACGCCCTTGATGCCGGCCGCGATGAGCTCGCCCACCCTGCTCGCCGCGAAGATGACGCCGAGGGACGCGAGGAGCTGCGGCAGGATGATGACCGAGCCCATCGAGTCGTTGAGCCTCCGCCCCTCCCCGAACGCCTCGCGCGCGCTGCCCTTCGTCAGCCGCAGCCCGGCGAAGAGCGCGGCCGCGCCGCCGAAGCCGAGGCCGACGAGCGCGCCCCGGCTCGTGTCGCCGCCCGCGAAGCGGAAGGCGAGCGCGAAGCCGAAGGCGAGGGCGGGGATGAGCAGCACCGGCAGGAATATCCTGTTCCCGAGCGCCGGCCCTTTCTGCGCGGCCTGCCCCGACTTCGTCGTCCCTTCGGCGCGGGCCTTGTGCCCGACGCGGCCCGCCCCGTCGATGCCGACCATCACGAGCACCAGCACGCCCGTCAGCCAGTGCGGCATCAGGCTCCCCAGCACGAAGATGATTCCGAGGATGAGCCAGAACAGGGCGCTCCCCATCCGGTTGGCGTTGTCGCGGTCGCGGAAGTTGAGCGCCGCGAAGACCCAGAGCACGAGCCCCGTCAGCACGTAGACCGCGTCGAGGCTGAAGAGCGCGGCCGCGATGGTTGTCAGTGACGGCATGAGCACCCGGCCCCCTCAACCGGCCTTCGACAGGCGCCGCCGCAGGAGGCGGTCGAGCAGGAAGAACTGCGCGGCCGCGACCAGCACGGAGAGCGCGGCGACGGGGATGGCGTAGAGCACGATGCTCCAGAGGCTCACGCTGTAGCCGAGCGCGGGCGAGTTCAGCGTGCCGTAGACGAGCAGGACGCCGGCCTGCACCGGCGAGAGGTTCTGCCCGTAGAAGTTGCCGTAGTTCTCGCTCGCCGCCGACCCGGCCTTGATTCTCTCGACCTCGCTTCCGGGCAGCGCCTCGACGCTTTGCGCGCCCGCCTCCGCTTCGGCGGCCCCGAGCGCCATCGGGAAGACGAGCGGGCGGACGAAGGCCGGGTGCCCGAGCAGGCGTATGCCGAGGACGCCCATCAGCACGCGGAAGAGCTGGTAGGTGATGAGGAGGCGCCCGACCGTGGCGGCGCTGACGCGGCGGATGAAGCGCGCCGACTGCTCCTGCAACCCGTAGCGCTCGGCCAGCCCGATGGCCGGCAGCGTGACGATGAAGAGCGTCATCAGCCGGTTGTCGGCGAACGCCCGCCCGAGGATGTTGACGATGCCCTCCTTGCCGGGGCTGGTCAACAGGGGCACGCCCTCGAAGACGCCCGCGCCCGACAGCAGCGGCAGCCCCGCGACGAGGCCCGTGACCAGCCCCGCCGCCGCCACCACCAGCGTCGTCCGCAGCCGCAGCGCGAGCCCGACGACCACGATTACGACGCCGACGAGCTTGAAGATTTCCGGCACGTTCGTCTCCTCCGTCGCGGGTGAGCAACGTCACCCCGCTTCAGAACGTTTCGCTCCGCCCGGGGGCCGGCGGGCGAGAATGCCCGGCGTAAACTTACCCGTCCGTTTTTAGCGTTTCTTCCCCGCGTGTTTTGCGAAGAACGCCACGATGTCTTCCATCATCTCGTTCGTCACCGCGTGTTTGACGTTCGGGTAAAGTCTGAATTCGGCGTTCAGCCCGCCGTCGCCGTAAAGCTTTCTGGAAATCTCCCAGCGCTCGACGGGCGTCTTGCCGAACAGCGCGAAGATTAACTCCTCGTCCTCCTTCTCGTAGCTGTCCCTGAAAACGACCGAGTCGTTATCGTCGCCGTCGCCCAGGAACATGAACAGGGGGACTTTTCGCAAGTTCTTCAGGTCGAGCTTTTTGCCGGCGACCGATTGGAAGTCGCCCGCCCCGATGGGGTAGCGCAGAGTCTTCTCCCCGAACGAGGCGACGGGCGCAATCGCCCAGCCGCCCGGCGAGCCGACGGCGGCGGCTTTGACGCGCTTCGGGTGCAGGAACGTGAACCGGTTGGCGAACATCCCCGACGCCGAGAACCCCAGCATGAACACGCGCTCGTCGAAACTTAACTTCTCTTCGGCCAGCCTCGCGCGCGCGTCGTCAATCATTGCGAGGAGTTGCAGGTCGAACCGCGCCAGCTCTTTTTTGGCGGTCAGCATCGAGTCGCGGTCGAGCGCGTGCGTGTAAATCTGCCAGTCGGTCTGGGGGCGCGGGAAGACGGGCATCAGGAGGGCGGCCCCGATGCGGTCGGCGACCTGGGCGTTATTCTTAATCTTTCGCTTCACGTCCTCTTCGTGGACGGCGAAATCGTCGCTGAGCTTGCCCGCGTTGTTCGGGATGACCAGAAGCGTGTGCTCCCTCTTCGCGCCGCCGGGCCCGCGCATCGCCTTCGGGACGTAGAGGTAGTAAGGGTAGGCGAAACCCTTCGCGGGCTTCGATTCGACCTTCAGGGTTTCGGGCGGGGTGCTGCCGACGTTTTGGGCAAAAGAGCTGACGGCGGCGAATAACATAAAGGGAAGAAGGTAATATTTATGTTTCATTGAACTTTTACCGATGACCCCCTGCGGGTCGAATTCAGCTCCGCCAATCTATCTTACCGCCTGCTTCGGACATTTCGGAATCGGCGCCTTTTCGTCATCACACGGGCCTGAGAATTAGGATTCTCGCGGGGTTCTGATAGAATGCGCCCATCCGGCTCAAACTAACTCGTTCGGCGAATAAGGGGTGTTTATGAAGAGACTCTTTTGCGCGGCGTTGCTCGGTATGACCCTCGCGGTCCCGTTTACTTCCGCCCAGGACTCCGGCCCGTCAAAGCCTCCGAAAGACACGGCGCAGGCGGCGGAGAAGGCGGCGAAGCAGAAGGCCAAGGACGGCGCGGACTGCGACGCGAACAGGGCGGGCGTCAGGTGCAACAGGCCGAAGCCGCGGAAGCCGTGGTTCTTCGGTAAGGCATAGCGCCCGCCCGCTCGCCTGACCGGCCGGGCGTTTCCGTGTAGACGCGGGGGCCGCCCTTCTTACTCTCTTTGACTCGCAATCCCGGAGGAGGACGGGGGGATGGAGCGGGCTATCCGCTCCATCTCGTCTATCCAGGCTCCCCGCGTCTCGAAGAAATCAGTCATCTCGCCCTTCGGGTCGTGGCGAAAGACCAGCGCCCCCCGAAAGAAGATGTCGATGACTTCGCGCTTGCTGCTGAAGTTCACATCCCCGTGTGTGTAACTGACTCTGGACGAGTCCGACGCTTCGCCCCGGCCGTAGACGTCGAGGACGCGCCGGGCCAGAGACAAGATAGACGAGAACTCCACCTCTTCAATCACGCGTCACCGCCTCTCTCGCCCGCCCGCGGCGAGCCGCCGTCGGGCGGCGGGGTCAACTTCTCCAGGTTGCTCATGTAGCAGGAATTGATGCGGCCGTTCACGAGCCTGACCATCACCAGGCTGTTCTCCGCCGGGTAGTTCTCGTCCGGGTGGACGCTCACCACCGTGCCCGCGGCGCCGGCGTAAGGGCCGGAGCGGAGACGGACGGCGTCGCCCGGCGCGGCGAGATACTTTTCCGCGCTCACCGCCTACCGCCTTTCGTCCGTTGACGGCGGGTGGGCGCGCAGGAGCTTGGCCAGGGACTCCCCGCCGCCCTTGAACTTCACCCCGAGGAGGACGCCGGAGCCGAGCCCCAGCTCGCCGAGCGGCCCCCAGTGGACGGCCTCGGCCTCCACCTCGACGCCACCTTCCGGCAGCCCCACCCTGACGCGGGCGGGCAGGGCCTCGCCGCTGTGTCGCGGCCCGACGTCGGCCGCCGGGATGACGACGCCCAGGCCCGAAGGGCTCAGGTCGTGTGTGTGCCCGTAGAGGACGAGCGGCCCCAGGCTGCCCGTCCCGATCTCCGGGTCGAGAATCGCGGTGCCCACCTCCACCCGCGCCTCGTAGCGCGCCGTCACGCGCCGCTCGCTCCGCCTCTCCCTCTTGTAGTCGCTCAATGTCTCCCGCCTTTCTAATCTCCCCCTTCGAACGCCCCGACTTCCTTGCCCCAACCGTCAGGCCCGAAGCCGTGGCCGCGGCCCTGTGCGCCGGCGCGGCGCCCTCGGCCCTGAATCTATTCGGCTAATGTGGGAACAAGAAGTGCTTGGAGAGGATATTACCCGGGGGGCGGGGCGTCAACGGCGAAGGTCAGAGTTCGGGCACAGGCGTCGTCGTCAGACGGCCAACAGATACTTCGCCAGGGCGCCGATGCGGGCGAGAGTTTCCGGCCGCATGCGGGCGGGCAGGTTGACTCCCGCCTGGGCTTCACGCCGGATGTAGGCGCCCTGTATCGAACGCCGGGGCTCGCCGGACAGGTTCGCCGAGTGCCCGTGCCGGACGGAACCGTTGTAGATGATGACGGAGCCCGCCGGCCCGCACGCACGGACCCGGGGCTCGTCGTCCGCCGGGCGGGCGCCCGTCAGGCCGCACGGAGTTGCGGGCCGACGGTGCGAGCCCGGCACGAAGCGCGTGGCCCCGTTGTCGCTTCGGAACTCGTCCACCATGAGGATGAAACCCACCATCGGCCACCCTTCGGCGTCGCGCCCGAAGTCCGCGTGAAGCGCCTGTGCCGGGGAGTGAGGCCGCACGGTTCGCGCGAGCAGCGTGCTCAGCCTGAACGGGCGGCCGATGACGCGGCAACACGCTTCGAGGACGGGCCGGTGGACGTAGAGCGCGTCGAACTCCGGGCCGCGGTTGACGAGGTCGTGGACTCGGGTCGTCGAACTGCCGACCGACACGTCTGCCGCGTCCGCGCCGGCCACGGCCGCGTCGTAAGCCTCGGCCAGCCGCGCCAACCCGTCGGGCGGCACGGGGCCGGGGATGATGACGAACCCCGCGTCGCACAGTTCCCCGACGGCGCCCGGCGATAACTCGCGGCCCGCAGCCATCATGCCGTACCAGTCGTCCATACCGGCGACCCGCCCCCGGAGAATTGAAAGCCCTTTTCCGCGCCGAGGAATACTAAAAAAGCGGCGAGCCCGCGGGGAGTACGCTCTCCCGGGGGCTCGCCGCTTCTCCCACCTGAGCCCGGCGGCCTTCAGTTACAGTTGGTGACGGGGTTGGGGCACTGCGCGTCGGGTTCGAGCCAGCCCTCGCGGTTCTTATACCTGACCCGCATCCAGTCGCCGGAGCACCCCGCGACCTTCACCTCGTCCTCGGGCGGGATGGTCGCCAGGACTTTTCCCTTCCCGGCCGCGGCGTAGAGCTTAACGCCCTTCGTGCCGTACCCGCGCGTCGAGATGCCGAGCATGTTGCCGGAGACCCAGCCCTTCCTGTCGAAAACGACCGCCCCCGCAATCGTCTCCGCCCGGTCTATCTGCACCCACCCGTTCGGGTTCGAGGAGATGAGGCGGACGACCGTCCCGTCCTCGTCCAGGGGGATGACGGCGACCACCCTGCCGCCGGTGCCCGGCGTGTCGCGGACGTTTAGGCCCTTCGGGTCCTTGTCTACGACGTACGCGTCCACGTTGCAGGCCGAGGCGGCTGCGGCCGCGCCGGGCGCGGGGGCGGCCGGCGCGCCGCGGGTGGCGGAAAGGAGAATCGAGAGCAAAGCAACGACCGGCGCCGGGGCGATTAAGCTTTTCATCATGGGTGCGTCAAACCGCGACTTTAATTAACGCCCCAGCCGGCGGTCGTCGCCATCGCCCCTTCGAGCTGGTGCGCGTGCCGCTCGCGCTCGGCCAGCCTCATGTCGCTATCGACCATGATGCGAACCAGCTCCTTGAAGCCCACCTTCGGCTCCCAGCCGAGGATGGTGCGGGCCTTGGTGGGGTCGCCCAGCAGCAGGTCTACCTCGGCGGGGCGGAAGTAGCGCGGGTCGATCTCGACGTACTTCTCCCAGTCGAGCCCGAGGTGGCCGAAAGCCTCTTCGAGGAACTCCCTGACCGAGTGCGTCTCGCCGGTCGCCACGACGTAGTCGTCCGGCTCCTCGGCCTGCATCATCAGCCACATCGCCTCGACGTAGTCGCGCGCGTAGCCCCAGTCGCGGCGGGCGTCGAGGTTGCCCATGTAGAGCTTCTGCTGGAGGCCGAGCTTGATGCGCGTCGCGGCGCGCGTGATTTTGCGCGAGACGAAGGTCTCGCCGCGCCGCTCCGACTCGTGGTTGAAGAGGATGCCGTTGCAGGCGAACATCTGGTAGGACTCGCGGTAGTTGACCGTGATCCAGTAGGCGTACGCCTTGGCGCAGGCGTAAGGGCTGCGCGGGTAGAAGGGCGTCGTCTCCTTCTGCGGCGTCTCGACGACCTTGCCGTAGAGCTCCGACGACGACGCCTGGTAGAACTTGGGGCTGATGCCGGCCTCGCGGATGGCTTCCAGCAGCCGCACCGTCCCGATGCCCGTGACCTCGCCCGTGTACTCCGGCACGTCGAAGCTGACGCGGACGTGCGACTGCGCGCCGAGGTTGTAAATCTCGTCCGGCTGAATCTGGCGGATGAGCGTGTTCAGGGAGCTGGAGTCGTTCAGGTCGCCGTAGACGAGCCGCAGGCGCGTGCCCGGCTCGTGCGGGTCCTGGTAGAGGTGGTCGATGCGGTCGGTGTTGAAAGACGACGAACGGCGGATGATGCCGTAGACCTCGTAACCCTTCTCTAACAGCAGCTCCGTCAGGAAGGAGCCGTCCTGGCCGGTGATGCCGGTTATCAGCGCGCGCTTTGGCATGTAAGCAAATCCCTCACTTTGTCAGTTGCGACAGCTCGTATCAGCAAGCTCTTCCCGGACGTGCGGACCGGCGCGGCACTTCGCCGCCCGCGGCCTTGTACGGCGACCGCGGCGACGGCCCCGACCGGCGGCCCGTAGCGGAGCGCACAGTATACCAGCATGTCGGCCGCCGCGGGCACGCCGTGCGTGCCCGCGGCGGCCGCGCGAATCCGGCCCCCGGCGCCCGAAGGGTTCGGGTTACTTCTTCCTGCCCGTCCGGCGCAGGAGGGCCGAGTAGGACATAAGCTTACGACTCATCCTGTCCTGCCCGCGGTCTTCGAGCGAGCCGGTGAGCCGGTGCAGTTCCTCCGAGTCGGCCAGCGCCTCCTCGTCGCCGGGACGCGAGGCGCAGTAGGCCACCGTCGCGTCGCGCGCCCGGGAGATGACGCCCGAGGCCGTGGCGTAGTCGCCCCTGTCCATGTGCGAGACCGCCTCGCGCCGCGCCCGCGCGTTCATCAAAAGGCGGACCGCCCTCTCCACCTCGGGGTCGGCCGGCAGGCGCTCGACCTCCGAGGCGTCCGCGAACTCGACCTCAAAGACTTGTTTGACGACCTCCGCGCCGCTCGCCCCCCGCGGCGTGTAGCCGAGGCGCAAATCGAGCAGCCGCATGCGGCCCCCGGCCGCGCGCGCCGGGAGCGCCAGCCGGAGCACGACGTCGAGGGGCGAGCCCGCCTGCAAGTCCGGCAGGCGGTAGCGGCCCGTCTCGGTCAGCTCGAAGTCGTTGAGCAGGTCCGCGACCCTCACGCCGTCCGAGGGCACGAGGCCGAGCGAGACGTCGTGGGCGAACTGCGCGAGCAGGCCCTCTAACTCGACGGCGAAGACGCGCTGCATGTCGGCGGCCTCGGCGACGTGCCAGGCGTTGCCGCCGCCCTCGCGCGCCAACGGCATCAGAAGGTCTTCGTTGAAGTCGGCGCCGATGCCGATGGTCGAGGTGCCGACGCCGCGCTCGAAGAGCCCCTTCGCCTGCGCGACGATCTCGTCCGTGTCGGTCAGGCCGACGTTGGCGAGCCCGTCCGTGATGAGCAGCACGCGGTTGACCGCGCCGCGGTCGAGGTGCCCGCTCACCTGCATCCCGCCGCGCACCCATGCCTCGTGCAGCGCCGTCGAGCCGCGCGCGCCGACGCGCGAGAGCAGTCGCGTCAAGCCCCGCTTGTCCTCCACGGGCTGGCTCGGGATGAGCACCTCCACCACGTCGTCGAAGATGACGACGCTCAGGCGGTCGGACGGGAGCAACTGCTCCACGCAGTAGGCGGCGGCCTCGCGCGCCCGCTGCATCTTCGCCCCGTCCATCGAGCCCGAGCGGTCGAGCACGACCGCGAGGTTGAGCCGGCGGCGGGCGGCGGCGCCTTCCGCTTCGGCCTCCGGCGGACGGACGCGCACGAGCACGTCCACGGTCTGCTCGCGCCCGGCGGCGAGCTTCGCACGCCCCGCCAACACTTCTATCTTCGGCTGCGCTCCCGGCATCACGTTACCCCCCACCGCGCCCCGGCCCCCGCCCGCCGCGCGCCCTCAAGAGATTCAGAAAAGATTGCGACAGACGCCGCAGAGCCCCCTCGGTCTCGGGCGGGCGGTAGCCGTCGCTCACGTGAACTTCAAGCCCCGGCTCCAGCTCGACCCTCGACCACGTCTCGCGCGGCAGCGGCGCCGCGGCCGAGGGTGGCCCCGCCAGCGCGGACGGGGGCATCGGCGTCGGCGGCGCGCTCTGCGCCGGGACGTGAGCCCGCACCGGCCCCCTCTGCAAAAGCGACTCAAGGTAGCCGAGCGCCTCGTTTCTCGCGCCCGGCCCGCCGGCCGCCGGCTCCTGCCCGCCGCCGAGCAGGCCCTCAAGCTGCCCCTCGGTCTTGCCCGCGACCAGCTCGCGGATGGCGCGGATGGGCAGGTGGTCGGCCTGCAACTTCTTCACCACCAAGAGTTGCAGCAGGTGCCGGTAGCCGAACAGCGACGCCGTCCCCTGCTTCTCCTCCGCCGGCGGGATGAGCCCTTCCGCGAGGTAGTAACGCACCGTCCGCTCGTCGGGCAGCTCCGTCACCGTCCCCCGCCCCTGCCGCGCGCCGCCGCTCTCGGCCAGAATGCGCGCCGCCTCCCGGGCCAACTCGGCCACCCCGACGTACTTCGCACGACGCGCCGCCTCAAGCCACTCCCTCATGCGCGGGAGTATAAGCTCGACAGAGATTACTGTCAACAGTAATTTCTGTCGGGATGGAGAAATTCGGCCTTTGATGGTGCCGGCCCATCGGCTTGAGGCCGTTAAAGTATTGAAATTGTGAGGTTAAGCCGGTTGGGCAAAATTCGTGGCGGTGATTGTCGGGCGAAAGGGCGAGGCTCTGACACGCGAGCCGCGCCCCTTCCCGGTTCAGCGGAGCCTGCTCGAAGGGTCGCCGAAGAAGACCCATGTGCGGCGGACGTCGCGGTCGGCGGTGGCGGACTTGGCGCGCCTGACGGCGTCGCCTAAGCGCACGGCCCCGCCCTCTGTGAAGAGGATGCGGTAGAGTTCGCGGTTGGCTTCGGCCTGCGCCGCCGGCTCGGTCATGCCCGAGGAGGCCCACACGGCGTAGGCGCCGCCGCCCTCGGCCTTCAGGACCGACTCGGCGAGGCTGTCGAGCCCCGTCCCCTCGAAGTAGCCGTTCAGGCACGTCATCATCACGAAGAGCGGCAGACGGCTCCCGTTCGCAAGCGCCGGCGCGTCCTCCCCGCGCAGAAGCCCCTCGCCCGTCCAGACGTCTATGGAGCCGTGGCCCATCCAGTTGACGACCGTCGGCCCGGAGTTGACGCCCGCGACGATCTGACTCCTTACGGCCGAGGCGTCCTGCGCGCGCCGGTTGACGCGCGCGACCGAGGCGTCGCCCGGCAGGAGCCTTTGCACGGCGTCGGTCGCCGCCTCGAAGCTGTAGCCGTCCGCCCCGTCGCGGTCGGCGACGAGGAGCGCGGAGGTCTGCGGCGAATCGGAGGCGCGCGAGACTATCTTGTTCACCACGCCCGCGGCCTCTCCTTGCGTCCTCACGGGCAGGCGCCCGACGGCGAGGTCACTGATGCCGTCGTCGTCGAAGTCGGCGAACCAGTCGTCCGAGGCCGTCTCCATCGCGCCCGCGTCCACGAGTTTCGACGGGACGAGGTCGTAGCGCCCGCGCCCGAGGTAGTCGCGCGGGTCGTAAGAGCCGTCGCCGACGAGGAGGACGTAAGACGGCGCCCTCGCCCAGTTCGCCTTCGCCCACGCGAGGAAGTCGCGCACGGCCTGCGGCGTGTGCTCGCCGTAGGAGAACTCGTCAAAGAGGTCTTCGACGTCCACCACCTCGACCGCCAGCCCCTCGGCCTCGCGCCGCGCGACGAGCGGCGCGACCTGCCCCGCGAACTCCCCGTAGGTGACGACGACCATGTCGGCCTGAAGTCCGGGGTCGGAAGACCAGCGCGAGGGATGGTTGGCGACGACGGAGGCGGGGCTCGACACCTGCGTGTCGGCGAAGGCGAAGAGGCGGCGCCGGCCCGCGCCCGGCGCGGCGAACCTCACGCCCCAGCCGCCCTGCCCGTCGGGCGCGGCGGGTGCGGCGAGGGGAAGCTCGGCGGGCGAGGCCGGGTCGGTCACGTCCACGACGCGCACGTTCGGCGTGCTGAACCCGCCGACGCGCACCATTCCGGCGGGGGCGTCGAACCTCAGGCGGTCGTCGTCGGCGCGCATGGCGTGCGGGTAGCGCAGGCGCAGGTAGTCCGTCAGGCTCAGGTCGCCCGCGCCCGACGCGACGAGCTGCACCTGGTTGTCGCCGTCGCGCACGAGGTAGGGCTCGAACCAGAAGACGGCCGCCTTCTTCGTCTGCCCGGCGAAGTCGAGCGTGCCGAGGCGCACGCCGTTGAAGACGACCGCGACGTGGTGCTCGCCCGCGGTCACGCCCTGGAGAGAGACTTCGAGCGCCGTCGTCGGCGCGTCGAGCGGAACGCGGTTGCGCACCGTCAAGGTCTGCGCCGCCGTGCCCGTGTTGACGACCCGGCCGAAGAAGTTCTCGGCCTCGCCGTTCTGGAGCCCGGAGAAGTAGACGGCGCGCTCGCGCCGCTCAAGGGTGTAGTTGAAGGACGAGGGCGTGCCCGCGGGCGGCCCGACGGTGACGCCGGCCGAGGCCAGAGGGCCGTCGGGCCGGACGTCCTCGCCCGCGCCGTCGCCGAGGACGGGCGCGTCGTGCGTGCCGCCCTTGCCGCCGCGCGTGGCGCGCGTCGTGGCGCCGCGCCGCTCGTCCGTGCGCAGGCCGCGCGTGTCGCCCTCGGTGAGCCAGTAGACGCGCGTGTCGGTCGAGGGCACGTCGAGCCCTTCGCCGTAGAACTCGACCGCGCCGTCGGAGCCGACGCGCAGGGGCAGTTCGACGCCGCCCGCGTAGAGTTGCAGGCGCGCGGGGTCGGCCGAGGGGCTGAGGCCGGCGCCCGTCAACTGCTCGCGCGTGACGCGATACCACCCCGCCGCATTCACCGAAATCTTCACCGAAGGACGCGCCGCCAGCCAGCGCTGCCGCGCGCGCGCGTCCGCGCCCGCGTCCCCGCCGGCGGCCGGCGCCGCCGCCCCGCGCGACTCGTCCGGAGGGAGCCACTGTCGCTGCGCGTCACGCGCCGCCGCGCCGCCGGTCAACTGCGAGACGAGCGGCGAGCGCGCCCACTTCGCGCCGCGCGCCGCGACCTTCGACGCGGCGAGAGGCCCGTAGGTCGTCGTCCTCCCGTCAACGTCAACCTCCTCCAGCCAGTAGAGCGCGCCCGCGCCGCCCGCCGGGTCGGCCCACGAGTAGGAGTTGCCGGCCGTCATGGCGACGTTCGGCCCCGCGACGAGCGCCGACCCCGCGACGAGCGACGGGTTCAGCAGCACGCGCCGGCCCGCCGTCTCGCGGTAGACGTTGAACCCGAGGTTGTCCACCTCGAAACCCGTCTTCCACTCCAGGAGCGTCCCCGCCCCGTACCGCGTCGCCTTAAGCCCGGCCAGCCGCGCCTTCGTCAGAGCGTTCCCGGCCGCGAGCGTCCAGGGCGAGAGTTGGGTGACGGCGCTCGTCTGAATCCAGTTGTCGGTGACGGGGTCGGCGAGCGTCTTGACCACGCGGCGCCACGTCGCGCCCTCGAAGCGCCAGAAGTCGAGGAGCCCCTCCGCGTTGCCGTTCAGCTCGGCGTCGAGGTAGTGGAGCCGGAGCGTCGCGGCGTAGCCGCTGCCGCCCGCGGGCGTGATGGTGTAGGTGCGCGTGACGGCCGTCGGGTAGCCGAAGCCCACGCCCGCGGGGGCGCTCTTGGCGAGGTTGAAGGTGACGGCGGCCGGCGCGGTGCCGATCTGAAAGCTGAGCTGGTTGTTCGGGTTCCCGAAGCTGCGCGCGCCCGCGCCGAGGTCCGTGCGGCGGACGTTGCCGACGACGTCGGTCGTCCCGGAAGAGGTGCCGTGGTGCGTGAGCGTGAACGGGCCGGTGAGGAGGTCGCCCGCGGCGAGCGTGAGCGCGTCCTGCACCGTCAGGTCGGAGCCGAGCGTGGCCGAGCCCGTGCCGCCCGTGCGGTTGATGGTCAGGCTGCCGAGCGCCTGCCCGCCGGGCGCGAAGACGAGCGTCCCCATCGCGCCGCCCGTCCCGCCGTTCTGGAGCGAGAGCCCCGCCGAGGTGTCGCCGACGAGGCCGGAGCCGGAGGCGGCCGTGCCGACGGTCGAGCCGAGCGTGAGCGTCCGGCCGCCCAACGTGAGCGTGCTCGTCGAGCCGCCGAACTCGATAGAGTTGCCGCCCGCGGGGCCGAGCGCCGTCAAGTTCGTGTTCCCCAACTGCACCGTGCCGCCGGTCTTGTCAACGCGGACGTAGGGTATGGAGAGCGAGCCGCTCGCGGCGTTGACGGCCTGCGCGGCGCCGCCCTCGAAGTAGACCGCGCGGTCGTTGGGCGTGAGCGTGCCGTTGACGGTCAGGTCGCCGCGCACCTTGAGGTCGCCGCCCGAGAGGCTCGACAGGCGCAGGAAGCCCCCGCCCGCGATGGTCACGCCGCCGAGGACGTTGAGCGGGGCCGTCATCTGGTTCGGCGCGAAGTCCATGTAGAGGACGCCGCTGTTGACGGTGAGGTTCCCGGCGAGCTGCTTCAAGGTGCCGGGGCTCGCGCCGCCGAGGTCGAGGTCTGTGCCGCCCGCGTTGTTGAGCCGGACGTGGTGCGGGTAGCCCGGCCCGGAGGTGGTGCTCCACTCGGTCGAGCGCGTGTAGACGCAGGCGCAGTCGTAGACGAGCGTCGAGCCGGCGCCGTAGGTCGGCGGGTTGGCGTTGACGGAGCCGCCGCCGCCGATGGTGAGCGTGCCGTTGACGGTCGTCAGCGACGCGCCGAAGTCCACCGCCTGGAAGATGGTGACGTTGACGCCCGGGCCGAAGGCGAGCGTCTTGCCGTTGTTGTTAGTGACGCTCTTGGCGCCGTTGGTGACGGCGAAGGTGCCCGCGCCGGTGACGTTGCGCGTGGCGGAGCCGGCCGCGCCGCCGACGAGGACGTTAGTGCCCGCGACCCCGCCGTTGAGCGTGAGGCCGTTGCCGTTCAGGTCGATGCCGCCCTCGTTGACGATTTGGAGGGCGCTGCCGCCGCCCGGCCCCGTGACGTTGACGCTCGTCGCGGGGCTGCTGCCGAAGGTCAGGTTGCCGGACGCCTTGTCGACGATCAGGTACGCGAACGCCTCCGTCCCCGCCGAGCCGAGCGCGACGGTCTGCGTCCCCGCCCCGTTGAAGGTGACGGCGCGGCCGTTGGGGACGAACGAGCCGCTCCGCTTCCAGTCGCCCCCGACCTTGAGGTCGCCGCCGAGCGCGGTCGAGAGCGTGAGCGTCGTCCCCGAGTCAATCGTCACGTTGCCGAGCGCGCTGCGCGGCGAGGTCGAGGAGCCGAAGTTGACGTTCGTGCCGCCCGTCGAAATCTGGACGTTCTGCGGCACGCCCGCGCCGCCCGACGGCCCGGCCGCCCACTCGGTGCCCGCGCCGTAGGGGCCGCCCGTGCTGTATTTGAGCGTGGAGCCGGCGTTGTACGTCGGCGCCGCGCCGGTGATGAAGCCGCCGCCGTTAATCTGGAAAGTCCCGCCCACGAGCGCCGAGCCGTTGTTCGTGTAGCCCACGCCCGTCGCAAAGACGCCGCCCGCCGCCACCGTCAGAGACGTGCCCGGCGCCTGCGTGACGGTCGCGCCCAGCGTGACGGTCTTGCCCGCGGCGACGGTCACGTTCTTGACCGTCGGGTTGGAGTTCGCCGGGGCGAAGCTCACGGACGCCGCGCCGCCCGAGAACGTCAGACTGTTAGCACCCGTGGTGAAGTTGATTTGGGAGGTCAGATTCCCCCCGATGGTGATATTCGTCGTCCCGCCCGAGGCGGCGTTACCTGTTAGCGTTCCGGCCCCGGTGACGTTTCCGGCAATGTTAAGCGTGGCCGTCCCGGTCGTGCTCGTCCCTTGCAGAAAGGCCCCGCTTGAGATGGAAACGTTGCCGCCTATCGTAAAAGTGTTCGTCGTGCTTGTCGCAACGTTGAGGGTCCCCGACAAGACACTCGCGTCACCACTTATCGTCAGGCTTTTGTCAGCACTGTTAGTCCCGCTCTTGTTGAGGACGTAAGCGCCGTAGACCGGCGTAGCGTCGAAGGAGTTGGCGTTGCCTGATTGATTTTCGAAGACGGACGTTATAGCGAAGTCGTAGTTCGAGCCGGCGGTGGTGCCGGTGTTCAGTTGAGGAATGTTTGAAGCGCTCGCGTGGATGTAAGTTCCGTTCCCTGACATCTTGAAAACGTCCGTCGCATTCGCAAGCCTGATGCCCCTCGTCGAGTTCGAGCTTTGGTTACTGAGCACGCCGCCGTCCGTGACGTGCAGGGCCGTCGCGCCGCCGCCGCTGACGGTGAGGACGTTGACGGTGCCGCCGCTGACGGCGAGCGTGATTTTGTTGCTATTGCCCGCATAGCCGACCTGGACGGAGCGGACTGTCTGGGCCGTCGCGGCGTTGAGGGTGACGGTGTAACTGCCGGCGACGGCCGTGTTGTCGAGCACGACGTCGTCGGAGGAGGCGGGGAGGGTGCCGCCGCTCCAGTTGGCGGGGGTCGTCCACAGGCCGTCGCCGCCGGCGCCCGTCCACGTCTTGGAGGCCGCGAGCGTCGTGCGGACGGGGAGCAGCGCGTAAAGGGCCGTCGCCAGCAGCGCCGCCGCAAGGAGGAAGCCGATTCTTCTCATAAACCCTCCGCCCGAATCTCTTGCCGTGTGGGTCAACGGGTCTGCGGTTCGCGTCGCGCCCGCGGGCGCGACCTTTCTCCCCTTGTCTTAAAGTCTTAGTCCGCGGCGGCGTCGCTCGTGCCGGCGAGAAAGTGCGCGGCGCGCGTGAAGCAGTTTGCGAGTTGGAACGGCCAGCGCGGGAGCGAGTCGAAGCGTCCTCCGGCGGCGACGGTCGCCTCGACGGGGCCGGGCCAGCGGTTGCGCAAATCTTTAAAGAGCCCGCGCGGGCGGCGCAGGTAGGCGGCCACCGGCGCGCGGTGCCTGAGCGTCCCCTGCTCGGTCGCGCAGGGCCGCGCCCAGCGCGTGAGGACACACGGGGCGAGCCAGCGCGGCAGGCGGCGGCCCGCGCCCTCGGCGGGCGTGCCCTCGACGCGCGCGCCGAGCAGACGGTGCGCGAGGCCGAGCGCGCTCAAGACCCAGTCGGCGCCGCGACGGCTTCGGCCCAGAAGACGATTCCAGTCGAAGCCCGCGCCGCGCGCCTCGAAGGCCGCGGCCACGTCGCAGAGCCAGAGCGGGCGCCACGCGCCGTGGCGCAGCAGGTGGAAGCAGAGCAGCCGCAGGTGGTCTTCCTCGCCCGGCACGCGCACGCGCGAGTTGCCCAGCCGCAAGACCCGGGAGCGCGCGTAAAGCCCTCCGGCGTCGTCCCCGTTCAACTCGCCGAAGCCTTCGTGCAGGTCTACCCAGAAGCGCCGGCCCTCGGGGCCCGCCAGCACGTCCTTCGCCTTACGGTACTGGCCCGGCGGGACGTAGAGGTCTATGTCGCCCGCGGGCCTCAACCCCTGCTCGGGGTACGCGCGGCCGGCGGCCCAGCCCTTGACGAGAAGGGCGTCCACGCCCTCCGAATGCAGAAGCGCGAAGAGGCTTTCAATCTCCGCCTCGCGCACGGCCGCCTTGAGCGTCTGCAAGCGGTAGGACTGGCGGAAGCCGCGCGCGGCCTCCGTCTCGCGGAGCGGCGTCCGCCGAAGCCTCCACCAGGCGAGCGCGCCCGCGCCCGAGACGTCGAGCAGCGGCGCGACGAGTTGCAGTTCTTCGGCGGAGAGCGAGGCGGCGGGCGGCTCCACGCGCCACGCGCCCGAGAGCGCCGCGGCGACCAGACACGCCCTTGAGATTTTCGCTTCGTCCGTCAACGGCCTCTCCGAACCCCCGGAGGATTTTTAAGTGAGTTGATGAAACTCACCTTTCTTCACGCGGGACGCCTACGCACAGGTGCCGCCACTACAGAGGTTGTTACAGCACTGGCCGCTCTCTGCGCACGCCGCGCCGGTCGGAAGACAACTCGCCGCCTGGGCCGGAGTCGGCGCGACGACCGCGGCGACGGCGGGGAGCGCGAGGGCGGCGGCGAGGCCGACGCGGCGCATCATCTCGCGGCGCGAGAGGCCGGCGAGCGCGGGCGGGCGGGCGGGCGGGCGCGCGTCGAGCAGCCGGTCGCGGCAGAGTTGTTCGAGGGCGAGCCAGACGAGTTCTTCGGGCACCGCGCCGCCGGCCGTCTTCTCAAGCGCGCGCCTGATGTCGGCGGGCGCGCGGCGGCCGTCGCAGAGTCGCCAGACGGCGGCGGCCGTCGCGTTCAGGCAGACCGCCCTGTGCGTGTCGAGGTCGTAGACCAGCACCTCCTCGGCCACCTCGCGCACGACGACGCCCTCGGCCCGTGCCCTCGGCACCGCCGCGTCTGTTCTCTCTGCCATAAGCTCTCCGCGTGTCCTTCCCCGCCCGCCCCCTGCGCCCGGCGCGAAACCTCACGACGCCCTTTCGAGAATCCAGCGCGCCGCCTCGGCGGCCTCGCCCCTCGCGCCGCGCAGCACGGTCGCGCCGCGGACGACGCGCCCCAGCGTGTCCAGCACCTCGGCCGGCCTGCGCCGCGCGGGGACGGCGTTCGCCAGCAGCGCCAGCGACCCCTGCCCCGGCGTCAGCGCGCGCGGCCGGAAGCGCGCGCCCTCCCTGAACTCGCTGAGGACGACGAGCCCGACCGGCAGAGGCCCGACGGCGCCGACGCCCCCGAACTCTTCCGACACGACCTTCCGCTGCCTGAACCCCTCGCCGCGCACCGCCAGGGGCTTCGGGTAAGGATGCACGCGCCCCTCCGCGTCCAGCACGGCGTACTCGTCTGAGTAGTAGGTCGCGCCCGCGCGCAGAAGCTCGGCCGTCAGCGTCGTCTTCCCCGAGAAGCTGCGGCCGGGGAAGACGAGCGCGCGCCCCTTCCACCCGACGACGCCCGCGTGGACGAAGACCCTGCGCCGCGCCTTCTCGGCGACGAACAGTTGCAGGTCTGACTCGAAACGCTCGAACAGCTCCCGCGCGTCCGTGGTGCGCGCAACGCGCACGTGGTCGGCGTAGAGCATCCGGAAGCGGCGCAGCCCGCGGCGCCCCGCGGCGCCCTCGCCCGCGCGGACTGAGTAGAGCCGCTCGACGAAGCCCGGCGCGGCCTCCGCCGTCCCCGGCGGGAGGAACTCCGCGAGGCGTCCGAGCGCGGCCCCGGAGTCAGCGCGCACGCCGAAGCGCACGCCGTAGCTCCTGTACGTCAGTCCTGCCGTCCAGCCCAGACGGTCGAGCTTCCGCATTCAGGCAGAGGTCGTCCGCAGGCGCGGCATACGGGATTCTGCGTCTGTCACAAGTTTTACGTCTTTCGGTCGGGTGTCAGAGCGGAACTGCTGCCCTCGGCGTCCTCGGGCTGCGGGCGGCGGGTCGAGGTCTTCGCAGGAGGAGACCTGCGTTCTTCGTGCTCGGGTCTCCTCTCATTCTGGCGGCGGGAAGGAGACCCCCGCGTCGTCCGGCACCGAGAGTGCGGCGGAATGTATCACCACTCCCCGCGACGGTCAAAGCAAATTCTTTCGGTGCGCCCGCCCGTGGCGCCCGGCGCCGGGGGCCGACGCCCGCCACGGCCGCGCCCGCGGGGCGGCCCCGGACTCCGCCCGCGCACGTTCCTCTTGCCTTTCACGAAACGCCGGGAGTATGTTGAGCCCATGATGGACTGGTCGTCATGTCCCGCCGTCGAGCGGGACGCCGAAAAGGTCGGCGGCTCGTGGGTCTTCCGCGGCACCCGCGTCCCCGTCGTGGCGCTCTTCGAGAACCTCGAAGGCGGCGCCTCGGTCGACGACTTCCTCGCGTGGTTCCCCGGCGTCACACGAGAGCAAATCGAAGCCGTCCTCAACTACACCATCGAGAGTCTGCGACCGGGCCGCCGGGCGGCCTAGCGATGAAAGTCCTCTTCGACCAGGGGACGCCCGTCCCCCTTCGAAACCACCTGCCGCGCCACGCCGTCGAGACCGCCTACGAGAGGGGCTGGGGCGGCCTCAAGAACGGTGAACTGCTCGCCCACGCCGAGGCGGAAGGTTTCGACGCCCTCGTCACCACCGACCAGAACCTCCGCCACCAGCAGAACCTACAGGGCCGGAAAATCGGCGTCATCGTACTGATGACGACGAGCTGGCCGCGGATAAGGCCGAACGTCGAACCGGTCGTTCGGGCGCCGGACGACTTGCGCCCCGGCGGCTACGAAGAGGTCGCGTTCCCTTGAGCGCGCCGCGGCGCCACACCTCCGCGCCGACGATTTAGAGGGCCGCCTTCGGGCCTGTATCGCGCCCGCGCGGCGGGGCGGCGCGTCCATAAAACGGGCGTTCGGTACGAAAATCAACTGTCTTCCGTCGGCGCCCGTCTTCCGTTATAGTAGCGCCCGCCCGCGGCCCGCCCGGGGGCCATCTCTTACACAAACCCTCGGAGTCACAAACGTGCACAGACTACTCTTCGCGCTCGTCGCCCTGCTCTGCCTCCGCGCGCCCCTGAGCGCGCAGACCGAAGCGCCGCTCATCCTGCGCAGCCCCGCGGTCAGCCGCGACCTCGTCGCCTTCGTCTTCGCCGGCGACCTGTGGGTCGTCGGGCGCGAGGGCGGCGACGCGCGCCGCCTGACGACCGGCGTCGGGACGGAGGCCACGCCCTACTTCTCGCCCGACGGCCGGCTCATCGCCTTCACGGGCGAGTACGACGGCAACGCCGACGTCTACGTCGTCGAGGCGGCGGGCGGCGTGCCGCGCCGCCTCACCTACCACCCGGGCGCCGACATCGCGCAGGGCTGGACGCCCGACGGCACGGCCGTCCTCTTCCGCACGTCGCGCGACAGCCAGAACTTCGCGCCGCGACTCTTCACGATGCCGCTGGCGGGCAACCACCCGGCCGAGATTCCGCTGCCGCAGGCGTCCGAGGCCAGCTACTCGCCCGACGGCCGGCGGCTCGCCTACGTCCCCTTGCTGCGCGCCTTCCAGCAGTGGAAGCAGTACCGCGGCGGGCGCACGACGCCCGTCTGGATAGCGGACCTCTCCGACTCCTCGGTCGAGAAGCTGCCGCGCGAGAACTCGAACGACTTTAACCCGATGTGGGTCGGCGACCGCGTCTACTTCCTCTCCGACCGCGGCGGCGCCGTCACCCTCTACTCGTACGACACGCGCTCGCGCCGCGTCGAGCAGGCGGTGAAGAACACGGGGATGGACATCAAGTCGGCCGCCGCGGGCGACGGCCGCATCGTCTACGAGCAGTTCGGCTCACTCCACGAGCTCGACCTCGGCTCGGGGCGGACGAAGCAGATTCCGGTGCGCGTCGCGGGCGACCTGCCCTCGGTGCGGCCGCGCTTCGCGCGCGTGGCGACGGCGCTGCGCAACGCCACGCTCTCGCCGACGGGCGCGCGCGCGCTCTTCGAGGCGCGCGGCGAAATCATCACCGTCCCGGCCGAGAAGGGCGACGCGCGCAACCTGACGAACACGCCGGGCGTCGCCGAGCGCGACCCCGCCTGGTCGCCCGACGGCCGCTGGGTCGCCTACTTCTCCGACGAGTCGGGCGAGTACGCGCTCCACCTGCGCCCGCAGACCGGCATGGGCGAGGTGAAGAAGATTAACCTCGGCGACCCGCCGTCCTACTTCTACTCGCCCGTCTGGTCGCCCGACTCGAAGAAGGTCGCCTACACGGACAAGCGCCTGAACCTCTGGTACGTGGACACCTCGAAGGCCGCCGCCGCGCCGGTGCGCATCGACGCCAACACGTACGACAACCCCTTCCGCGTCGTGGACCCGTCGTGGTCGCCCGACTCGCGCTTCATCACCTACACGAAGCAGCTCAAGAACCGGCTCGGCACCGTCTTCATCTACTCGCTCGAAGAGAACAGGACGCGGCAGGTGACGGACAACATGAGCGACGCGCGCTTCGCGCGCTTCGACCGCGACGGCAAGCACCTTTACTTCACCGCCTCGACCAACGCCGGCCCGTCCTCGGGCTGGCTCGACATGTCGAGCTTCGACCGGCCCGTCACGCGCTCGGCCTACGTCGTCGTCCTGCGCAAAGACCTCCCCTCCCCGCTCGCGCCCGAGTCGGACGAGGAGAAGGTGACCGACGAGCAGAAGGCGAACAACCCCGAGGACAAGGGCGAGCCCAAGCCCGGCCCGCCGACGCCGACGCCCGCGCCGCTCTCCGACGTTAATAACGATTACCTCTCGTCCCCCGAAGTCGCGGCCGAGCCCGGCGCCGACGCACAGCAGGAGCCGCCCGCGCAGGCCGGCCCCGGCGCGCAGGGGCGCGGGCCCGCCGCCCCGAAGAAGCCCGAGCCCGTCCGCATCGACTTCGACGGCATAGACCAGCGCGTGCTCGCGCTCCCGCTCCCGGCGCGCGACTACTCGGGGCTCTACGCGGGCAAGGCCGGCACCTTCTTCGTCCTCGAAGACGTGACGGGGCCCGAGGTGACGGGCCGCGTCCTCCACCGCTTCGAGATGTCGAAGCGGAAGGCCGAGAAGGTGTTGGAGGGCGTCAACTCCTTCGACCTCTCCGCCAACGGCGAGAAGATGCTCGTGCAGCTCGGCGGCGGCGGCGGGCAGGGCGGCCCCGGCGGCCCCGTCAACCCCGCCGGCTCGCGCTGGCTCGTCGTCTCGGCGACGGCGCCCCTGAAGCCCGGCGAGGGCCAGATCAACACCGCCGGCCTCGAAGTCCGCGTCGAGCCGCGCGCCGAGTGGCGGCAGATGTACAGGGAGGCGTGGCGCATCCAGCGTGACTTCTTCTACGACCCGAACTACCACGGGCTCGACATCGCCGCGACCGAGAAGCGCTACGAGCCCTACCTCGAACGGCTCGCCAGCCGCGCCGACCTGAACTACCTGCTTCAGGAGTCGCTCGGCAACATGGTCGTCGGCCACCACAACACGGGCGGC
Source organism: Pyrinomonadaceae bacterium (assembly GCA_036387455.1). GTDB lineage: Bacteria > Acidobacteriota > Blastocatellia > Pyrinomonadales > Pyrinomonadaceae > QHXN01. The sequence continues at coordinate 34,609 of DASVTS010000033.1, read as the reverse complement.
GGCGACAACCCGCAGCCCGCCACGGTCGCGGGCGGCCTGCTCGGCGCGGATTACAAGGTGGAGAACGGCCGCTACCGCTTCGCGCGCATCTTCAACGGCGAGAACTGGAACCCCTCGGCGCGCGCGCCGCTCACGCAGCCCGGCGTCAACGTCAGGGAGGGCGAGTACCTCCTCGCCGTCAACGGCCGCGAGGTGCGCGCGACCGACAACCTCTACAGCTTCTTCGAGGGGACGGCCGGCAAGCAGACCGTCATCAAGGTCGGCCCGAACCCGGACGGCCGCGACGCGCGCGAGGTGACGGTCGTCCCCGTCGTCAGCGAGTCCGGCCTGCGCAACCTCGCGTGGGTCGAGGGCAACCGGCGGAAGGTCTCGGAGCTCTCGGGCGGGCGCGTGGCCTACGTCTACCTGCCGAACACCTCGGGCGCCGGCTACACCAACTTCAACCGCTACTTCTTCGCGCAGATAGACCGCGAGGCGGCCGTCATCGACGAGCGCTTCAACGGCGGCGGCACCGCGGCCGACTACTTCATCGACTACATGCGCCGCCCGCTCCTGAACTACTGGGCGACGCGCGAGGGCGCGGACTTCCCCACGCCGGTCGGCGCCATCTTCGGGCCGAAGGTGATGATTATCGACGAGTACGCCGGCTCGGGCGGCGACGCCCTGCCGTGGTACTTCAAGCGCGAGAAGATCGGCCCGCTCGTCGGCAAGCGGACGTGGGGCGGCCTCGTCGGCATCTACGACTACCCCGTGCTCATCGACGGCGGCCAGGTCACCGCCCCGCGCGTCGCCTTCTACAGCCCCGAGGGCGGCTGGGAGGTCGAGAACGTCGGCGTCGCGCCCGACGTCGAGGTCGAGTTGGACCCGAGGGCTTGGCGGCAGGGCCACGACGCGCAGCTTGAGAAGGCCGTCGAGGTCGTCATGCAGGCGCTCGCCAAAAGCCCGCGCCCCGCGCCGCGCAAGCCCGCCTACCCGAACTACTACAAGGGCGGCGGCCGCTGACGCGCGTCGTCGGCCGAGCGTCATCCTGCCGGGGCCGGGGAGCGGAAAGCTTCCCGGCCCCCTCTTTCCCCCGCCGGCCCGCGACGGATTGGGAATAAGTATGCTTTAATACTTTACCTAAGACACCCGACAGCCCCAGCCTCTTGCCCGCGGCCTCATGGGTTTGCACGCGCGTCCGTCCGCGACTTCCCCCGCGCGGCCGCACGCTACCTGGGGGAAGTCATGAGCGTTTTACACGCCCGGCCCGCGACGGGCCGAGGGGACACCGCCCGGCGCGGCGAAGCGCCCGCCGTCAAATCACTCCTCGCGTCGCTGCGCTCGCACGACGCCTACACCTACCGCCACTCGCTGCGCACCGTCCGCCTGAGCCTGCTCATCGGGCGCGCCTGCGGCGTCGAAACCCCGGGGCGGCTGCGCGTCCTCTGTCTGGGCGCGGTCGTCCACGACGTGGGGAAAATTTTCATCCCCGGCGAGGTGCTGCACAAGCCCGAGGCCCTGAGCGCGGCGGAGTGGGGGGCCGTCAAACGGCACCCACTCGACGGCGCGCGCATGATGCTCGGCGTCGCCTCACCGGAGGGCGTCCGCCGGGTGGTGGCGGAGCACCACGAGCGCTGGGACGGGCGCGGGTACCCGGCGGGGCTGCGCGGCGAGGGGATAGACTTTAACGCGCGCGTCGTCGCGGTGGCGGACGCCTTCGACGCGATGACCAGCGAGCGCCCGTACCGCCCGGCGGCCTCGTACGAGGCCGCGGCCGCGGAGCTGGAGCGCTGCGCCGGCACGCAGTTCGACCCGGAGGTCGTCCTCGCGTTCCTGCGCGCGCCGCGCGCGCGGCTCGACCGAATCATCGGGCACGGCGCGCGGGCTTAGGGCGGGCGCGTCGCCGTCGCGTCGTCTTGGAGCGCGCCGCGGCTTCGTGTAAGGTACACGCCCATGCCGCGCACGCTCCCGCTCCTGACGCTGCTCGCACTCTCCCTCCTCGCGCAGGCGCACGCCGCGCACGCCCAGGTTAAGAAGCGCGCGGGCGCGGCGCGCGAGCGGCTGGTGGCGTCGCGCTTCGCGCCCGTCTTCCGGCAGGCGCTCGGCGACCACCCGCGCGCCGACTACATCACCAACTTCGACTTCGACGGCGACTGGCGCGGCGACAACAACTGGGCGCACGCCGACGACCGCCGGCACCGCCTGCGCGCCTACGTCTACTTCGCCGTCAGCGAGACGGCGACGCACTTCTTCGCGCACTACGCCGTCTTCCACCCGCGCGACTACAAGGGCGGGAGCACCGCGGGGCCGCTCCTCTCCGACGCCATCCGCGAGGGCGTCCGCCGCGGCGGCCGCTACGACCCGACGGGACTGTCGCGCGAGGCCGTGCTCGCGCACGAGAACGACATGGAGGGCTGCCTCGTCGTCGCCGCCAAAGACGGCGACGAGCCCGCGCTCGCCCGCGTCGTCCTCGTCGAGACGCTGGCGCACGACCGCGTCCTCAAGTACGCGCCCGAGGGCGCGCCCGCGCCCGCCTCGTTCGGCCGCGTCCGGCTCGAAGGCCAGCGCCCCCTGCTCTACGTCGAGCCGAAGGGGCACGGCGTCTACGCCTACGACGGCGGCGGGAAGCAGTCTCCGGGCCGCGGCACGCTCGTCTACAAATTCGAGGGCCGGGCCGACGACCCCGAAGCGGGCACGCGGCGGGACGAGTTGGGCTACGAGCTTCTGCCGCTCTTCGACACGCTCTGGCCGCGGGCGCGCGCGGGCGCGAAGGAGACGTTCGGCGAGGTCGCGGACTACGGCGCGTTCTCGTTCGCGTCCGCCCCGGCCGGCAAGCGCGCGCGCCGCACGACGAGGAAGATGGGCCGCCTCGGCGCCGCGTTCCTCGGCGGCTTCGGGGCGCGCAACGCCGCCCGCCCGCCGTGGGGCTGGTTCGACCGCGGCGAGCCGGGCCAGCCGCCCGGCGCCTGGTTCTTCGACCCGGCCGCAACCGCCAGGCGACACCTCGGCCGCGGCGAAGACTTCTCCACCACCTACCTCCACGCGCCCTTCCTCGGCGTCTCCCGCCCCTAAGGCCCCGAAACTTACCGCGGGCGCGGCGCGTAAGGCTTCACGTCCCTCAGCCTTTGTAGCCGGCCGCCACCGACAAGGAGCCCGCGTATGATTCCGGCCCGCCTCTCTCTTCTGGCGCTCTTCCTGCTCGCGCCGCTCCCGGCCTTCGCGCGGGCCGGCGACTTCGAGCTGGTCAAGCTGGCCGGGGGCGTCTACGCCGCGGTGCGCACCGAGCCGCCCGGCCTCACCGTCAACGGCAACAGCGTCTTCATCATCAACGACGAGGACGTTGTCGTCGTGGACACCACGCTCACGCCGGGCACGGCGCGCGAGGAGATTGCGGCGCTGCGGCGGCTGACGGACAAGCCCGTCCGCTACGTCGTCAACACCCACTGGCACGACGACCACGTCATGGGCAACGCCGCCTACCGAGAAGCCTTCCCCGGCGCCGAGTTCGTCGCCCACGCCGCCACGCGCGAGTACCTGCCGACGACCGGCCTGACCAACCGCCGGCTGGCGATGTCGGAGGGCGGCTACCCCGGCTTCATCAGGGCGCTCAAAGCCCGGCTTGAGAAGAACGAGAGCGCGCGCGGCGGCCCGCTCGACGAGGAGGAGCGCGCCACACTCACGAGCGACATCCGCATCGCCGAACGCTACATGGCCGAGAACCCCGCGGCCCCCGTCGTCCTCCCGACCCTCACGCTGCGCGAACGGCTCACGCTCCACCGCGGCGCGCGCGTGATAGACATCCTCCACCTCGGGCGCGGCCACACCGGCGGCGACGTCGTCGTCCACCTCCCGGCCGAAGGCATCCTCGTCACGGGTGACCTCGTCGTCCACCCCGTCCCCTACGTCGGCAACCCGCAGTCGCACCCCGCCGAGTGGGGCGACACGCTCGAACGCCTCCTCGCGCTCAGGCACACCGTCATCGTCCCCGGCCACGGCCCCGTCCTGCGCGACGACGCGCACGTCCGGCTCATGCGCCGCCTCTTCGCCTCGCTCTCCCGGCAGGTCGCGGCGGCGGCCGCCCGCGGCGAGACGCTTGAGCAGGCGCGCAGGGGCGTCAACCTCGAAGAGTTCCGCAAACTCTTCGCCGGGGACTCGCGCGTGCGCGCCGCCGTCTTCGACGTCTACGTCAACGGCGCGGGCGTCGCCGCCGCCTACGCCGACGCGACGGCGAAGTGATTCGACCGGCGTCAGCGCTGGTCGCGGAGGATGAAGACGTCGCTGGTGGTGAGGCCGTTGGCGAGGAGGAGGCGGCCGTCGCGGGCGATGTCGAAGGAGTAGAAGATTTCGCGGGCGAAGTTGGTGATGGGGCGCGCGTCGCCGCCTTCGAGCGGCTGCTGGCGGAGGTTCGTCACGCCGTCCTTGTAGTCGGTGTAGACGAGGGCGCGGCCGTCGGTCGTCCAGTGGATGGAGGACATCCCGTTGGCGTCGTTCTGCGGGACGTCGAAGGCGTGGGCGGGCTCGCCGCCGCCGGCCGGGATGACGGCGATGCGCCACGGCGCGCCCGGCCGCTCCTCCTTCTGCCAGTAGGCGACGAGCCGCCCGTCGGGCGAGACCGACGGGCGCATCGAGAGGTGACGCGTCAGGCGCTCGGGCGTGCCGCCCTCGAAGGGCACGCGCCACAGGCTCGTCTGCGCGCCCTGCCCCGCGTGCTCGTAGACGACCCAGCGTCCGTCGGCCGTCACCTGCGGCCAGTTGCTGTTCTCCTCGCCCGCCGTCAGGCGCACGGGGTTGCTGCCGTCCCGGTCCATGCGCCAGATTTGCCACGCGCCCGAGCGGTCGGAGTGGAAGAGGACGTAGCGCCCGTCGGGCGAGGAGACCGGCGCGTAGTTGCGCCCGGCCCCGGCCGTCAACTGCACCTGCCCGCTCCCGTCCGGCGCCATCTCCCAGATGTCGGCGTTGCCCGACGCGTCCGACGCGAAGAGCACGCGCCCGTCCGGCGTCCACGACAAATCGACGTAGCGCCCCGCGCCCGACGTGATCTGCGACGTGCGCCCGTAGTCGGCCGCCGGCGCGAGGAAGACGGTGGTCAGCGTCTGACTCTGCACGCCCGCCAGCGAGAGCGCGTCGCCCGAGAGGCTCAGGTCGCCGTAGTCGGTCAGGTCGTTGGAGAGGCGGACGGCCTGGCCGCCGGGGTAGTTGAGCCGCCAGAGCTGGCGCATCGAGATGGTCTGGTCCATCGCCGAGAGCAGAAGCCCCGAGCCGTCCGCGAGCCACGCCATCTGCCCCACGTCGTTCCAGCGCTTGCCCGGCGAGAGTTCGCGCTCGGCGCCGCCCGCGAGGTCGGCCTCCAGCGCCTTGATGAAGAAGCCGTTGGCGTCCGACGTCTCGACGGCGAAGGCCAGCCGCTCGCCGTCGGGCGAGAAGGCCGGCGCCGGCGAAGCCGCGAAGTGCTCGGGGTAGTCGCGCGCGGCCACGGCGCGCTCGCCCGTCGCGTCGTCGTTCGCCACGTACATCGTCTCGCGCCCGCGCCCCGCGTCGGCCACGAAGTAGGCGAGCCGCCGCCCGTCGTGCGAGACGCCGACCGAGCCGCCCACGCCCTGCCTCAGCCGCCTGACCGAGCCGCCGAGCCACGGCACCTGGTAGAGGTCGAAGCCCGCCCCGCCCTTCGCCGCGACGGTGTAGTAGATGTAAGTGCCGTCGCGCGAGAAGGTCAGGCTGCGGAAGTAGGCGTCCGAGGGCGGCACCAGCCGGACGCTGTTCGAGACGGCGACCTGCCGCACCCACAAGCCCTGCTTGCCCGCCTCGTCGATGACGTAGGCCACAATCTTCCCGTCGGGCGAGAGCGCCGCGCGCCGCACGTTCCCCGACGAGGTGAGCTTGACCGCCGAAGCCTTCTGGAACGCGTCCGCCCCGCCGCCCTGCCTCCGGCCGAAGTACCAGAACGACGCGCCGGCCAGCACGACCGCGACTAACGCGGCGACCGCCGCGAGCAGTAGACGCCGACTCGCCCTCCCCGCGGACGCCGCCGCGCCCGCGCTCACATTTTCGGCGGCGGCGCCCTCGTCAACCTTCGACGCCGCACGCGGCGGCGAGGTCGCGTGCAGGGCGTGGGCGGCGGCGCCCGCCGCGCGCCGCCGCGCGCCGGTGTCCGTCACGTGCGGCGCCTCCCAGGAGCCTATGCGGCGGAGCAGCGCGTCGAAGCGCGGGTCGTCGCGCAGGGCGCCGAGCCGCGGGTCCACGCGGACGAAGGCGAGGCCGACGGCGTGCTCCTCGGCCGCGCGCCCGAGCCATTCGAGCGCGCTGTCGCGGTCGCCGAGCAGCGAGTAGACGACCGCCGCCTCGTAGGCCAGGGCGCCCCGCGCCTCGCCCCGCGCCAGCATCCCTTCGAGGACGGCGCGCGCCTCCGACGCGCGCCCGCACGAGGCGAGGACGTGCGCCTCTTTGGCGCGCGTCGTCGGCGTTTCGCCCGCGAACGCCCGCTCCTGCTCGAAGACGGCCAGCGCGTCGTCGCACATCCCCTTCATCTCGTAGCACCAGCGCAGGACGATGTGCGTGGACATCGAGCCGGGGTCGAGTTCGAGCGCGCGGCGGCACTGCTCGACGGCCTCGTCGAAGCGGCCGGCGAGGAAGAGGACGTTGGCGACGCCGGTCGCCACCACGGGCGAGCGCGGCGAGACGTCGCGGGCGCGCTCGATCTCGGCGAACGCCTCCTCGTGGCGGCCCCGCGCCGAGAGGTTGAAGGCGTGCCAGCGCCGCGCCACCGCGCTCTCGGGCTTGAGTTGGACGGCGCGGCTCAGCTCGCGCTCGGCGCCCTCCCAGTCGCGCTCGTAGTAGAGCTTGACGAAGCCGAGCGAGGCGTGAGCCTCGGCGAGCGAGTCGTCGGCCTCGACGGCGCTCAGGGCCGCGGTCACGGCGCGCTCCCAAGCGCCCTCGGGCGGCGGCTCGACGTACCAGTTCATCAGGGCGTAGCAGTCGGCCAGCTCGGCCCACGCCATCGCAAAACGCGGGTCGCGCTTGACGGCGCGCTCCAGGCGCTCGACCGCCTGCCGCAGGCCCTCGGCCGTGCGCCGCGTGGCGAAGTAGCGGCCGGCCACGTAGAGCTGGTGCGCCTCCTCGTCCTCGGTCAGCCGCGGCCCCGTCGTCGTCGCCGTGGTGTGGATGGACTGCGACGCGGGCGCCCGCGTCGGCCCCGTCGTGCGGCTTTTGAGCGGGTCGCCGGTCGGGACGCCCGGCTCGCGCGGCGGGGCGCCGCCGTCGGCCCGCGCGCGCGCGTCCTGGCCCGGCTCGTCGCCCATCAGGTGCGGCAGGAGCGCCTGCGCCACCTTCTCGGAGATGGAGTCCTCGACGGCGAAGAAGTCGGTGAACTGCTCGTCGAACTTGCCGGCCCAGAGCGGCGCGGCGTCGCGCGTGCGGACGAGCTGGACGGTGACGCGGACGCGCTCGCCGACGCGCTGGATGCGCCCGTCGAGGACGTAGGCGACGTCGAGCTCGTGGCCGGCGAGCGCGGCGCTCTGCTCGCCGTCGAAATACTTGATGACGGAGCTGGTGGGGCGGACGACGACGCCGCCGACGTTCGAGAGCTTGGTGATGATGGCGTCGGCCATCCCCATGCCGAGGAACTCGTCGCGGTTCTCCTCGTGGCTCAGGGTCTTGAAGGGGAGGACGGCGATGGACTTGCCCGCGGGCGCCGCCGGCTCGAGCTCGCCGATGCGCGTCTCGGCGGTGGCGGGGAAGTAGGCGGGCGCTCCGACGGGGCGGCCTTCGAGGTAGTGCTCGATGTCGCGCGCGAACTCCTCGACCGACTGGTAGCGCCGCTGCGGCTCCTTCCTGAGGGCCTTGAGCACGATGTTGTCTATCGAGCCGGAGAGGTGCCGCCGCAGCTTCTCCAGGCTCCCGTCGCGCACGCGGCTGACGGAGTCGGGCGTAATCTCGACGGGCTCGCGCCCCGAAGAGGAAATGACCTCGATGAGGTTGACGGCGACGCTCGGGCGCTCGGGCTCCTGCTCGCAGATGACGCGCGCGATCTCCTCGGGCGAGCGGCTGCGCAGCGTGTACGGGCGGTGCCCCGTCAGCAGGTCGTAGAGCAGGACGCCGAGCGAGTAGACGTCGCTCACCATCGTCACCGTCTCGCCGCGCACCTGCTCGGGTGAAGCGTACTCGGGCGTCATCAGGCGGAGCGCCAGCGTCGTCGGGTCGAGCGCCCGCCCGCCCATCTCGGGGTTGAGGAGCTTGGCGATGCCGAAGTCGAGGAGCTTCGGCGCGCCGTCGGCCGTGACGAGGACGTTCGAGGGCTTGAGGTCGCGGTGGATGACGAGGTTGTGGTGCGCGAAGGCGACGGCCGAGCAGACTTTTAAGAACAGGCGGAGGCGCTCCGAGGTCGAGAGCTTGTGCGCGTCGCAGAACTGGTTGATGGGCAGCCCCTCGATGTACTCCATGACGAAGTAGGGCAGCCCGTCGTCGGTCGTCCCGCCGTCCATCAGGCGCGCGATGTGGGTGTGGTCGAGCGAGGCGAGAATCTGCCGCTCCTGCCGGAAGCGGCGGAGGATGAAGTCGGTGTCCATCCCGCGCTTGACGAGCTTGATGGCGACGCGCTTCTGGAACTCGTCGTCGGCGCGCACGGCGAGGTAGACCGCCCCCATCCCGCCGCGCCCCAGCTCGCGCACGATGCGGTAGGAGCCGACGCGCCGCCCGATAAAGGGGGCGGGCTCATCCTCGTAGGCCGCGGCGTCGAAGGCCCCGGCGGCGGCGCTCCGCGCGGCCTCGCTGATGACGCCCGCGACCGCCGGCTCCTCGATGAAGGAGCCGGCCTGCTCGTGCGAGCGGATGAGCTGTTCGACCTGCCAGCGCAGCTCCGCGTCGGCGCCGCACTCCCCGGCGAGGTAGGACTCGCGCTCGGCGGGCGCGAGCTCTATGGCGGCGTCGAAGACGCTCTCTATCTGCTTCCAGCGTTCAGGGGTCACGGGGGAACTTCTCTTACGAAACAGCGGCGGCCGCGGCGGCCCGCGCGCCTCGCGCGCCGCCCGCCCACGAAAACTACACCGAGCGCTCGTTCAGATGATTTCCGGGATGGAGCGGATGCTTAACTTGAGGGGGCGGCCGCGCGGCGTCCGCGCCGGCGCCCCGCGGGAGGCAAGACGTCTGCCGGGACGCGCCGAGTATAACAAACCGGCGCGCGCGAGAAAACAGAGGCGGCCGCGGCCCCACGCAAAAGCGGGGGGCGCGCCCCCCTTCAAGGAAAGCGCGCCCCCCGCGGCCGTGCGCCCGACCCCCGCCTACGGGGTCACTTCGAACGTCACGGTGTCCGACTCGGCCGCCACCTCCTTGCCCCAGAAGCGGTGGCGCAGGGTGAGCTCGTACCGGCCCGGTTCGAGCCGGTCGTACCAGTCCTCCAGGAGGAACCTGTGGACGAGGGTCGGGACGTTGGGCTCCAGCCTGTAAAACCGGGTGCTGCCGAACTGCCCCGGCTGCTTCTCCTTCTCCTTCAACACGGCGGGCAGCTCCCCGCGGTACATGAGCGGCTTCCCGTCCTTCCGCAGCCGCGGGCGATCCTGGAAGTAGGAGTTGCCGATGCCGACTTCGAGCGGCTCGGCGCCCGTGTTGGTCATCGTCACCTCGACGAGCACGCGGTCGCCCGCCTTGTAGAGCGACTTCGGCTCGTAGTTGCTGCCTTTGGTCGTGATGGTCATCTGGATGGGGCGCTTCGGCCTGACCTTGTCCTTGTCCGCGCCCTGGCCGCCCTGCGGCCGGGCGTCGTTCCCCTGCTGTGGGGCGGCCGTCGTCCTCCCGACGTTGGCGCCGCTGAGGGCCGTCAAGGCACAGACGAACAGAACCGACAGCGCTATGATCGTTCTTCTAGCCATTTTCCTCTCCTTATTGCCTAACACCTGTTTGCCTCTTCCGGGTCCCTCGGCCTCGGGAATTATTGTATCCCCGGACGGCCGAGTTCGCCCGTCTAAATCGCCCCGGGTACTAGTAGTACATCGGGCCACAGTCCCACCCCCCGCGGTAACACGGGTCGCGCTCGGGCGTGGGCTCGGGCTCGGGGAAGGGCGTCGGCGTGGGGTTCGGGCCGCCCGAGCAGGAAGACCAGTCGAGCGCCGTCGGGTCGCCCGGGTTGTAGGCCGTGGCGTTCGGGGCCACGCCGAACCTCTGCTGCGCCGGCGGGTAGGCCTCGTACTGATACCAGACCCCCGGCGAGGAGAAGAAGACTTCGCCGCCCCAGTTCCAAGGGATCATCGAGAGCCTCAACTCGAAGCGCGGGCTGAGGCTGTCGCCCGTCATGTAGACGAGGTACATCTCGAAGTAGTCCCGGTTGCGCAGGTAGTCGAAGGTGTCGACGGCGTAGCCGGGGCTGTCGATGGCGCTGCTCACGGCGACGCCGGCCCCGTTGAACGGGATGGGCTGCCCCAGGCCGTACGGGTCGGGGCCGTCGCGCAGCCAGCCCGTCGTCGTGTCGAACTCGTTGGTGCGCGACATGGCGCAGAGCTGCCCGCTGGAGGTGTGCGCCGTCGCGTAGCCGTTCATGAACTGCACGAACTTGATCTTGCTGTCGCTGAGGACGGAGATGACGTCGGCGGGCGCCGTGACGCGCGCGTCGAACTTGATGCCGGGCTGCGACGAGCCGCAGCCGAGCTGGAAGGCCGTCTGCCCGAGCCCGCCCCGGATGTCGCCGCAGTCGCCGCCCGGGTGCACCGAGGCGTTCGTCTGCCACGCCGAGTAGGACTCGACCGTCGGCAGGATGATGTTGACCGTGGCCGTCTTCGTGATCGTGCAGCTCTCGCCCTCGGGGGTGAAGTCCAGCCTGACCGCCTTGGCCCCCTGGGTCTTCCAGTGGACGTTCTTAAACGTCTGGGTGTTGAACTCGCCCAGCGTGCCGTCCTGGAACGACCACGCGTAGGCGCCCTGCTCGGCGCCGCTGCCGTCGACCACCGCCTGAATCTGGGTGAGGGCGCCGATGAGGGCGTTGGCGCTGCCGCCCGTGATGTCGCGGTTGCCGCCGATGATTTGCACCGTGTGCGGCGAGCACTGCGGCGGCGTCGGCGTCGGCGTCGGGGTCGGCGTCGGCGTCGGGTTCGAGTCCGGCGGCGTCATGATCTGGACGTAGGTGTTGAAGGGCCGGACGACGGGGACGGGGATGTAGTTGTAGGGGTTGTACGGGTAGCCGTAGAGGCCCCAGTAGCCGCCGTAGGTGCCCTCGGCGAAGCCGAAGAAGTTGAACGGGTCGAACCAGTACCCGTAGCCGTTGTTGTAGTAGGGGCGAACCTTGTGGTGGCTCGCCGTCGAGTAGACCGTGGACGGCAGGTAGTACCACGAGAAGGTCTCGTAGTAGGCGGCGATCTGGTAGCCCCAGTAGGGGTCGGAGTACCCGACGTTGGAGCCGCTGTCGAGCCCCGTCTCGTACTGGAGGAGGACGGTGAAGACCTCCGGGTCGTAGTAGTAGGCCAGCTCGTAGTCCGTCCACGTCATGCCGTAGCCGTAGACGTAGCGCGAGGAGGAGTCGTAGCCGACGGCCGACTCCCCGTAGAGGACTGCGGCGCGCGCCGTCCGCGCCCCGGCGAAGAGACAGAGCGCGGCCAGTGCGAGGGTGAGAAGAATTGGCTTTCGCATCGCTGTTTATCCTTTCTTCGAGACTCCGCCGGCCGGCGGGAGGGCCGCGGCCCCGGGCTGGCCCGCGGCGGCCGGGGCGCCGACGACCACCTTCATCCTCTCCGCGGCGTCCGCCTTCAGGAGGGCTTCGAGGCGCTGGAACTCCGCGTCGCCCAGCGCCGCGCGCAACTGCTCGCGCGCGCGCAGCAGGACGCCGGTGCGCTCGTTCTCAAGCTCGGTCAGCTCGGCGGGCGGCGTCGGCGGGAGTTCGCCGTCCCTGAGCAGTCCGCCGGGGTGTTTGGCGCGGGCGTCGTCGATAATCCGGCGCGCCTCCCGGTCGAGCCTGGTCACCTCGCGGTTGGCCTCGTCGGCGACGCGGTCGAGGGCGGCGGCCTGGGCCGCGCCGAGCTTCAGCTTGTTGAGGTGGAAGTCGCGGAAGTGGGCGCCGTCGGCGCCCTTCTGCTCCTGCTCGCGCGCCTTCTTCCTGAAGAGCGCCCGCTCGCGGAACAGGAGCCCGTAGACCACGTGCTCGGGGATGTCGGGCGCCTGCGCCGCCGCCGCGCCCGCCTGCCCCTGCGGGGCCTCGGCCCGGAGCGGGGCGGCCTCGCGCGCGGCCTTCCGCGGGCGTTCCGTCGAAGCTTGGTTGAAGACGCCCTCGCCCCGGCCGATGGAAGACAGGACGCTCCGGGCCGGGCCGTTCAGGGCGATGGCGCTCGTCGTCAGCACCATGACGCAGAGAGCTACGGTCACGCTTCTCTTATTCATCTTGAACTCCTTATGTCAGGTGGTCGGTGAGGGGCCGCGGCGCGGCCCGCCTGCTTATTCGTTAAAGGGTGCGGCGAGGCGCACGGCCGCCCCGCCCCCGGGCGGCGGGCGTGCCGCCGGGGGTCGAGCGAACGGGTGACGAACCGGCAGGAGGCCGGGCCACGCCGCACCTTGGTCTGGTCAAGTCAGAGAGTCCGCCGGGCGGCTAAGTGAGCCAGGGAGGCCCGACGCAGGGTGTGAGCAACTCGACGCCCCGACCCGAGTCGGCGGCGCGAAAATCGGAAGGCGCAGGATAAGGCAGAGGCGGGGAGTCGGTCTGTTACGAACGTAACATTACTTAGAAAAAAATTGGCGACGGCAGCGGCGGGATTCAGGCCGCGAGGAAGTGGCCGATCTGCTCCCTGACGATGCGGTAGCACTCGCAGGACATGGCCTCCAGGCCGCGCCGGTCGAGGATGAAGATTTTGCCGCGGCTGTAGCGGATGAGCCCCGCCCGCTGGAGGTCGCCGGCGACCAGCGTCACGCGCGGGCGCGGGGCGCCCATCATCTGGGCCAGGAACTCCTGCGTCAGGTGGAGCGTGTCGCTGTGCGAGCGGTCCCGGCTGACGAGCAGCCAGCGGCACAGCCTCGCCTTCATCGTGTGGTAGCGGTTGCAGGCGGCCGACTGCGAAACCTGCGTGAGCAGCGTGTGGAGGTAATGAAGGAGGAGTTGCTGGAGCCGCCCCTTCCGGTTGAACTCGGCCCTCAGCACGTCCGCCCTGAGGCGTAGGGCGTTACCCGGCAGCTGCATCACCACCCGGTAAGGCGCGGCGCCGAGGCCCAGCACCGCGGGCAGCCCCACCACGCCCTCGTTCCCGATCATCCCCACTTCCACGCTGTGGCCGTCTTCCGTCAGCGACAGCAGGGAGGCCATCCCGCCCTTCAGGAAGTGGACGTGGCTAATCACGCTGCCGACCTCGCACAGCACCCTCCCCGCGGGCAGCCGAACCAGCTCCAGGTGCGGGGCGAGGCGCGCGTACTCCTCCCGCGGCAGGGCCGCCAGCAGGTGGTTGTCGAAGGGGGCGGCGGGCACTTTTGTTGAAAGCACGGTGAGGCTCCTTAGTCTTGAGACAGGAAAGCCGGGTGACTTAATCGGGGAGGTCGCGGACCGAATTCTTTCGCGGGCGCCCGGCCCTTCGCCGGGGCCCCGCGGTAGGCGAGGCGCCTGACGGGACGCGCCGAGTATACCAAACCGGCGGCCCGGAAAGAATCTTAATGGAGGACGCGCCCACGCGCCCGCGCGTTAACCCCTCCCCTTCCCTCTTCAAGAACCTTTGATACGCGGGCGGCACCTTTTACGCGTTACTGGCTGGAACACTTCGGCAAAAGGTGACGAACCACATGAACGCACGAGCCGCCTTGATTCAACGCATCCGGCAGGTCTGCTCCGCCGCCCTCCTCGTCGCCGTCACGTCCGGCGCCGCGCCGGCGGGCGCGCAGACGAGGCGCGCGCCCTCGCGGGCGGGGGCGCAGACCGCCGCCGCCGCCGCGCCCAAGAAGGCGCCGGCCTGCTCCGGCGCGTGGACGGGCGTCGTCACCTACACGCGGACGCAGACCGCCACGAACAACAAGACGGTGCCCCGCGTTTCGGGGCGCGGCGAAGACACGACCGACTGGGAGATGAAGTACGGCTACAGGGCCACGGTCGCCGTCCTCGAAGGCCCCGAGCGCAACGGTTCGAGCGTCGGCCGCGCCGCCGTCGAGCACAAGCTCACCTCGGACGAGACGGTCACGGCGAAAGAGAGGAACTCCTGCGACCGCGGCAAGACGTGGCAGGTGATGACCGGCACCTCCACCTCGAAGACCGAGACTTCCGGCACCGCCGGCGGCCTCGAAGCGAACGTGAACGTCGGCGTCAACGCCGACGGCACCTACACGGTCGGCGTCGGCGTGCCGCAGATTAAAGGCACGACGACGGGGCGGCAGACCTCCACCTACAGCGGCCAGTGCGTGCCCAAGGAGGGGAAGAACCTGACGCTCCCGCCCACCGAGACGACCGTCGACGGCAACTCTTTGACGAGCGACGGCAGCCACCGCGTCAACCCCTCCGACCCCAACCGCCTGAGCGGCAGCTACTCGCGCACGTGGCAGAACGTGACCGAGACGCTCTCGTGGAACTTGCAGAAGTGCGGCGCCCCCCTGCGCCTCGTCGAGATGAAGTTCGAGCACCCGCGCTTCCCCGACTTCGAAGACTGGCAGGAGATAGCGGACGAGTCGGGGACAGTTGACGGCAACATGGTCAGAATCAAGACGAGGGTCCTGAACGCCTCGGGCGAGACGAAGTACGCCGACGTGCGCTTCAAGGAGACCTACAAGGGCGACAGGTGGGACGGCGCACGGCCCGACGCCCCGCTCTCCGACAGCGTCGTCTCCGTCCGCCTCGACCCCGGCGAGGAGCGCGAGGTCGAGATGGTCTGGGACTCCTCCGGCTACGCCTGGTTCGACGACGGGCGCCCGCGCCTCGTCCAGCGCATCAGGGCCGAGCTGGAGGAGAACGGCAGGAAGACCGACGAGCTGACGAAGAACCTGAAGGTGGCGCCCAAGCCCGTCGTCTTAGTCCACGGCCTCTGGAGCAACTGGCGCGCGTGGGAGTCGTGGCAGAACATCCTGACGACCTCGCACAGCTACGACTGGAAGGCGTTCCCCGTCGGCGAGCGCCCCGAGAAGGGCTTGATGAACACGGGCGGCGAGTTCCTTTCGTCGGGGCCGACGGGCGGCATCTTCGAGAACTCGCAGCAGGTCGGCCGCTACATCCGCTACGCGCAGGAGGAGCGCAACGCCTGGCACGTGGACGTCGTCGCGCACTCGATGGGCGGGCTGATTGCGCGCCACTACATACACAACTTCATGCCGCCCGGCGCGGACGGCCGCCCGCAGGTCGCGCACCTCGTCATGCTCGGCACGCCCAACATGGGGAGCCCCTGCGCCGACGTGATGAACTCGACCTTCGAGGTGCTGGGCAAAACGGTCGAAGCCGTCCGCCAGCTCAAGCCCTCGGTCGTCGCCGAGTTCAACCAAGTCAACGTCAACCGCAAGGGCGTCAGGTTCTCCGCGCTCGCGGGGAACCCCCTGCCCGTGATGTGCAAGACCGTCGTCTGGAACGACGGCGTCGTCCCCGTCGAGTCGGCCGTCTGGAAGATTAAGGACCACGCGCTCTCGAAGAGCGTCCACACGGATTTGACGGGCGCGGCCGACTTCTCAAGCTTCGTCAAGCCGCGCCTCGCCGTCGGCCCCAAAGGCGACCACAACCCGGAGCGGCCCGAGCAGCCGCAACTCCCGCAGTACCCCGGCCAGGTCAACCGGAATGAGGGCGGCGCGCCGTCGCCCTCGTTCCTCAAAGCCTCCTACGCCGCGCGCGTGGGCGCCGCCTTCGCCGCGGCGGACGAAGACTTCCGCCCGTCGCTCGCGCGCGAGGTGCGGCTCGCGCCGAAGCAGTCAATCGAGATAGAGATTCCGGTCGCGGCCGGCGCCGCCAGCCTCGGCGTCGCCTTCATGGCCGACCCGCTGGTCTCGGCCACGCTCGCCGACGAGCGCGGCGCGGCGCGCGGCACGAACGGCGCCGGCTCGGCCGAGGCGCGCGGCTTCTTCCGCACGATTTACGTCGAAAAGCAGGTCACCGCCGGAATTTGGAGGCTGAGGCTGGAGAACACCGGCACGCTGGAGGCGTCCGCCGTCGTCGCGGCCTGGAGCGACGCCGCCGCGAAGAACTTCTGACGGCCGCGCGTACACACATCCGTACAAAGCTCCACTTACGTAGATGTCAGGAGGCTCGCCGACGCGGCCGATTTTCGACCTGGGTAAAAATTCCGATGCCAAAACTATTGCATTCAACCCCATCTCGCGCTAATCTCCGCAGGTGGACGTTACCTCCTCTCTCTTGGCTCTCATAAGGCACACTACCCCTGGACCGCCATCAGGCAGCCTTAGCTGGATTCAGACTGTCTCCTGCTTGATTAGAGTAGCGCCAGCAAGCTGGTGAGAACTGACAGGGCGGCCTCGGCGAGGATGACCGTCACGTCGTCGTTGGTTTCTTTTGTAGCCGACTCTTCTTCGGCCACCTCGGTCGGCTGCGGCGTCGGGGTCGGAGCGGGCGTCTCCGAACCGTTCGGCATATAGCCAGCTTGCGCCGAAAAAGCCAGAAGTAAAATCAACAGAGAAACACGGGCAGCTTTAAGCATCTCTTTACACCTTTCAACAAAAATATGAGGATTGACACCAACTGCCGCCGTAATATCCACAAGTCCGGCGGCGTTTTTCGCGCATGCAAGAGGATTGCAAGCACAGGGAAGGGCTGACCTCACATGACTTTAGCAGATGAACGCCTGAGGGAACTAGATAACGCGCCCGTCACCTTCGACGAGCGCGTGCTGCTGCGCTGCCGCGCGGCGGCGGAACTGATTAACAAGGGACAGTACGAGGCGGCGAGCGAGGCTTTGGGCGAATTATGGGCGGGCGTCGGCCGCCGGCCCGAGACCGGCGGGATGCCCCCCGCGCTGGAGGCCGAAACCCTGCTCCACTGCGGCACGCTCACGGGCTGGCTCGGCAGCAGCCGGAACGTCCCCGGCGCGCAGGAGCAGGCGCAGGACATGCTCTCGGAGGCGCTCCGCGGGTTCGAGTCCCGGGGGATGACGGTCAAGGCGTCCGAGGCGCAATACGAACTCGGCATGTGCTACTGGCGGCTCGGGCAGTATGCTGAGGCGCGCGTGGTGCTGCAAGAGGCGCTGAGGCCGCTGGGCGCGGCCGACCTCGACCTGAGGGCGAAAATCCAGATCAGGCGCTCGGTCATCGAAATCTGGGAGAACAGGTACCACGAGGCGCTGGCCCTGCTGAGGGAGGCTGAGTCGGTCTTCGAGTCGGCGAGCGACGCGGTCAAGGGCAGGTGGCACGGGCAGATGGCGCTCGTCCTCGACAAGCTGGCGACCGCCGAGGGGAACGCCGAGCGCTTCGACCGCGCCATCATGGAGTACACCGCGGCCATCTTCCACTTCGAGCGCGCCCGGCACGAGAGGTACTGCGGGAACAACCACAACAACCTCGCGCTGCTGCTCTACAAGCTCGGGCGCTACGGTGACGCGCACGAACAGCTCGACCGGGCGCAGCTCATCTTCAAGAGGCTCAAAGACCCCGGCAACCTCGCGCAGGTGGAGGAGACGCGCGCGCGCGTGCTCGTCGCCGAAGGGCGGTACCGGGAGGCCGACCGCATCATGGCGGGCGTCGTCAAGGCGCTGGGCCAGGGCGGCGAGTCCGCGCTGCTGGCCGACGCGCTGACGGTGCGCGGGGTGGTGTGGGCGCGGCTGGGGGCCTACGAGGGCTCGCTGGACGTCCTGCGGCAGGCGATGCAGGTGGCGCAGGAGGCGGGGGCCAACACGCAGGCGGGGCTGGCGGCGCTGACGCTGATAGAGGAGCACGGCGCGTCGGGGCGGCTGTCGGACCCGGAGCTGGCGAACGTCTACCGCTGCGCCGACGAGCTTTTGCAGGACACGCAGGACGAGGAGGACATCGCGCGGCTGCGCGGCTGCGCGCGGGCGGTCATCAGGCGCCTGTCGGGCGGGCAGCTCCACGACGAGGACTTCAGCTTTTACGGCGCCGTGCACGAGCTGGAGGCGAGCCTCATCGCGCAGGCTCTGGAGATGGAGGCGGGCAGCGTCTCGCGCGCCGCGCGGCGGCTCGGGCTCAAGCACCAATCGCTCACGCACATGCTCAAGGCGCGGCACAGGAGCCTGATGGACAAGCGGACGCCGCCCGAGCGGCGGCGGCGGAGCATCATCAAGAAGGACTGCTGAGACGCACTCCCCGGGCGGGACTAAAATTACTGAGGGCTGAGCGGAAAGGCGACTCCCTTTCCGCTCAGCCCTCAGTAGTTTTTTGCCCCCCGGCCCCGAAGGGCCACTCGCGGCGGGCGCGCGCGCGCAGGAGGTAGACGACGAGCCCCGCCGCGATGAGCACGAAGGCGAGCCGCACCTCCTTCTGAAAGTTCGGCCGCATGAAGAGGACGTAGACGAAGCCGACGAAGGCAAGCAGCGCCGGCAGCGGGTAGAGCCACATGCGGAACGGGCGCACGAGGTCGGGGCGCCGCACGCGCAGGACGACGACGCCCACGGTCTGCGCGAGGAACTGCACGAGGATGCGGATGACGACGAGCGCCGCGATGACGTCCGCCAGCCGGAAGAAGCAGAAGACGGCCGCGATGCCCCCGAGCACCAGCAGCGAGACGTACGGGAAGCGGTGCCGCGGGTGCACGCGCGCGAAGGCGCGGAAGTAGTTCCCGTCCTGCGCCGCCGCGTACGGCACGCGCGAGTAGCCCAGCAGCAGCGAGAAGACCGACGCGAACGCCGTCCACATAATCAGCCCCGTCGCCACGAGCCCCGCGCCGTGCCCGTAGAGCCGCTCCATGAAGGACGAGATGACGTAGCGCCGCGCGTCCGAGTTGGCCGTCCCCGCGAACTCGCGCCACGGGATGACGCCGAGGATGGAGACGTTCATCACGATGTAGATGAGCGCGACCAGCGCGATGGAGAGCAGCACGGCGCGCGGGATGGTGCGGCCCGGGTCGCGCACCTCGCCGCCGAGGAAGCAGACGTTGTAGTAGCCCCAGTAGTCGTAGACGGCGATGAGCAGCGCCGAGCCGAGCCCGTAGAAGAACTCCCACCCGAGCGTGAAGGCGCCCGGCGGGAAGTCGAACGCCTTCGCCGGGTCGAAGTTGAGGACGCCCGAGCCGACGATCCAGAGAATCGTCAGCATCACGCCGAGCCAGAGCAGGTTCGACAGCCGCTCGATGATGGTGATCTTGCGGTAGAGCAGGAAGACGGCGAGCGCGCACGTCCCGACGGCGACGAAGGTGCCGAGCGTGACGGCGACGCTCAGCCTGATGTCGCCGAGGACGGGCAGCGGCACGAGCAGCTCGCGCGCCGCCAGCTGCACGTCGAGCGCGGGGAAGGCGTAGGCCGCGTACATGGCGAACCCGATGCACCCCGAGGCGATGGAGAGCGGCGCGCTGAAGGTCAACTGCCAGATGAAGAGGAAGGACATCAGCCGCCCCAGCCGCCCCTTCCCGTAAATCTCTCCGAGGTAGCGGTAGGTGCCGCCCGTCCCCGGCATGGCCGCGCCCAGCTCGGCCCAAACCAGCCCGTCGCAGACGACGAGCACCGCGCCGACGATCCAGCCTATCATCGCCTGCGGGCCGTTCATCGCCGCGATGATGAGCGGGATGGTGATGAAAGGCCCGACGCCGATCATGTCGATCATGTTGAGCGTCGTCGCGCCCGCCAGGCCCACCCCGCGGATGAGCTGCGGCGACTCCGCGCCCCCCGCGCCGTCCCCCGGCGTCGCTTCAGTGGTCGCCATCCGAGAACTCTCCCGTCCGTCCGGCTGTTTGCTGTCGGTCGTTCACGGAGATAATACACTGTGATAGCCTCGGGTCGTTCCGACGAGGCTCACAAAGGCGGAGGATTCATGCAGCGGGAAGTGAACGACGGCGGGGGGACGACGTGGGCGTGCGCGCAGGCTTACGCGGGCCTGTCACGGGGAGTCGAGGGCGAGGCCGCCGCGCGCGCCGAGGGCGAAGACGGCCGCGTCGAGGTGGTCTGCACGCCGAGCGGCGGGGCGCAGACCGTCAGGCTGCGACTGCCCGGCGGCTGGGAGGATTCGTACTCGGACGAGGAACTGTTGCGGGAGATAGAGGCCGGGATGTCGGACGGCTAGGCCAGTTTTCGCAAGTCGTCGCGCCGCCCGCGCGCCTTCGCCGTCCTGAACCATTCGAGCACGAAGCCGGCGGCCGGGAAGCCGAGCGCGGCGTCGAGCGTGAAGAGGGCGCGCGAAAGCTCGCGGCCGACGGCCGTCTCGAAGGCGCGCCCCATCTGCTCCCTCGCGCCTGCGAGCCCCTCGACGACCGTCGTGTTCAGGTCGCGCCCGCCGCGCGCGCGCCGCCACGCGAACTCGTAGAGCCGGAGCCGCCCCTCGTCGTCGGCCGCGCCCGTGACGACGCAGACGAGGTGCGTGGCGTCCGTCCCCTCGACTATCTCCGCGACGCGGCGCGCGAAGGCCGGCGTCAGGTCGCCGTCGCGCGTGACGACGATGAAGGTGTTGCCGCAGACGTCGGCCGCGAGGTAGGACTCGCCGTGCGGCGTGGGCGGCCCCGTGGAGATGTCGCTCTCGGGGACGCCGAGCGAGCGCACGACGCGGTAGACGCGGTTCGCCAGCCAGCCGCCGTCCTCCAAAAGCGCGACGGCGAGGCGCGAGGGGCTGAAGGTCTCCTCGACGACCTCGTCGGCGACGGGCGCGGCGCACAGGCTGCAACGCGCGCGGCTGATGGTGACGGCCGCGAGCGAGTCGGGCGAGGGCAGGTCGAAGAGCGCGTGCCCCGACTTGCGGCAGCTCACGCGCAGCTCGCGCTCCAACAGCCCCGCCTCCAGCATCCTCTCGACCGAGACCCCGCCGCGCGCCCCCGCCTCCGCGAGCAGGCGGCGCGGCGTGTAGCCCTCCCGGCGCAACTCCTGCACGCGCCGCAGGAACTCGCGCACGTCGCGCTCCTCCAGAAGCTCCGAAGCACGCGCCAGCTCTCGCCCTCCGCGCAGCGCCCCGGCCGCGCGGACGAAGTCGGGCGGCTGCGCCGAGACGAAACGCGCGAGCCCCTGCGGCCCCCGCCCGCCGCGCGGGCGCCAGACGGGCAGGTCCGGCCGCGGCTCAGAATCGGCCGCGGGCGCGCCCACCTTTATCGAATCCAGCGCCGCCTGCACGTCGCGGCAGAAGCGCCCGAGGCGCGCCAGCGGCTCCGCCGTGTCGAGGTCGTAGATGACGCTCGCGTTCAGGGAGCCGGCCGCGCCCGGCCCGTCGCCCGCGCCGAAGACGAGCGCCAGCACGCAATCGCCGTCGCAAAAAAGTTCGCCCGGCGCGTAAGCGGCCTCGCCTTCGGCGCCGCCGCGCTCGGCGCACACGCGCTCAAGCTCAGACGCCGCGGCCTCGACTTCGCCTCCGGCGGCGGCACCCGCGACGAGCGAGCGGAAAAGGTGACGGCGCGCGGAGCGTACGAGCGGCTTCAGCCCCGACGCGGCCAGCGCGTCGAGCAGCCGCAGGCGCTCGCCGCCCGCCAGCGAAAGCGCCCGTGTGTTGCTCTGGATGAACAGCATCTCTTTCTGAAGGACGAAGGATGAAGTGAGTACCGCCTTTCCTTCATCCTTCACCGCTTTCAGGGCTTGACCCTTATCTTCAGCCGCTCGCCGCCGGTGAAGCCTTCGGGGTAGCGGCGCTCGCGCGCCATCCCGAGCGCGACCGCCTCGTAGCTTGCGGCGCCGGGGCGCGGGTTCCAGACGCGCGCGTCCGTGACCCGGCCCGCCTTCACCTCGACCAGCACCTCGATGACGTACTCCCTGCGCGGGGCCGGCACGCCGTCGAACCTGCGCGAGCCGACGACGGCCGCGGCCGCGGGCACGGGCGGCGCCTCCGCGCTCGGCTCCTGTGAGGCTACGGCCGGCGCGGACAGCGGCGGCGACGGCTGTGCCGCGACGTCTGGCTGCGGCGCGGCGGCGGCCGCAGCCGCGGGCGCCTCCGCGTTTCTGGCCGCGTCGCGCCCTCCGAAGAACGGGCCGTAGAGCATGTGGAGCGTGGTGATAAAGCTGAGGCCGACGAGGAAGCCGATGACGACGGCGTAGGCCAGACGCTCGCGCGAGAAGCGGCGCGAGGCCGTGTCAATCGCGCCCTCGACCGCCGTGAGGCGCACTTCGAGCGGCGCCAGCAGCTCCTCGGGCGCCGGCCCCAACTGTCGCGGCACGTGCTGCGGCATCGTCAAAGGCGTCGCGCCGTGCGCGTCCGTCCCGGCGCCCGCGACCCGCAGCTCCGCCGGCCCTTCGCGCCGCTGCGACTCGACGAGGTCGCGGATGAACTGCTGCCCCTGCCGGTCGATGTTGCGCTCGGGCGGGCGCACCAGCGGGTTGAAGTTGAAGGAGGCGCCGCCGAGCGAGAGCGCCGCGTAGAGCGCCTCGACGCCGCGCAGCTCGCCCAGCTGCGCGTCCACCATCTGCCCGTCCTCGAAGAAGAAGGAGCCGGGGCCGTCCCCGAACTCCACCTGCAACCGCCCGGACTTGCGCTGCACGCGCAGGCGCCGGATGAGGTCGGGCAGGGGCTGCTCGTCGAGGTGGCCGGTCAAGACCACGAACTGTGTGCGCTCTACGTTTTCCACTCGAAGATTCCTGACTGAGAAAAGGTCGGCCCGCGGGCAAGCAATTTATAACACCCGCCCGATTTCCGGTAGTCCTAATCTCGCGCCCGGGTCTTCTTGGACAACGCGGCCCCTCTGAAATATAATCCGGCCACCCTCTGTTCGGTGTGGCGACTCTCTCCCGCGAGTTGTGACGACCCCCTTTTAACTTCCCCCTTCACTGAAAGACCTATGAAGAAGATTCTCCTGTTCGCCCTTCTCGCCTGTGCGACGTGTGTTTCCTGGACGGCGGCGCGCGCCGCGCAGGGCGGCCTGCGCGGCGAGGTCTACTACCGCGACGGCGCGAGGTTCGCCCTCGAAGGGCGGCTGGCCGAGGCGGCGAAGGCGTTCGAGCAGGCCGTCGCGCTCGACCCTTCGAACGGCAACGCCTTCTACGCGCTCGGCAACGTCTACGCGGAGATGGGCCGCTGGGCCGACGCCGTCAACGCCTACTACAAGGCCGTCAGCCTCAACAAGGAGGACGTCGAGGCGCTCAACAACCTCGGCGTCGCGCTCCGCATGCGCGGCCAGAACGTGCAGGCGGCCGGCGCCTTCGAGCGGGCCGTCAAAATCTACCCGAAGTGGGCCGAGCCCTTCTACCACCTGAGCGAGACGCGGCGCGCGCTCGGCCAGCCCGAGGAGGCGCGCGAGGCTTACGAGCGCGCGCTCCGCCTGCGCCCGGACTACGCCACGCGCCCGCCCCGCCCCTTCGCCAACGCGCGCGCGCAGACCGCGCCGGCCGCGTCAGCCGCCCCGCCCGCCGGTCAGATATTGAAGGCGATGGACGCCGTGGGCGTCGGCGGCGCGTCGGAAAAGGTCGCCTCGTCTCCCGCGACCGCGCCCGAGGTCGCGTCAGACGTCGCGCGCGACCCGGCGCCCGCCCCGTCCCCGAGCCCGTCCGCGCCGCCCGCGGCTGCGAACCCCGCGCCCCGCGACGCGGCCACGGCCCGGCCGGCCCCCGCGCGGCCCGCGGCGGTTGAAGCCGCCCCGTCGCCCTACGACCTCGGCGTGAGGGAGTCGCGCGCCGGGCGCCACAGGGAGGCGGTCGCCGCCTTCCGCCAGGCCGTCCTCCTCGAACGGCGGAACGCCGCGGCCTACCGCGGGCTCGGCGACGCTTACGCCGCGCTGGGCGAGTGGCGCGAGTCGGTGGACGCCTACGAGCAGGCGGCGCGACTCGACCCCGACGACACGGAGACTTACCAGAAGCTCGGGCGCTCTTACGCGAAGCTGCGCGAGGCCGGCGCCCCCGCGGCGGGTGCGGGCGACGCGACGCCGACGGCGGAGAGGCCGTCGGTCGAGTTGGACGCCGACCCGACGGCCGTCTACCGCGTCGGGCCGGGCGACGTGCTCGACGTGCGCATCCTCAAGGGCGCCGACCCGCGCACGACCTCGTACAAGGTGACGCCGACGGGCCTGCTCGACTACCCGGCGCTGCGCGAGCCGCTGCCGGTCGCGGGCCTGACGACGGAACAAGCGGCCGAGCGACTCGGCGCGGCCCTCAAGCTGCGCGCCGCGGGCGACAGGCCCGAGGTGGCAGTCGGCGTGCGCGAGTACGCGAGCCACGCCGTCATCGTCGGCGGCATGGTGAAGGAGCCCGGGACGAAGATACTTCAGCGCGAGGGCGTGCCGCTCTACGTCATCGTCGCGCACGCGCAGCCGCTCGCCGGGGCGGGCGAGGCCGTGGTCGTCTCGCGCGCGACGGGGAGGACTTTGACGGCCGACCTCGCGGACGCGGAGGCGATGAAGGCGCTCGTGCGGCCGGGCGACGTGGTCACGCTGCGCGCGCTGCCCAAGCGTTTCGTCTACGTCGCGGGCGCCGTGCGGGAGCCGGGGCAGAGGGAGTTTCACACGGGCATGACGCTGACGCAGGCCGTGCTCGCGGCCGGCGGCGCGACGGCGGCGGGCGACGCACCCGTCGCGGTCACGCGGCAGGGCGACGACGGCCGCCTCTCGACCAGCCGCTTCAGCCTCGCGCAGATAAGGGCCGGGCGCGTGCCCGACCCGGCGCTGCGGCCGGGCGACCGCATCGAGGTTCTAACGCGTTGAAGATGTTAAGAGGAGACGCCGAATGACGAACGCCACGGAGCCGCGGGAACGGGAGCCGGTGGAAGACGCGGCCGCGCGCGGCGACGCCGACCCGCTCTTCCCCTCGGAAGGCACTTTCAGCACGGTCGTCCCGCTCTCGCAGGTGGGGCGCGCGCCGCTGCCTCCCGCGCGCCGCGCCGCCGCGCCGTCCGAGGCCGCGCCGGAGGTGACGGGAGATGAAGAGACGCTCGTCCCCACGCGCGGGAGACGAGTCGCGCGCCCCGCACGCGCCACCGCGGCGGGCGGAGGGGGAAGACACTGGCTCACCCTGACGGCGGCCGTCGTCCTGTCGGTCGTCGCGGGCGTGGCCGCGGGCGCTTACATGGTCTGGTCGTCTCAGCCGACGGAGGCTCGTCTGCCCGAGGCGCCCGCCGCCGTCGCGCCGCCTTCAGTCACGGCAGAGTCCCCGCGTCCGGAGCCGCCCGCATCCGCTCCGGCGCCGACGCCGGCGCCGGAGGTCGCGTCGGCGGGTGACGCGGCCGTGAAGCCGGAGCGGGAAGAGGCCCCCGCGCCCGAACCTAAAGCGGCGCCGCCCGCGGCCACGGCCGGCGCGCGCACTAACGCGGCCGAGCCCGCGCCGCGCCGCGCCGTAGAAGTCGTCCCCGTCGCCGCGCGCCGCGAGCGCGCGAAGGAAGAGGCGAGCGCCCCCGCGCCCGCCCCGAAGCCCGCGCGCCGCGAGGCCGCCCCACGACGCGACACGCCGCCCGCGCGGACGCGCCCGCCCGCGACCGCCGCGAACGGGCGCGCCCTGCCCGTCTCTTCGCCGCCGCCCTCGTCCAAATCGAGGACGGTCATCCAGTGGCCCTGAGGCCGCGCCCCACCTTCTCCCTTCAACTCAGGAGGCCGGGTGATTCGGCACCCAGAACTCGCCGTCGCCCGTGCTGACCTTCTTCAGCCCGCGCGAGGGCAGTTCGCTCTCTTCGAGGCCGAGGTAGGTGAAGTGCGGGCAGTCGCTCCGCACCGTGCGGAACCAGCCGTGCCGCGCGAGAATCCTGCGCACGCGCTCGTCGCCGTACTCCGCCGCGTCGAAGGCCAGCAGCGAGAGGTGCTGCGACGCGCCCGGCGCCGCGACCGAGTAGAGGATGGATTTCGAGAAGTCCTTGCTGAAGAAGATGCCGCGCCGCTCAAGCTCCAGCACGGCGCCGACCTGCTCGCGCGCCGGCAGCGCCCGCACGCGCTCGGCCTCCTCGGGCGTGAGCCTCCCCTCGCCGCGCCAGTATTCGAGCGCCGGCAGCAGGCGCGAGTTCCAGAGCCGGATGGTGTCGTCGTAGCCGCGCCGCGCCGACTCCGAGCCGTCGCGCGGCGTGACGTCGAGCCCCTGCCCTTGCGCCTCCTCGCGCGCCGCGACGAGCGCGCGCATCGCCGCCGGCTGTAACTCAATCACGACGCCGCCCATCTCGCGCGCCGCGACGCGCGCCGCCGCCTGGAACGTCTCGACCTCCTCGGCGCCGCCGAAGATGCAGACGGGCGGGGGCGTCACCGTGCCCGCGGCGACGAAGACCGCGCCGTACTCGTTCAGGATGCGCCGCGCCACGGGGTCGCGCCCGTCGCACATCGCGCCCGCTGCGGCGCCGCGCCGCGCGAGCGCCGTCAGGAGCGCCTCTTCAAACCTTGCCACCTTCATGCTCGTCGCCGTCTCCCGCGCCGCGGCGGGGTTGGAAGTCTTCCCGTTGTCGTCGCCGCCGCCGCCCTCGGCCCCGAGTGCGCGCCCGCCCGCCGCGCCGACCAGAAGGGTCGCGCAGACGAGCTTCAAAAGTAGATTCTTCGCTCTCATGGCCTCGCCCACACGCGGGAACGAACTCACCCGCGCTCGCTTGTAACGCGTGGCGTGCGAGGCAAAAGGATCAGAAGTCAGGAGTAGGGAGACCGGCCGGGCGGGCGTCAACGAAGACGCGCGGGGCGGCGCGCAGAAGGTTCGGGCTTCTGCGCGCCTCTCCGCGTGCCTCCGCGGGTTTGAGCTTTAGAGGGGCTGTGAGAGCAGGTCGTAGACGGCCTGGAGCATCTGACGCTGGCGGGCGGCGCCCGCGTCGGCGTCGGCTTCGAGGTTGACGTAAGGGATGTCGCCGAAGGCCGCGTAGACCGAGAGCGAGCCGTCGTCCACCGAGCACTTCCCGTCGCGGAGCTGCGCCGGCGGCCTTTGCAGGACGACGTTGAAGCCGCGCGCGGCGAAGTGCGAGACGAGCCGCGGCTCGGTGACGAGGACGAAGTTGTCCTCGTCCTCCTCGGCGTTCGAGAGGAAGACCCCCGCGGCCGACTCGGCGTACTCGCCGCGGAAGGCGGCGCGCGACCTCAGGGGGCGGAGGAAGCCGACCGCGGTCAGGTCGGTGTCGCGCTCGGCGGGGCCGCGCGCCTCGACGTCCCCGTTGTTGTGGACGGCGACGAAGACGCGCTCGCCCGCGCGCATCCGCCCGCCGGGGAACAGGAGCGCCGTCAGCTCGTCGGCGAAGGCTTTGACCGCCGCCTCGGCGTCAGCGGGGAGCTTAAGGCAGCCGCGCCCCTGCGCGGTGAAGATGCGGTTGGGGTCCACGCCGTAGGGCTTGCCTCCGGCGCGGAAGCGCAGGCGGCGCGCGGGCGCGCCCGCCTCGTCCAGCGCCTCGACCTCGACGAAGCGGCCGCCGCGCGCGGCGACGGCCTCCTTCGCCAACTCGCGCCCGCCGCGCTCGTTGTGGTGCGGCGAGAAGAAGGTGACGGCCGCGCCCGCGCGCTCGTAGACGTTGACCTTCACGGCCGTCTCGCCGAGCGTGAGCGTCCGCACCGTCTTCGGCGGCGATGCCTGCGCGCGGGCGGGCGCCGCCGCCGGCAGGCAACAGAAGAGCGCGGCGAGTATCAGTCGGCGTCGGCTCACGTTCTTTTCCTCCCCGCCCGGGTGAAGACTACTCGGCGCGGTAGCAGACCTCGCCGCCCTTCGCGCCGGTCAGGCACAGGCGCCGGCCGCCCTGCCCGTCCGAGAAGCGGAAGGTGTAGGTCTCGGGGTCGAGCTTGCCGGGCAGCTCCTTGTTCATGCTCGGCGCGCAGTTGTTGCGCTGCTGCCACCTGCTGGTCTGCGGCACGAGCGTCAGCCGGTCGCCCTCGACGCGGTAGGTGCCCGCGGCCGGGTTGAAGAGCGTCGTCGTGCAGTTGTACATCGTCGTCTCAAGGTAGCCGTTGTACTCGTAGCGTCCGCCCGGCAGGAACTTGTACTGCATCGTCGTCCCGCGCCCCGGGCGCGTCGCGCCGGTGACGCTGTTCTGGTAGCCGATCATCCCTATCTCCGAAGAGCGCCACGCGCCGACCAGCGCCCCGCCGCCCTCTCCCGGCGCGCCCGCGACGGGGCGCTCCGCCGCGCCGTCGTCGCCGCCCGCGCGCGACTCGTAGACGCTCAAAAGCAGGCGCGAGAAATCGGTCGCCTCGGCCCGGGCGCTCTTCAGCACGTCGGGCAGCACGGCGGCGCGCAGCTCGGCGTGCTTCTCGGCCGAGACCGTCAGCAGCTTGACGTTCAACGCGCCGAACTGCTGCGCGGCCTCGATCTCCTTCCGGTCGTTCGCGCGCCACGTCGCGACGAGGACGCGCTCCAGCTCGCGCCTCTGCGCGGGCGTGAAGCGCGTCTCGAAGAGCCAGCCGAAGAACTCGGCCACGTCGTCCACGGTCGCCGCCGTCAGCGGCGGCTCGCCCTCCGCGAGCACGGCGGGCCCCTGCGGGGCCGCCCCCGCGCCGACCCGCACCGCCACCGCCAGAGAGAGCAACAGCCCGAGCGTCAAGTATTTCATCAGTCCCTTCCCTTCGTCCGCAGATAACGAGATAAGCCCCGGCGCCGAAACGGCACCCGAAACTTAACGCGCAATCCGCGCGCGGAAAGGGTCAGCGTTTGGAGATGACGAGGCTCTGCGGCGAGGCCGGGAGCGGCCGGAGTTCGCTGTGGGAGAAGCCGGCCTCGGCGAACATGCGTTCCAGCTCGGGGAAGGTGTAGGCGTCGCCGCCGGGCGTGCCGGCGAGCATCGTCAGGCTGAAGGCCGCGGGCAGCGGCGGCGAGACGCGGTCTTCGTTCGGGACGAATTCGAGCGTGACGGCCGCGCCGCCGTCGGCGAGCGCCGCGCGCACCTTGCGCAGCAGCCGCACGCAGCCCGGCGGGTCGAAGTGGTGCAGGAAGTTCGTCAGCAGGACGACGTCGTAAGGCCCGCCGAACTCCGCGCCGAAGGCGTCCCCCTCAATGGTCGAGTGGCGTTCGGCGACGCCCGCCGCGCGCGCGTTCTCCTTCGCCACTTCGAGCACGGCCGGCCAGTCGAGCGCGACCACCTCGGCCGAGGGGTTCTGCCGCGCGAAGGCGATGCCGTAGAGGCCGTGGCCGGCGGCGATGTCGAGCACCCTCAGCTTCCCCTCCCGGCCCGCCAGCGCCTCGCGCGCTATCACGTCGGCGGGCATCGCCGCCATCGGCGCCATCGCGCGCGCGAACTTCACCCAGACGGGGTTCTCCGCGGAGACCGTGCCGCCCTCGGGGATGACCGTCCCGCCCTTGCGCGCCGCGCCGGCCAGGTCTTCGAAGCCCGCGACGAGCGACGGCGCGAGCAGGAACTCCAGCGTGCCGCCCATGTAGGCCGGCGAGCGTTGGTCGAGGAAGACGGCCGAGTCCTGCGTCAGCCCGTACCCGCCCCCGTCCTTCGTCAGGAGCCCGGCGACGACGAGGTAGTCGGAGAGGATGCGGACGCCGCGCTCGGACGCCTCGCAGCGCGCGGCGAGGGAGCGCGGGTCGCGGTTGCCCTCGGCGACGGCGGTGAACAGCCCCAGCTCGACGGCGGCCTTGAGCGCGGCCGAGAGCTGGTAGGCGGTGGCGGCCTGGAAGAAAAGCTCGGGCGAAGGTTGCGGCGTCTGTGCGGACATGCGGCGGGGGTTCTCCTGTCTCGGGGTCTAAGGAACGGCGCGCATCTTAACCGCGCCGCGCCGCCGATTCAACCCGCCGTGCAGTGGAATACAATTTTAGCCACAGAGACACGGAGACACAGAGAAAATTAAGGGATTGCCTTAGCCCTTCTTAATCTCTGTGTCTCCGTGTCTCTGTGGCTAATTCACCTTAGTGTCCGCGCCGGTCGTGCGCGACGACGACGACGTCGGCGGCGGTCGCCGTGTTGCCGGCCTCGTCGGTGACGGTCGCGGTCACGCGGTAGAGCCGGCCGTCGCGGTCGTCGCCGCGGCGGCTCGCCTCGACGGTGAGCGCCTCGGCCCACCCGGCGGACGTGCCCGAGAGGGCGCGCGCGGGGATGGAGAGCGGCGCGCCGTACTCGTCCGTCACGACGTAGCTGACGGAGGCGAGCCCCGAGGTGGCGTCCGAGCCGGCGCCGGCGAGGCTCACCTCGAACGGCTGGTTGTTCGCCGGCCAGATGCGGTCGGGCGTGGCCGTCAGGCTCAAGGCCGGCGCCGTCTTGTCAATCTTGACGACGAGGCTCGGCGCCGTCTCCGCGTTGCCGGCGGCGTCGGCCGAGCGGTAGAGGACGACGTGCGTGCCCTCCGCGCCGAGCGTGAACGCGCCCGCGTACGGCTGCCACGTCTGGCCGCCGTCGGTCGAGTACTCGGTCGAGGCGACGCCCGAGCAGTTGTCCGACGCCGAGAGACTGAGCTCGACGTCCGACGTGTACCAGCCGTTCTGCCCGTTCGGCGCCGCGGGCGACGCGGTGACGGTCGTCTCGGGCGCGGCGGCGTCGGCGACGGCGTCTGAGACGACGCCGGGCACGACGTTGAAGCAGAAGTAGGACGCGGCGGGGGCCGCGCCGACCGTCGCGCGGTAGGGGCCGGGCGCGAGGTCAACGGCGCCGAAGAAGCCGTTGCCGTCGGTCGCCGTCGCGCGCGTCGCGTGCGTGTCGAGGTTCTCTATCTGGACGGGCGCGGTGTCGAGCGGCTTGTCGTCAGGCCCGGCGGCCTCGCCCTTCACGTGCCCGGCCGTCGGCGCGGCCTTCCAGGGGAAGACCGGAATCTGCGCCGCGTCGGCGAAGATGGGCGTGAGCCCCGACGGCTCGTAGCGCGTCGCGCCGCTGACGGACTTGCCGGTCGTCAAGCCGGAGGCGAGCTCCGCGAAGGGGCGCGCAGGCGTCGTCGCGGGGGTCGGCTGCGCGAGCGGGTTGTTCGTGACGGCGATGTTGCTCGTCGCCATCGAGTAGAAGATGATGCCGCTCAGGTTGGTCGGGCCGCCGGCCGGGGGCACGAGCGTCCGGCGCGCCTGGAGCAGCGTCCCTTCTATCGAGTTGTTCTGCGCGCCCTGCCCCATCATCCCGGCGCGGTTGTAGAGGTGCCCGCGCAGCCAGTTGTTCCACTGGTCGTACTGCGGGCGCACCGAAGCGGTGTGCTCCGCCTTGTAGACCATCGGGATGGCGACGTCGAGGATGCCCTCCTGCGTCCACGCGCGCCAGTCCTGGTAGACGCGCCAGTAGGCCTCGGCCGAGTTCCACGCCGCCTCGGTCGCGCCGACGCCGCCGAAGGCGATGAGCGCGCCCGAGATTTTGAGCTGCGGCTTCTCGGCGAGCGCTTCGAGGTAGACGCGCCTGACGACGTTCGTCACCTGGTCGCGCCGCCACTGGTTCCACTGCGCGTTGTTCTGCGCGGGCGGCGGCGAGCCGGCGGCGATGTTGTTGACGCGCTGGAAGCGCTCGACGCTCCTCGGGTTGTAGCCGATGCTCGTGCCCGACGAGGGCGTCTGTCCCGAGACGTTTATCTCCGGGTAGCGGATGCGGTCGAGGTGGAGGCCGTCTATGTCGTAGTTGCGGACGAGGTGCATCACGACGTCCACCGTGTACTTCGCCGCGTCGGGGTGGCCGAAGTCGAGCCAGAAGTCGCTGCCGAAGCGGTGGCCCTGGTAGGTGATTTGGGCGGCGGCGTTGTCGGCCAGCAGCGTGCGCGTGAGCCAGTTGTTCGGCCCCGGCGTGATGGTGTTTGTCGCCGGGTTGAAGCCGCCGTGGAGGTTGAAGGCGTGGTTCGGGTTCTCGGGCGGGAAGAGGTTCGGCGCGCGCCCCCAGATGGCGCTCATGATGACGAAGGCGTGCACCTCGATGCCCGCGGCGTGCGCCTCGTTGATGACGTCCTGTAGGGGGTCGAAGCCGGCCTGAATCGGCGTCCGGTCGCCGAGGGGTTCGAGCGAGTTCAGGTACCACGAGTCGCCGCGGCGCCGCACCTGCACGAAGATGGCGTTGGCTTTGGCCGCCTTCGCGTTGCCCACGACCGTCAGCACGTCCGCGTGGTTGTTAAGGCTGGTGTTGAAGGTGTCCACCCAGAAGGCGCGGTACTCCGTGCGCGTCTGCGCGCGCGAAGGGGCGGGCGCGAGCGCCGAGGCGAGCAGCAGAGCGACGAGCGCGAGCGCGCGAAGGGGCGCCGCGTTGCGGGGTCTTTGAGTTTTCATGTTTCATCCCGGCGCGCGCGGGGAGCGAACGCGCGCCTCCTCACACACTCACCTGCGAAGTGAGATTCGGGGCTTCGGTTTCGGGAGTTTGGATTTTAAGAACTGTTAGGGGCGGCGTTTTTTTTACTACCGCGCGCGGGGGGTTGTCAACACCGCGCCCGGCCGGCGCGGGGCGCGGCCCGAGTCTTTACGCGGCCGGCGGTCTTCTCTTATGCTGCGGCGCATGAGAAAAAGAATGCTGCTCGCCGCACTCCTGCTCGTCTCGCTCTTCTGCGTCGGGTTCGCGCGACAGGCGCAGGAGCGGACGCGCTGGGAGTACAAGATGGCCTGCGGGCGCCCCGCCCTCAACGCGCTGGGCGACGAGGGCTGGGAGCTGACGGCCGCCACGCAGGACGGCAACGTGACCTGCCTCTACTTCAAGCGGCCGAAGTAGGCGGCCCCGCCCGCGGCTCAGGAGAGCATCTCCTCCACGGCGCGCTCGGCGTGAATCCTCGTCGTGTCGAGGAAGGGTATGCCGCGCCCGGCCGCGTCCCTCAGGATGAGCGGCAGCTCCGTCCCGCCGAGGACGACGCCCTCGACGCCCGCGCGCTCCTTCAGACGGTCTACGACCGCCAGCAGCCCTTCGCGCGTCTCGGGCAGGAAGACGCCTTCGATGAACTCGCCCATGTACTTCTCGTGGACGTAGTCCTGGTCGGCCTCCCCGGGCGTGACGACCTCGACGCCGGCCGCGGCGAAGACCTCCGGGTAGGCGCGGGCGCCCATCGTGAAGCGCGTCCCCAGCAGCCCGACCTTTTTCAGCCCGAGCGCGACGGCCGCGTCGCGCGCCGCGCGCACGATGCTCAGGAGCGGGACGGGCGAACGCGCCTCCAGCTCGTCGAAGACGATGTGCGGCGTGTTCGAGGCGAGGAAGGCGAAGTCCGCGCCCGCGTCGGCGAGCCTTTGCAGCTCGCCGAGCAGGTACTGCACGAGCCCGCCCAGCTCGCCCGCCTCGATGAGGCGGCGCATCCGGTTCATGTCGATGCTGTTGATGACGAGCGGCGGGTAGCTGCCGTCCGTGACGCGCGCGCGGTAGGCCGCGACGATGAGCCGGTAATACTCGATGGTCGATTCCGGCGCGATGCCGCCCACGATTCCGAGTCGCTTCATCTCCTCACCTCACAGACGTTTCAGTCGGCCGTTAAAGGGAAGGCCGGCCGCGGCGGGCCGGGCGCGGGCTCGCCCTCGTAGACGACGCGTTCGAGGAAGAGCCCCGAGGGCGGCGCCGTCCACGCCGCCGGCTCGTTCGAGTACCTTTCGAGCAGCGCGCCGAAGGCTTCCGGCGTCAGGTTGCCGCGCCCGACCTCGACGAGCGCGCCCACCAGCCGCCTGACCATCTTCCATAGGAAGTGGCTCGCGCCGACGCGGAAGAGGATGAGCCCGCCTTCCGCGGAGAGTTCCGCGCGCCCGACTTCGACGAGCGTCGAGCGCTGCTCGCCGGGGCTCTCGCAGAAGGAGCTGAAGTCGTGGCGCCCCACGAGGCGGGCGCAGGCCGCGCGCATCGCCTCGGCGTCCAGCCGGTCGCGCACCCACCAGACGAAGTTCTTGCCGAAGGCCGTCCGCCGCGTGGCTATCTGGTAGAGGTAGTAGCGGCCGAGGGCGTCGTGCCGCGCGTGAAAGCCGGCGCGCGCCGCCGCGACGCGCAGGACGTTGACGTCGTGCGGCAGGAGCTTGTTGAGGCCCGCCCTGAGCTGCGACGGGTCGGGCGCGCGCCCCGCGACCTTCGACTTCAGGTGCGCGACCTGGCGGAGCGCGTGGACGCCCGCGTCCGTGCGCCCCGACCCGCCGACCTCGGCCCGCGCGCCCAGCACCTGCTCGGCCGCGCGCTGAAGCTCGCCCTGCACCGTCCGCGCGTGCGGCTGCACCTGCCAGCCCGCGTAGCGCGTCCCCTCGTACTCCACGTCCAGCCTCCAGACTCGCATCTCCTGTATAGTAAACCCTCCGGCCGTGAAATCCAGACTGTGGCACATGAACGCGGACTTCGAGGTCGAGCTGGCGCACCACGCCTCCGCGCCGGCCCGCCCCTACCGGCGCACGCAAGCCTTCGCCGCGCTCAACCGACGCCTCTCCGCGCAACTCCTCCGCCTCGCCGCCCCCGGCGACGCGCTCCTCGCCGAAGAGCCCTGGCCCGAAGCTCTTATAAGTGACGCGCGGCGGCGCGGCGTCGAGCTCGTCTCGGCCCGCGCGCGCGCAGCGCAGGCCGGCCGCCTCTTTACGCCCTGGGGCTGGACGCCGACGGCCGCCGAGGCGGGCGAGCGCGCGGGCGCCGACGTGCGCGCCCTCCCCTTCGACGTGGTGGCGCGCGTCAACTCGAAGCTGTGGAGCCACGCGCTCGAAGTCGAGATGGGCTGGGCGCTCGCGGGCGCGTCGGTGGCGCGCGCGCCCGCGGAGTTGTCGGAGGCGGCGGCGCGCGCGTGCCCGGGCGCCGAGGACAAGTGGGTCGTCAAGAGCCCTTACGGGTTCGCGGCGCGCGAGCGCGTGCTCGGGCGCGGCCCGCGCGTCGGCGAGGCGCAGATGAAGTGGGCGGCGAGGCGCTTCGGGCGCGGCGAGGCGCTCGTCTTCCAGCCTTG
>DASVTS010000032.1:0-32245 GCA_036387455.1 Pyrinomonadaceae bacterium | reverse complement strand
GGCGGTTCGAGAGCGTGTGCGGGCAGATGGGCGTGATGACGACGGCGCTCATCGAGGGGTAGATGACGGGGCCGCCCGCCGAGAGGTTGTAGGCCGTCGAGCCCGTCGGCGTCGAGATGATGAGCCCGTCGGCGCGGAAGCAGTTGACGAACTTCCTGTCCACCCACGTCTCGATCTCGATGATGCGCGCGAGCGCCGACTTCGAGATGACGGCGTCGTTCAGGACCCGGTCGTGCAGCAGGCGCTCGCCGCCGCGCGAGACGGTGGCGGAGAGCATCAGCCGCCGGTCGATGGTGTAGTCGCCCGCGAGGACGAGCTCGAGCGCGGGAATCATGTCCTCGACGGTGAAGTCGGCGAGGTAGCCGAGCGTGCCGAAGTTGACGCCGAGGACGGGCGTCTCGGCGTCGCCGACCATGCGCGCGGCGCCGATCATCGTCCCGTCGCCGCCGAGGACGACGATGAGGTCGGCGCCCCGCACCAGCTCGTCGTGGGCTAAGGACTCGACCGCGCAGCCCGTCTCGGCCTCGATGCGCTCGCGCTGGAGGCGCGGGCCGCCGGCGACCGTGATGTCGCGCCCCGCGCACCAGTCCACGAGGCGGCAGATGGTCTGGAGCGCCTCGGGCTGGTTCGGCTTGACGAGCACGCCGATGCGTCGGACTGCGAGCTTCTCCATACGTGGCGGAACCGCGGCGGGGGACACGCACGCCCGCCTCCGGCGGTGACTCGGGCGCGGCGAAATTAAGGACACGAAATAGACGCGAAGAACTTGCGCGGATGATAGCCGCGCCCGTCTCGGGGGGTCAAGGGAAGGACGGAGGCTGACGGCGGAAGGGTGAAGCCCGGGCGGCGGCCCTCAGCCGCGCAGGACGGGCAGGTTGCGGGCTTTGGGGCGCGCGCGGCCGGCGCCGCGCGGCCCGCGGCGCGACTCCCAGACGCGCGCGAGCCTCAGGAGTTCGGCGCCGTCCGAGTCGGGGTCGACGAGCGTGAGCCAGACGGGGATGGGCAGCCAGTCCCAGGCCGCGCCGTAGACCTCGGTGTTGAGGCGCTCGACGCGCCCCTCCTCGCGCCACTGGGTGTCGAGCGGGGGCACGTCGGCCCAAGTTTCGTAGCAGGCGTGCTGCACGCAGGGGGCGGGCTTGGCGCGCTGGTGGACGAGGCACCCGACGCCCTTCGCGAAGAGCGGGCACGAGAAGGTCTGCGCGAACGAGTCGCCGGACGCCGAGAGGCCGTAGCGCCCGACGCAGTCGCGCGCGCGGAGGTAGACGGCGCGGCGCCCGCCGTCGTCGAGCCGCGGGGTGAGCGCGAGCGTGTCGCGGATGGCGACGGCTTCGAGCCGCGTGATGTGGACGTTGACGAAGTGCGCGTCGGTGCAGCAGGCGCCGGGCGTCGGGCAGGCGCGGCAGTCGAGCGCCCTGTGCTCGAAGTTGAGCTTGATGTGCGTCTGGAAGGCGGACTTGCCGCGCTTGAGCCGCGCGACCGCCTCGGCCTCGGTCAGCTTCCGCATGCTATACTCCGCCCGCCATGTGGTACGCCGTGCTGCTCGCAGCCATCTTCCTCTTCTGCATCGTCGGCACCGTCCTGCTCATCGTCTACTTCTACTGGGGGCCGAAGGGGCCGCCGGGAAAATAACGCAGAGTGCAGAGTGCAGAGTGCAGAACTGAAAGCATCTTGCCTTCAGTTCTGCATTCTGCATTCTGCACTCTGCGTTACGAGCGCGTAGAGCGCGAGGAATTCCTTGTTGCCGTCGGCGCCGGTGATGGGCGAGTCGGTGACACCAATCACCATCAGGCCGAGGGCGCGGGCGGAGGCGTTGACCTCCTCGACGACGCGCGCGTGCTGCGCGGGGTCGCGCACGATGCCGCCCTTGCCCACCTCGCCCTTGCCCACCTCGAACTGCGGCTTGACCAGGACGACGACGCGCCCGCCCTCCTTCAGCAGCGGGACGACGGCCGGCAGCACCTTCGTCGCCGAGATGAAGGAGACGTCCATCGTCGCCAGGTCGAAGCGCCCGCCGAAATCTTCCGCGCGGAGGTGGCGGGCGTTGACGCCCTCGCGCACCTCGACGCGCGGGTCGGTGCGCAGGCGCCAGTCTATCTGGTTGTGGCCGACGTCCACGGCGACGACGCGGCGGGCGCCGCGCTGGAGCAGGCAGTCGGTGAAGCCGCCGGTGGACGCGCCTACGTCGAGGCAGTCGAAGCCCGTCGGGTCTACGCGGAACTCTTCGAGCGCCCTCTCCAGCTTGAGCCCGCCGCGCCCGACGTAGCGCGCCGCCGGGTCGTCGCCGCCGCGCACGCGCAGGGCCGCGTCCGGCGGGAACGTCTCCGAAGCCTTCTCCACGCGGCGCTCGCCGACGAGCACGCGCCCCGCCATCACCAGAGCCTGCGCGCGCGTCCGCGTCGGGGCGAGCCCGCGCTCCACCAGCAGCCTGTCCACACGCTCGCGCTTCACGCCCCGAATTTTAGGTTAAAAGGTGAGGGGAGGGAAAGAGGCGTGAACCGTGAACCGTAAACCGTGACAAGAATAAAGCCGTGAACCGTAAACCGTAAACCGTGACAAGAAAAGACGGGTTCTTTCTTGTCACGGTTTACGGTTCACGGTTCACGGTTCACGCCTTCTTCAAGGCGCTCCTTCGAAGATGCGGCGGAGGCGGTCCGTGTCGCCGGCGTCGCGGCGGGCGCGGCGGGCGACGCGGCGCGGGCGGTAGAAGACGGAGTCCACGCGGCGCGCTTCGCGTGCGGAGGGGGCTTCGGCGCGTGCGACGGGGCCGGCGGAGTCGGGGCGCGCGCGGACGGGGGCGCTGCGCTCAATCTCCTCGTCGTGCTCGCCCTTCTTGCCGCGCTTGCGCGTGCCCGTGCTGCCGGCGCCGTCTTGACGTTCGGCGGCGGGCTCGGCGGCGGGTTCTGGTTCGGGCTCGGGCCGCGCGCCCTCCGCGTCACCTTCGGGGGCGGGCTCGTTCGGCCCGGCCGCCTGCTCGGCTCCGCCCGCCGGGGCTTCCGTCTGCGGCGCGGGCGGGGCCTCGGCCGCGGGCGCGGGTTGTTGCTGCTGCTGCTGCTGCTCGGCCGGGGCCGCGGCCTGCGGGGTCGCGCTGTTGTCCTGGGATTGGCGCTGGTAGATGTAGAGTCCGGCGCCTCCGAGCACGCCGCCGATGAGCACCGAGACGAGGACGAGCGCGAGCACCCCGGGGCGGCGCGCGTCGAACGGGCGGCGCGCGTAGGCCGGGCGCGGCGTGAACGGGCGCGGCGCGTCTGAGGGCGGCTCGGCCGCCTCCGCGTCGAGCGGCACGACGGGGCGCGCGACGAGCGTCTCCTCGTCGTCGAAGCGCGGGGCGACGAGCGTCGCCTCCTCGCCGGAGACGACGAGTGTGATTTCTTCTTCACGCTCTAAGGTCTGCTGCTGGGGCTCCATCATGTTTATCCTGCAATAAAGGCCCGCGGTACGTCCGCCCGGGGAGTGTCTCCGCTCGCCGAACGAACCGCAGGCCGGAGTCTGACAGCCTTTGGATGCCCCTTACTGTAGACCTGCTGCCCCCGCGAAAGATTACAAAACGGTTGCGGCGCTCGTGTCTTCTTCCGCCCGCGGGGCGCCGAGCCCGAGCAGCCCCCGCACGGAGTCGTTGACGATGCGGCCGACGACGCGCGGCGAGAAGTGGCGCTCGGCGTGCGCGTGCGCGTTCGAGGAGAGGCGGCGCCAGAGCCCCCCGTCGCGGTAGAGGCGGACGACCGCCGCGGCGAAGTCTTCGGCCGTGTCGGCGAAAAGCGCCTCCTCGCCGTCGCGCAGCGACATCCCTTCGGCCCCGACCGCGGTCGTCACGACGGGCAGCCCGTGGGAGAGCGCGTCGCCGACCTTCCCCTTCATCCCGGCGCCGAAGCGCATCGGCGCGACGAAGATGCGGCTCTGCGAGAACAGCGGGGCGATGTCCGGCACGTAGCCGAGCAGGCGGACGCCGGCCGGCGCGTGCCCCGCCAGCACGGGCGGGGCCTCGTCGCCCGCGACGAAAAGCTCGACGCCGGGGAGCTGTTCCCTGACGAGAGGCAGCACCTCGCGCGCGAAGAAGTCCACCGCGTCCACGTTCGGGCGGTGGGCGAAGCTGCCGACGAAGAAGAGGTGCGCGCGCTCCTCGAAGGGGAGGCCGCGGCCGCGGGGCGGGTGGACGGTCGGGACGACGGCCGAGGCGACGCCGGGCGCCACGCGCTCGAACGCCTCCCGGTCGGTCGAGGAGGCGAACCAGACGAGGTCGCTCCGGCGCGCGAGCCGCGCCTCAAGCTCGCGGTAACGCGCGGCCTCGCGCGCGGCGCGCGCGTCGCCCGTCACCGCGGCCTCGCGCTCGTGGCGGACGAAGTGGAGGTCTACCGTGTCGAAGATGACGCGGACGCGCGGGTCGGCGCGGCGGATGGATTCGAGCAGGGCCTCGGCCACGTCGGGGCGGCTGACGACGGCCGCGCGGAAGCGCCGCGCGCGCATCAGCCGCGGCAGTTCGAGCGCCGACGCCGTCTCGACGCCCTCCTCCCAGAGCCGGCGCTCGTGCTCGGGCCAGACGCGCTTGCTCGTGGTGACGAGGACGGGGTGGCACCACCCGGAGAGCGCGCGCAGGATGTGGAACATGCGCGTGCTGCCGGCGTCGCGTTCGGGCACGGGGACGCGGTCGTCGAAGACGGCGACCTGACAGTCCCACCTGCGGTTGGCCGCGCGCTCGGCGGCGGCCGGGTCTTTGGGGCGGTGCTCGCGCCCGAGCACGCCGCGCCACTTGTCGTAGAACTTCGCGCGGTTGACGGGCTGGAAGCGCTTGAAGCCGGCGCTCGTGTCGGCGCCGGCCGTCGCGCCCTCGTAGTGGTAGAGGCGCGAGGCGGGCTGGTAGACGACGCGGGAGCCGAGCGAGCGGACGCCCATGCAGAGGTCCACGTCCTCGTAGTAGGCGGGCGCGTAGCGGCGGTCGAAGCCGCCCAGGCGCTCGAACAGCTCGCGCCGGACGAGGAGCGAGGCGCCCGAGCAGTAGTCCACCTCGCGCGCGAAGGCGAAGCGCGGGTCGTCGGGAGACTTGCCCCAGCCGTAGTGGAACGCCTCGCCGTCCGACCAGACGACGGCGCCGGCCTCCTGCACGCGCCCGTCCGGGTAGAGCAGGAGCGAGCCGACCGCGCCCACCTTCTCATCACTCTCGGCCGTCCCGACGAGCGCCCCGAGCCAGCCGGGGAGGACGACCGTGTCGTTGTTGAGGAAGACGAGGTAACGGCCGCGCGCCACGGCCGCGCCCTGGTTGCAGGCGTCCACGAAGCCGCGGTTCTCCTCGTTGGGGATGACGCGGACGAGCCCGCGGAAGTGTGACAGCAGCTCGCGCGTCTCGTCGGTCGAGGCGTTGTCTACGACGACGACTTCCGCGTCGGCGAAGTCCAGCTCGCGCACGAGCGAGCGGAGGCACTGGAAGGTGAACTCGGCCTTGTTGAAGACGGGGATGATGACGGAGGCCGTGACGGGGCGCGCGGGGTCGAGTTCCGCGGGGCCGGTCCTCGCGGCGGCGCGCGCGAGGGAGAGGAAGTCGGAGGCGCCGAAGGGTTGGGCGTGCGGCGTCGCGCCGGGCCTGGCACGGACGTCGTAGGCGCGGTGGAGGTCGAGCCCGTTGGCGGCGGCGCTCGCGCCCAGCCACTCGGCGAAGTCGCGGGCGCGCGCGGCCGCCCGCAGCGCCCAACCCAAGGGCGCGAAGACGGCGCGCTTGAGCCGCAGCTTCTGCGCGAGCGTGAGCCTTTCGAGCAGCCTCTTTCGCATGAACGCTGAACGCCGAACGCCGGACTGAAGGCTTCCGCCTTTCAGTTCAGCCTTCAGCGTTCACACTTCCGCGTTCTCCACGCGGGTGTCCCATTCGAGCAGGGGGCGGACGACGCCCGGCATCGGGCCGACGTAGTCGCCGCGCGCCGAGCCGGCGCCGGGCTCGTCCAGCACCTGGAAGGCGACGGCGTTCTTGGCGCGCGCGTGCAGGATTGTAGACGGAAAGTGCGACATTATCGAGACGTGCGCGACGAGCGTCCCGTCCGCGAGGAGGTTGCCGGGGACGCGGACGACGCTCGCGTAGCGGCCCCGCGGGCGGGGGCGCCGCCGCCACTCTTCGCCCGTGTCGTGCGTGCTGAAGACTTCCGTCCCGTCGTCGTTGTACAGCTCGACGACGGGCACGAGCGCGTGCCCCTCTTCGAGCACGTCGTAGACGACCTCGACGCCGAAGGGCTCGCGCACGTCCACGGCCGCGGCCGTCTCGCCGCCCGGGCCGAGCACGCGCGCCGAGCGCAGCCGCACGGCCCGCCCGCCGGGCGCGTCGCCGTCCTCCCACACGCGCGCGGCGCCCGCCTTCCAGCTCCCGCTCAGGTAGCGGTTGACGACCTCCTGCGGCGGCCCGTCGGCGACGAGCCGGCCGCCGTCGAGCAGGACGGCGCGCTTGCAGAGGCGCGTGATGGCCGGGAGGTTGTGTGAGACGAAGAAGATGGTGCGCCCCTGCTGCCGCACCTCGCCCATCTTGTCGAGGCACTTCTGCTGGAAGGCCCGGTCGCCGACCGCCAGCACCTCGTCCATGATGAGGATTTCGGGCTCCAGGTGCGCGGCGACCGAGAAGGCGAGCCGCACGTACATGCCCGACGAGTAGAACTTGACCGGCGTCTCGACGAAGCGCTCCAGCTCGGAGAAGGCGACTATCTCGTCGAACTTCGCCTCAATCTCGACCTTGCGCATCCCGAGGATGGCGCCGTTGAGGAAGATGTTCTCGCGCCCCGTCAAGTCGGGGTGGAAGCCCGTGCCGACTTCGAGCAGCGAGCCGACGCGGCCGTAGAGCTCGACCTGACCGGCGCTCGGGCGCGTGATGCGCGAGAGGATTTTCAGCAGCGTGGACTTGCCCGCGCCGTTGCGGCCGACGATGCCCAGAATCTCGCCGCGGCGGACTTCGAGGCTCACGCCATCGAGCGCCCAGAGGACGTTCCCGGCCGCCCCCGCCCGCCCGCGCCCGAGCCGCCTGAGCCGCGAGGCGACGGCGTCCACGACGGCCTCGCGGAAGGTCTGGTAGGCCGGGTGCAGCGCCCCGATGCGGTAGCGCTTGCTCACGTTCTCGACTCGGACGACGACGGGCTCCATCAGGCTTTCAGATGATGTCGGCGAAGGTGTCTTCCAGCCGGCGGAAGACGTAGAAGGCGGCGGCCAGCAGCAGGGGCGCGGCGACGGCCGGCACGGCGATGAGCCCCCAGTCGAACGGGGTGCCGGCGAGCGCCGAGCGGAAGCCTTCGAGCACGCCCGTCAGGGGGTTGAGCGCCAGCAGCCAGCGCCACGGCGCCGGCACCACGCCGAGCGGGTAGATGACGGGCGAGGCGAACATCCAGAGCTGGAGCAGGAAGGGCAGGGCGTGGCGCAGGTCGCGGTAGCGGACGGTGAGCGCCGACGCGATCATCCCCACGGCGACCGCGAGCGCCGCCGCGAGCCCGAGGAAGACGGGCGCGAGCAGCAGCCACCAGGTGACGGCGACGCGGTAGTAGAGGGCGAGCGGCACGAGCAGCAGGGCGCCGACCGCGAAGTCCACGAGCCCGGCGCCGACGGCCGCCGCCGGGATGAAGGCGCGCGGGAAGTAGACCTTCGTGACGAGGCTCGTGTTGCCGATGAGGCTGTTCGTCCCCGAGGAGACCGAGACCGAGAAGAACGTCCAGAGGAGCAGCCCCGAGTAGGCGAAGAGCGGGTAGGGGATGGGGCCCTCGTCCAGCCTGACGAACCGCGTGAAGATGACGGTGAAGATGAGCATCGTCAGGAGCGGCTGGACGACGACCCACGCCACGCCCATCAGCGTCTGCTTGTAGCGAACCTTGATGTCGCGCCAAGTGAGGAAGTAGAGCAGCTCGCGGTAGGCCCAGAGGTCCGCGAGGTTGAGCTGCACGCCCGACCCCTCGGGCCGGATGTAGAAGTGCGGCAGCCCCGCGAGCGGCGCGCGCTCGTCCCAGGCCGCCGCCGCCGCCGCGGCCCGCGCCTGTGGCTCGACGAGGCCGCCCTCCGTTGTGTCGCTGGTCTCCGAACTCATCAATTAGTCTGCGCCGTCCTGCGCACGTGAGAGTGGTAAGTCTGCCAGCCGTGCCCCGAAGCGTCAACAACCCGCGCGGCCGGGCTGCGGAACCGGCCCGCTTGAACCGCCGCGGACGCGTTTGTACACTGGCCGCTTCGGAAGGATGAAAAAATGAAGGACGAAGGATGAGGGGCGAAGGTTACACGGTGCCGCGTTTGCTCCGTCCGCCGTCCTCCCGCCGCGGGCCGGGATGAGCATCACGCGCAAAATCAGGCGCGCCCTGCGGGGCGAGGTGGGCGTGCGGCCGGCGCTGCTGGAAGCGGGACGGCGCGGCCTCGCCGCGCTGCGGCTCCGCGGCGAGCGGGCCGCGCTGGGCCGCCGCGCGCCGGGCGCGGGCGGGCCGGAGCCCGCGCGGCTCGCGCCGGAGTTCGCGCGGACGGGCGGCGCCGCGCTGCTCGAACACTTCCGCACGCGCGCGCGCCCGCGCCTGCCCGCGGGCTTCGAGGAGGCCGGAGGCGCGGGCGGGCGGGAGTTCCCGTCGTCGCACGCGGAGGAAATTTTGGGGGAGGCGCGCGCAATCGTCGGGCACCGCTGGCCGCTGCTCGGCTACGGCGCGCGCGAGTACGGGGCGCGCGTGGACTGGCTGCGCGAGCCCGAGTCGGGCGTGAGCTGGCCGCCGGACTTCCACGCGGACGTCGCGCTCGTGCGCGGCGGCGGCTCGGACGTGCGCGTGCTGTGGGAGCTGAACCGGCTGGGGCACCTCGTCACGCTGGGGCGCGCGTACGCGGCGGGCGGCGGCGAGGGGCTGGCCGAAGAGTTCTTCGCGCAGGTCGGGTCGTGGGCCGCGCAGAACCCCTTGGGGCTAGGGCCGAACTGGGCGTGCGCGATGGAGGCGGCGCTGCGCGCCGTCAACCTGCTCGCGGCCTTCCGCCTGTTCCGGCGCTCGCCGGCCTTGAACGAGGAGAGGCTTTCGTTGCTGCTCGCCCTCTTCGACGCGCACGGCCGCCACGTCCGCCGCAACCTCGAATACTCCTACATCGCCGCCGGCAACCATTACCTCTCGGACGTCGCGGGGCTGCTCTGGCTCGGCGTCTGCCTGCCCGAGCTTTCGGCGGCGGCGGGCTGGCGCGAGTTCGCGCTCCGCGAGCTGGTGCGGGAGCTGGACAGGCAGGTTCTTCCCGACGGGGCCGACTGGGAATCTTCGACGGGCTACCACCGCCTCGCGCTCGAAATCTTCCTCTACACGTTCGTCCTCTGCCGCGAGAACGGAATACGCATAGAAGAAAGACAGTGGGCGCGCGTGCGCTCGATGCTCGAATACGCGCGCGCCTACCTGCGCCCCGAAGGGCGGGCGCCGCTCGTCGGCGACACGGACGGCGGGCGCTTCCTGCCGCTCGCGCGCCGCGCCGCGGACGAACACGCCTACGTGCTCGCCGTCGGCGCCGCCCTCTTCCGCGAGCCGCGCTTCAAAGTCTCGGGCGACGCGCCGGAGGAGGTCTTCTGGCTCCTCGGCGCCGAGGGCCTGCGCGCCTACGCGGGGCTTGAGGCGGCGGCCGTCTCGTCCTCCGGCCCCGAAGCCTTCGGGCACGCGGGGGCGTGCGTGCTGCGCGGGGGCGACCGGTACCTTCTGCTGAGCGCGAGCGGCGCGGGCCTCGGCGGGCGCGGCTCGCACGCGCACAACGACGCGCTCTCCGTCGAGGTCTCGGCCCTCGGCGTGAGCTTCATCGCCGACCCGGGCACGTACGTCTACACCGGCGACGTG
Organism: Pyrinomonadaceae bacterium; assembly: GCA_036387455.1. Lineage (GTDB taxonomy): Bacteria > Acidobacteriota > Blastocatellia > Pyrinomonadales > Pyrinomonadaceae > QHXN01. The sequence continues at coordinate 22,469 of DASVTS010000032.1, read as the reverse complement.
CGCGCGCGCCACGCGTTCCGCTCGACCGCCTACCACTCGACCGTCGAGGTGGACGGCGCCGAGCAGAACACAATTTCCGAGGGCTCGCCCTTCCTCATCGGCGACGAGGCGCGGCCGCGCCTCGTCGCCTTCTTCTCGGAGGGCCGGAGCGCGTCGGCCGCCGCCGAGCACCACGGCTACGAACGCCTCCCCGCCGGCCCCGTCACGCACCGCCGCACCGTCACGTTCGACAAGAGCGAAGGCTACTGGCTCGTCGAAGACACTTTGACCGGCGCGGGCACGCACGACTTCCGCTTCGTCTTCCACGCCGCGCCCGGGCGCGAGGTCAGGATTCGAGACGCGGCCGCCGAGATTGTCGACGGCGCGACGGGCGCGCGGCTCGTCGTCGCCCCGCTCGAAGGTCTGGGGGGGCCGACGGTCGAGCCGCGCTGGTCTTCGCGCGACTACGGCTCGAAGGCGGAGACGGCCGCCGCCGTCTGGGCGCTAAAGGCGGCCGTGCCGCTGCGCGCCCGCTGGCTGCTCCTGCCCGTCCGCGCTGGCGAAGACGCCGCCGCGCGTTTAGAGTTGATAGCTCAAGGCGGAAGCCCGACCGTGAGGGAGGGCGTTTAGCTCTTAAGCAAAGCGCGCGGCGGGAGCCGAGACGCCCTCCCTCACGGTCGGGCTTCCGCCTCTGGAAACTTATGTGTGGCATCTGCGGGGTGTGGGAGTACGGGGCGGCGTCGGGGCGCGTCGAGCTTGGCGTGGTCGAGCGGATGCGCGACACGATGCCGCACCGCGGGCCGGACGACACGGGCGCCGAACTCTTCGACGGCGGTCGGCTGGGCTTAGGCTTCCGCCGCCTCTCCATCATCGACCTCTCGCCCGCCGGCCACCAGCCGATGCGCGGCTGCGAAGCGGCGGACGTGTGGCTCGTCTTCAACGGCGAGATTTACAACCACGCCGCGCTGCGCGAGGGGTTGGAGCGGCGCGGCCACGCCTACCGCTCGCGCACCGACAGCGAGACCATCATCCACCTCTACGAGGAGCGCGGCCTCGACTTCGTCAAAGAGATAGAGGGTGACTTCGCCGTCGCGCTCTGGGACGGGCGCCGCGAGCGCCTGGTGCTGGCGCGCGACCGCGTCGGCGTCAAGCCGCTCTACTTCCGCCACGAGGGCGGCCGCCTCATCTTCGCCTCGGAGATTAAGGCCGTCCTCGCGCACCCCTCGGTCGCGGCCGAGCTGGACGAGGAGTCGCTCTACCACTACCTCTCCTTCCTGACGACGCCGGCGCCGCGCACGCTCTTCCGCGGCGTCGGCAAGCTCCCGGCCGGGCACATGCTCGTCTGCGACCGGCGCGGCGGCGTCGAGACCGTCCGCTACTGGGACGCGCTCCCGCCCGAGGCGCCCGCGGACGGCGCGCGCGCCGTCGGCGAGGAGGAGCACCGCGCGGAGATTCTGCGGCTGCTGCGCGAGTCCATAAAGAAAAGGATGATGGCGGACGTGCCCTTCGGCGTCTTCCTCTCAGGCGGCGTGGACTCTTCGGCCAACGTGGCGCTGATGGCCGAGCAGATGTCGCGCCCCGTCCGGACCTTCACCGTCGCCTACCGCGACCACGAGGAGCTGAACGAACTGGACTCGGCGCGCGAAGTCGCCGCGCGCTTCGGCACCGACCACCGCGAGGTTCTGATAGGCGAGCGCGAGATGCTCGACTTCCTGCCCGACCTCGTCTTCCACCAGGACGAGCCGCTGGCCGACCCCGTCTGCGTGCCGCTCTACTACGTCTCACGGCTCGCGCGCGAGTCGGGCACCGTCGTCGTGCAGGTCGGCGAGGGCGCCGACGAGCTGTTCAGCGGCTACGACAAGTACGTCAAATACCTCCGGCTCTACGAGCGCTTCTGGCGGCACGCCGAGGGGGCGCCGCTGCTGGCGCGCCGCGCGGCCGGGGCGCTGGCGCGCCCGCTGGTGGGCGCGGCGACGGGGAAGGCGGAGGCGGCCGAACTCGTCCGCCGCTTCGGCTCGGGCGAGGAGCTTTTCTGGGGCGCGGCCGTCGTCTTCGACGAGGCGCTCAAGGCCCGTCTCGTCTCGCCGCGGGCGCGCGCGCGCCTCGGGGGTCTCTCGTCTTACGAGGTCGTGCGCGGGGACTTGGAACGCATCGCGCGCGAGCGCCCGGCCTCGGACTTCCTCGCGCGGATGACCTACCTTGAGCTGAAGCTGCGGCTGCCGGAGCTGCTCCTGATGCGCGTGGACAAGATGACGATGGCGACGTCAATCGAGGCGCGCGTGCCGTTCCTCGACCACCACCTCGTCGAGTACGCGGCGCGCGTGCCGCGCTCGCTCAAGGTCGAGGGCCGGAGCGGCAAGCACGTCCTGAAGCGCGCGCTCGAAGGCGTGCTGCCGCGCGACCTGCTCTACCGGCCGAAGCGCGGCTTCGGGGCGCCGGTCGAGGGCTGGTTCCGCGGCCCGTCGGCCGCGGGGCTTGAGTCGCGCGTGATGAACTCGGCCCTGCGCCGGCGCGACCTGCTCGACTACGGCTTCGTCGCGCGCCTCTTCGAGGAGCACCGCCGCGGCGCCCGCGACCACGGCTTCCACCTCTGGGCGCTCCTCAACCTCTCGCTCTGGTACGACCGGTGGATAGAATCAAGCTAGAGGCTTGCCGTAGCGCCCGGCGGCCTTCGCCCGCCTGAGACGGTTGCGGCGCTCGACGAGTGAGTACGGCGTCAGTAAGCGCAGGGCGACGCGGGCGAGCGCCGAGGCGGAGGGGGCGCCGCCGAGGCCGCGGCGGAGGTAACGGAGGGCGGCGCGCTTGTCGCCGAGGCGGAGGAGGTCTTCGGCGCCGGCGAAGTTGAGCGCGCGCTGGTAGCGCGCCAGCTCTTCCGGGGCGAGGCCGAGGTGCGGGGCGGCGTTGCGCTGGGCTTCGAGCCGCGCCTCTATCATCCAGACGAAGTCGCCGCTCGTGTTCGTCCCGTGGCGCCGCCACGCCGAGAGCACGCGCGGGTCGAAGGCGAACTCGCCGTCCGCGCTCAGGCGCAGGTACAGCTCGTAGTCTTCGAGCCGCGCGCGCTCGTTCCAGCCGTGCCGCTCGACCGCCGAGCGCCGGTGCAGGACGGTCGGGCTCATCGGCGCGTAAGTCTCTTCGAGCAGCATCGCGCGCGCGTCCCCGTCCGCGTACCGCGCCCAGTCGAGCGTGCAGTCCGAGACGTCGCCGCGCTCGTCCACGAGGTAGGCGTGCCCGTAGGCGAGCACGGCGCGCGGCCTCCCCTCAAGCAGCGCGACGCGCGCGGCTAGGAAGCCGGGCAGCCAGAGGTCGTCCGAGCCGAGGTAGGCGAAGTACTCGCCCCCGGTCTTCGCCAGCCCCTCGTTGAGCGTGGCGCACAGGCCGCGGTTCTCGCGCGCGATTAGCTCGCAGGGGAAGGGGCAGTCGGCGAGCACCTCCCCGATACGGCCGGGCGAGCCGTCGCGCGAGCCGTCGTCTATGACGAGGAGGCGGGCGGGCGCGTGCGTCTGCGCGAAGACCGAGCGCAGCGCCGCCCCGACGAAAGGCGCGTGGTTGTAAGACGGCACGACGACCGAGACGCGCGCACCTTGAGAAGTCTTCTGCTGTCCGTCCATCGGCATGAGTAAAAAGGTCGTACTCCTCGGCCCGTACCCGCCGCCATACGGCGGCGTCTCCGTCTACGTCAGCGCGCTCCACGAGCACCTCGGGGCGCGCGGCCTGCGGCTCTGGACTTACGGCGACGCGGAGCCGCGCGGCGGCGAAGGCGTCACCTTCATGCGCGACAAGCGGCGAGAACTCGTCCCCGTCGTCCTGCGCGAGGGGCGCGGCGCGCGCGTCGCCGACTGCACGCACTTCCTGCTTGAGTACCCGAGCGCGCTCGTGCCCGTCTGGGTGATTCTAAAGCGTCTGCTCGGCTTCGAGTGGGTGAAAATCGTCCACGACGGCTCGCTCCCCTCGCGGCACGCGCGCTTCGGCGCCGCGCGCCGCGCCCTCTTCCGCCTCGCCGCGAACTCCGTTGACGAGTTCGTCGTCACCAGCGCCGAGCTCGGGCGCTGGCTGCGCGAGGGGGTCGGCGTCCGCCCGGAAGTGTCGGTCATCGAGAGCCTGCTGCCCGTCCCCTACAGCGACGCCGGCGGCGCGCCCCCGCCCGAGACCGAGGCGGCGCTCCGAGGGTTCATGCGGCGCGCGCGGCGCGTCTGCTCGGTCGGCGTTTTCATCCCGGACTACGGCTTCCTGCACGCGGCCGAGGCGGTCGAACGCCTGCGGCGCGAGACGGGCGAGGACCTGGGCCTGCTCCTCCTCGACGGCGACTTCGCCGCGGACGCCGCCTACCGCGAGGAGGTCTTGCGCGGGCGCGAGTGGGTGACCGTCTTGAAGAACGTGGCGCACCCGGACGTCTTCCGCCTGATGCGGCGCTGCGACGCGTTCGTCCGCGGCTTCGGGCTGGAGAGCTACGGGCTCTCGCGCGTCGAGGCCGTCTGGGCGGGACTGCCCGTCGTGGCGACGCGCGCGGGCGAGACGCGCGGGATGCTGCTCTACGACTTCGGAGACGTGGGCGCGCTCGCCTCCCAACTCCGCCGCGCCCTCTCGGGCGAGCACGCGCGCGCGACCGCCGAGTGGGCCGCCGTCTACCGGCGCGAGGCCGAAAAGAATCTGGCCGCCATCACGTCGAAGCTGTTCGGCGGCTGAGCGCCCGGCGGCCGAACGCTTCGCGGGCGGCGCGCCACGCCTCGCAGAGCGCCGCCGCCGCGACGACGAAGAGGAAGTAGTGGACGGCCAGGACGTAACGGTACTCCGTGTGGAGCGCCGACTGCACGCAGAGGCAGTAGAGCGGGACGACGAGCAGCGCGGCGAGCGCGCGCCGCCGGCGAGCGCGCAGGAGCAGGAAGAGGCCCGCGAGGTAGAGCGGCAGGAAGACGGCCGTCACGAACAGCTTCTGCACGGCGCGCAGCGCGAGCCGCGGCGCGCGCGCCCAACCCGGGCTGACGGGCGCCGTCGTGGCGAGCGGCGTCCGCTCCAACCTCAGCATCGAGCCCGCGCGCCTCGCCATCACGCCCGCGAACCAGAAGGGGTGCGCGGCGATGACGGCGAGCGCGCGCCGCGTGCGTCGCCGGTCGCGCGCGATGCCGTCGGGCGTAAAGAGCGACGAAGCGTACTCCGGCCGCCCCGCCTCCTCCGCCTCCATCCGCGTCAGTTCGACGTCCGTGTCCGGCAGCCCGAACCTGCGCTCCGGGTCGTAGTCCGCGACGCCCTCGACGAGCGTCTGCCCCGCGCCGAGCGAGACCGGGATGAAGTGCCCGTAGACGATGGCGTTCCTCAGCGTCAGCGGCGCGACCGCCAGCACCGCGCCCGCCACGAGCGCCAGGGCCGGCCGCGCCCGCCGCCCGCGCTCGAACAGCAGCGGCGCGGCCAGCACCATGAACGGCGCCAGCAGCAGCGCGTTCGCCCTCAGCCAGCACGAGGCGCCGACGAGCGCCCCGGCCGCCAGTGCCTTGAGCACGGGCCTACCCTCGCGCGCGCGCGCGAGCAGGTAGACCGCGAGCAGGACGGGCAGCACCGCCAGCGTGTCCGGCAGGAGCATCAGGGAGTTCCAGCAGAACTGCGGCGAGGCGGCGGCCAGCAGCCCCGCGACGACGCCCGCGCCGAAAGAGAGCAGCTCGGCCGCGAGCAGGAAGACGAGCGCCGCGGCGAGCGAGTCGCAGGCGGCCTGAAAGATTTGCGCCGCCGCGTCCGACTCGCCCCAGACGGCGTAGAGGGCCGCGAGCAGGAAGGAGTAGCCCGGCGGGTGACCGAGCAGGTCGGGCTCGCTCGTCCCCGAGGCCGGGTCGTAGAACGAGGCCGCGCCGTTCGCGCCGAGCAGACGCGCGAGGTGCTTGTAGTTCTGCGAGACGGCGGTCTGCACCTTGTAAGCCTCGAACCGCACGTCGCGCCAGCACAGCAGGCGCGCGCCGAAGGCCGCCGCGAAGACGACGGCCGCGGCCACGAGCGTCGGGCGCGCTGCTCTGAGCCGGGGGCGGGGGCGTTGCCGCGCGGGGTCTGCGGGGGCGGGAGGTTGCATCAAGGTTCTCGGCGAAGTCCTTCTCGGCCGGCGCCGCCATTATACAGGCCCGCCCGGCGGGGCGGCACGGGCGCCGCCCCGCCGGGCGTCTCTCATTCGCCGCCGCACACGCCTACGTCGCCGCCGCCTATGCGCGGCGGCGGGGCGAGCGTCCGTCTCAAGTGGCGCCCGGCCTACGCCCTAGCTGCCGTCCCGGTCATTCCGGGCTTTCCCGCCCTTATCCTTCATTCCGGTCGTCGAGGGTGAAGCGCCGGATTTGCAACGCTCACAACGTTCGCCCGCTTTCGACACCGGATGCCGCCCGCAGTCGAAGCACATGATTACACTCATCTGATTGGCCTCCCGCGCCGGGTGGCGCGCGCTAGACAAGAACCCTTGCACCCGCGAGGATTGCCACGGTGACTATGGCGGCCCTCAGAAAGCCGTGCGCCTGCGAGAGCCGGCCGGCCTTGCGCATGGTCAACTCCTGCGTGGCGTCTATCACCTTCTGCCACTCCTCGAAGTACGCCCGATACCTTCCCATCGCCGACTGTGGAAACTCCGCCCCTTCGTCCGCCTCGTACAGGCTCGTCGCGAACCGCGCGATCTTGTCGCCGAAGATGGGCGCGGGCACCGACTTGACCAGCAGCACGCTGACCGCGAGCAGCACGCTCATGACGAGGAAGAAGAGGCCCGCGCCGAGCAGGATTTTCTCGACGGCGCGCAGCTCCGGCTGAATCTTCTGGAGGAAGGCGAACGAGGCCGCGATGAAGACGCCCGCGACCGTGATGCTCCCCTGCGCCTTGGCCTCCAGGCCGCGCCAGTTGGCCGCGAGTTCCTTGTACGAGACCTCGTAGGCGTCGAGCGCCTTGTCGAGGAAAGACTCCTTCACCGCGGCGGCGTCGCCGAGGGGGAGCGACGCGGCGCCGGCGCCGGCGTCGGCCGCCCCGCCCTGCGTGAGTGCCGGGCGCGCCGGCGCCGGCGGCGCGACGTCCCGGCCCCCGACGTAGGCCACGCCGGCCGGAAGGTAGAGAAGGCGGAAGACCTTCACGCCTCCGGGCAGCGAGTTGGAGGTGCGTCTCTTCATGAGGTTTCCTCGCGCGAGGGTACGGGCGCCGCGAGATTTTGAAGCCGGCGGGGCGTCGAGCGCGCCGGAAAACAGCCGCAGATTATTCCCCGCCGTAGCCCTTGTCAACGGGTATTTGAACGCCCCGCGCCGGGCGCCCGGGTCGTAACCGGCCCGGCGCGTGTTAGTATCATCCTCGCACCCGAAGAACCGGCCGGCGCGGCGAGTTCGCCGGCCAGAACTTATCAGCGCCGGCAGGCGTAATCCCGGCAGAAGTCCGAACGCCGCCCGGTCGCAGGTGAACAGCATGTTTTGTCCCAAGTGTGGTCAGCAGTCCTCCGACGAGGTGCGCTTCTGCCCGAGGTGCGGGCTGTCGCTGGCGGGCCTGCCCGCCTACGTGGCCGGCAACGATTTCGGGGCGCCGCGGCCGCTGCCGGCGCCCACGCCGGAGATGACGGCGAAGCGGCTCGGCACGCGGCGCGGGGCCAAGCTGATGTTCTTCAGCGTCGTCCTGTTCCCCATCTTCTTCGCGCTCTGCTTCCTCGTGGACGGGCCGGCGCCGCTCTTCGTCCCCCTCACGGTCTTCCTGCTGGGGCTCGTGATGGTGGTCTACGCGCGCCTGTTCGGCGACGAGATGCTGCCCATCCGCGGGGCCCCCGGGCGCGCCGACTTGAGCGCGGGCGCGGGCCACCCCTCCCTCGGCACGCAGCAGTTCACGCCCGCGCACCTCTTCGCCCAGCAGCGCGGCAACACGGCCGAGATAGCCCAGCCGCCCAGCATCACAGAGAACACGACCAAGCTGCTCGAAAAGGACTCGTAAGCCCCCGGGCCAAACCCGCCCCTCCGAACCGCCCGGCGGCGGCCCGAACACGAACGAGCGACAGGTGAACCGGATGTTTTGTCCCAGGTGCGGCCAGCAGTCTTCCGACGAGGTGCGCTTCTGCCCGAGGTGCGGGTTCCAGCTCGCCAGACTCGCGGCCTTCTTGGCGGCCGAGGAGTCGGGCACGGCCGTGGCGCCTGTCCCGAGCGCGCCGTTGATGACCGCGCGGCGGCGCGGCATGCGGCGCGGCGCGAAGCTGATGTTCATCTTCGCCGTCCTGCTGCCCGCCGCCGTACTGCTCGCCATCGAGGACGCGCCCGGGCCGCTGCTGCTCGTCCTCACGGGGGGGTTGGCGGGGCTGCTCTGGCTGGTCTATTCCTGGCTGTTCAACGACAACACCGTCCCCGTCGGAAAAGACGCGGCCCGCACAGACCTGCGCGCGGCCGGGGACAGGCCCGCGCTCGGCGCCCCGCCGTTCGCCCCCGCCTCCTCCTTCGGCCGGCAGCCGCAGCGCGTCCACACGGGCGAGCTGGCCCGGCCCCCCAGCGTCACCGAGAACACGACCAAACTGCTCGACAAAGAACCCTGAAACCGCCCGCCGCCGCATGAGCCCGTCGCCGCCGCGTGCTACTATCTCCCGTCCCGAAGGGGCGTGGCGCCGCAGTGTCTAATCCCGAAAACAAACAAGGCCGCCGATGCTGAACGGCAAGAGCATAGTGTGCTTCGGCGGCGAGGACTGGTGGTACCACCACCCGCACTCGAAGAACCACCTGATGCGGCGGTTCGCGCGCGCCGGGAACCGCGTCGTGTTCGTGAACTCCATCTCGATGGGGTTGCCCGGTTTGGGGAACAAGGACTTGCTGCCGCGGGTGGCGCGCAAGCTGCGGTCGTACGCGAAGCTGGCGCGGAGGACGCCGGAGGGCATCACGGTCGTCTCGCCGGCGGCGCTGCCCTTCTACGGGAGCCGCGCGGCGCGCGCGCTCAACCGGGGGCTGCTCGCCGCGCAGATCGGCTGGCTGGCGCGCAGCCGCGGGCTGCGGCGTCCCGTCCTCTGGGTCGCCATCCCGACCGCGGCCGAGATGATAGGGCGTCTGGACGAGTCGCTCGTCGTCTACCACGTCTCGGACAAGTACGACGAGAACTCGATGGATCACGCGACCGACCCGGCCGCCATCCGCCGCCTGCACGAGCACGCCGTAGAGCGCGCCGACCTCATCTTCTACTCGGGGCGCAAGCTTTTGGAGGAGGCCACGCGCGGGCGCGAGCGGTCGCACCTGCTGGAGCAGGCCGTGGACTTCGAGCACTGGTCGAGGGTCGGCGGCGGGGGCCTCGAAGTCGCGGAGGCGGTGGCGCGCATCCCGCGCCCGCGGCTCGGCTACTTCGGCGCGATAGAGCCGTGGCTGATTGACCAGGAGTTAATCAGGCGCGCGGCGGTCGAGCGCCCCGGCTGGCAGTGGGTCTTCATCGGCAACAAGTCGCGCGGCGTGGAGGTGGAGTCTTTGCCGAACACGCACTTCCTCCCGCCCGTCCCGTACGACGAGCTGCCGCGCTACGCCGCCGGGTTTGATGTGTGTGTGCTGCCGTGGGAAACTGAGCGCGCGTTCACGAGCTACGGGTCGGCCATCAAGGTGCGCGAGTACCTCGCCACGGGCAAGCCCGTCGTCATCTCGCCGCTCCCCGAGTACGAGCCGATGCGCGACGTGCTCCGCATCGCCCGCACGCGCGAAGACTTCCTCCGCCTGGTGGAGGACGCGCTCGCCGAAGACGACCCGCAGGCCCCACTCCGCCGCCAGCGCGCGGTCGAGGGCGGCACCTGGGACGCCCGCGCCGAGTGGGTGAGCGGCCTCATCGAAGAGGCGCTGGCGAAGAAACGGTGAACTATGAACGCTGAACGATGAACTGAGAGCCGCTTGCCTTTCAGTTCATCGTTCAGCGTTCCGAGTTCCGCGTTACGAAGATGAAACAGCTTTTGCAGAACCTGAAGACGGGCGAGGGCGTGGTGGCGGACGTGCCGGCGCCTGCGGCGCAGCGGGGTCGCGTGCTGGTGCGCGCGGCGGCGTCGCTCGTCAGCGCGGGGACGGAGCGCGCCTTCGTCGAGCTGGGGCGCAAGAGCCTTCTGGGGAAGGCGAAGGAGCGGCCCGACCTCGTCGGCAAGGTCGTGGAGAAGGTGAGGAGCGAGGGGCTCGTCAGCACGCTCCGCTCGGTGCGCGAGAAGCTGGACGAGTCGCACGCGCTCGGCTACAGCGCCGCCGGGATAGTCGTCGAGGCGGGCGAGGACGTGACGGAGTTCCGCGCGGGCGACCGCGTCGCGTGCGCCGGGACGGGTTACGCCGCGCACGCCGAGCTGCTGTCGGTGCCGAAGAACCTGTGCGTGCGCCTGCCCGACGGCGTCGATTTTGAGGGCGGCGCCTTCGCCACGCTCGGCGCCATCGCGCTTCAGGGCGTGCGGCTGGCGGAGCCGACGCTGGGCGAGTCGGCGGTCGTCGTCGGGCTCGGGCTCGTCGGACAGCTCGCGGCCCAGCTCCTGAAGGCGAACGGGTGCCGCGTCTTCGGCGTTGACCTCGACCCGGCGCGCGTCGAGTTGGCGCGGCGGCTCGGCGCGGACGACGGGTGCGCCGCGGGCGAGGGCGTGAAGGAGGCCGTGCTGAAGTGGTCGCGCGGGCGGGGCGCCGACGCGGTGCTGCTGACGGCGGCGACGCAGTCGGACGAGCCCGTCGAGCTGGCGGGCGAGATTTCGCGCCTGCGCGGGCGCGTCGTCGCCGTGGGGCTGGTCGGGATGAACGTGCCGCGCCAGAGCTACTTCAGGCGCGAGCTGACGCTGCGGGTCTCGATGTCCTACGGGCCGGGGCGCTACGACCCCGAGTACGAGGAGCGCGGCCACGACTACCCCCTGCCGTACGTGCGCTGGACGGAGGGGCGCAACCTCGAAGCCTTCCTCGACCTCGTCGCGGCCGGCGCCGTGAAGACCGCGCCGCTCGTCACGCACCGCTTCCCCGTCGAGGAGGGCGAGCGCGCCTACCGCCTCATCTCCGGCGACGCGGGCGAGCCCTACCTCGGCATCCTCATCAACTACGACCCCGCGCGCGAGCTTGAGCGGGACGTCCGCAACCCGGTCCCAAATCTCAAAGCCGAACTTTCAGCCTCCCGGGTTCGTGTCGGGATGGTAGGCGCGGGCGACTACGCGCGGCGGATGCTGCTGCCGCACCTGCGGGCCGAGGGCGTCGAGTTCGCGTCAATCGCCACGGCGTCGGGCGTGACGGCGCGCGACGTCGGGACGCGCTACGGCTTCGCGCGCTTCGTCTCGGGCGCCGACGGGGTGCTGGCGGACGAGTCGGTGAGCCTCGTCGTCATCGCCACGCGCCACGACTCGCACGCCGGGCTGGCGCGGCGCGCGCTGGAGCGCGGCGCGGACGTCTTCGTCGAGAAGCCGCTCGCCTTGAACGACGGCGAGCTGGACGCGCTGCTCGAAGCGGCGGCGCGCTCGCGCGGGCGGCTGACGGTCGGCTTCAACCGGCGCTTCTCGCCGCACGCGCGGCAGGCCCGGGAGTTCTTCGCGGACGGCCGCGCGCCGCTGTCGATTCTCTACCGCGTCAACGCCGGCCGCGTGCCGCGCTCGCACTGGACGCAGGACGCGCGCGAGGGAGGCGGGCGCGTCCGCGGCGAGGTCTGCCACTTCGTCGACTTCATGCAGTACCTGACCGGCTCGCGCGTCGTGCGCGTCTACGCCGAGCCGGTCGCGTCCGAAGACCGCGAGGCGGTGGACGACGACTCAATCTTCGTCACGCTCAGGTTCGCGGACGGCTCGAACGGCTCAATCGCGTACCTGGCCGAGGGCGACCGCGCGCTCCCCAAAGAGCGCGTCGAAATCTTCGGCGGCGGCCGCTCGTTCGTCGTCGAAGACTTCCGCTCGGCCGCGGCCTACGCCGGCGGGCGCGAGACGCGCACTTCCTTGCGCGCGCAGGACAAGGGGCAGCGCGAGGAGGTGCGCGCCGTCTGCGCCGCGCTGCGCGAGGGCGGCCCCGCGCCCATCCCGCTCGCAGACCTCGCCAACACCACGCGCGCCACCTTCCGCATCCTCGACTCGCTGCGGACGGGAGAACCGAAGGCCGTGAACCGTGAACCGTAAACCGTGACGAGGGAAGAACGGGTTTTATCTCGTCACGGTTTACGGTTCACGGTTCACGGATTTAACTATGTGCGGCATCGCCGGTCTCATTTCAGTCAGCCCGGAGCGGCGCGTGGGCGCGATGCTCAAGGCCATCGAGCACCGCGGGCGCGACGACGAGGGCGTGTGGACTTCCTCGTCCGAGGACGGCGCGGGGCGGCGCGCGTGCCTGGGGCACAGGCGGCTGGCGATTATCGACACGAGCAGCGCCGGGCACCAGCCGATGCTCTCGTCCGACGGGCGCTTCTCGGTCACCTTCAACGGCGAGATTTACAACTACCGCGAGCTGCGGCGCCGGCTCGAAGGTCTCGGGCGCGAGTTCCGCACCGACACCGACACGGAGGTCATGCTCGAAGCCTTCTCCGAGTGGGGCGTCGAAGGCGCGCTCGCACACCTCAACGGCATGTTCGCCTTCGCCGTGTGGGACGAGCGGGAGCGCACGCTCACGCTCGCGCGCGACCGGCTCGGCGTCAAGCCGCTCTTCTACGCCGGGGGGAAGGGTGAAGACGGCGGCGACTTCTTCGTCTTCGGCTCGGAGGCGAAGGCGGTGCTCGCGTCGGGCCTCGTCCGCGCCGAGCTGGACCTCGAAGGTCTGAACCAACAGCTCACCTTCCTCTGGACGCCCGACCCGCACACGCTCTTCCGCGGCATCAGGCGCCTGCCGCCCGCGCACGTCCTCACGTGGCGCGAAGGCGAGACGCGCATGCGCGAGTGGTGGGACGTCTCGTTCGACGAGGTGGAGGAGGGCAGGAGCGAGGGCTGGTGGCGCGAGCGCGTGCTCGAAACCCTTGAGCGCGTGGTCGGGATGGAGATGGTGGCGGACGTGCCGCTCGGCGCGTTCCTCTCGGGCGGCGTGGACTCGTCGGTCATCGCGGCGCTGATGAAGCGCAGCGGCGGGGGCCGCCGCGTCTCGACCTACACGGTCGGCATCGAGGACGAGGACCTGCGCTTCGACATCATCCCGAGCGACGTGCCGTGGGCGCGGCGGGTGGGCGAGTTGCTCGACGCCGACTACCACGAGACGATGCTCCGGCCCGACGTGGCCGGCCTGCTGCCGATGCTCGTCCGCCACCTTGAGATGCCGGTCATCGACATGGCCATCCCGAGCTACCTCGTCTCGCGCGAGGCGCGGGAGACGCTGACGGTGATGCTGTCGGGGATGGGCGGCGACGAGGTCTTCGCCGGCTACCCGCGCCAGTTGGCGATGAGGCTGGCGGGGGCGCTCGACCCCGTGCCTGCGGCGCTCAGGCGCCCGGCCCTGCGCGCGGTCGCGGCGGCGCTGCCGGGCGGACGGCCGGGCCGTTTGACGGCGCCGCTCAGGAACGCGAAGAAGTTCGCGCGCAGCGCCGCGCTCGACTTCGAGGCGCGCTACATGGGCTTCGGCACCTACTTCACGGACGAGGCCAAGCGGCGGCTCTACACCGACGAGGCGCGCGAGGGCGTGGGCGAACGGGACGCGTACTACCTGCACCGGCGCTACTTCGAAAGGTGCGCGAACGCGGCGCCGCTCAACCGCCTGCTCTACGTCGACATGAAGACGTTCCTGCCGTGCCTGAACCTCGACTACACCGACCGGACTTCGATGGCGGCGACGCTCGAAGTGCGCGTGCCGTTCCTGAACCACGAGCTGGTGGAGCTGGCGGCGCGGATGCCGCCGCGCCTGAAGCTGCGCGGCCTCAGGCGCAAGTACATCCTGAAGCGCGCGGCCGAGGAGCTTTTGCCGCGCGAGGTGGTGTGGAGGAAGAAGGCGGGCTTCGGCGCGCCCATCCGCGCGTGGCTGCGCGGCCCGCTGCGCCCGCTGGTGGACGAGCTTCTGTCGGAGGAGACGGTGCGGCGGCGCGGACTCTTCCGGCCCGCCGAAGTGCGGCGCGTGGTGGAGTCGAACCTCTCGGGGCGCGAGGACTTCAGCCTGCAGGTGCTCCAACTGCTGACGCTGGAGATGTGGCAGAGGGAGTTTCTGGACGGGTAGATGAGACGGCGGCTCGCCATGCACGCGGAGCGCGCGGCGCGTCTGGCGGCGCGGCTCCGGGCGTGGCCCGGCTGGCGGGCGGCGGCGCTCGTGCTGGCGGTGAAGGCGCTGCTGCTCGTCTACGGCGCGCAGGCGTTCGTCCTCTGGCAGAACGAGCGGCTCGGCTCCTTCTACGACTGGCTCGCCGTCTGGAACCGCTGGGACGCGCCGCACTACCTCGACCTCGCGCGCGAGGGCTACGTCTCGCGGGGCGTCGGGGCGCGCTGGGTGGTCTTCTACCCGCTCTACCCGTGGCTGGTGCGCGCGGCGGCGTTCGTGCTGCGCGACTGGCTGGTCGCCGCCCTCTTCGTCTCGGGCGTGGCCTCGCTGGCGGCCGGCGTGCTGCTCTACAGGCTGGCGCGGCTCGACGAGTCGGAGGAGGTGGCGGGCGCCTCGGTCTTCTACCTGCTCGCCTTCCCGACCGCGTACTTCCTGCACGTGGGCTACACGGAGAGCCTTTTTCTCGCGCTGGCGCTCGGGGCGTTCCTGGCGGCGCGCGGGCGGCGCTGGGCGGCGGCCGGGGCGTTGGGCGCGCTGGCGGGGCTGACGCGCGTCAACGGGCTGCTGCTCGTCCCGGCGCTCGCCTGCGAGGCGTGGGCCGAGTACAGGGATGAGGGGCGGGCGCGCGCGGCGTGGCTGTGGCTGGCGGGGCCGCTCGCGGGGTTCGGCGTCTACCTCCTCATCAACTGGTGGGTGCTGGGCGACCCGGGCGCGTTCCTCGACGCGCAGGGCGACTACTGGGACAAGTCCCTGGCGTGGCCGTGGGTCGGGATACAGGGGTCGTGGCGCTCGGCCTGGGTTCGGCCGCCCGCGGAGGCGCAGATGGTCGGGTCGCACGAGCTGTTCTTCGTGGCGCTGGGGCTGGGGCTGACGGCGTGGGCGTGGGCGAGCCTGCGCGCCTCGTACGCCGCGTGGATGAGCTGCAACTGGCTCCTGTGGACGAGCACGAAGTTCGTGCTGAGCGTGCCGCGCTACACGCTCGTGCTCTTCCCGGCGTTCATCCTGTTCGCGCGGCTGCGGGCGTCGCGCCCGGCGTGGGGCGCGGCCGTCGCCGTCTGGTCGCTGCTCTTCCTCGCCCTCTTCGCCGCGCGCTTCGCGCAAGGTTACTGGGCTTTCTGAGGCTCTTTCAAATCATCCGCAGGCGGGACGAAAAGATGAGAAGAATGTTGACGCTCGCAACCGTCGCGGCGCTCGCGTCGGCGGCGCTGCTGACGACGACGCCGCTGACGAAAGTCGTGGCGCAGGAACGCTCGCAGTCGGGCGGGCCCGCGCCGCGGCCCCTGCGCCCCGTGCACACATACTCCATCGTGGCGCGCGACCCGCGGACGGGCGAGATGGGGGTGGCCGTGCAGTCGCACTGGTTCTCGGTCGGGTCGAACGTGGCGTGGGCCGAGGCGGGCGTCGGCGCCGTCGCCACGCAGTCGTTCATAGACCCGTCCTACGGCAGAGGCGGGCTCGACCTGATGCGCGGCGGCGCGAGCCCCGGGGAGGCTTTGAAGACCTTGCTGGCGAAGGACGAGGGGCGCGACGTGCGGCAGGTGGCGCTGGTGGACGCGCGCGGGCGCGTCGCCGCGCACACCGGCGCGAAGTGCATCGAGGCCGCGGGCGACCACGCCGGCGCCGGCTACTCCGTCCAGGCCAACATGATGGTGAACGACCGCGTGTGGCCCGCGATGGCGCGCGCCTTCGAGTCGGCGCGCGGCGACCTCGCCGAGCGGATGCTGGCGGCGCTCGACGCGGCGCAAGGTGAGGGCGGCGACATCCGCGGGCGGCAGTCGTCCGCGCTCGTCGTCGTCCGCGCCGAGTCCACGGGCAAGCCCTGGGCCGACCGCCTCTTCGACCTGCGTGTGGACGACCACCCCGAGCCGCTGAGGGAACTACGGAGGCTCGTCAGGCTCCAGCGCGCCTATAATCACATGAACGCGGGCGACGCGGCCGTCGAGCGCAAGGACAACGAGGGGGCGCTGCGCGAGTACGCGGCGGCCGAGGCGCTGGTGCCCGACAACGTCGAGATGGTCTACTGGCACGCCGTCGCGCTCGCCAACATGAACCGGGTCGAGGAGGCGCTCCCGCTCTTCCGGCGCGTCTTCGCCGCCGACCCCAACTGGCGCACGCTCACCCCGCGCCTCGTCAAGTCGGGCATCCTGCCGGACGACAGGAAGCTGATAGACCGCATCGTCTCGGCCGGCCGTCCGGCGGGCGGGCGGCGGCGCGGGCGCGACTGAAGCGGCGCAACTTCGGGCCCCCGCGCGCGTTCAACCCCTGACCCCGCGCGCGAGAACCCTTCTCCCGCGCGCGGGGAACAATTACACGCGCGGCGGCGTCAATTACAGACGCGCGGGACGCCGCCGCGCGTGTGACCGACCTTCGCTCGCCGACGGGGGACGATGATTAGCACTTCGGGGCTGACTAAGTTCTACGACACGCACCCGGCGGTGCGCGACGTGAGCCTGTTCGTGCCCGCGGGCGAGACGTGCGCGCTGGTGGGGCCGAACGGGGCGGGGAAGACGACGCTGCTGAAGATGCTGGCCGGGCTGCTGCGGCCTTCGAGCGGCAAGATTGAGGTCGCGGACATCGAGGTCGGCGCCTACCCGAAGCGGCTGCACCGCATCGTCGGCTACGTGCCCGACACCTTCGGCCTCTACGACGAGCTGCGCGTCCGCCAGTTCCTCGAATACTTCGCGCGCGCGCACGGCGTCGAGCCCGCCGCCGTCGCCAGAAGGATTGACGCCGTGCTCGGCCTGACCGACCTCGCGGGGAAGCGCGACGCGCAGGTCGGCTCGCTCTCGCGCGGGATGCGGCAGCGGCTCGTCATCGCCAAGACGCTGCTGCACGCGCCGAAGGTGCTGCTGCTCGACGAGCCGGCCTCGGGGCTCGACCCGCACGCGCGGATGGAGCTGCGCGACCTCATCAAGCAGCTCGGCGCGCTGGGGACGACGCTCCTCGTCAGCTCGCACATCCTGACCGAGCTGGCCGACTTCAGCACCTCGGTCGTCATCATGGAGCGCGGGCGCGTCGTGCGCTCGGGGCGCATCGACGCGCTGGTCGAACAGCTCGCGGGCGGCACGCCCGTCCGCGTCGTGCTGCTCGCGGCCGAGGGCGCGGCGCGGCTCGCCCAAGATTTGGGCGCGCGCGCGGGCGTGAAGGAGGTTAAAATCACGGGCGCCGCCGTGGACTTCACCCACACGGGCGCGCGCGAAGCGCTGGCGGCGCTCCACCGCGACCTGGTGACGGCGCACGCCGGCGTCGTCTCCTTCTACGAGCGGCAGCTCACGGTCGAGGACGTCTTCCTCGCCTCGGGCCGCCGCGAGGCATCGTGAAAGGGCGAAGGACGGAGTGAAGGCGGCACGCCCCTCGCCCCGCCCGCGACTTATTCGTCCTTCGCCCTTCGCCCTTCATCCTTTCGGAGGTGAGTCATGGCGTGGAACCCGACGTACGGTCTGAACCCGGAGCTTTTGCGGGGGCTGCGGACGATGCTGCCGCGGCGGCGCGCCCTGTTCGTCGCGGGGCTGACGGCCGCGCTGCTGGCGGCGGGCGCGTGGCTGGTGTGGAACAACTCCGCGCCGCACTACTACGACGTGGATTTGGACACGCCCGGGCGCGAGGAGTTGATGCGCGCGCTCCGGTTGAGGACGTTCGGCGCCACCGGCTACGTCCTGCTGACGGTCGCGCTCTTCGCGCTCCTCTTCATGCTGGGGCCGGCGATGGCGGCGCTCTCCTTCGTGCAGGAGCGCCTGCGCGGGACGGCCGTCTTCCAGCAGATGAGCCTGCTCTCGCCCTTCCGGCTCGCCGCGGGCAAGTTCTGGGGCGCGGGGGCACTCGCCTACTTCGTCGCGCTGATGCTTTTGCCGTGCGCGCTCGCGGCCGCGTGGCTCGGCGGACTCCGGCCGGACGGGGTCGCGCGGCTCTACCTCTTCCTCCTCGTCGGCGGCTTCGCGTGGCAGGCCGCGGGGCTCTACGCCTCGGCGGCGCTGTGCGGGCCTTCGGAGAAGGCGCTGCGCGGCGGGCTGCTCGCGGGGCCGCTCGTCGCGGTCGGCGGCGCGGTGACGGCGCTCGCGCTCCAACGCTTCTTCACGGCCGACTACGCGGGGATGGCGCGCTGGGTGGAGAGCCCTTCGGCCTACGGCGAGTACACCTACAGGGAGTACGAGTCCTTCTGGTGGCACTTCTACGGCGCGCGCGTGCCGGCGTACGCGGTCGTCCTCGGGCTGCTGGCGTTCGCGGGGGTGTGGGCGTTCGCGGGCGCGGTCAGGCGCGTGAAGGTCTGGCAGTTGATACCCGTGGGGCCGCGCGCGGCGTGGCTCTTCTACCTCTCGTCGTCGGCGCTCGTCGTCGGCCTGCTCTGGGGGCGGCACGTGGACGACAGCCTGCCGGCCGAGCGCCTACAGGTCTACATGGCGCTGGCGTGGGCGGCCGTGGCGCTTCTGGCCGGGGGCTCGGCGCTGACGCGCGACCGCCTGCGCGAGTGGTGGAGCGCCGAGCGCGACCCGCTCGCGCTGCTCCAGCGCGCGGAGGCTAGGGCCTCGGCGGCGACGCTCGCCGTCGCGGCGGGCGTCTCGCTCGCCGGGCTCTTCGCGCTGTGGGCGAGCTACCACGTGAACCCGTCCGGCGACCGCGCGGGCTACAACCTCTGGTCGCAGTTCCTGCCGCTCGCGCTCTGCTTCGGGCTGACGCTGGCGGCGACCGCGGCCTTCGTCCAGTTCTGCGCGATGTTCCGCTTCCGCATCGGCGGCTGGGCGGGCGTGGCGCTGCTCGCGGCCGTCTACGCCTTCGCGGGCGTGGCCGGCGCGCTGCTCGACGGGCGCGACAACGCCGCCTCACTCCTCAACCCGCTCGCCTACGCCGAGGCGGTCACCCGCGGCGACTACTACATGGACAGCACCTACCGCTCCGAGCCCCGGACGGAGGAGGAACTCTACCTGCGGCGCGAGGCCGGCCGGTTCCCCGGCCCGAAGGTCACGCTCCCCTCCGACTACACGCCCCGCCACCACCCTCGCTACGACGTCTCGGCCGCCACCGCCCGCGGCCTCGCCCTCGAATCCGCCTTCGCCCTCCTCTGCCTCCTCCTCGCCGCCCTTAAGTTGACGCGCACCCGCCGCGACCTCCTCCGCGCCGCGGACGCTTAACGGCACTCAGGAACGCGCGGCCGGCGCCAAAGGGGCGGGGGAAAGGACGCCCCCGCCCCTTTCTCTCTGCGCGCGGGGGCGGTTGCTTGTGGGGGGCGGGAGTGGCATGTTAATTTCCTTCGTTTCGTGCGGGGCGCGGAAAGCGCGCTGTGCGGGTGGGTGACGCGCGGGCGGGGTGGGCCGCCGTGTCCAGGTGTCGGCAAAGTGTTTCATGGTGGACGTGCAGCAGAGTCTGAAGGAGAGGGTGCGGGCGTTCTGGCAGGAGCACCCGTGCGGGACGAAGTTCGCCGACGCGGAGCCGGGGTCGCGGCGCTTCTACGAGCTGGTCGAGGAGCACCGCTACCGCACGGAGTGGCACATCCCGGAGGCCGCGGGCTTCGAGCGGGCGAAGGGCCTGCGCGTGCTCGAAATCGGCTGCGGGCTCGGCACGGACGGGGCGCGCTTCGCGCGCGCGGGCGCCGTCTACACGGGGGTTGACTTGACCGAGGCGGCCGTCTCGCTCGCGCGCCGACGCTTCGAGCTGGAGGGCTTGCCGGGCGAGTTCCGCGTGGCCGACGCCGAGGCGTTGCAGTTCGCGGACGGCAGCTTCGACCTCGTCTACTCGCACGGCGTCCTGCACCACACGCCGGACGCGCGCGCCGCCGTCGGCGAGGTGCGCCGCGTCCTCGCCCCCGGCGGGCGCGCGGTCGTGATGCTCTACCACCGGGATTCTTACAACTACCGCGTCAACATCGGCCTGCTCCGCCGCGCGGGCGCGCGTCTGCTGCGGACGGAGGCGGGGCTGCGGCTCGCGCACCGCCTGACGGGCGAGCCGGTGGAGAGCCTGCGCGAGCACGCCGCGCGCCTGAAGCAGGACTCGGCGCAGTACCTCTCGGCGGGCGAGTTCCTGAGCCGCAACACGGACGGCGCCGGCAACCCCCTGACGCGCGTCTACTCGCGGCGCGAGGCGCGCGAGCTGTTCGGGGATTTTTCACGGGTGGATTTCGCCGTGCATTTCCTCAACAAGCGCTGGCTCCCCCTGCTCGGCCCCGTGCTGCCGCGCGGCGCGGAGGCGCGGCTCGCCTCCCGCTGGGGCTGGCACCTCTGGATTTATGCGACGAAGTAGACGGTGGTCGGCGGGCTGCGCTTCACGGGCGCCGCCGCCGACGCCCGGACGATTCGACTGACGCATGCTTTTCCACTGACTACTGACTACCGTCTACTGATTCTATGCCGAACGTTCTGGTGACTGGCGGGGCGGGGTTCATCGGGTCGCACCTGGTCGGGCGTCTGCTCGGCGAAGGCGGGTGGCGCGTGACCGTCGTGGACGACTTCAACGACTTCTACGACCCCGGGGTGAAGCGGCGCAACGTCGCGGCGCACGCGGGGCGCGACGACTTCCGCCTGCACGAGGCCGACATCCGCGACCGCGCGGCGCTCGAAAGGGTTTTTGAGGGGGCGGGCTTCGACGTGGTCGTCCACCTCGCGGCGCGGGCGGGCGTGCGGCCGTCGCTCTCGGAGCCGCTGCTCTACTCGGAGACGAACATCGGCGGCACGCTCAACCTGCTCGAACTCGCCCGCGCGCACGGCACGGGGCAGTTCGTCTTCGGCTCCTCGTCGTCGGTCTACGGCGAGAACGAGAAGGTGCCCTTCGCGGAGGACGACCCCGTCGCGCGCCCCATCAGCCCCTACGCGGCGACGAAGGCGGCGGGCGAGCTCCTGTGCCACACCTACTCGCACCTGTTCGGCGTGCGCACGGTCTGCCTGCGCTTCTTCACCGTCTACGGCGCGCGCCAGCGCCCCGACCTCGCCATCCACAAGTTCGCGCGGCTCATCTCCGCGGGCGAGCCGATACCCGTCTTCGGCGACGGGACGACGCGGCGCGACTACACCTACGTGGACGACATCATCGCGGGCGTGCGCGCGGCGATGGACTACGGGGGCGCCCCCTTCGAGGTCTTCAACCTCGGCGAGTCGCGCACGGTGAGCTTGAGCGAGCTGATCGGCCTGCTGGAGCGCGAGCTGGGGCGAAAGGCCGTCATCGACCGCCAGCCGCCGCAGCCCGGCGACGTCCCGCAGACCTTCGCCGACGTCTCGAAGGCGCGCCGCCTCCTCGGCTACGACCCGCGGACGCAGATAGAGGAAGGCATCCGGCGTTTCGTCGAGTGGTTCAAAGGCCGCGAACCGTGAGCCGTGAGCCGTGACAAGAAAAAATAGGGTTTCTCTTGTCACGGTTCACGGTTCACGGTTCACGCGCGAACGGAGTGAGCGATGAAGATTTACGACGAAGAAGAGACGGTCGTCAGCCGGGCGGCGGGCGCGGGCGTGGTCGACGAGGAGTTGACCGTGGCGGACGAGGCGACGGCGGCGGCGACCGCGGGCGGGCCGGGCGCGGCGCCCGAGATTTCGCTCTTCCTGCCCGTGCTGAACGAGGAGCCGAACCTGCGCCCGCTGCACGTGAAGATTGACGAGGCGCTGGCCCACCTCGGGCGCACGGCCGAAATCATCTACGTGGACGACGGCTCGACGGACGGCAGCCTCGAAGTCCTGCGCGAGATGGCGCGGCGCGACCCGCGCGTCCGCGTCTTCGCGCTCCGGCGCAACTACGGCCAGACCGCCGCGATGGCCGCCGGCATCGACGCCGCGCGCGGGCAGGTGCTCATCCCGATGGACGCCGACCTCCAGAACGACCCGGCCGACGTCGCGCGGCTGCTGGAGAAGCTGGACGAGGGCTTCGACGTCGTCTCGGGCTGGCGCAAGGAGCGGCAGGACAAGATGGTCTCGCGCAAGATTCCCTCGATGATCGCCAACCGCATCATCTCCTTCATCGGCGGCGTCCGGCTCCACGACTACGGCTGCTCGCTGAAGGCTTACCGGCGCGAGTTCCTGAAGGAGGTCAGGCTCTACGGCGAGATGCACCGCTTCATCCCCATCTACGCCAGTTGGGTCGGCGCGCGCGTCACCGAGATTCCCGTGCGCCACCACCCGCGCACGATGGGGCAGTCGAAGTACGGGCTGTCGCGCACCTTCAAGGTGATGCTCGACCTGATGACCATCAAGTTCATGGCCTCGTACCACACGAAGCCGATCTACGTCTTCGGCATGTTCGGCTTCTCGTCCTTCCTCATCTCGGCCGTGGCCTTCGTCTGGGCGCTGCTGCGCAAGCTCGGCGGCGAGTCCTTCATCCGCAACCCGCTGTTCACCATCACCATCGTCATGTTCGCCGTCGGCGTCCAGTTCATCCTCATGGGCCTGCTCGCGGAGATGCTCGTCCGCACCTACCACGAGTCGCAGT
>DASVTS010000031.1:0-52468 GCA_036387455.1 Pyrinomonadaceae bacterium | reverse complement strand
CTAGTTTGAAGTCTCAAACTAGCGGCGCCCCCGCGCCCCCGCCGTTAACCAGTCCTGACCAGCCCGCCGCCCGGCCCTTTTGCCGCCGCCGCGCGGGCTCGGCTACAATGCACCCGCCAGCAGACCAGCCGGTTCCAACAGCAACGTTTAAAATTCTCCCGAACGTCCGAACCCTTCTCTCGTGAGGTGAAACTGTGTCCCGTAGATTCCAAGCATTCTTCCTGACGCTCTCCCTTGCCCTCTCGGCGCTCGCCCCCGCGCGCGCGCAGGCGCCGCCGGACAAGGACAAGCAACTGCAAGACGCGCAGAAGAAGATCGAGCAGTTGCAGGAGGCCGTGAAGAAGCCCGAGCCCTGGGACGTCGAGGCCGAGCACGGCCCCACGGCCACCGTCGAGTTCGACACGGACGAGGGCACCTGGATGAGCTGCGACGTCTCGCCCGACGGCCACACCGTCGTCTTCGACCTGCTCGGCGACATCTACCGGATGCCTATCGGCGGCGGGCGCGCCGAACTCCTCTCGGGCGGCGCCTCGTGGGAGTGGCAGCCGCGCTTCTCGCCCGACGGCAAGCTCATCGCCTTCACCTCCGACCGCGACGGCGGCGACAACGTCTGGGTGATGGACGCCGACGGCGGGAACCGTCGGCAGGTGACGAAGGAGACGCAGCGCCTCCTCAACACGCCCGACTGGACGCCCGACGGGCAGTACCTCTTGGCGCGCAAGCACTTCGTCGACGTGCGCTCGCTCGGCGCGGGCGAAATCTGGATGTACCACGTCAACGGCGGCGGGAAGGGCGTGCAGTTGACCGAGCGGCCGAACTGGACGGCCAACATCGGCGAGCCGGCCGCCGACCCGCAGGGCCGCTTCGTCTACTTCGTCGCCAGCACCGCCTTCGACTACAACAAGAACGTCTACGACAGCATCTACTGGATTGACCGCTACGACACGCAGAAGGGCCGCCGCTCGACCTTCGTCCGCGGCGCGGGCGGCGCCGTCCGCCCGGCCGTCTCGCCCGACGGCAAGTACCTCTCCTTCATCCGCCGCGTCGGCCTCAAGACCGTCCTCTTCCTGCGCGAGATAGGCACCGGGCGCGAGTGGCCCGTCTTCGACGGGCTCACCCACGACCAGCAGGAGACGTGGGCCGTCTACGGCACCTACCCCGGCTACGCGTGGGCGCCCGACGGCAGGTCCATCGTCATCACGGCCGAGGGCAAGCTCGTCCGCGTGGACGTGGCGGCGAAGAAGGCTTCGCCCATCCCTTTCACCGCCCACGTCACGCAGAAGATAACCGAGGCCGTGCGCTCGCCCGTCAAGGTCGCGCCCGGGCGCGAGCGCGCGCGGCTCCTGCGCTGGGCGCAGCGCGGCCCAGGCGGGCGCGTCTTCTACAGCGCGCTCGGGAAGATTTACGTCAAGGAGGGCGAGGGCGAGCCGCGCCGCCTCTTCAAGACCGGCTACCTCGAATACGCGCCTTCCCTGAGCGCCGACGGGCGCCGCCTGACCTTCGTCACCTGGAGCGACGCGGAGAAGGGCGCCGTCTGGGTCGCCAACTCCGACGGCACCGACGCGCGCAAAATCACGACGGCCGGCGACCAGTACGCCAACCCCGTCTTCTCGCCCGACGGGACGAAGGTCGCCTACCTCAAGGGGCGCGGCAGCGTCTACCACGAGGAGGACCTGGCGAGCGAGTCCACCTTCGAGGTTCACTACTGGGACGGCCGGCGCCACAACTACGTGATGGACTTGCAGAGCCGCGGGACGAACGCGCGGATGCCGGTGCTCTCGTTCGACCGCGAGGGCGAGCGCATCTACTTCATGGAGGCGGGCGGCGGCCCCGGCGGCGGCCCGACCGAGCCGGCGAAGTTCATCACCTACCTCTCCAGCGTCAAGCTCGACGGCGACGACGCGCGCCGCCACATCGAGGGCAACTTCGTCACCGAAATCGTCCCCTCGCCCGACGGCAACTGGGTCTTCTTCAAGGAGCAGCACAAGCTCTACGTCGCGCCGCTGCCGAAGGTCGGCAAGACCGTCCGGCTCAGCTCGACCGAGACGGGCGTCCCCGTCCGCCCCGTCTCCGCGGCCTCCGGCGACTGGCTCGCGTGGTCGCCCGACAGCAAGACGGTCGAGTGGACGCTCGGCGAGAACTTCCACGAGCAGAGTTTGGAGAACATACTCCGCTCGCTCGCCAAGGACGAGAAGGCGCCCGAGCCGCGGAAGACCGCCGTCGGCTTCGACTTCGACGCGGCGCGGCCGCGCGGCCTCGTCGCGCTTACGAACGCGCGCGTCGTCACCATGCGCGGCGACGAGGTGCTCGAGCGCGCCACCGTGCTCGTCGAGGACAACCACATCAAGGCCGTCGGCGCGAACCTGCAAATCCCCGCGAACGCGAAGCGCTTCGACCTCGCCGGGAAGACCGTCGTCCCCGGCCTCATCGACGTCCACGCGCACATGAGCTACGACACGCTCGACATCATCCCCGAGAAGCAGTGGCCCTACTGGGCCAACCTCGCCTACGGCGTGACGACGACGCACGACCCTTCGGCCGCGACGCAGACCGTCTTCGCGCAGTCCGAGATGGTCAAGTCGGGCGCGATGGTCGGCCCGCGCATCTTCTCGACGGGGTTCGTCCTCTACGGCGGGGAGAACCCCGAGAAGGCGGTCGTCAACTCTTACGACGACGCGCGCGCGCACCTCGAACGCCTGAAGGCCGTGGGCGCCTTCTCCGTCAAGAGCTACAACCAGCTCCGCCGCGACAGCCGCCAGCGCATCGTCCGCGCGGCGCGCGACCTCGGCATGATGGTCGTCCCCGAAGGCGGCTCGACGTGGGGGCACAACATGACGATGATTCTCGACGGCCACACCGGCATCGAGCACGCCGTCCCCGTCGCCCCGCTCTACAAGGACGCGCTGACGCTGTTCGCCAGGAGCCGGACGCAGTACACGCCGACGCTCATCGTCGGCTACGGCGGCATCTGGGGCGAGAACTACTGGTATCAGAACTCGAACGTCTACGAGGACGGGAAGCTGCTGCGCTTCACGCCGCGGGCGCACGTCGAGCCGCGCGCGCGCCGGAGGATGCACGTCTCGGGCGACGACTTTTACCACTTCGAGCTGGCGAAGGCGGTGAAGGACATCGTGAGGGCGGGCGGCAAGGCGCAGCTCGGCGCGCACGGGCAGTTGCAGGGACTGGGCGCGCACTGGGAGCTGTGGATGTTGCAGCAGGGGGGGCTGACGCCGCTGGAGGCGCTCAGGTGCGCGACCCTCTACGGCGCGCAGTACCTCGGGCTCGACGGCGACCTCGGCTCCGTCGAGCCGGGCAAGCTGGCCGACCTCGTGGTGCTCGACAAGAACCCGCTCGAAGACATCCGCAACTCGGCCGCCATCCGCTACGTGATGGCGAACGGCCGCCTCTACGCCGCCGACAACATGGACGAGGTCTACCCCGAGCAGCGCCCGCGCCCGCCCTTCTTCTGGGAGCGCCGCGGGGAAGGGAACCTCGCCGGCACCGAGCCGTAGGTTAGGGGCTAGGGGCTAGGGGCTAGGGGCTAGTTGGAGTGTGAGCTTTCCAACTAGCCTCTAGTCTCTAGCCCCTAGCCTCTAGCCCCTGGCTTCTAACGGCTCGTCTCACGGTCGCCGTAGGCGCCGCCGATCTGGCCGGTGCCCTGGCCGGCGACGTTGGGCTCGGTGGAGCCGTCGCCGTAGCCCTCCTCGCCGGTGCGCGGCTTGCCCTCGCCGCTGTTGCCCGAGTTCGAGCCCTCGCCCGTGGACTCGTTCTTCGGGAAGCTCTCGCCGCCCTCGCGCTGTTCTGACATCGTCCTCGTCTCCTGTCTGTCGAAGTCTGCTTGTACGGGATGCGTGCGCCGCGGCCCGCGCCCGGGGTGCGAGCGGCAAGGGGCGTGCCCGGGCGCGGCGCCGCGCGTCAGAACAGGCCGGAGGCGGCGCGGTAGAGCCAGAAGGAGACGGCCGAGATGAGCGCGGCGAGCGGGATGGTCAGAATCCACGCCCAGACGATGCGCCCGGCCACGCCCCACTTGACGGCCGAGAGGCGGCGCGTGGCGCCGACGCCGACGATGGCGCCCGTGATGGTGTGCGTCGTCGAGACGGGGATGCCGCCGAAGGTGACGCCGATGATGGCGGCGGCGGCGGCCGTCTCGGCGCTGAAGCCGCCCACCGGCTTGAGCTTCGTGATGCGCGACCCCATCGTCTTCACGATGCGCCAGCCGCCCGAGAGCGTGCCGAGCCCGATGGCCGCGTGGCAGACGAGCACCACCCAGAGCGGGATGTCGTTCGACGCGTTGCGGTCGAGGTTCGAGGCGACGAGCACGCCGGCGATGATGCCCATCGTCTTCTGCGCGTCGTTGCCGCCGTGGCCGAGGCTGAAGAGCGCCGCCGAGACGAGCTGCCCCTTGCGGAAGAACTTGTCCACGCGGTGCGGCGACCAGCGGCGGAAAATCCACATCACCGCCACCATGATGGAGAAGCCCAGCAGCGCCCCGATGAGCGGCGAGAGCACGATGAAGACGACCGTCTTCGTCCACCCCGCCGGGAGGATGACGCCGAAGCCCGAGGCCGCCACCGCCGCCCCGGCGTAGCCGCCGACGAGCGCGTGCGAGGAGCTCGACGGGATGCCGTAGTACCACGTGATGAGGTTCCAGGCGATGGCCCCGATGAGCCCGCACAAAAGCACCCAGAGCTGCCAGTCGCCGGGGATGGCCTTGATGTCCACCATGTCCTTGCCGATGGTCTTCGCCACGGCCTCGCCCAGCACCACGAAGGCGACGAAGTTGAAGAAGGCCGCCCAGATGACCGCCGCGCCGGGCGACAGCACCCGCGTCGAGACCACGGTCGCAATGGAGTTCGCCGCGTCGTGGAACCCGTTGATGTAGTCGAAGATCAGCGCGATCAGGACGATGACGACGACGAAGGTGATGGTGGCAGTCATAGGCGGAGTACTGAGTGCTGAGGACTGAGGACTGAGTAGGAGGCGGCTTTAACTCAGTCCTCAGTCCTCAGCACTCAGTCCTTCTCTACACGTGCTTGATGATGACCGACTCGATGATGTTGGCGGCCTGCTCGCAGCGGTCCACGGCGGCTTCGAGCTTGTCGTAGATGTCCTTCCAGCGGATGACGCGCAGCGCGTCGGGCTCGCCGCGGAACAGCTCGCCGATGGCCTCGTGGTAGAGGTCGTCGCCCTCGTTCTCCAGCCGGTGGAGCTCGACGAGGCGCGGCGTGATGTCGCCCGGGCGTTCCAGCGTCGAGACCACCTCGTGGAGCTGGACGGCCATCCGCTGGAGCACGTCGCCGAACTGGCGCGCGTAGTCGGTGGCCTCCCGCACGTTGTACATCACGACGGCGCGGGCCGCGTCGTCGATGAGGTCCACGATGTCGTCGAGCGCGCCGGAGAGGAGGTAGATGTCCTCGCGGTCGAAGGGGGTGATGAAGGAGGTGTTGAGCTTCTTCGAGATGGAGTGGGTCAGCTCGTCGCAGGCGTGCTCGATGGCCTTGATCTTCTTGAGGTGGGCCGGGAACTCTTCCTGCTTGGCGGCCAGCATCTCCGAGAGCTGCGCGGCCGCGTCGTAGATGTGCGACGTCATCTGGCGGAAGAGGAGGAAATACTGCTCCTCCTTCGGAATCAGGCTGAATCGTGCCATGAACAGATTTCTCCCTGCCCGAATGCGCTTGCCGTTGTGGAACGAGAGCCGAAATATAGACCAACGCCGTCCGTGTTGTCTATCCGCCGCACGGGCCGCGGCCGGACACGGGGCGGCCGGTTGTGGCGCCGCGCCGGTTCGTCGTATGCTCGTCGCCCGGGTGCAGATGGGAGAATCACACTACGAACAGGTCGTCGCGCTGCTGCGGATGGAGGCCGAGGCCGTCGCGCGCACCGCCGCGCGGCTCGCGCCCGCGGAGGTCGAGCGCGCCGTCTCGCTCCTCGCCGCCTGCGGCGGCCACGTGGTCACGTCCGGCGTCGGCAAGTCCGGCCACATCGCGCAGAAGGCCGCCGCCACGCTCACCAGCACGGGCACGCCCGCCGTCTTCCTCCACCCCTCGGACGCGCTGCACGGCGGCATGGGGCTGGTGGCGAAAGGCGACGTCTGCGTCTTCGTCAGCAACAGCGGCGAGACGGCCGAGCTTCTGGAGCTTCTGCCGTACCTGCAACACAGGGGCGCGCCCGTGCTCGCCGTCGTGGGGAACACCTCGTCCGCGCTCGCGCGCCGCGCCGACGTCGTGCTCGACGCGTCGGTCGAGCAGGAGGCTTGCCCGCTCAACCTCGCGCCGACGACCAGCACGACGGTCGCGCTCGCCGTCTGCGACGCGCTGGCGATGGCGCTGATGTCGGTGAAGCGGCTGACGCCCGAGGACTTCGCCCTCAACCACCCGGGCGGGCGGCTCGGCAAGCGGCTCACGCTCAAGGTCTCGGACCTGATGCACGGCGGCGACGAGCACCCGACGGTCGGCGCGGGGGCGACGCTCCTCGAAGTGGTGCAGGCCATCGGCCGCGGCGGGCTCGGGGCCGTGTGCGTCGTCGGCGAGGGCGGGCGGCTGGCCGGCATCGTGACGGACGGCGACCTGCGCCGCGCCTTGCAGCGCGTGAGGCCGGAGGAGCTGGCGGGGCTGACGGCCGAGGGCCTGATGACGCGCGAGCCCGTGGTGGTCGCGCCCGACATGCTCGCGCACGCCGCGCTCCAACTGATGGAGCAGCGCCCCTCGCAAATCTCCGTCCTCCCCGTCGTCGAAGGCGGCCGCGCCGTCGGCCTCCTCCGCCTCCACGACATCGTCCGCAGCGGGCTGTGAAAAGCAGTCGCCGGTAGACAGTAGGCCCCACTCGGCGTAAGTTGACGTTGGCGCCCCGACGACTCGGCCGCGAAAGCTTTTCTGCCGACTACCGACCACTATTCAAATGATGAAAGCTTTTTCCTTACTGCTGAGCCTCCTGTTGACGTTCTCGCAGACGCCGGCGGGCGCCGCGCAGGCCGAGCGCGTGAGCCCGGCGGGCGAGGTGGCCGTCGTGCTGAGCGAGGAGTTGTTGAACTCGCTGCTCGTCGCCGTGGCGTCCGCGCCGGAGCCGCCGAGCTTCCCGCTGTCGAAGGGCGGCGGGGGGCAGGGCAAGTGCGAGAGCCGCGTCCAGCTCCTACCCGAGGCGGTCGGCGTGCGCACGGCCGTGCGCTTCGCGGAGGGGCGCATCACGGCGCCCGTCGCCTTCCGCGGCTCCTACGACGCGCCGCTCGTCGGCTGCCTCAAGTTCGAGGGCTGGGCCGACACCGCGTTTCAACTGGAGTTCGACCGCGCGCGGCAGGTGCTCGGCGCGCGCGTCACCGTCCGCGACCTGAAGCTGAAGAACGTCCCCACGGCGCTGCTCGGCGGCGGCCTGGCCGGGCTCGTGCAGGACGCCATCGACGACCGCGTCAACCCCGTCGTCATCCTCCGCGCCGAACAGCTCGGCGCGCGCGTCCCCATCACCCGCGGCGGCCCCGAGCTGCGACTGCGCGCCCGCGACGTCCGCCACGAAGTCGTCGGCCGCGAGCTGCGCCTCCGCATCTTCTACGAGCTGGTTCAAGCGAATTAGAGGCTAGAGGCTAGGGGCTAGGGGCTAGTAAAAGAGCCTTGCCGCCGAGCGCCCGTGATTGAAACGGTCGCGGCGGCAAGGCTCAACTTCTAGCCCCTAGCCCCTAGTCTCTAGCCTCTAGCCTCTAGCTCAACTCGCGGTGGCGAGGGCCGCGCCGACGGGCACGTCCACTATCTCCCAGGCCGACTCGTCGCGCAGGAGCTTCGACATCAGCGCGGCGTGGAGGAGGTGGCCGCTGCGCTCGGCGCGCACGAGCCCGAGCAGCGGCATCCCGAGCAGCGCGAGGTCGCCGATGATGTCGAGGATTTTGTGGCGGACGAACTCGTCCGGGCGCCTGAGCGGCGTCTCGTTGAGCATCCCTTCGGGCGTGAGGACGATGGCGTTGTCGAGCGAGCCGCCGCGGATGAGGTTCGCGCGCCGCAGCGCCTCGACCTCCTCGGTGAACCCGAAGGTGCGCGCCGACGAAATCTCCCGCAGGAACGCCTCGGCGTCGAGCACGTCGAAGCGCATGTGCTGGACGCCGATGAAGGGGTGCGCGAAGTCTATCGTGCAGTCAATCTCCCAGCCCTCGTGCGGCTCGACCGAGACGACCCGGTCGCCCTGCTCCACCCGGACGCCGCGGCGCACGCGCAACGCCCGCCGCGCCGCGGGCTGCTCCACCACCCCCGCGCGCAGAATCATCGCGGAGAAGTCCTCAGAAGAGCCGTCCATAATCGGCAGCTCAAGGTTGTCCACTTCGACGTAGGCGTTATCGACGCCGAGGCCGCGCAGCGCGGCGAGCAGGTGCTCGACGGTCGAGAGCATGACGCCCGTGCGCATCAGCGTCGTCGCGTAGGAGCAGTGTGCGATGCACTCGACCGAGGCGGGAATCTCGAAGTCGTCGAGGTCCGTGCGGACGAAGACGTGCCCCGTGTCAGGAGGCGCCGGGCGCAGCCGCAGCCGCACGGGCACGGCGGTATGCAGCCCGAGCCCGCTCGTCTCCACGGGCGCGGCGATGGTGGTCTGTCTTATCAAAGCGAGGTGTTCGACCTTTCGTCTGTCCGGGCGCGAAGGCGCCCGCATTATGAATGAACGCCGAATATAAGAGCAACGCCCGTGCCGCCTCCGTTGCGGGCGAAACCCCCGCCCTTTCGCCGGACGGCCCCCGGCCTGTGGCGCGCGGGCGACAGCCGCCGCCGCCCCGTGTGGCGTGAGAGCCACACGGGTCTCGCCTACACCCTCACCGTCCGACACTCCGCAGCGAATAAAATTCTTGCCCGCGCCTCACCGCGGGCGGATAATGACCTGACATGACTCGGAGTCGAAAGACCATGAATACACCGACCGCGGACTGCCTGGAGATTATCGAACGCTTACCCGCCGGCGCGTCGCTCCATCTCCCCGACATAGATTGGGACGAGTACGAGCACCTTCTGTCTCAGATGGAGATGTTTCCCGGCCACCGTCTGAGCTACGACCGCGGGAGGCTGGACATCATGAGTCCAAAGCGAGATCACGAGGCTTACAAATTTTTCATCGGCAGCATTGTGGAGTTGCTTGCGGAAGAAAATCAGATTGACATTGAGCCGGCGGGCACGGCGACGTTGCGGCGCAGGAAGCTTGAGATCGGCGCGGAGCCAGACGAAAGTTTTTACATTCAGAACGCCGCGCGCGTCGTTGACCACCTTGAAACCAACCTTGAGGCGGACCCGCCGCCCGATTTGGTCATCGAGATAGACACGACGAACGAGTCGCTTCGCAAGTTTAAAATTTACGCGGCCCTGGGCGTGCCGGAAATCTGGCGCTACGACGGCCAGCAGATGCACTTCTACACCCTTGCGGGCGAGGGGTATGAAAAAATTGAAGCCAGTGTCGCCTTCCCCATGCTTACGGCCACAGACCTCACGCAGCACCTGGAGCGAAGAAAGGCGGAAGGTCATAGCAAAACACTGAGGGCTTTCCGCCGGATGCTGCGCTCGCGCCCGTCTTCCTGAGGGCGTGCGCGCCCGTAGCTTGTCACCCGCCGCCGTCATTCCTTATCATCGCTTCACATGCCGTCGAAAAAATCGAAGCCGAAAGAGCCGACCGAGCGGGTCTTTCTCATCGACTCGTTCTCGCACATCTTCCGCGCGTTCTTCGCGCCGATGGGCGGGCGCGCCGAGCCGCTGACGAACAGCCGCGGGCAGGTGACGCAGGCCGTCTTCGTCTTCACCAACATGCTGCGCAAGCTGCTCGCCGACGAGCGCCCGCACTATATCGCGGCCGTCTTCGAGTCGGGCGTGCCGACGTTCCGCCACGAGATGAACGTCGGCTACAAGGCCAACCGCGTCGCCCCGCCCGAGGAGCTGGAGTCGCAGATTCCCTACATCGTCCGCGTCTGCGAGGCGTACAACGTCCCCATCCTCAACGTCCCCGGCTTCGAGGCCGACGACGTTATCGGCGCGCTCGCTGTCCAGGCGGCCGAACAGGGCCTCCAGGCCGTCATCGTCTCGAACGACAAGGACATGACGCAGCTCGTGCGCGACCCGTGGGTCGTCTGCATGCGCAACAACTCGCAGAACGTCAAGCGCAAGGAGCCCGTCCCGCCCGTCGAGTGGTGCGACGAGGCGTGGGTCGAGAACAAGTTCGGCGTCAGGCCGGCGCAGATAGTAGACCTGCTGGGCCTCATGGGCGACTCGGTCGATAACATCCCCGGCGCGCCCGGCATCGGCGCGAAGGGCGCGGTGCAGATCGTCCAGCAGTTCGGCTCCGTCGAGCGGGCGCTCGAACGCTGGGAGGAGGTCAAGCACAAGACCTACCGCGAAAGCTTGCGCGACAACCGCGAGTTGATATTACAGTCGAAAGACCTCGCCACCATCCGCACCGACGTCAACATCAAGCTCGACCTCGAACGCCTGCGCTGCAAGGCGCCTGACCGCGCCGCCGCCTTCAAGCTCTTCCGCGAGCTGGAATTCCAAAGCCTGACGCGCGAGTTCTCCGACGCCGCCGCCGAAGTAGACCTGGGCTCGGCCGTGAAGGTCTACGCGCAGGTGCGCAAGGTGTCGGAGCTTGAGGCGCTGACGCGCAAGCTCTGGGAGGTAGACCACTGGGCGTTCTCCGTCGCGGATTCGACGCCCGCCGGGGCGGGGCAGCAGGTCTCGGTGCGCGAGGGGCAGCCGCCGGCGGGGCTCGCCATCTCGTACGCGCCGAACACGGCGCACTTCGTCGACTTCGCGGAGTTCGAGGGCGGGCCGGGGGCGGCCGTCTCGATGTTGAGGGACGTGCTGTCGAACGGGCTGCTCTCGAAGTCCGTCCACGACCTGAAGCGCGCCGTGGCGCTGCTCGCGCAGGTCGGCGTCGAGCCGGAGGGCGTGACCGACGACACGCTGCTCGCCGCCTACCTGCTCGACCCCGTGCGCAGCCGCTACGACCTCGGCGACCTCGCGCGCGAGGCGCTGAAGGTTGACGAGGCGTGGTCGGAGCCGCCCGAGGGCGGCGACTGGACGGCCGAGCACTGGCGCGCCGCCGAGGCCGCCGACCTCACGGCGCAGGTCGCCGACGTCCTGCACGGCCGCATCCTCGAACAGGGGCTCGAATCCATCTACAACGAGATCGAGCTGCCCATCGCGCCGCTGCTCTACCGCGTCGAGCGCGCGGGGCTGAAGGTGGACACGTCCGTCCTCGGCGAACTCTCCGCCCTCTTCGGCGCGGAGCTGGAGAAGCTGACCGCGCAGATTTACAAGGCCGCGGGGCGCGAGTTCAAAATCAACTCGCCGAAGCAGGTCGGCGAAGTCCTCGAAGAGCTGAACATCAGCACGGGCCGGAAGACGGCGACGGGCCAGGTCTCGACGAGCCGCGCCGTCCTCGACGACCTGGCCGCGAAGGGGTACGAGCTGCCGCGCCTGCTCATCGAGTTCCGCGAGCTGGACAAGCTGAAGGCGACCTACACCGACGCGCTGCCCGCGCTCGTCGGCCCCGACGGGCGCATCCACTCGGAGCTGAACCAGGCGGTGACGGCCACGGGGCGGCTGTCGTCCTCGAACCCGAACTTGCAGAACATCCCCATCCGCACCGAGCTGGGGCGCCGCATCCGCCGCGCGTTCGTGCCCGAGAAGGGGAACGTCTTCGTGGCGGCCGACTACTCGCAGCTCGAACTCCGCCTGCTGGCGCACGTCACGAAAGACTCCCAGATGCTCGACGCCTTCCAGAAGGACGAGGACATCCACGAGCGCACGGCCCGCCTCGTCTTCGGCGCCAAGACGAAGGAGGAGCTGAAGGAGAAGCGCCGCTTCGCCAAAATCGTCAACTTCGCCATCGCCTACGCGGTCGAGCCCTTCGGCCTCTCGCAGCGCGTCGGCATCTCGCGCAAGGAGGCGCGGCAGGTCATCGACGACTACTACAAGACCTACGCGGGCGTCCGCCGCTTCATGGAGGAGGTGCCCGAGCGGGCGCGCGAGACGGGCGTCGTGCGCTCCATCTACGGCCGCATCCGGCCCGTCCCCACCATCAACGACCGCAACGGCAACGTCCGCGCCCGCGCCGAGCGCGAGGCCATCAACATGCCCATCCAGGGGAGCGCGAGCGACATCGTCAAGATCGCCATGCTCAAGGTGGACGAGGCGCTGCGCGCGGCCGGCCTGGAGGCGCAGATGGTCATGCAGGTGCACGACGAGCTGCTGGTCGAGGCCCCGAAGAAGGAGGCCGAACGGGTCAAG
The DNA here is from genome assembly GCA_036387455.1 of Pyrinomonadaceae bacterium. Classification (GTDB taxonomy): domain Bacteria; phylum Acidobacteriota; class Blastocatellia; order Pyrinomonadales; family Pyrinomonadaceae; genus QHXN01. Next base: position 40,232 of record DASVTS010000031.1, on the reverse strand, counting down.
GAAATCCTCTGCCGCGAGATGGAGACGGCCGTCGAACTCGACGTCCCGCTCGAAGTCGAGTCGGGCGTGGGCGACAACTGGATGGACGTGAAGAAATGAGAAGAACGTGAACCGTGAACCGTAAACCGTGACGAGAAAAACCGGGATTTATCTTGTCACGGTTCACGGTTCACCGTTCACGGCTTTTTTTTATGGGCGAGAAGAAGGACGGAGGGCGCGTGGTCTACAGCCGACCCGAGGGCGGGGAAGGCGGGGAAGGCGCGCGCCCTTCGGTGCTTCAGCAGGCGGCGGCGGTGGCGAGGGACGGGGCCTACGCGCCGCTCTGGCGGACGCTGGTGCCGCTGCTCGTCGGCTTCGCGCTGCTCGTCGGCCTCGTCATCGGCCTCGGCGAGCTCAGCGTCAACCAGGTGCGCGACGTCACCTACGACACGCGCTCGGACGAGAGCCGGCTCTCCTCGATGTCGAACACGCTGCTCAACCTGCGGCTCGCGCTCAGCCGGCTCGACACCGAGGCGCGCATCCGCGGCCGCGTCGAGGCGGGCACGAGCGGCGTCATGCTCCCGCCCTCCGACCTCCGCCTGCGCAACGTGCGCGGCGAGGTCGAGGGGCTCCTCAAGGAGTTCGACGCCCTGCCGCTCGCCGACGAAGCGAAGAAGCGCGAGGTGCAGGAGCGCGCCGCCGAGTACGTCGGGACGACCCGCGACCTGCGCGAGTATTCGCTCAACGGCTTCCCGCGCGCGCGCGACCTCGACGAGAGGCTGCGCGCGCTGATGAAGGACGTGGCCGAGGAGCGCGCGCGCGTCGACGACCGGCGGTACGAGACGCTCAGGCGCGCCGTGTCGGAAATCACCTCGCTGATGTGGCTGGCGGCGTTCACCGGCCTCGTCGTCGCCACGGCCACCTTCCTCGAAGTCTGGCGGCGCTTCCGGCAGTTGCGGCGCGGCTACGCCGAGTTGCAGCGCGAGCGGCAGTTCAACGCGCAGGTGCTCGAAGGCATGCCGAGCGCCGTCGCGGCCGTCGACCGCGGCGACCGCATCCGCTCGGCCAACGCCGCCTTCTTCGGCGTCTTCCCCGGCGCGTCGGTCGGCGGCTCCATCCACGACAAGTTCACGACGCCCGAGGGCCTGAAGCTGCTGGCCGCGGCCACCTCGACGCACGTCAGGCGCACGGCCTACCACGGGCGCTTCCACATGCCCGCCGAGGGCGACGGCGCCGACCACGCCTACGACGTCTACTCCTCGCCCCTTGAGATCGACGGCGAGCTGGGGCAACTCCTGACGCTCGTGGACGCGACCGAGGCGGCCGAGTCCGAGCGGGGCCTGCGCCGGCAGGAGGCGCTGGCCGCCGTGGGCCAGGCGGCCGCGCAGGTCGCGCACGAAATCAAGAACCCGCTCGGGAGCATCCGCCTCGGCGTCGCCATGCTGCGCGACATGACGCGCGACCGCGAGGCCATCACCACCATCGACCTCGTCGAGCGCGGCATCGAACACCTCTCCAAGCTCACGCTCGACGTGACGCAGTTCTCGCGCCGCCGCCAGCTCACGCTCGACGACGTGGACCTCGCCGAGCTGTTGAACGAGAGCCTGGACCTCGTCGCCGAAAAGCTGCGCGAGAAGCGCACGCCCATCGAGCGCCAGTTCCCGGCCGAGCCCGTGCAGGGCCACTGGGACGAAGACCAGTTGCGTCAGGTCTTCGTCAACCTCCTCGCCAACGCGGTGGACGCCGGGCCGCCCGAGAGCCCGGTCAGGGTCTCGACCGAGCGCGTCACGCTCAGTGCGGGCACGCGCGGCAACGGCGAGGGCGGCCGGCAGGTCGCGGGCGCGCGCGTCTCCATCAGCGACCAGGGGCAGGGGATGGACGAGCGCACGCGCGCGCGCATCTTCGAGCCGTTCTTCACGACGAAGAAGAAGGGGACGGGGCTAGGGCTCGCCATCGCCAAGCAGATTGTCGAGCAGCACGGCGGCCGCATCGCGGTGGACAGCGCGCCGGGGCAGGGCACCCGCTTCACCATCGAACTCCCGCTCTCGCCCGACGGCGTCTGAGCCTCAAGAATCTGAAATTTCAAATCAGGTCGTGGCCGCCAGCACCTCGGCGGTCGCGAAGCCGAACTCGCCCAACTCGCCCTCGTCCTCGATAGACCACCACGCCGAGAGCACGGCCTGCGCCAGCCCCCAGCCGCGCACGCGCTCGCGTTCGAGCCCGAGTTCTTCCGACAACTGCGCGATGCGCCTCTCGGTCACGCGCGCCGGGTGCGGCCACTTCAGAAGTTGCGGCAGGGGGTTGCGCAGGAGCGCGCCGACCTCGAAGGCGGGCTCGCCGACGACGCCCTGCGGGTCGATGGCGAGCCAAGGCTCGCGCGCGGCGGCGAGGATGTTATCGTGGTGCAGGTCGGCGTGCAGGAGCACCGGCGCGGCCGACGAAGCGACGAGTTCCGCGTACAGCGACTCGGCCTCTTCAAAAAGCTTCGAGGGGAAAGGGCCGCAGCCGCCGCCGAAGTGCGCGCGACACCGCGCGAAGCCGAGCCCCCAGTCGGCGGCCGTCGGGAAGAAGTGCGACTGCGGCGCCGCGCGCCGGAGCCTCCGCATGACCGCGGCCGCGGCCGAGGTCGCGGCCGCGTCGTCCTCCTCGCAGAGCGCGGCGAGCGGCGTCCCGGGCTCCAGCCTCTCCAAAAGCAGCGCGCCACGGGCGGCGTCCGAGTCCAGGAGGCGCGCGGCGCCTCGACCGCGGTAGACGAGCAGCGTCTCTATCTCGCGGAGCAGCCCGTGCGTGGGCACGCCCAGCTTCAGCACGAGAGGCTCGCCGCCGGGGCCTTCGGCCGCCGCGGCGTAGTTGTAAGAGAGTTTCGGGAAGGGCGGCCCGACCTTCAGAGACCAGCGAGCCGCGCACGCTTCGACGAGCGCGGGCAGGCCGTCCAGCCAGACCCTCCCCGCGTCGCCGTGGAGCGCGACCGTCACGCGCGCGAACTCTTCGGGGACGAAGCTCATCCGCCTCGGCGCGTCACACGGCGCGCGTCGTCAGAGCGTGCGGAAGGCCGCGCGCGCGGCCTCGACCGTGCGGTCGAGGAGGTCGTCGGTGTGGGCGAGGCCGATGAAGGCGGCCTCGAACTGTGAGGGCGCGAGGTAGACGCCGCCTTCGAGCATCGCGTGGAAGAACCTGCCGTAGCGCGCGCGGTCGGACTTCGCCGCCGTGGGCCAGTCGGTCACCTCGGAGTCGGTGAAGAAGGTGGTGAACATCGAGCCGACGCGGTTGGTAACCGTCTCCACGCCCGCCTCGCGCGCCGCCCCCGCGAGCCCTTCGACCAGGCGGCGCCCGGCCTCTTCGAGCCGCTCGTAGACTGCGCGGTCGCGCAGGCGGCGGAGCACGGCGAGCCCCGCCGTCATCGCCAGAGGGTTGCCCGAGAGCGTGCCCGCCTGGTAGACGGGGCCGGCCGGCGCCACCTGCTCCATCAAATCGCGGCGCCCGCCGTAGGCGCCGACGGGGAGGCCGCCGCCGATGATTTTGCCGAGCGTCGTGATGTCCGGCGTCACGCCGTAAAGCTCCTGCGCGCCGCCGCGCGCGAGGCGGAAGCCCGTCATCACCTCGTCGAGGATGAGCAGCGCGCCGTGCCTGCGCGTCACGTCGCGCAGGTGTTGCAGGTAGCCCTCGCGCGGCGGGACGCAGCCCATGTTGCCGACGACCGGCTCGACGATGACGGCGGCGACTTCGCGGCCGTGCTCCGCGAAGACGCGCTCCAACGCCTCGACGTCGTTGAAGGGCGCGGTGATGGTGTTCTCGGCGACCGAGGCGGTGACGCCGGGGCTGTCGGGCAGGCCCAAGGTCGCCACGCCCGAGCCGGCCTTGACGAGCAGGCTGTCGCCGTGGCCGTGGTAGCAGCCCTCGAACTTGACTATCCTGTCGCGCCCCGTGGCGCCGCGCGCGAGGCGGAGCGCGGACATCGTCGCCTCCGTCCCCGAATTGACCATGCGCACCATCTCGATGGAGGGGACGGCGTCGATAATCTCCTCCGCCATCTCGATTTCAAGCTCGGTCGGCGCGCCGTAGCTCGTCCCGCGCCCGAGCGCCTCGCGCAGAGCCTCGACGACCTCCGGCGCGGCGTGGCCCAGAATCATCGGCCCCCACGAGCCGACGTAGTCGATGTAGCTCCGCCCCTCGACGTCGGTCATCCGGGCGCCGCTCGCCTCGGCGATGAAGCGCGGCGTGCCGCCGACGCCGCGGAACGCCCGCACCGGCGAGTTCACCCCGCCCGGCATCACCTCGACCGCGCGCGCGAACAACTCCTCCGAACTACGCTGCCCGCCTGTTTCAGTTGCACTCATGCGCCCAATGCTAAATTATCCAAAGACGCTGCGCCAGCGGCGGTCGAGGGCGGGGCCGAAGAGGAAGGTGACGAGCGAGGGAGACTCGTGGGAGCGGTCGTAGCCGACCAGCTCGACGTAGGCGCGGCCGTTGACGGGCCGGCCGCCGCGCGTCCCCGCGACGGCGCAGGCGCCCTCCCAGTAGACGATCATCGTCGTGCCGCGCGTGTCCAACTCCTGGTCTTTGATGACGGGCGTGACGGTGACGTCCACGCCGACGCGCGGCACGCGTAGCCGCCAGCCGCTCGGGTAGACGGCGCCCGTGTGCGGGCTGCGCCAGCGGGCGGTCGCCTCAAGCTCGAAGTCCTCGCGCGCGAGGTGCGTGCGCCCGCCCTCGGCGTCCACGAAGGTGCCGCTTGAGAAGTCGGAGGGGCGCCCGTGGCGGTCGCGGATGTGGTAGACCATCAGCTCGGTCTCGTCTTCGAGCTGGAGGCTGAACCAGTCCCAGCCCTTCTGCCCGTCGGTCGTCGCCCAGGTGCCGAACTCCCTGTCCATCCACGCCGAGCCGCGGAAGCGCTCGGTGACGCCGCGCCAGGTGATGTCGCCCTCGGCCGCCATCCGCGTGTAGGAGAAGTAGCGCGAAGCCTCGCCGTGGTCTTTGAAGCTGACGCCCGCGCCCTCGTGGCCGTTGAGCGCGGCGAGCTTCGCGGGGCGCAGCGCCGCCTCGAAGATGAGGTCGGAGCCTAACGTGGCGCGCAGCAGGTGCAGGCCGTGCGCCTCGCGCACCGTCCAGTCGCCGAGCCGCAGGTAGAGGCGGCGCGAGTCGGCGCGCGCCGCCGGGTCGAGCAGCCCGTTGGCGCTCTTGCGGTGGTCGTAACGGAACGTGCCGCGCGACTCGTCCGTCAGCGCGAAGTGCGCGAGGTAGAGCGGGTTCCCGATGAGCCGGAGCGGGACGGGGCCGAAGCGGTCGAGGTCGGTGCGCCGCTTGAAGAAGACCAGCTCGAAGCCGAAGCGCCGGCCGGAGTCGGTCTGCACGTGCCCCGTGTAGTACCACCACTCGGTCTGCGCGCCCGCGTGCGCGTAGAGGTCGCGCGGGAGACGGACGCCCGCGTGCTCCGTCCCGTCGCGCAGGGTCGAGGCCGGCCCCGCCACCACGTCCGCCAGCCCGTCCAGCACGTTCGCCGCCGTCTGCCCGAACGCCTCGATGAGATTGCTGCTCATAAAAATCAGTCTCAACTCCTGAACGAAAGGTCCTCCCACGTTAGCGGGCGTGCGTCCCGAAAGTGTGCGCCATTTGCAAAGTCGGAGTGAAGATACGGGGCGGGCCGGCGGGCGGATTGGCGACGCCCTCGTCAGATGCGCTCGATCTTTTCGGCGGGCTCGACGAGGAGGGTGCGGAAGCTGGAGAGGTAGACGAGGCCGGGCGCGGCGCCGCGCGGCTTGGAGACGAACTTGCGCTGCGTGTAGTTTACGGCGACCTTCGCGTCCTTGCGCGCCTGGCTGAAGTGGGCGGCGAGGCGCGCGGCCTCGACCAGCGTGCGGTGCGGGACGGGCTCGTCGCGCCCGCGCGCGCGGACGACGACGTGCGAGCCGGGATAGTCGGCCGCGTGCATCCACGTGTCGTAGGAGCGCGCGACGCGGAAGGTCACCTCGTCGTTCTCCCTCGCGCCGCGGCCGACGACTATCTCGTAGCCGTCCGACGAGCGGTAGCGGCGCAGCGTGCGCCCCCTGTCGGCCTGCTCGCGCTTCGAGCCTTTGGCGCGCGTCGCCGCCTTCGCACGGCCCGCCCCGGCCTTGGCGTCCGCGCCCGGCTTCCCGGCCGCCCCGCCGCCGTCGAAGTCGGCCAGCGCCGCCTCGTCGCGCGCGGCGACGATTCTCTCAAGCTCCGCGCTCCGCGCTTCGAGCGCGGCCAGCTCGGGCGCGACCTTTTCCAGCCGCTCCGAAATCTCGCGCGCCGCGCGCTTGGCCTTCGTGTAGCGCGCGAAGCGGCGCCCCGCCTCTTCCTGCAAAGTCCGGTTCTCGTCAACTTCGAGCTCGACCGTCGGCGTGTCCTCGGCGTAAAAGTCCGTGAGGCGGACGGTCGTGCCGCTGCGCACGGCCGTGCCGACGTTGGCGAGCAGGAGGTCGCCGACGCGCTTGTGCTCCTCCGCGTCGCCGTGCGCGGCGAGGTCGCGCGCGAGGTTGTCGCGCAGCTTCCGCAGGCTTGCAATCTGCTGCCGCAGACGCGCCGACGCTGCCGCCGCACGCGCGTCGAAGGCCCGCTCCGCGTCGAGCCCCCGGTAATGACGGTCGAGCGCCTCGGACAGGGAAGAGAAGCCTTCGCGCCGGAAGTCATCGGTCTTGCGCGGAGGCTTCGCCCCTTCCTCCGGCGCGGGCGGCGCGGCGCGCTGCGGCGGCGGGCTGTAGACGTCGCCCTCGGCCTGCCCCTCGCCGCGTGCGGGGCGCAGTGTGGCGACGACGCGGCCGTGTTCGTTGAGCAGGAAGAGGTTGGAGCTGCGCCCGGTGAGCTGCGCGACGAGCGTGGCCGCGCGCTCGTCGCCCGCGGCGTCGGGGACGTTGAAGTCGAAGCGTACGACGCGCTCGCCCTCGTCCTGCGTGAGACTTTGCAGCACGCCGCCGCCGAGAGTCTTTCGCAGGATGAGCGCGAAGGGCGAAGGGGCGAGAGCGGCCTTCTCAAGCTCGCGGACGGAGCGCGCTATCAGGTGCAGGCGCGGGCGGCCGGGCTCGGCCGAGAGCAGAAGGTAGCGGCCGTCGTTGGTGCGGAAGTCTACGGCGAGGGTCGTGCCGGAGAGCTGGAAGACTTTGCCCCACGGGCGCCCCGCGAGCGCCGGCCGCAACTCCCCCAACACCTCTCTGATTAGCTGCTCGTTCATCCCGCGCGCCGCCCCCGCTTCGCGCAAAGGCTAACAGAGGCTCCCCTGCGGAGACAAAAAGGGAGGCGAGTCCGCGCGGACTCGCCTCCCCCGGCGGGTTTGAGTTGAAGTCTACTTCCTGACGACCACGGTGCCGGAAAGGAGGTCGTGTACCGTGCGCCCCTCCGCGTCGAAGAGCGAGTAGAGGATGCCGAGCCCGCCGGCCGCCAGCGAGAGCATGTAGACGAAGGCGCGGCGCATGCACTGACCCGTCGTCGGGACGCTCGCCTTGTGCGCGTCCACGGCCTGGAGCCCGCAGAGCTTCATCCCCAGCGTGCGCCCCGCCAGCGCGACCGAGCACGTGTGATAGAGGAACATCACGAGCGCCCCTATCAGCGTCATCGAGCCCCACACGCGCTGGTCGCCCCAGTTGCTGACGGTCAGTTCAATCGCCGCCGCGAAGGGCGCCGCCAGCAGGGCGACGGCGAGCAAGTCAAACCCGGCCGCCGCCATCCGCTTCACGCGCGGGGCGCGGTCGTCGTAGCTCAGCTCCCTCTCCGCGACCTTCGGCAGAAGCTCGATGCCCTGACGTTCGAGCCAGAACTCGTCGAGCACGCCGGAGATGTGCCGCGGCTGCCGCGCCCCCTGCTGCGACTCCTCGAAGTCGGCGGCCGCCGTCTGCGGCGACGCCTCCCGCGAAACTTCCTGCCTGACGCGCGCCGCTTCGGTCTTCTTCGCGGGCTCGGACTTGGTGACGGTCTCCGAGACCGCCGCGGGCGTCTCGGCCGCGGGCGCGGACGCTTCCGCGGCGGGAGGCGCCGGCGGCTGCTCGGGCTTCGCGGGCTGTTTCGGCTGGACGTTCGGCTGGACGACGACGAGGGGCGGGGGCTGCGGGGCCGGGGCGGCCTCCGTGACCTGCTCCGGCTGCTCTTCGACCACGCGGGCCGCGGCCGTGGCGGTCTGCGCGCGCCCCGAACCGTGCCGCGCGACGTGCTGCGCGGGCGAGCCGGCGCGCGCCCGCTCGATGCGGCGCAGCGCGGCCGCGACCAGGGGATTCAACTCCGGCTCGTCGGGCGTGGGGACGAGGCCGAGCTGCTTCGAGGCCGATTCCGTCGCCCCTGCGGCGGCGGCGCGCGCCTCGCCGTGGGCGGAGTAGGTCTGCGCCGAGGCGGTCCGGCGCGGCGGCTCCTCGCCCTCGAAGTCGGTTTCGCGGGCGCGCCTCTGCTGAATTTCGCGGAAACGCTCGCTCAGCTCCTTGCGCCAGGCGGGGCGGTTGCGGTTGACGCCGGGGAATTCAATTAGGGTTGAGGAGGCGTTCGTGCCCTGGGTGGCGCGGGTCGTGACGTTCGGGTTATCGGTCATAGCGGGAGCGTCGGCCGTCTGCGCGTGCGCGTCGGGCGCTTCTAGAACTTCTTCTGCAACTACAATTTCCGGGGGGGTGGTCTTCGCCGCCGGCTCGGCCGTCCGGCAATGTGGGCATCCGTCAGGTGACTCCGCGAAATCCTCGCCGCACACGTCGCACTGCATCGCTTACGAGAATCCTCCCTTTGGGTCTGAAAGTTTCTGTTTCGAGGGGCGACGGGCACACGCCGTAAATCCATGCCCACTGCGGAGTCGCGGCGGATGCTATCAGAAGTTACTTTAAGTCGTCAACCAGAAAATGTACAAGCCACTGTGTTTGAAGGCGCGGAGGGTACAATATTTAGGGCCGGGCGGCGTGTCCGGGTTGGCGCGGGATGGCGGGTCTAGCGCAGGAGGGTGCCGATGCGTCCCCAGCGGGTGTTGTTGAAGAAGTCGCGGACGAAGCCCCCGAGGCCGTCTGAGCGCGGGGCGCTCTCGTCGTAAGACCAGATGACGAACATCGCCCGCCCGACCACAAGCTCGCGCGGGACGGTGCCCCAGTAGCGGCTGTCTTTGCTGTTGTCGCGGTTGTCGCCCATCATGAAGTAGTGGCCTTCCGGCACGCGGAAGGGCTGGCGGATGGCGTTGAAGAAGCCGCTCTCGTTGGGCGCCGGCGAGTAGTAGACGGTGTAGGGCTCGTCGGCGCGGCGCGGCGGGAATTCGAGCCGCTGGAGCGGCGCCTTGTCGTTCCCGAGCTGCCGGTCGAGCGCCTTGACGCGGTACTCGGGCAGGGCCTTCCCGTTCACGAGTATCTCCGCGCCCCTCACTTCGATGGTCTCGCCGGGCAGGCCGATGACGCGCTTGATGAAGAGCGTCTTGTACTGGACGATGTTCTCGGAGGGGATGGACTCGGCCGGGTACTTGAAGACGACGATGTCGCCGCGCCGCACCTCGCGCTGCGGCAGGAAGGGCAGGTGCGGGCCGGGGCCGAAGATGAACTTGTTGATGAGGAAGCGGTCGCCGACGTAGACCGTGTTCTCCATCGAGGCCGAGGGGACTTCAGCCGCCTGCGCGACGAAGGTCATGAAGAAGACGGCCATGACGAGCACGACGGCGCCCGACTCGACGTACTCGCGCAGGAGGCTCCGCGGCGGCCCTGACGCGCCGGCGCGCTCGCCCGCCGGCTCGCCGCGCGTCTCGCCGCCCTTCTCTTCCAGTGTCGTCGCCACTTCTCGGACGTGCCTTTCGGGGCGGGGCGCCGCCCTCAGAGCGGCTGCCGGCCCGCGAAGCCGGCCTCCAGGTCGTGCCACCACTCCAGCTCGTCGCCCTCGCCCATCTGCCAGCAGAGGAGGACGACGCGCCCGTCGCGCATGGTCGGGAAGTCGATGAGCCCGCGCTCGTAGTCTTTAATCTGCACCCCGAGCGCCTCCAACTCGCCCGAAGCCTCGGCCAACTCGGTCAGCGCCAAAACGTAGTCCGGGCCGCCTTCCATCCCGCCGCCGCCCCGCGACGCGCCCTCGGCCGCGAGCCGCGCCTGCCCCTGCGACGCGGAGACCCGCGCGTAGGCGCGCTGAACCCTGCGGACGATGCCCCGCACGGTCGGCAGCAGCGTGTTGGCGTCTTCGATGGTGAAAAGCTTCATAAATCTCCCGTGAACCGTGAACCGTGAACCGTGACAGGAAAGAACGAAATTTATCTTGTCACGGTTTACGGTTCACGGTTTACGGCTACTGGTCGTCCGTGACGCGGATGAAGTTCGGGTTGTGCGTGAGCCGGTCGCTGTCGGGGCCGACGGGTTCGGCGACGAGCCGGGGGACGGACTCTTCGAACTCCTCGGGGCGGCGCGCGCCGACGGCCTCGTCCTCGTCGGCGCCGTTCAGCAGCTCGCGGGCGTGCGAAATCATCTCGCCGCCGTTGGGCTGCGCGGGCTGCGCGTTGTTGGCGTAGGCGTTGGCGGCGTGCTGCTGCGGCTCGTGGGCGTGGCTGTTGTCGTAGTAGCGGTGCGAGTGGGTGGGCTCCTTGCGCACCTTGTCGGCGATGTCGCCGAGGTCGATGAAGTAGTCGGCCACGTCAATCAGCTTCGGCGCGGTGTTCGAGCGGAAGCCCGCGACCTCGACCCGGCAGCCCTTGTAGGCCACGGCGTTGACGGCGTAGACGAAGTCCTCGTCGCCCGAGACGAGGACGGCCGTGTCGTAGCGGCCGGCCAGGGAGAGCATGTCCACGGCGATCTCGACGTCGAGGTTCGCCTTGCGCGTCCCGTCGTAGAAGGTCTTCAGCTCCTTGTGGATGACGCGGAAGCCGTTGCGGCGCATCCAGAGCAGGAAGCCCTGCTGGCGCTCGGCGCCGACGTCCACGCCCGTGTAGAAGAAGGCGCGCAGAAGCCTCCCGTCGCCCAGGAGGACGCGCAGGAGCTTGTTGTAGTCGATGTCGATGTTGTGGAACCGCGCCGCGTGAAAAAGGTTGTTGCCGTCGATGAAAACCGCCACCCTGCCTCTGTAGCCTAACTGCCAGGAGATGTTGTTAGTGGGATCATAATGCATGCGAAAGACACCCCATTCGAGTTTCTGATTCGAGAGATTTCAAACATCAGCTAATCCGAGAGCGCCGCCCGCCGATACCATGCACTGCAAGACACGACGCAGCGCGGGCGGCGGCCAATCATTTAACCACGAACGTCGTCGGCAGGACAACAGGACAAACGCCGGAGGAAAAACGTTGAACGTCGGACTAAAGGCCGGAAGCCTTCGGCCCCCCGTTCGTCGTGCCCGGTTCTGCGCCCGCCGACGCGCCGAGCAGGTCGCCCGTGGCGGCGTCCACGTAGACGAGGAGCGGGGACGCCGCGTCGCCGGCCGAGACCTCCCAGGCGACGTGGAGTTCAAGGGCGACGGGGTCCGCGTCGCGGCGGACGGGGTAGACGACGAGCTGGCGGACGGCCGCTGCTTCGGGCTGCGTAAGCACACGCGTCTGCTGCGCGCCGGCGGGGCCGGCGTAGGTGACGGTGCGGTTAGAGAGCGCGGCGGCGGCCTGCGCCGCCGTCAGCGTCTTCGGCACGGCGGCGAGCGCGCGGGCGAGCGCCGCGTCCGCGGGGACGGCCGTGCTCGAAAGCCCGACGACGCGCTGGTCGGGCGTGAAGGTCACTTCGACCACGCCGTAGCCGTTGCGCAGCGGGTAGGCGAAGGGCGTCTGCCGGTAGAGCGCGCGGCGCGCGCCCGCGGCGGCGGCCGGCGCGTCCGTCACCTCGACGAGCGACAGGTGTTTCAGGTCGAAGCCGAGCAGCGGCGCGGCCGCGGCGAGGAAGCGGCGGAGGGACTCGCGCGTCTCCTCCTCCGACCGGCTCTTCTCGTCTTCGATGTTGACGAGGGGCAGACGCGGGAAGTCGCTCAGCCCCGGGGGGAGCGCGGCGAGCGTCGCGGTCACGGGGCGCAGCTCGGGCGCCGCCGACGCGGCGGCCTGCTCGCCGACGATTGTCTTCCAGCCGGCGAGCGCGGCCGTGCGCCGCACCTCGCTCGCGGCGAGGACGGCGAAGGGCGGCCCCGCCGCGGCCGCCGGCCGCTCCGGGCTCGCCCCGCGCGAAGAGGCGCACGCGCCGAGCAGGAGAGACGACGCGGCGATTAAGAGGGCGGACGCGATGCGTCGTTTGAAGGTCATGGGCCTTGGCGAACCGTCGGCTAAAATGTTGAAGGGGAAACGGACGAGAGGGATTATACTCAAGAACGCACGGGGGGCAATCGGTTTCGGCGGCGGCGGCGGGAGTTCGGAAGGCACGGAGGGGAGCTTGGCGCGGGAGGACGAGTTCGCGGGGCCGGGGAAATCGGGGCAGGGCGCGTGGCACGACGGGGAAGCGGCGCGGCCCTTCGCGCCCGAGCAGATGGTCGCCTGCGACGAGTGCCTGCGCGCCAACGCGCCGACGCGGATGCTGTGCCTCTACTGCGGCGCGGCGCTCCCGGCGACCGAACAGGGCGCCGCGCTCCGACGCCCCGCGCTGAAGAAGCTGGAGGAGTGGGAGCACGGCTTCAACGTCGTCACGCTGCGGCGCGCGCCCGGCGCGCTGACGTCCGAGGCGGCGGAGGAGGCCGCGTCGCTCCTGCGCCTCGACGTCGGCGAGCTTAAAGAGATGGTGCTCGCGGGCCGGGCCATGCCGCTCGCCCGCGCGTCCTCGGCCGACGAAGCCTGGCTTATCGTCGAGAGGCTGCGCGCTCTCGGGCTCAACACGGAGGTCTTCCCCGACGAGGTGCTGGCGCGTCGCCCGGCGCGCGTCCGCGCGTTCGAGTTCGAGGAGGACGCGCTCGTCTGCCGCGCGCGGCCCGAGGCCGAGCCGCGGCGCGTGCCGTGGCCGGAGGTCGTGCTGCTGTCGAAGGGGCGCGTCGTGACGAGGCGCGTCGAGGTCGCGGAGGGCAGGCGCGGCCTCGCCGGCCGGAGCGAGATGGTCGAGGCGCGCGAGATTGTCGTGTCCGACGAGTTCGTGCTCGACCTCTACACGACTGTCGGCGAGGGGCACGCCGCGCACGGCGAGTCGGACGCGGGCTTCCGCGTCATGTCGGGCGGCTTCGACTACTCCTGTCTCGGCGCCGGCAAGTGCCTGCTGGTCGCGGAGAATTTCGACGCGCTGGTCGGCACCCTGCGGGAGCGCGCGCCGTCGGCCGTCTACGACGAGGATTACGGGCGCCTGCGCCCTCTGCTCGCGGACGTGTGGCCTTCGGCGGAGCGCACGGAGTCGCTCGGGCTCAGGCGCGAGCGCGCCGGGCGCGTCAACACGGAGGCCGTGACGACGGTCAGCAACGAGGGACAGTTCACGCGCTACGCACGCCTGCGCCACCTGCTGGCGCTGCGCGCGCGGGCGGAGAGTCTATGAAGCATCAAGGCGGGAACAGGCGCGGGCCGGGGCGGCGCGAGGGCGGCGGCGAGCGCCCCCGCGGGCCGCGCACCCAGGACGCGGACGCGCGCCGCGGGCATTTCGACACGCGCCGGCGGGAGATTGACGGCAACAAACAGGAGGTCGGCGCGCGCCGGGACGGAAAAAGTGCGCACCGACCACAGAATGACTTGCACCGGGACGAGATTGGCGCGCACCGAGGCGAGAATAACGCGCACCGGCGTCATGTTGACGCGCGCCGAGGCGAGAATAATACGCGTCGGCACGAGAACAACGCGCACCGGGACCAGAAAAACGCGCCCCGGCGCGGCGGAGAGTCGCCCGGCGAGCGTGTGGCGCGCGCCTTCGGCGTGGGGGCGGAGCGCGACCCCGCGCCGCGCTTTCAGGAGGGCGATTCGCGCGAGCCGGCACGACGGCAACAGTCGGAGGACGACGGCGCGCACGTCTTCGGCGTCCAGCCCGTGCTGGAGGCGCTGCGCGCGGGCGCGCGGCCCGTCGAGCGTCTGACCGTGGCCGAGGGCGCGCACGAGACGCGGCTGCGCGAGATACTTGAGATAGCGCGTTACGCCGACATCCCCGTCCGGCGCGTGCCGCGCGCGGAGCTGCAAAGAATCGCCGCGGGCGCGAATCACCAGGGCGTCGTCGCCACCATCGCCGCCGCGCACTACACGCACACGGACGACCTCCTCGACGCGCTCGCGGCGCGCGTCGGGACGCAGGACCCGCCGCTGGCGGTCGTGCTCGACGGGGTGGAGGACCCGCGCAACCTCGGCGCCGTCATCCGCACGGTCGAGTGCGCGGGCGCGCACGGCGTCTTCGTCCCCGAGCGCCGCGCCTCGGGGCTGACGGAGACGGTGGCGAAGGCCGCGGCGGGCGCGCTCGAATACGTGCCCGTGGCGCGCGCGGCCAACGTCGTCCGGCTCATCGAACAGTTGAAGGAGCGCGGCGTCTGGACCGTCGGCACCGCCGCGGAGGCCGAGACCTCTTACGCCGACTGGGACTGGACGCAGCCGTGCGCGCTGCTGCTCGGCGGCGAGGGCGAGGGGCTGCGCCGCCTCGTGCGCGAGCGCTGCGACGTGCTGGTCGGCATCCCCCTGCGCGGCCGCATCGAGTCGCTCAACGTCTCGGTCGCCGCCGGCATCGTCCTCTACGAGGCCGTCCGCCAGCGAACAGCAAAAGGCCGTGAACCGTAAACCGTAAACCGTGACGAGAGAAAAAACGTTCTTCCTCTTGTCACGGTTTACGGTTTACGGTTCACGAGGAAGAGGAGGTTAGAGAATGTTCTGCCCGAAGTGCGCGACGCAAAATCTGGAGGACGCGAAGTTCTGCCGCTCGTGCGGCACGGACATCAGCCTCTTGCCGCAGGTCATGACGGGGCAGCTCGCCGCGCGTCTGACGGCCGCGGAGGACGCCGGCCCGCACGGGCGTCGCCTGAGCCGGCGCGAGCGCCGCCACGGGCCGCCGAGCATCGAGCGCGCGGTCAAGTCTCTTTTCATGGGGCTGGCCTTCATCTTCATCGCCTTCTCCGTCAGGACGTGGGCGCCGGCCGGCAACATCTGGTGGTTCTGGATGTTCCTGCCCGCGGCGGCGCTGCTCGCCGAGGGCGTCGGCACCTACCTGCGCCTCGCGTCGGAAGGGAAGCGGCCCGACGCGCACGCTTACACGCCGCCGCCCGCCGTCGCCGCGCCGCGCCGCGCCGGCTCGCTCACGCCGGCCGACACGGGCGAGATGATCCAGCCGCCACCCAGCGTCACCGAAGGCACCACGCGCCACCTCGGCGTGCCCGCCGAACGCAAGCGCAACGACGTCTGAAGGCGTCGCCGCCGCCGCCCATGCCCCGCGCGACCGCCGCGGTGTATAGTTTCCGACAAAGGTGTCCGCAGGATGAAAGAGACGAACAGAGCGCGCGTCTGTGTGCCCGTCTGCGTGCGGCGCGCTGACGGGCTGCGCCGCTCGGTCGAACGGGCCGCGGAGCTTGCCGACGTAGTAGAGTTGCGGCTCGACTGTCTCGAAGAAGACCAGCTCGCGCCCGCGCTGGGCCAGCTCGCCGCGCTGAAGGGCGCGACGCGCCTCCCCTTCATCTTCACCTACAGGCCGCGCGCGCAGGGCGGCGGGCGCGACGTGAGCCTCGAAGAGCGCGCGGGCTTCTGGCGCGGGCTGCCCCGGAGCCTGCGCGAGACGGCGGGAGGCGAGCGCCCGTTCGTTGACCTCGAACTCGATTTGCTTGAGTCGCCGCAGGCCGGGTCGCTCGTCGGACTCTTCGAGGGGTTCCGCGTCATCTGCTCGCACCACGACTTTCAGGAGACGCCGGCCGACCTCGAAGACCTGTTCGCGCGGATGGCGCGCACGCCCGCGGAAATCCTGAAGGTGGCGACGAAGGCGAACTCCATCACCGACTGCCTCGCCGTCCTGCGGCTGTGCGAGCGCGGGCGGCGCGAGGGGCGCGGGGTGATTGCCGTCTCGATGGGCGGGGCGGGCGTGCTGACGCGCGTGCTCGCGCCCGCCTTCGGCGCGTTCCTCACCTACGGCTCGCTCGATGCCGAGCAGGCGACCGCGCCCGGGCAGATAGGCGCGGACGAGCTGCGGCGCGTCTACCGCGTCGAAGCGCTGAACGAGCGCACGCTCGTCACGGGGCTCGTCGGCTCGCCGGTCGGGCACTCGCTCTCGCCGCACATGCACAACGCCGCCTTCGCCGCGCTCGCGCTCGACGCCGTATACCTGCCGTTCGAGGTGACGGACTTGCCCGAGTTCGTGCGGCGCATGGCCGACCCGCGGACGCGCGAGCTGGGCTGGAACCTGCGCGGCTTCAGCGTCACCGCGCCGCACAAGCAGGCCGTCATCCCGCACCTCGACCGCGTGGCGCCCGACGCCTCGCGCGTCGGCGCGGTCAACACCGTGGTCGTCTCGGAAGGGCGCGGGTTGGAAGGCTTCAACACGGACGCCGACGCTTCGTTGGTGCCGCTCGAAGGGTTGGTCGAGTTGAAGGGGGCGCGCGTGGCCGTCGTCGGCGCGGGTGGCGCGGCGCGCGCCCTGCTGTGGGCGCTCGGCGGGCGCGGCGCACGCGCGACGGTCTTCGCGCGCGACGCCCGGCGCGGCCGCGAGCTGGCCGTGGAGTTCGGCGCCGAGCCGGCCGCGCTCGGAGGCGCGCGCTTCGAAGGCTTCGACGTGGTCGTCAACACGACGCCGCTCGGCACGCGCGGCGCGGGCGAGGCGGAGATGCCCGCGACCGCCCCCCAACTGCGCGGCGCGCGCGTCGCTTACGACCTCGTCTACAACCCCGCCGAGACGCGCTTCCTCCGCGAGGCGCGCGCGGCCGGCTGCGCGACGGTCGGCGGACTCGGGATGCTCGCCGCGCAGGCCGAGGCGCAGTTCCGGCTCTGGACGGGGAAGGAGCCGCCGCCCGGCGTGATGCTGCGCGCGGCGGGGGAGAAGTTGTCGGGTAATTGAATGGAACGTTACAGCAGGCAGATTCTGTTCGAGGGCATCGGCGAAGAGGGGCAGCGGCGCTTGGCCGCGTCGCGCGCGCTGGTCGTGGGGTGCGGGGCGCTCGGGTCGGCGCAGGTCGAGATGCTGGCGCGCGCGGGCGTCGGACGCTTGCGCGTCGTCGACCGCGACTTCGTCGAGGAGTCGAACCTCCAAAGGCAGACGATGTTCACGGAGCGCGACGCGCGCGAGCGCTCGCCGAAGGCGGTCGCGGCCGCGCGCCGCGTCGCCGAAATCAACTCGGAGGTCGGGTGCGAGCCGGAGGTCGCCGACGTCAACCAGTCGAACGCCGAGCGGCTGGTCGGGGGCTGCGACGTGGTGCTCGACGGCACGGACAATTTCGCCACGCGCTTTCTCGTCAACGACGCGTGCGTCAAGCTCGGCGTCCCGTGGGTCTACGGCGCGGCGGTCGGGAGCTACGGCGTGACGATGACCATCAGGCCGCACGCCACACCCTGCCTGCGCTGCGTCTTTTCGGAAGTCCCGCCGGCCGGCTCCGCGCCGACGTGCGACACGGCGGGCGTCATCATGCCCGTCATCTCAATCGTCGCGGCCGTGCAGGTCGCGGAGGCTTTCAAGCTCCTGACCGCAAAGTTCGAGAACCTGCACGGCGGGCTCATGCAGTTCGACGTGTGGCGCAACGAGTGGCGGCGCATCTCCGCGGGCGCGCGCGCGCCGGACTGCCCCGCGTGCGCGCTCGGGCGTTTCGAGAGTCTGGAGGCCGAGGCGGGCGATTTGGCGACCGTCCTGTGCGGGCGCGACGCCGTGCAGGTCACGCCGCGCGGGGCGGCGGCGCTCGACCTCGACGCGCTGGCGGCGCGGCTGAGCGCGGCGGGCGAGGTGAAGGCGAACGAGTACCTCGTGCGCCTGCGCGCGGGCGGGTACGAGCTGACCGTCTTCCGCGACGCCCGCGCCATCGTACGCGGGACGGACGACGCGGCCGTGGCGCGCTCGGTCTACGCGCGCTACGTCGGCACGTGACGCGCGCGAAGAGGGGCGCGGTTTCCAGCACCGGACTTTCGGGTTATGATTCACGCAGGCGGGCGTGGGCGAGCGTCGCCCCGGCCCACGCGCCCCGCCGCCACATTGAAAGCGAACCTTTGCACTTGATGAATAACAGACGCATGCCCCTTCGCACTCTTAGTCTCTTCCTCCTCTCGACAGCGGCAATCCTTCTCTACGTCACGGGCGCGCGCGCCGGCGGCCCCGTCCTGTGGGAGACCGACACGCGCGCCGAGCTTTTGAACGGCGACTCGCGCGGCGTCTCCGTCACCGACACGGGCGCGCTCATGCTCGCGCCGCGCTTCACGCAGGTCTTCGACACCGAGCAGGCTTACGTCTGGTCGAGCGCGGCCGACGCCGCGGGCAACGTCTACCTCGGCACGGGTCACGACGGCCGCATCTTCCGCGTCGGCGCCGACGGGCGCGGCGCGCTCCTCTACGACGCGGCGGAGCTGGACGTGACGGCGCTCGTCGTCGGCCGCGACGGCGCGCTCTACGCCGGCACCTCGCCCGAGGGCAAGGTCTACCGCGTGACCGCCGACGGCAAGGCCGAGGTCTACTTCGACCCGCCCGACAAGTACATCTGGTCGATGGCGCTCCTCGGCGACGGCTCGCTCGCCGTCGGCACGGGCGACACGGGCAAGCTCTACCGCGTGCGCGCCGCGGGCGCGAAGCCCGAGGCGTCGCTCCTCGTGGACACGAACGAGACGCACGTCATCTCGCTCGCCGCCGACCGGGAAGGGAACCTCGTCGCGGGCACCGACCCGGGCGGGCTCGTGCTGCGCGTCTCGCCGGAGGGCAAGACCTTCGCGCTGTTCGACTCGCCCCTGCGCGAGATTCACGCGCTCGCGCCGGCCGCCGACGGCTCCGTCTACGCGCTCGCGCTCGGCGACGCGGCGACGGGGCCGCGGGCCGCTTCGACGGCCGGCGTCACGACGCAGGCCGTCAGCGCCTCGACCGCGGGCGGGACGGTGACCGGCACGGTGACGACCGACGACGGCGGCGGCGCGCAGGCCGTCTCCTTCAGCGCGCAGCCCGCCACGCCCGCGCGCAGCCGCAACGAGCTGAACGGCGCGCGCAGCGCCGTCTTCCGCATCATGCCCGACGGCGGCTCGGACGTCCTGTGGAGTTCGCAGACCGTGACGGCCTTCTCGGTCGCCGCCGCGCCGGGGCGGCCCGGCGTGCTCGTCGGCACGAGCGACAAGGGCCGCGTCTATTCGGTCACGGACGACGGGCGCGACACGCTGCTCCTCCAGTCGAGCGAAGACCAGATTTCGTCGTTCGTCGTCCGCGGCTCGGACGTCTTCGCCGCCTCCTCGAACCAGGGCAAGCTCTTCCGCCTCGGCGGCGAGTCGCAGGCCGAGGGGACTTACGAGTCGCCGGTGCGCGACGCCAAGTTCGTCGCCTCGTGGGGGCGCGTCTGGTGGCGCGGGCGCGGGCAGGTCGAGTTGCAGACGCGCACGGGCAACACCGAGCGGCCGGACATGACGTGGAGCGACTGGAGCGCGCCCTACCGCGACCCGGCGGGCGCGGGCGTCGTGAGCCCCCGCGCGCGCTTCATCCAGTGGCGCGTCGTGCTGCGCGCGGCGCAGGGCGTAGACGCGCGCGTCGAGGGCGTGAGCCTCTCCTACCTGCCGCGCAACGTCGCGCCCGAGGTCTTGCAGATTCAACTGCTGCCCGTCGGCATCGCGCTCCAGTCGGCGATGCAGGTGCCGGTCGACCCCAACATCGAGGCTTCCGGCATCGACCCGGCGCTCATCGGCCCGCAGGTGCAGATTCCGCCCCGCCGCCTGTTCCAGCGCGGCGCGGTCTCCCTGCAATGGCAGGCCGAAGACCGCAACGGCGACCAGTTGCTCTACTCGGTCTTCTACCGCTCGGTCGGCGAGGGCGGCTTCCACCTGCTCAAGGAGAATTTGCGCGACAACTTCTTCTCGGTGGACGGCGCGGCGCTCGGCGACGGCCGCTACATCTTCAAGGTCGTCGCCTCGGACGCGCCCGAGAACTCTTTGGGGCAGGCGCTCTCGGGCGAGCGCGTGAGCGAGCCGGTGGAGGTGGACAGCACGCCGCCCGTGGTGCGCGCGGCGGGCGAGCCGCAGGCGGGCGCCGACGGGCGCGCGCGCGTCCGCTTCACGGTCGAGGACGCGAGCGGGCGCCTGCGCCGCGCGGACGTCTCGGTGGACAGCGGCGAGTGGCGCGCGGTCTTCCCCGAGGACGGCATCGCCGACGGCCCGCGCGAGTCCTACGCGCTCGACCTGCCGCTCGCCGGCGCGGGCGAGCACACGATTTCTCTGCGCGCCATCGACGGCAGTGGCAACGTGAGCAGCGCCAGAATCGTCGTAAGACGTTGAAAATTCGGGCGGCCGCGGCGGCGAGCGTATTCCGTACACGATACGGTGCGAGCCCCGACGATACGGTGCGAGGGGCTTGGGCCGAGCCCCGGAAAGCTCGGCAGAACGGCGCGGCCGGCCGTGGCACCCCCCTTGCAGACCTGAGAGGGCGAGACTCGCGCGTCTCTCCTTCTCCCTCCCATGCGCGGTAGAAAACATGAGGAGGCAAGGTTTAGGAAACATGAAGTTTTTCAAGCAACTCGTCATCACGTTCGTCGCTTCCTGCGTGCTCGCCGTCGGCGCGACGGCCGCCGTGCCGCAGAAGGGCGACCAGAAACCGCCCCCGCCGAAGCCCCCGCAGGAGGTGCCGAAGCCCCCGAAAGAGCAGCCGCCCCCGCCGCGCAACGACAACGGCAACAAGGGCGGCGGCGATAAAAAGGGGGGGAAGCCCTGAGGCTTCCCGCGGCGGGCTTTGCCCCGGCCCCCCTGGCGGGCGCGCGGCAGGTCGCGGTGAAGGTTAGACGGCCCGGCCACGCGAGGCGTAAAGGCACACACAATCAGGCGCGCCGGCGGAGGCGATAAAACCCCCCACCGACGCGCCTGAACTCTTTTCACGAGGGGGACAGAAGTGTTGAAGGGAAGAATTCTGAGAACCGGGGTCTTTTCGCTCTTAATCCTGGGCGCGCTATTCTCGCCGCTGGCGGGCGGCGAGGTCTCCGCACAGTGGAGGCGCCGCGGTGCCACCCGGCAGGGAAGCCAGCAGGGCGCCCAGCCGATGCGTGTCGACCCGCGCCTAATCGCGCAGGCCGAGCGCGTCGCGGGCGACCGCTTCCAGTTCGAGTCGCAGACGCCGCGCGGCGTGCGCGTCTACTCGGTCAACCGCCCGAACCCTTCGTCGCTGAGCGCCATCGACGGCGGCCTCGCGGAGCTGTTCGCCGTCGCGCGCCGCCGCGGCTACCGGCAGCGGCTCGACTACACGGACTACACGGTCTTCATCGGCCGCGCCGACCGCCAGCGCGACTCGGCCGGCGCCTACTCGCCCGACATCGCGGTGGGCGCGGCGCAGTACGCGGGGAGCGTCTACGACAAGGGCGGCTACGTCTTCGCGGCGGGGATGGTGCTCTCGATGGAGCCGGGCGCCTTCCTCATCGCCGAGCACGAGCGCGACTTCAACCGCATCGCCAACGTCGCGCGCTACGAGGGCGAGCACATCGTCCTCTACCACAACGACCGCCGCCTCTACCAGCAGACCTACGACCACAGCCGCGGCGGCAGCCACCCGATTCTTCAGTAGCCAGTATTCAGTGGAAGAACATCGGCGGGCGTCGCTGGTCTTAACCCGCGACGCCCGCCGATGCCGTTTTTCCCTGCTGACTACTGTCTACTTCCTCACTTAATCGTGCCGGCCGAGACGATGACGACGACGCTCTTGTCGGCGATGCTGGTGGTGCCGGCGACGACGCGCTCGCCCTCGCGCATCGAGACGGGGTTGCGGAAGCCGACGTCCTCGTAGACCAGCTTGTCGCCGCCGAGCCAGAGCGGCACCTTCAGGGCCATGTTGAACTCCTCGATCTGCACCCGGGGCTGGGCGCCCGCGCGGTCGACCGAGACCGAGCGGAGGTTGTAGTTGTAGTAGACGGGGCTCTTGTTGGCCGGCGTGTCGTTGGCCATCTTCAGGTCGGCCACGCCCTTGTTGGAGTTGTCGACGCGCCCCTCCCTGCCGCGCACGATCTGCGCGCCGATGAGGGTGAAGTTCTTGTAGCCGAGCGACGTCTGGAGCTGTTTGACGACGTCGGCCAGCTCCGCCGGGTAGTGGTTCCCCGTCGCCTCGTCGTTCGAGGCGACGAGCATGTGGACACGGAACTCGATGGGCGCGCGCGAGACCTCGGGCGTGTCGAGGCGGCGGATGGCCTCCTCGATGACGGCGATGTTCTCGGGGAAGTCGCGCACCGAGATGGTGCGGAATTCCGTGTTGGGCGTGACGACCGCGCCGCGGAAGCCGCTGGTGAGCGGCGCGAGCACGCGCGCGAGGTTGACGGGGTCGCGGTTCCTGACGTCGAAGACGCGGTTGGCGAACATCTTCTGCGTGACGAAGTTGTCCTCCTGCTGCTTCGACTGTTCCGACTGCGCGCGCGCCGCGCCCGACGCGCAGAGGGCGAGGGCGAGCGCGAGAAAAATTCTGCGTCTGGCTGAAAACATACTCTCTCCTTCTCCTGACGTGTTGGCCTGCCGACCGACGCTCGCCAACCTTTCACGCGCGCCCGGGCGAAAGGTTGCAAGTAATTAATCGAAAGTGGTGGACGCCGCAAAGGGGCGGCACGTACAATGCCCGCACCGGCGTCCCGTTTCGCGCGGCGAGGGCCTCCCCGCCCGCGGGCGGCCGGGAGCCGGACACCCAACCACCTACGAAAGGACTATAGAGCCTTCATGTCGAAAGAGCGTTTGATGCGAGGAGTCGTGTGCGCGGCGCTGGCCCTCGCCGCCTCCTTCACGCTGTGGGAGCGGGCCGGCGTGGCGCGGGCGCAGCAGCAGGGCGACAAGCCCGTCGAGCAGACCCGCAAGAACATACAGGTGCTCAAGGGGCTCCCCGAGTCGCAGCTCTTCCCCGAGATGAACTTCATCGCGGCGTCGCTCGGCGTGCAGTGCGGCTTCTGCCACGTCAACACGGGGCGCGACCCGAAGACGGGGCAGACCAACTGGGTCTGGGAGAGCGACGAGAAGCAGGAGAAGAAGACCGCGCGCGAGATGATGCGGATGGTGCTCACCGTCAACAAGGGCGACTTCGGCCTGAGCCGCGGGCAGGTGACCTGCTACACCTGCCACCGCGGGCAGGAGCACCCGCAGAGTTTGCCGACGCTCCCGCTCGCCGTCTCGGGCCACGAGCCCGCGCCCGGCGCGCGGCCCGGCCCCCCGCCCGCAGGCGGCCCCGGCGGCGCCGCGACGCCCGGCGCGAACGCGCCCCGCCCCGCTCAGCCGACCGTGCAGGAGGTCTTCGACAAGTACGTCGCGGCGGTCGGGGGTCGCGAGGCGGCCGCGAAGTTCCAGACGGTGGTGGTGAAGGGCACGCGCGAGGCGTCGCAGGGCCGGACGTGGCCCTTCGAGGCCACGGCGAAGGGCGACAAGTTCCTGATGGTCGTCGAGGTGCCGCAGCAGGGGAAGGACTCGTCGGCCGTCAGCGGCACGACGGGCTGGGCCGTGAACCCGCGCGGGCAGCGCGCGCTCACCCCGAACGAGGTGGCGGACGCGAGGCGCGCCGCCCAGTTGATGGGGGCCGTCAAGTTCACGCCGGCCGAG
This sequence comes from Pyrinomonadaceae bacterium, assembly GCA_036387455.1. Lineage (GTDB taxonomy): Bacteria > Acidobacteriota > Blastocatellia > Pyrinomonadales > Pyrinomonadaceae > QHXN01. Next base: position 16,765 of record DASVTS010000031.1, on the reverse strand, counting down.
ACGATGAGGGTAGCCGGGCGCCGGAGGGTCGGCGACCGCGAGGCCGTCGTCGTCGTCGACCGGCCGTCCGAGACCGTCTCGCGGCGCTACTTCTTCGACGCCGAGACGGGGCTGCTGCTGCGCATCGTGACGCTCACGGACGCCATCCTCAACCAGCTCCCCGAGCAGATGGACTTCGAGGACTACCGCGACGTCGAGGGCGCCAAGCTGCCGTTCACGGTGCGCCTCTCGGCCATAGACACCTACAACAGCTACACCCGCAAGATTACCGAGGTCAGGCCCGGCGTCCCCGTTGACGACAAGCTTTTCGAGATGCCGCCGGCCGCGCCGAAGTAGTAGGGGAGTAGACAGTAGTCGGCGGACGGTAGAAAAACCTTCGCGGCCGGGTCGTCCTGATATAAATGTCAGCGCCCGTGAAGCGGGGCCTGCTGTCTACCGACTACTGATTCACCGATGCGACGAATTGACCTTACCAAGGCGCAGGCCGCGCGGTCTTCGACGATCCGGGACATCAACCGGCAGTTCGTCCTCAACTACATACGCGACCGCGAGCCCATCTCGCGCGCCGACATCGCGCGCTCGACCGAGCTCCAGCGCTCGACCGTCTCGACCATCGTCGAGGAGCTGAAGGACGAAGGGCTCATCGAGGAGATAGGCGCGGGCGCCTCGACCGGCGGCCGGCGCCCGACCCTGCTCCGGCTGCGCGCCGCGGGCGCCACCGCCATCGGCATTGACGTCACGCCCTCGTCCACCACCATCGCCACGAGCGACCTCGTCGGGCGCGTGCTCTCGCGCGAGAGCTTCGAGAACAGCCCGCGCCCCGAGGAGCTGGCCGCGCAGGTCATCGAGCGGCTGCGCGAGATAGCCGCGCGCGAGCACCAGGGCACCATCGCCGGCGTCGGCGTCTCCCTGCCCGGCCTCGTGGACACGGGCCACGGCCGCGCCATCTACATCCCTTACTTCCGCTGGCGCGACTGGCCCATCGCGGAGGAGATCGAGCGCGCCACGGGGCTGAAGGCGCGCGTGGACAACGACGCCAACGCCGCGGCGCTCGCGGAACTCTGGTTCGGGCGCCCCGAGGTGAGCGAGGCGCGCGACTTCATCATCACGCTCGTGGCGGAGGGCATCGGCACCGGCATCGTCTTCGACGGCCAAATCTACCGCGGCGAGCGCGGGGCGGCGGGCGAGTTCGGCCACATGATCGTCGCGCAGAACGCGCCCGTGGCCTGCTCGTGCGGCAACCGCGACTGCTGGGAGGCGTTCGCGTCGGAGCGCGCCGCGGTCGCGCGCTACCTGACCAACCGGGGCGGCGGCGGCGCGGCCGTCGCCTTCGCCGAGGTCGTCGAGCGCGCGCTCGGCGGCGAGCAGGCGGCGATAGACGCCCTGACCGAGACGGCGCACTACCTCGGCATCGGCATCTCGAACCTCATCGTCGGTCTCTCGCCCGAGGCGGTCGTCGTCGGCGGCCAGATCACGCGCGCCTGGCCCATCATCGCCCCCTCGCTCGAAGAGACCATCCAGCGCAGCATCCGCCGCGGCCTGCCCTCCGCCCGCATCGTCGCCTCGACCCTCGACGACCCGACCATGATGGGCGCCATCAGCCTCGTCCTCGCCAGCAAGTTCGGCCTCGCGGAAGCCTGAAGGAAGTAGTCACTAGACAGTACTCCGCCTTGACGCCGCCGCCGCTGACATCCGTGCGGTTCGACTCCGATATTTTTCTACTGACTACTGACTACCGTCTACCGCTCTATGTTAACTGCCGAAGTCGTCATCGTCGGGGGGGGCGTCGTGGGCGCGAGCGTGGCGTATCACCTCGCGGCGCGGGGCGTGCGCGACGTGCTGGTGTTGGAGCGCGGGGCGCGGCCGGGCGCGGGGAGCACGGGGCGCGCGACGGGCGGGTTCCGGGCCCAGTTCGGCACCGCGGTCAACGTCCGCCTGTCGCTGCTCTCGCGCGAGAAGCTTTTGCGCTTCCGCGAAGAGATGGGCGTTGACCCGGGCTTTCGTCAGCTCGGCTACCTGTTCGTGGCGACGGACGGGGCCGAGTTGGGAGCCCTCGTCTCGGCGCAGGCCGTGCAGCGCGAGTGCGGTCTGGAGGAGGCGCGCGCCGTGACGGCGGGTGAGGTGGCGCGGCTCAACCCGGCGCTGAGTCTCGAAGGGGTGGCGGGCGGCGTCTTCTGCCCGGCGGACGGCTTCGTGCGGCCGCTCGAAATCATGCGGGGTTACGCGGAAGCCGCCGCGCGGCTCGGCGCGAGGTTCGAGTACGGGGTGACGCTCGAAGGCGTGGGGGCGGGAGCCGGGGGGAGGGTCGGGACGCTGCGGACGTCGGCGGGCGAGGTCGCGGCGGGCGCGCTGGTGAACGCGGCGGGCGCGTGGGCGGCGTCGGTCGGGCGCCTCGCCGGCGTCGAGATACCCGTCGCGCCGCTCCGGCGTCAGGTGGCGGTCACGCGCCCCACGGGGCTCCTGCCGGAGGAGATGCCGATGACCATCTTCGTCGGCGACGGCTTCCACCTGCGCGTGCGCGACGGCCGCGTGCTGCTGCTCTGGCCGGACGAGGCGCGCGCGGGCCTCGAAGACCCCTTCGGGACGGGCTTCGAAGACGAGTGGCTGGCGGCGGTCGTCTCGAAGGCGCACGCGCGCGTCCCGTGCCTGCGCGGCGCGGAGATAGACCGCGCGGCGTGCTGGGCCGGGCTCTACGAGATGTCGCCCGACCGGCACGCCATCCTCGGCCGCGCGCCGGGCTACGAGAACTTCTACCTCGCCAACGGCTCCTCCGGCCACGGCGTCATGCACGCGCCCGCGCTCGGCCAACTCCTCGCCGAACACGTCCTCGACGGCGCCGCCCACACCCTGGACGTTCACGCCCTCCGCCCCACGCGCTTCGCGGAAGGCGAGCCCAACGCCGGCCCCTCCCTCCTCTGAGCGCGGAACCGTCTTGCGGGCCGCCACGCGCCTCTGTTAGCTTCTCCCCAGAAGGCAAGCCCGACTGCCATCCCGCCAAGAAAAGGGACGGTGAGTGATGAGTGAAGACCCAACACAAGACCTGGCCGGGAAGTACGACACCAAGCCGACGATGGAGACGCTGCTCTCCGAAATGCGGGCGGGCTTCGCACGCATAGACGAACGCTTCGGAGCGATGGAAACCCGAACCGGAGGGCTCGAAGCGCAAATCGGAGGGCTTGAAACGCGAATCGGAGGGCTCGAAGCGCGAATCGGAGGGCTCGAAAAACGCTTCGAGGAGTTTGAAGATCGCTTCGAAAGGATGGAGATGCGGATGGACCGCGTGATCGGCGTCGTCCACGAGACCCGCGCCGATGTGCGTGAACTGCGCGCCGAGCTTCGAGAGCGTTTCAAAGAATCGGCCTGACGGACTTCCGAACCGACCGCTCGATTGCAGAGAGGGCGCTGCCCCGGCCGCAAAGAAGGCGACGGGCAGCGCCCGGGTAAAAACATAGACGCCGCCCCGAAGCCCTTCTCCCAACACGTCCCCCTTCGCCGTTCACCCTGGGAAGTGAGCGCCCGCGCGTTACGTGCGGGCGACGAACACCACACGGCCCGCCTCCGCCTCCGCGTGCGGTCATCGCCACTCCCCGAACGCTCATCAGCCACACCGCCGACCTACGGAGTCACAAAAGGCCGGGGCGCCGTCCCGTCGGGACTCGTCTCCGAGTTGCACACGGGCGCGAAGACGTGACCGCAGGTGCTCCGGGCCGTCGTCGAGCACTCGTCCGTCCAGTCGCGCGAGTACGACGGCGCCTTCGTCCTGATGCAGTACCACGGCCACCTGCGGCGCGACCCGGAGCCGGCTATTTCGCGCCTTTGCCCTGCGCGAGCGTGATGGTCTTGTCTACGGCGGGGACGTCGAAGGTCTCGGCGGAGCCGTCGGGCCAGCGGACTTCGAGCCTGTCAACTCTGGTCGCGGCGCCGAGGCCGAAGTAGGGGCAGGGGTCGTTCTGTGAGGAGTAGCTGCCGCCGCTCGTGACGTCGGCGCGCTGGCGGAGCTTGCCGGTCGTCAGGTAGACGGTCGCGCCGGTCGCGTCGCGCGGGCTCTTGCGCGCGGGGTCGCCCACGAGCCGCAGGCGCAGCCAGTGGTTCTTCGCCTCCGAGACGTTGCGGAGCAGCGTCGGCGCGGCGTCGGCGTTGTTGATGACGAGGTCGAGGCGGCCGTCGGCGTCGAGGTCGGCGACGGCGAGGCCGCGGCCGGGCCACGACTCCGCGAGCCCCGTGCCGGGGGCCGCGCCGACGCGCCGGAAGACGCGCGCGCCCTTCGCCGCCTGCTGCGCGTCGGCGTGCGGCTGGCTGCGGAACAGGAGCGGCTGTTGCGCGTAGGTCGTGCCCCACTGCTGCCCGTCCACGATGGGGTAGACGTGGCCGTTGACGACGAAGACGTCCTTCCAGCCGTCGGCGTCGTAGTCGAGGAAGGCCGTGCCCCAGCCGAGGAACGGGATGGTCGGCTCGCCGAGGCCCGCCTGGAAGGTGACGTCGGTGAAGTTGCCCTCGCCGTCGTTGTGGTAGAGCGTGTTCGAGTCGTCGGAGAAGTTCGTGACGTGGAAGTCCACCAGCCCGTCGTTGTCGTAGTCGCCCACGCCGAGCCCCATCCCGGCCTGCTCGCGCCCGTTCTCGTTCAGCGCCACGCCCGACGGGTAGCCCGTCTCCTCGAATGTGCCGTCGCCGCGGTTGATGTAGAGCTGCTTCGGCGTCGAGTCGTTGACGACGATGAGGTCGAGCAGGTTGTCCTCGTTGACGCGCACCCACGCCGAGGAGAAGCCGTAGTAGCGCGACGCGTCGTTCACGCCCGACTTGTCGGAGACGTCCTCGAAGGTGCCGTCCGCCTTCTGACGGTAGAGCGTGTCGGTGTCGCCCTTGAGCCCGCGCGGGCCGCACATGACGGGGACGCCGCGGAACTGGCAGAAGTTCTGCGCGACGCCGCCGGGCTTGCCCGCGTCGGCGGGCGAGGGCGGGAGGTTGGCGAGGTCGAGCGCGACGTAGCCGGGGACGAATAAGTCGAGCCGGCCGTCGTTGTCGTAGTCGCCGAAGCTCGGGCCCGTGGACCAGCCCTTCCGCGCGACGCCGACCTTCGGCGCGACGTCGGTGAAGGTGCCGTTGCCGTTGTTGCGGTAGAGGCGCGACGTGCCGAAGTTGCCGACGTAGAGGTCGGCGAAGCCGTCGTTGTCGTAGTCGCCCGCGGCGACGCCCATGCCCCAGCGCTCGTTGGCGACGCCGGCGCGCTCGGTCACGTCCTCGAACTTCCAGCCGCCGAGGTTGCGGTAGAGCGCGGCGCGCGGCGCGCGCTCCCGGCCGCGCTCGGCCGCCAGCGTCGAGCCGTTGAGGAGGTAGACGTCCGGCAGCCCGTCGTTGTCGTAGTCGAAGACGGCGACGCCGCCCGACGTCGTCTCGACGATGTAGTTCTTGTCGCGGCCGCCGGCGTTGTGGCGGAACTGGGCGAGCGTCGTGCGCGCCGTCACGTCCTCGAAGACGGCCGGCGCCTTCGGGTCGGTGATGCCGACGGTGCGGCGCGTCGTCGAGACGAGCCCGGCGCCGGTCGAGACGCCGCCCATGCCCTGCTGCGGCGGCGGGTTCGTCTGCGCGGGGGGCCGCGCCGGGGAGAGGAGGACGCAGGCGAGGGCGGCGAGGGCGAACGCGCGTGCGCCGCGGGGCGAAGGGGAAATGCTTTTCATCTGCGTGACTACTGACTACTCCCTTACGGCGTGGTACGTGTCAATCGCGGGGGAGTTGAGCGTCTGCGTCTTGCCGCCGGGCCAGCGAATCTCGACCGCGCGGACGCCGGTCTTCGAGCCGAGGCCGACGAGCAGGCGCGCGTCGTTCGAGGAAAGATAACTGCCCGCGGCCGTCACGTCAAAGACCTGCCGCGCGCCGCCCGCGTCCGTCACCGTGACGCGCGCGCCGAGCCCCTGCCGGTTCCCCCGCGCGCCCGCGAGCGCGAGCCCGAGCCAGTGGTTCTTCGCGCCCGAGTTGCGAAGGACGACGCCCGCCCCGTCCGTCTGCGCGAGGACGGCGTCGGTGTCTCCGTCGTTGTCTATGTCGCCGAAGGCGGCCCCGCGCGCGGCGAGCGGGCGGGCGAGCCCGGCCGCGGCCGAGACGTTGACGAACGCCCGGCCGGTGTTGCGCAGGAGCAGCGGCGGCTGTCTGTAGGCGATGAAGCCGGTCGTCTTCTCGATGGTGTCGAGGACGTGCCCCTGCGCGACGAAGACGTCGCGCAGGCCGTCCGAGTCGAAGTCCGCGAAGCGGGCGCCCCAGCCGGAGAAGGGGACGGTGATGGGCGAAAGCCCGGCCGTGCCGGTCGCGTAGGAAAAACTCCCGTCGCCGTTGTTGCGGAAGAGCGGGTAGGTCTCGTTCGAGAGCGCGGTGACGAAGACGTCCACGCGCCCGTCGTTGTCGTAGTCGGCGGCGTCCACGCCCATCCCGGCGAAGGACTTCCCGTTCTCGTCGTAGCCGACGCCCGCGACGAGCGCCACGTCCTCGAACGTCCCGCCGCCGCGGTTGAGGAAGAGGAACTGCCGCGCGTTGTCGTTCGCCTGAAAAATGTCCGTCCGGCCGTCGTCGTCGAAGTCGGCGAAGACGACGCCGAGCCCCTTGCCCTCGGGGTCCGCTACCCGGGCGCGCGCGCTCACGTCCTCGAAGGTGCCGTCCGCCTTCTGGCGGAGGAGGACGGGCGAGGCGCCTTTGAAGTTGTCGGGGTGGCAGTAGGCGCGCACCTGGGGCGTGCCGCAGTAGAGCGCGCCCTTCGGGAAGTCCCAGTCCATGTAGCGCGCGACGTAGAGGTCGAGGCGGCCGTCCGCGTCGTAGTCGAGCCAGCCGGCGCTCGTCCCCCAGCCGGTCACCACCGCCTTCGTCCTCTGCGTCACGTCCTCGAAGGTGCCGTCGCCGCGGTTGCGGTAGAGGCGGCCGGCGCCGCCGAGCCCCGCGACGTAGAGGTCGGCGCGGCCGTCGGCGTCGAAGTCGCCGGCCGCCGCGCCCATCGAGTAGCCCTCGCCGCGCAGCCCCGCACGCTCGGTCACGTCCTCGAAGGTGCCGTCGGCCTTCTGCCGGTAGAGCCGGTTCCAGAAGCGCGGGTCGCGCTTGTCGGGCGCCGCCGCCTCGGGCATCGGGTCTGCGAGCTGCGCGCCGTTGGTGAAGAAGAGGTCGAGGCGCCCGTCCGCGTCGAAGTCGAGCAGGGCGACGCCGCCGCCCATCGTCTCGGGCAGGTACTTCTGCGAGGTGGGCGAGGCCGCGTGGCGGAAGCCGACGCCGAGCCGCTCGGTCACGTCCGCGAAGACGACGGGCGAGGGCGACTGCGGCGCGGGCGGCGTCTGGCGGCGCGCGGGCGGCGCGGTCTCGTAAGAGCGGCCGGTGCGCTGTGGCGGCGTCTGCTGCGGGGCGGGCGTCTGCCGCGCGTCGGCGACGGCGCGCGCGCAGAAGTGCGCCAGCACGCAGAGCACCAGACAGCGGACGAGCCTCACCGCCTTGCCTTGAGTCGCAGCCATGAAAGCGTTGTTTATCTCTGGGAATCCGGCCGCGGCGCCGCCGTAGACGGAGGCGGCGCGCGTCTGTTTCGAGGCCGCCATAGTAACCGCCCGCGGCCCGAGACGGCAAACGGCACCTTCCGCCGCCCGCGCACTGTTCTGTTACGAAACGTCCTCCCGCCGTACAAGCGGACGTGCTCCGGCGCGGCGGGCCGGGCGGGGGGTGATACTTTTACCGGAATTTTTACGCTATTAGGCTTAGAGGGCGCGCGGCATATCGGTTGCCGTGTGGAGTGTCCCGAGAGACGTTTCCGTTCGGTTCAGGAGTCAAAGATGAGAAGAAGAAGCCTCGCCAGTCTGTTCGCGGTTCTGCTCGCACTCGCGGCCTACGCGCCGGCGCTCGCGGCCTCGGACGGCGAACCGCAGGACACGGACGTGCACATGGTTGACGCGAAGGTCGTCGAGGTCAACCGGCGGCACATCTCCGTCGTCGCGCGCACGGGCGTCGAGCACGTGATTGCGACCGACGCCGCCGACACGCACGTCACGCACAAGGGCAAGCGCATCGAGTTGAAGAAGCTGCGCGTGGGCGACCTGGTCACCGTCGACCTCGACGTGGCGAACCCGCAGAAGTTCGCGCGCCGCATCGTCATCGGCGAGCAGGGCGGCGAGACGCTGGCCTCCGCCCGCGACTGAAGAAGTTTACAAGCTTGTCGCCCGTCGCCGTGACCTCCTTCGTGAGACTCCGCTGACGCGCGGCATGACGAAAGCCGCCCGGCTCCCTCGCTCATAAGTGAAGCCGGGCGGCTTTCAGCCTATCAAGGCCGTGAACCGTGAACCGTAAACCGTGACAAGAGAAGCAGTCTTCTCTTGTCACGGTTTACGGTTCACGGTTCACGGCCCTCAAAGTCTGTAGTGGACGTGGCCGCGCGCGCGGGCGTCGTCTTCGAGGCCGAGGTTCTGGAGGCGGAGCGAGACGTCGGCGTCGAGGTCGAGGCCGTCGCGGTGGCCGGCGAGCAGTTTGACGGTGCCGGCGGCGGCGATCATCGCGGCGTTGTCGGTCGAGAGGTGGCGCGAAGGGAAGTAGACGGGGAGCCCCAGCCGCCCGCCGGCCTCGCGCGCCGACTGCCGCAGCGCCTCGTTGCACGCGACGCCGCCCGAGACGATGAGCGTGCGCGGGCGGTGCTCGGCCGCCAGCCGCTCGGTCGTGCCGACGAGCGAGCGGATGACCACGTCCTGAAAGCTCGCCGCCAAGTCCTTGATTGCCCGCGAAGGCTCCTCGCCCTCGCCCACCGGCCGGAGGCCCGTCTCGCGGACGTGCTTCGAGACGGCGGTCTTCAACCCGCTGAAGCTGAAGTCGGGCAGCCCGTCGCCCATGCGCGGCACCCGGAAGCGCACGGCGCGCGGGTCGCCCTCGCGCGCCAGCCTCTCGATGACGGGGCCGCCGGGGTAGCCGAGGCCGAGCATCTTCGCCACCTTGTCGTAAGCCTCGCCCGCGGCGTCGTCGCGCGTGCGCGCCAGCACACGGTAGCGGCCGGGCTCGGGCACGAGGAAGAGGTTGGTGTGGCCGCCCGAGACGACGAGCGCGAAGGCCGGGTACTCGATGGGCGGGTTGTCGAAGACGACCGAGTAGATGTGCCCCTCGATGTGGTTGACGCCGACGAAGGGCTTCCCCAGCGCGTAGGCCATCGCCTTCGCGAACGAGAGCCCGACGAGGAGCGAGCCGACGAGCCCCGGCCCGCGCGTGACGGCGACGCCGTCGACCTCCTCCTTCCCCACGCCCGCGCGCGCGAACGCCTCCTCGACGACGGGGACGATCTTCTCCAGATGCTCGCGCGAGGCGAGTTCGGGGACGACGCCGCCGAAGCGTTTGTGAATCTCGACCTGCGACGAGATGACCGACGAGACGATTTCGCGGCCGTCGCGCACCAGCGCCGCCGCCGTCTCGTCGCAAGAGCTTTCGATGCCGAGCACTAACATTTCCGAGCCGCCTCCGGGTGGCTGTGTCCGAGACTCGATTTTAACAGCCGCGCCGCCCGCGGTCGCGCCGCGCGAGAAATAAGGCTTGGACTAAAAGGGGCGTTGTCTTTATACTCACGCCCGACCTCGACAGCCTCCGCACGTCAAAGGGCGAGCCCTTCAAAAGCCCTCCCCGCGCCGGTGGCCACTTTAACGTTCCGAGTAACCTCAAAGGAGAAGAATCAGCATGGCTATCACGGTTGTCAACTCGACGTCCGGGCAGGGGCTGGAGTTCAGCATCTGCGGGTACGTCGACGGGTCGGCCAACCCGCCGATGTGGTCGGGCACGCTCCAGCCGATGAACACGTCGGGCTCGCAGGTCGAGATGGAGGTCAGCGGCTACGATTCTTACGCCGTCGGCTTCTACCCCGTCGGCTGGCTGCCCAACGACGGCTTCCCCGTCGTCTGGTCGCCGCAGGTGACGGACAAGACGACCGTCGCGCTCGCAATCAACGTCTTCGCCTAAGGCCGCCCGGCCAGCACCTCCCGGAAGAGGGCGTCCCAGCGCGCGGAGATGTTCTCCCAGCGGTAAAGGGGCCGCGTCGCGTTGCGGTACGCCCTCTCCGACATCTCGCCCAGCAGACCGCGGTCGGCGTAGAGCCTCTCCAGCGCCTCGGCCACGCCCTCGGGCGTCACCAGCCACGCCTCGGTCAGAATCTTCTCGAAGACGACGCTCAGCGCCGGCTCGACCAGCAGGGCCGCGCCCTCCCACAACTCGGCGCACGCGCTGTGGCGCGGGACGACCTGCGCGGCGCGCGTCGCCGCGTGCTCGAAGCTGGGCAGCCCCCACCCCTCGGCGCTCGAAGTGTTGAGCCCGACGTCGCAGGCGTTGTAGACGAGGTTGAGCTGCCGGGGCGAGACGCCCTGGATGACTTTGTTCAGGCTCGACATCAGGACGCGGTCTTCGACGCCGTAGCGGCGCGCGAGCCGGACGACGTTCCAGCCGACGTCCTCGACGCCCATGTGGAGGAAGAGGTGCACGTTCGGCGGCTTGTCCTTCGCGAACAGCGCGAAGCCGCGGACGGTGGTGTCGATGCGCTTGCGCGGCTGGTTGCGGTTGGCGTTGAGGACGATGAAGCGCCCCTCGGGGTCGCCCATGTCGGGGAAGAGGAGCCGCCGCGCTTGCAGCCGCGGCGGGACGCCGTCGGGCGAGTCGAGCGGGCGGAAGGTCTCCGCGTCCACGCCGTGCGGGATGACCTCGACGGCGGGGAAGTCGAAGGCGGGGTCCTTGGCCCTCTGCGCGCGGACGGCCGCCTCTATCTGCGTGCGGCCGAACTCGGTGTAGGCCACGCAGCGGCGGACGCCGGCCAGCGGCTCGACGTCCTCGGGGTCGAGCGGGCCGCCGTCCACGGGGCAGTAGAGGACGACGGGCGGCGGCTCCTTCATCTTCCTGAGCTCGTTGAGGTAGGCGTGCTGAACCCAGACGTCGTTGAGGGCGAAGACGAGGCGGGGCCTGAGCTTCTCGACGAGCGGGACGAGGCGGTTCGCGCCCCAGCGGTCGCCGCCGACCTCGGCCGGGTAGACCCTCCAGCCGTAGCCGTGCGGGTCGCCGCGGTAGTTCGTGCCGAGGTGGTGAATCTCGTAGGACGCCGAGAGCGGCCCGAAGACGCCCTCCATCACGCGCGCGAAGCCCGTCGGCACGGCGGCGTCGCCTGCGACCAGGATGCGTGGGCGCTCGGTCTGTTCGCTCAATTCGATTTCAGATTTGAAATTTCAAATTTCAAATCTCCCGGCTAACGCCGCTTCCAGCGGACGCCGTCGCGGGTGTCTTCGAGGGTGATGCCGCGGGCGGCGAGCTGGTCGCGTATCTCGTCGGCGCGGGCGAAGTCGCGGCGGTGGCGCGCCTCCTGCCGCTCGTCAATGAGCCGCTGGACGTCGGCGTCGAGCAGCACGGCCTCCTCCTCGGGGAAGACGTTGAGGACGGAGTTGAAGCGTTCGAGGAGCGTGAGGATGTCGCGGCGGTCGTCCTCGCGCAGGACGCACGAGTCGAGCGCGGTGTTGACCTCGCGGCGGAGCCCGTGGACGGCCGCGAGCGCGACCGACGTGTTGAGGTCGTCGTCCATCCCGGCCTCGAACTCTTCGAGGGCGCGGGCGGCCGCGGCCTTCAGCTCGGCGTTCGAGCCCGGCTCGGTGCGCGCCTCGCGCAGGCGCGCGCGGAACGTGCGCAGCGACTCGACGGTCTTCTCGGCGCCCTGCAAGCCCTCGAACGTGAAGTTGAGCTGCTTGCGGTAGGGGACGCTCAGCAGCAGGTAGCGAATCGCGGTCGGGTCGAAGCCCTTCTCCTTCAGGTCGCGGAAGGTGTAGTAGTTGCCGAGCGACTTCGACATCGACTCGCCCTCGACCTTCAGGTGCTCGGCGTGGAGCCAGTAGCGCGCGAACTGCTTGCCCGTGGCGCCCTCGGACTGCGCGATCTCGTTCTCGTGGTGCGGGAAGACGAGGTCGATGCCCCCGGCGTGGATGTCGAAGGTCTCGCCGAGGTACTTCATGGACATCGCCGAGCACTCGATGTGCCAGCCGGGGCGCCCCTTGCCGATGGCGGTGTCCCAGGCGGGCTCGTCCGGCTGCTCCTGCGCCTTCCAGAGCGCGAAGTCGCGCGCGTCCTCCTTCTCGTACTTGTCGGTGGCGACGCGCTCGCTCCCGCCCACGATGTTGCCCGCGAAGTTTATCTTCGAGAGCTTGCCGTACTCGGGGAACGCCGCGATGCGGTAGTAGTAAGAGCCCTCCGACTCGTAGGCGCGGCCGGACTCGACGAGGCGGCGGATGATGTCCACCATCTCTTCGATGTGGCGCGTGGCGCGCGGCGTCACCTCGGGGCGCTCGGCGCCGAGCGCGGCGAAGTCGTCGAGGAAGGCTTCGGTGTACTTGCCCGTATACTCGTCAATCGTCTGGCCCCGCTCGGCCGAGAACTTGATGATGCGGTCCTCGACGTCCGTGATGTTCATCACGTGCGTCACACGGAAGCCGCGGTACTTGAGGTAGCGGCGGAGCACGTCGCCGAAGGCGGCCATCGTGCGGAAGTTGCCGATGTGGGCGTAGTCCCACACGGTCGGGCCGCAGACGTAGAGCTTGACCTCGCCCTCGTTGATGGGGCGGAACTCTTCGACGCGGCCGGAGAGGGTGTTGAAGAATTTGAGCATCGGCGGTTCTGAAGGTAGATGAAAGGCGCGCCGCCCCGCGTCGAGTCACGAACGTCGGGCGGCGCGCCTGAAGCTTACCGGGGCCAGAAGTTGTAGGTGACGACGCCCGAGACCCTGACGGGCTCGCCCGAGAGCAGCGTCGGCGAGAAGCGCGCCCCGCGCGCGGCCTCCTCGGCCGCCCCGCGGAGCAGCAAAGGCCCGCTGACGGCCTCGGCGGAAGCCACGTCGCCGTCCTCGTCCACTTCGACCTGCACGGCGACCGTGCCCGAGACGCCCGCGGCCCTCGCCGCCGGCGGGTAGACGGGCGCCGGCCTGCTGACCGCCTTGACGTTGAGCACGCCGCCCGCGACGACTCGCTGGCGGAGGTTGGCGCGGCACGCGACGCGGGGCGGCGGCGGCGGCTCGTCGGGCGTCGTCGTGAGGACGCTGACGACGGTCGTGTCCGCGACGCCGCGCCTCTCCATCTTCGCGGGGCGGTCGGAGCCGAGGAGCCAGCTGGCGGCGACGCCGGCGGCGAAGGTCACGAGTGCGACGAGGAGGCGGAGGCCGTGGACGAGCATTTTCTTTCTCCTTACTTGGGCGACGTCTGACCGGGGAGCGCTTCGTGAGAGAGTCTAGGCAAGGAATGACGGCTGAGTCAAACTTTTCTCCGGCCGCGCGCGAAGTGCTCGAAGCCGCCGGGGCGGAGCAGGCGCGCGCGGCCGTCGCCGACGAGCCTCACCTTCCCGCGCTCGGCCGTCACCTCTCCGACGCGCGTGATGCGTACGCCCGCGACCTCGCGCGGCAGAAGCGACGCCTTCCGCGGGCCGACGGTGAAGAGCAGCTCGAAGTCTTCGCCGCCGTCGAGCGCCAGCGCCAGCGCTTCGTCCGCGCCGAAGCCCGCCGCCCTCAGCCGCGGGTCGAGCGGCAGGAGCGGGGCTTCGACCCGCGCGCCGACGCCGCTCGCGCGGCACACGTGCGCGAGGTCGGACGAGAGCCCGTCGCTCAAATCTATCAGCGCCGACGCCAACCGCCCCTCGCCGAGCAGCGCGCCCCACTCGACGCGCGGGAGGGGGCGCGTCTGTCGCAGGACGAGCCCGCGCGCGGCGCGCGTGAGCGTGTTCTTCGCAGACGAGGCCGGGAGGAATCGGCGCGCGGAGGGAGGGCGATTTCCCGCACGAAAATTCTCAAGAATCTTGAGCCCGGCGGCGGCGCCTCCCAGAGTGCCGGTGACGAAAATCTGGTCGCCCGCCCTCGCGCCGCCGCGCGCGAGCGCGCGCCCGCGCCGCACCTCGCCCAGCACGACCGAGTCCACGACGACCCCGCCGGGCGTGCCCGAAGTGTCGCCGCCGACGATGCGCACGCCGTGGCGCCGCGCGAGGCCGCGGACGCCGCCGTAGAACTCCTCCGCGAACCCTCCGCGCCAGAGCGCGCGCGGCACCCCGATTGACAGGAGGCAGAAGCGAGGCCGCGCCCCCATCGCCGCCACGTCCGAGAGGGAGACGGCGAGCGCCTTGTGCCCGAGGTCGCGCGGGGAACTCCAGCCCGGTTCGAGCCTGAAGTCCACGCCCTCGACGAGCATGTCCGCCGTGATGACCGTGTCGAAGCCCGCGCGCGGGCTGAGGAGGGCGGCGTCGTCGCCGATGCCGAGCAGGAGTGCTGAGTGTTTGTCTTCAGTAGAGCGCGAGAGTTCCCGGCGGCGGAGGCGCTCGATGAAGTCGAACTCGCCGCCGCCCGTCGATTCGTCACTCATCACTCAACACTTAATCAGAGGTTGCGCCGGAGCGAGTCGAGCCCGGCCTGAATCGTCTCGGGCGAGGTCGAGAAGGAGAAGCGGAGGTGGCCCTCGCCGTGCTCGCCGAAGACGATGCCGGGCACGGTGGCGACCTGCGCGCGTTCGAGCAGCACGTCGGCCGCCGCGCGGCTGTCGGGCGAGACGCGCGAGACGTCGGGGAAGGCGTAGAAGGCGCCCGGCGGCGGGTCACACGCGAGCCCCAACTCGCACAGGCCGGAGACGAGCAGGTCGCGCCGCTCGCGGTAGGCCCGGCGGGTGCCCTCGTAGAAGTCGGCCGGCAGGCCGAAGGCGGCCAGCGCGCCGTACTGCGAAGGCGTCGAGACGCCGTTCGTCGTGTAGAGCAGGCACTTCCTGATGCCGGTCATCCACGGCTCGGCCGCCGCGGCGTAGCCGACGCGCCAGCCCGTCATCGCGTAAGACTTCGAGAGCGTGTAGCAGGTGATGGTGCGCTCGAACATCCCTTCGAGCGAGGCGATGGAGACGTGCTCGCCCTCGTAAACCAAATCTTCGTAAGCCTCGTCGGCGATGACGACGAGGTCGCGCTCGCGGGCCAAGCGGGCGACCTCCTCGGCCTCCGCGCGCGTGAAGACGATGCCCGTCGGGTTCTGCGGCGTGTTGAAGTAGACGGCGCGCGTCCGCGCGGTCGCGTAGCGCGCGAGCGTCTCACGAAACCCGTCGCGCCGCGCCTCGGCGCTCGGGACCAGCACCGTGCGCCCCTCGCAGTGGGCGATGAGGTCGCGGATGGGCGTCCAGAAGGGCGAGAGGACGAGCACCTCGTCGCCCGGGTCTACGACCGACTGGAAGGCCGCGAAGAGTCCCTGCATCCCGCCGTTGAGGACGATGACGTCCTCGTCGCGCGCCGGGACGCGGTTGCGCTCGCGCAGCTTCGAGGCGACGGCGGCGCGCAGCTCGGGGATGCCGGAGGAGGGGGCGTAGCGCGTCCGGTTCTCGGCCAGGGCGCGCGTCATCGCCTCCTTGATGGGCTCGGGGGTGTTGAGGAAGGGCTCGCCGCCCTCGAACTGGTAGACGGAGGCACCCTGCGCGCGCAGCCCCATCACCTTGTTGCGGATTTTGACGATGTCGGAGAACCCGACCTCCTCAAGCCGCCTGGACAGCCGGAAGGACGAAGCTGACGTTGACACGGCGCGCGTGGCACCTCCATCGAGTTTGTTGGGCAAGCGCGGATTATAGCCCCACAGCCGAGAGGGCGTCCAACGCGTCGCCGCCGGGGCCGTGTCGGCGCGCGTCCGAAGACGGGTGAGGAAATCGTCGGCCCAAGGCCCCAAATCGTGTACGCGGGCCGTGCGCGTACGCATGAACGCGGCGCCCTCTTCTTACATTTCGGCGACAAAATGATTGCGGCGCCCCGGAAAACGGCACAAGTCGCGGCAAGTTTGCTAGATTACTCGGGCGGCTGTCGGAGGTCGGGATAGAGGAACGGCAGTTGCCACTCTCCCAGACGTGTACGCTCATTCACGTGCGTCCTAAAAGTTCATTAAGACGAATCGAGGAGACCCAGACCGATGACGACTTCCAACAAGATTTTACCCGTGGCGCTCGTGGCGGCACTGCTCGGCGGCACCGTCGGCGCGTTCGTGATGCGCCCGAGCAACAACGAGACCGAGGTGGCGAAGGCCACGGCCGCGCCCGAGAGGAAGAGCCTCGTCGCGGGCGAGACGGCCGTCAACCCGGCCGACGACCAGAAGAACCTGCTCGAAAGCGAGTTGAACAACGAGACCAAGGACATGACCGAGGAGGAGCGGGCGGCCTTCAAGGACGGCTTCCTGGAGGGCGTCGAGGCCGCGCGCGAGTCGAACCTTCCGACCGCCGCCGCAGCCGCCGCGGCCCCGGCCGCGACCCGCGTCGTCAACCGCAGCTCGGCGCGCCGCACGCGCACGGTCGCGCGTAACAGCGCCCCGCGCCGCGTTTACTACGACTACGGCCAGAACAAGGGCCGCTCCTTCTGGCAGAAGCACCGCGACAAGCTGACCGTGGCGATGGGCGCGGGCGCCGGCGCCGGCATCGGCGCGCTCGTCGGCGGCAAGAAGGGTGCGCTCATCGGCGGCCTCGCGGGCGGCGGCGGCTCGGCGCTCTACACCTACAAGCTGCGCAAGCGCAACCGCAACTACTAAAGGGCGCCGCCGATGCGTAGAAGTCTGAAGACGGCCCCCGGCGCCGTGACTTCGGCTCTGCTCCTTCTGGCGCTGCTCCTCGACGGGCGGGCGGCCCCTGCATTCGCGGGGGCCGCCCGTTTTCTTATGGCGCAGACCGCGGAGGCGGGGCGGAGGACTGCGCTCCCTTCGCCCGTCAGCTTCCGCGAGTCCGGCGGGCGCGGGCTGCTCGTCAGGACTTGGGTCAACGGCGCCGGCCCCTTC
>DASVTS010000030.1:0-17255 GCA_036387455.1 Pyrinomonadaceae bacterium | reverse complement strand
AGGACTTCGTCCTCCGCGCCGACGGCCGCCGACTCGGGCGTGGGCTCGAAGACGACGAGGAAGAAGCCGCGCGCCGTGTCCTCCCCCTGCACGACGGGGCGGACGACGAGGTTGACCGTCTCGGTGCGCCCGTCGATGAGCACGGGCACCGCCGGCACCTCGACGTTCGTCTGGCGCTGCGCGGCGTGGAAGAGCGCCCCGCGCAGCTCCAGCCGCAGCTCGGGGCGCGCGACTTCGAGCAGGTTGTAGGAGGGCTCGCCGCCCACCATTTGCAGGAAGCGCCCGGCCGACCCCGAGAGGTGGACTATCTGGTTCTTGGCGTTGACGAGCACCGAGGGCGGCGCGTACAGCTCCAGCAGCAGCCGGTGTAGTTCGAGGTAGGAGAGGCGCCCGCGCGCGCGCATCTCGCGCTTCGCCTCGTCGCTCGTCTGCTCGATGCCGGCGGGGCGGTAGAGCGCGAACGGCAGCTCGTGCGAGCCGGCGTGCGGCGTCGCCGTCCTCGCCTGGAAGATGTGGCTGCCCTTGTCGGCGGCGGCGAAGAGGTCGGTGTGGTCGCCGGTCGTCTCGGAGCCGCCGAGGAAGAGGAAGCCGCCCGGGTTCATGGCGAAGTGGAAGATGGACATCGCCTTCGCCTGCCCCGAGGCGTTGAGGTAGATGAGCAGGTTGCGGCAGCTTATCAGGTCGAGGTGCGAGAAGGGCGGGTCTTTGAGCAGGTCGTGCCTGGCGAAGAGCACCATCTCGCGCAGCTCGCGGCGGACGCCGTAGCCGTCGCGCACCTTCGTGAAGAAGCGGCGCAGCCGCTCGGGGCTCACGTCGGCCACCTCGTTCGGGGCGTAGAGGCCGGCGCGCGCCGTCTGGATGGCCTCCTCGTCGATGTCCGAGGCGAAGACCTGGATGGACGGCTGGAAGGGGAGCGCCTCGGCGTACTCGGCGAGCAGCATGGCGATGGAGTACGCCTCCTCGCCCGTGGCGCAGCCCGGCACCCAGACGCGGACGTGCCCGCCCGTCCCCTTGTCCTCGAACAGGCGCGGGATGACGTGCGCCTCCAGCGCCGCGAACGCCTGCGGGTCGCGGAAGAAGTTCGTCACGCTGATGAGCAGGTCTTTGAGGAGGGCGCGCGCCTCGTGCGGGTTCTCGCGTATGAACTGCGCGTAGGCCGGGAGGTCGGCCACCTGCGTGACGCTGATGCGCCGCTCGATGCGGCGGCTCACGGTGCCGCGCTTGTAGGTCGTGAAGTCGTGCCCGGTGCGCAGGCGCAGCAGCGCGAGGACGGCGGAGAACGCCTGCTCCTCGACCCGGTCGCGCCGCAGGTGCCGGCCGTCGTCCTCGGTCTCGACGGCCTTCGCGACGGCGCGCAGGCTGTCGCGGTAGGCGACGAGGCGCGCGGGTATCCCGGCGACCGGCAGCACGTAGTCCACCAGCTCCGTGGCGACGGAGTGGCGCGGCATGTCCGCGTACTCGGCCTCCTTCGGCTCCTGGACGGCGGCCACGCCGCCCCGCTCCTTCACGCGCTTCAGGCCCATCGAGCCGTCCGCGCCCGTGCCCGAGAGCACGACGCAGGCGGCGTTGGCGCCCCGCGATTCGGCGAGCGTGCGGAAGAAGATGTCCACGGGCGCGCGCCGCTCCTCGACGCGCGTCACCTCGGAGAGGACGAGCGAGCCGTCGCTCATCGAGAGGCTCTTGTTGGGCGGGATGACGTAGACGTGCTCGGGCTCTATCCCGACGCGCCCGGTCACCTGCGTGACCGTCATCGGCGTGCTCTGCTGCAAGACCTCGGCGAGCTGGCTGTCGTGGTCGGGCGAGAGGTGGAGGATGACGACGTAGGCCATCCCGCTCCCCTCGGGCACGTGGCGGAAGAACTCCCGCAGGGCGTTGATGCCGCCCGCCGACGCCCCGAGGCCGACGACCATGAAGTCGTCCCCCGCGCCCGCCGCGCGGCCCGCACGGCCGTCGCCGTTGCCGCCTGGAATTTCACTCATCGAGTTACCCTTCGACCTTGAGAACCGGGCCACGACGCCGCCCGCCGGGCGCCCCCGGCGGCGTGTCGTTGGGGAATGAACGTGTTGATAATAGCGCGATGCGGGCGGGCGTGCCGCCCGCCGGGGCCGGGCCGCGTGGGTAGAGTGTAGTCGAACGCGGAAGGCGTGTATAGTTGAAAGCCGTTCCGGGTGTGTGTCCTTCCCCCTTCGGTGAGACTCGTGCGATTCGAGGGCGCGACGCCGTCGCGCGTGAAAGGATTCCGTGGTATGCCGGGTAGAGACATCGTCGTCGTCGGGACTTCGGGAGGGGGCGTCGAGGCGCTGAAGACGCTCGTCGGCGGGCTGCCCGCGGACTTCCCCGGCTCCGTCTTCGTCGTCATGCACGCCGCGCCGGACTCGCCGGGCGTGCTCGGCCAGATACTCGACCGCTCCGGCCCGCTCCCGGCGGCCAACGCCGTCAACCGCGAGCGCATCGTCCCGGGCCGCATCTACGTCGCGGCGCCCGACCGCCACCTCCTGCTGGAGCCGGGCGTGGTGCGCGTCACGCACGGGCCGAAGGAGAACCGCTTCCGCCCCGCCGTCGACCCGCTCTTCCGCTCGGCCGCGCAGACCTACGGCCCGCGCGTCGTGGGCGTCATCCTGACGGGGGGGCTCGACGACGGCACCTCGGGGCTATGGGCCGTCAAGCGGCTCGGCGGCCTGGCCGTCGTGCAGGACCCGGACGAGGCGTTCATGCCCTCGATGCCTCTGAGCGCGCTCAGGGGGGTGGAGGTTGACCACACGCTGCCGCTGGCGGAGGTCGCGCCGCTGCTGGCGCGCCTCGCCAGCACGTCGGTCGCGGAGCAGGGGGGTTACGAAGTGCCCGAAGAGTTGAACATCGAAGTCAGCATCGCCAAGGAAGAGCGCGCGCGGGACGAGGACGTCTTCAAGCTGGGCGAGCCGTCAATCTACGCCTGCCCCGAGTGCCACGGCACGCTGCTCCGGCTAGAGGAGAGCGGGCGCACGCGCTTCCGCTGCCACACCGGCCACGCCTTCTCGGCCGACAGCCTGCTGTCCGAACTCACCCAGACCATCGAGGCCACGCTGTGGAGCTCCATCCGCGCCATCGACGAGAGCGCGATGCTGCTGCGCCACCTGGCCGAGCACGCCCGCCTGTCGGACGCCGGAGCGGCCGAGGGGTTCCTCAAAAGGGCGAGGGAGGCCGAGGGCCGCTCGGCGCTCGTCAGGCGGGCCGTCTTCTCGCACGACAGCCTGAGCGGCGACAAGGTAGCCGCCGAAGCCTCGGCCGCCTCGGACTGAGGCGCCGGCCGCAAGGCGTGTTGACCGCCGCGGGCGCGCGCCCGCGGCGGTCAACTGTTTTTGACGGCGGCCTCGCGCCCGCCGAGGCGCCCGGTCGGCGTGCGGGGCTGCCAAATTTCGCGCCGGGGGAGTATTGTGCTAATAATCTACGCGAGCGCGAACCGTTTGAAAACCTGCTCCTCGCCCGCCGCGATTCCCGCGCAAACTTCCCGACCCCAGCCCGCGAGCGGCACGGCGGCGAGGGCACAGGAGGAAGCCCCGATGCCATCGAACGCGACAGACCGCCTCACGGAGAACAGGCTGCTGGCCTTGCTGCCGCAGGCGGAGCTGGAGCCGGTCTGCCGCCACGCCGAGGTCGTCACGCTCCGGCACGGCCACCACGTCATCATCCCCGACGAGCCGATACGCGACGTCCACTTCCCCCTCAACTGCCTGCTCTCCATGGTGACGACGATGGAGGACGGCGCGACCGTCGAGTCCGGCACCATCGGGCGCGAGGGGATGTCGGGCATCCCCGTCATCCTCAACGCCGGGCAGACGACGATGCCGACCTTCTGCCAGATACCGGGCGAGGCCGTCCGCGTCCGCGCCGAAGTCTTCCGCGCCGCCTACGACCGCAGCGAGGGGGTGCGCCGCCTCCTGAACCGCTACGTCCACACGGTCGTCATCGTCGGCTCGCAGTCGTCGGCCTGCAACGCGCTGCACCGCGTCGAGTCGCGGATGTGCCGCTGGCTCCTGATGTCGAGCGACGGGGTCGGCTCCGACGAGGTGAACCTGACGCAGGAGTATCTGTCGGCGATGCTCGGCGTGCGGCGGCCGGGCGTGACCGAGGTGGCGGGCAGGCTCCGCGCCGACGGGCTCATCGACTACAGCCGGGGCCTCATCCGCATCCTCGACCGGCCGGGGATGGAGAGGCTCGCCTGCGAGTGCTACGCCCGCGTCAAGGACGAGTACGAGCGGCTGTTCGGCGGGGACTGAAGCCTCACACGCGGCCGGAGCGGGACGAACCCCCGATGCAGGACCAGACCACCACGCGGCACACCCCGGAGGAGATAGAGCGCGCTCTCAGGGAGAGCGAGGAGCGCTACCGCGCCTTCATCGCCAACAGCACGGAGGGCATCTGGCGCTTCGAGCTGGAGGAGCCCGTCCCCGTCTCGCTCCCCGAGGACGAGCAGATAGAGCGCTTCTACCGCCACGGCTACCTCGCCGAGTGCAACGACGCGGCGGCGCGCATGTACGGCTTCGAGCGCGCCGAGGAGCTGTACGGCGTGCGCCTCGGCGAACTCCTCCTCCGCGAAGTCCCCGGGAACGTCGAGTACCTGCGGGCCTTCGTCCGTTCCGGCTACCGCCTCGCCGACGCCGAGTCGGTCGAGGTGGACCGCGCGGGGCGCCGCCGCCACTTCCTCAACAACCTCGTCGGGGCGGTGGAGGACGGCCGCCTGCTGCGCGCCTGGGGCACGCAGCGCGACGCCACCTTCATGCGCGAGGCGCAGGAGGAGATGCGCCGCAGCGAGGAGAAGTACCGCTCGCTGCTCGAAAACGCCAACGACATCATCTACTCGCACGACCTCGCGGGCAACTACCTCACCATCAACCGCGCCGGCGCCGAGGCCACGGGCTACACCCGCGAGGAGATTCTCGGCGGCCTCAACATCGCGCAGGTCGTCGCGCCCGAGCACCTGGAGCTGGCGAAGCGGATGACGGCGAAGAAGCTCGCCGACCCCTCGGCGCTCACCGTCTACGAGGTGGACATCATCTCGCGCGACGGCCGCCGCCTCACGCTCGAAGTCTCCACCCGCATCGCCTACCGCGACGGGGCGCCCGTCGCCGTCGAGGGCATCGCGCGCGACGTCACCGAGCGCGTGCGCGCCGCGGCCGAGCGCGAGCGCCTGCTCCTGAGCGCGGGCGAGGCGCGCGCCCGGGCCGAGGAGGCGCTCCGGCAGCGGCGCGACGTCGAGGAGCGGCTGCGCGCCCTCGTCAACGCCTCCGAGAGCCTGCTCGGCTCGCCGCAGACCGAGTCGGTGCTCCCGGCCGTCGTCGAACTCTCGCGCAGCCTCATCGAGGCCGACGCCTACGCCGTCTGGCGCTACCTCCCGCGGGAGTCGGCCTGGGCCGTCGTCGCTTCGAGCGGCCTCTCGGAGGAGTACGACCGCGACCGCATCGAGGTCACGCCGGGCACGCCGCGCCTGCCCGAGGCGCCGCTCGTCGTCGAGGACGTCTTCTCCGACCCG
The DNA here is from genome assembly GCA_036387455.1 of Pyrinomonadaceae bacterium. GTDB lineage: Bacteria > Acidobacteriota > Blastocatellia > Pyrinomonadales > Pyrinomonadaceae > QHXN01. The sequence goes on along the minus strand of DASVTS010000030.1, from coordinate 11,746 downwards.
ATGCTCGGCGACCGCGGCGAGACCTACCGGCGCGAGGGCATCCGCTCGATGCTCACGCTCCCCCTGCGCGCGCACGGCGAGGCCATCGGCACGCTCGCCTTCTACTACCGCGAGCCGCGCCGCTTCGCCGAGACGGACGTGGTCGTCGCCTCCGCGCTGGCGAACCTCGCCGCCTCCGCCCTGCGCACCGCCGACCTCTACGACGAGCAGCGGCGCCTGCGCGTCGGCGCCGAGGCGGCCGAGCGCCGCGCCACCTTCCTCGCCGAGGCGACGACGCTGCTCTCCTCCTCGCTCGACTACGAGAAGACTCTGGAGGCCATCGCGCACGCGGCCGTGCCCTGGGTCGCCGACTGGTGCGCCGTGGACGTCGTCGGCGAGGACGGCGCGCTCCGCCGCCTCGCCGTCGCGCACGTCGACCCCGCGAAGGTCGAGTGGGCGCGCGGGCTGGCCGAGCGCTACCCCTACGACCCCGAGGCCGCGACCGGCGTGGCGGCCGTGCTGCGCACGGGCACGCCCGAGCTGTACGTGGAGATACCGGACGAGCTGCTCGTCGCCGCGGCGAAGGACGAGGAGCATTTGCGCATCATGCGCGAGGTGGGCTTCACCTCGGTCATGGTCGTCCCGCTCTCGGCCCACGGGCGCACCCTCGGCGCCATCACCTTCGTCACGGCCGAGTCGGGCCGCCGCTACGGCGCCGAAGACCTCGCCTTCGCCGAAGACCTCGCGCGCCGCGCGTCGCTCGCCGTCGAGAACGCGCGCCTCTACCGGCAGGCGCAGGACGCCAACCGCATCAAGGACGAGTTCCTCGCCACGCTTAGTCACGAGCTGCGGACGCCTTTGACGGCCATCCTCGGCTGGGCCTCGATGCTGCGGGGCGGCGGCTTCGACGCCGAGGCGACGCGCCGCGCCGTCGAGACCATCGAGCGCAACGCGCGCGCGCAGCGGCAGATAGTCGAGGACGTGCTCGACGTCTCGCGCATCATCACGGGAAAGCTCCGGCTGGAGCTGCGGCCCGTCGAGGCGCGCGCCCTCTTGCAGGAGGCGGTCGAGACCGTCCGGCCGGCGGCCGAGGCCAAAGGGCTCTACCTGAGCACGCTGCTCGCCGCGGACGTGGGCGAAGTCTCGGCCGACCCCGACCGCCTGCGGCAGGTGCTCTGGAACTTGCTCTCGAACGCCGTCAAGTTCACGCCGCCCGGCGGGCGCGTCGAGGTCGGGCTGCGCCGCGAGGGCGCGCACGCGGTCGTGCGCGTGGCCGACACGGGGCAGGGCATCGAGCAGGGCTTTCTGCCGCACGTCTTCGACCGCTTCCGGCAGGCCGACATGGGCACCACGCGCCAGCACGGCGGGCTCGGGCTCGGGCTCTCAATCGTCCGCCACTTGGTCGAACTGCACGGCGGCGAGGTGACGGCCGAGAGCGCCGGCCCCGGCCGGGGCTCGACCTTCCAGTTGCGCCTGCCGCTCAAGCCCGCGCCGCAGGCCGCGGCGCCGGAGGAGGCCGCGCAGGCGCCGGCGCCCGCGCAGGAGGCCCCGGCGGCCCCGGCGGCGCTCGCGGGGACGCGCGTGCTGCTCGTCGAGGACGAGGAGGACGCGCGCGCGATGTTGAAGACGCTGCTCGAATGCTCGGGCGCGAGCGTCCGCGCGGTCGGGTCGGCGGCCGAGGCGCTGGCGTCTCTGGACGGCGGCGCGGGCTGCGACGTGCTCGTCAGCGACATCGGGATGCCGGGCGAGGACGGCTACGCGCTCATCGCGCGCGTGCGCGAGCGCGACGCGCGGCGGGGGCGGCGCACGCCCGCCGTCGCGCTGACCGCCTACGCGAGGGACGAAGACCGCGCGCGCTCACTCTCCGCCGGCTTCGACGCGCACCTCGCCAAGCCCGTCGAGCCCTCGGAACTCCTCGCGGCCGTGGGCGGGCTCGCGGGGCGGACGAGTTGAAGCCTTCGGGGGGCGCGCGTTGATAGAGCTGCCGGAGTCGGACGAGGAGCTTCTGCGCGAGTGCGAGGTCGAGACCTTCCGCTCGGGCGGCCCCGGCGGGCAGCACGTCAACAAGGTCGAGACCGGCGTCCGCCTGCGCCACCTCCCGTCCGGCATCGTCGTCAACTGCCGCGAGGAGCGGAGCCAGCACCGCAACAAGATGAACTGCGTGCGCAAGCTGCGCGAGGAGGCCGCGCGGCGCAACTACCGCAAGCCGAAGCGCGTGCCCACGCGCCGCACGCGCGCGGCCCGCGAGCGCACCCTCGAAGAGAAGTCGCGCCGCTCCCGCACGAAGCGCCTGCGCTCGAAGCCCTCGCGGGAAGATTAGCCCCGGCCGGCCCGCCCCTCCCGCCTTGTCGCGCTCTTTCCCCGCTTGTTATATTCAGTCCGCGCACTCAAGCCCCCGCAAAAGTCGCCCGGAGCCTTTCGGATGCTTCACGTCGCGGTCGTCGCCCTCGCCTACCTGCTCGGCTCGGTCCCGTTCGGGTATCTGCTGGTTCGCCTGCGCGGCGGCGGCGACGTGCGCGAGACCGGCTCGGGCGGGACGGGCGCGACCAACGTCACGCGCCGCGCCGGCAGGGGCGCCGGGATTTTGACATTGCTGCTCGACGCCTCGAAGGGCGCGGCGGCGGTGCTCGCGGCGCGGGCGGCGCTCGGCGAGGGCGCCGGGTGGTGGGTTTGCGCGGCGGCGGCGGCGGCGGTGCTGGGCCACGTCTTCCCCGTGTGGCTCCGCTTCCGCGGCGGCAAGGGCGTGGCGACGGGCCTGGGCGTCTTCCTCGTCCTCGCGCCGCTGGCGACGCTGGCCGCGCTCGTCGTCTTCGCCGCGGTCGTCTGGCTCTGGCGCTACGTCTCGCTCGGCTCGGTCACGGCCACCGCCGTCCTGCCGCTCGCCGTCTGGGCGCTCGGCCGGCTCGGCGTCGGCGACCGCGCGCCTGCGCCGGTGCTCGCGGTCGCCGTCACGGGCGCCGCGCTCATCGTCTTCATGCACCGCGCCAACATCGGGCGCCTCCTCCGCGGGGAGGAGGGTAAGTTTAAGTGATGAGTGCAGAGTGCAGAGTGCAGAATTAAAACGGCCTGCATTTCCTTCTGCACTCTGCACTCTGAATTCTGCAATCAGCAATGCACGTCGCTGTCATCGGGGCGGGCGGTTGGGGGACGGCGCTGGGCATCGCGGCGGCGCGCGCGGGGCGCGGGGTGCGCCTGTGGTCGCGGAACGCCTCGGTCGTCGAGGACATCAACGAGAGGCGCGTGAACGGCGCGTACCTCGAAGGGCAGGCCCTCCCCGCCGGCGTGCGCGCCACGTCGGACGCGGGCGAGGCGCTGGGCGGCGCGGGGCTCGTCATCCTCGCCGCCCCCTCGCACGCGACGCGCGCCGTGCTGGAGAGCCTGCGCGGGGAGTTCGAGCCGGGCGCGATCCTCGTCAGCGCGACGAAGGGCGTCGAGGTCGAGACCGGGCGGAGGATGTCCGAAGTCGTCGCCGAAGTCCTGGGGCCGGGCGCCGCGTCCCGCTTCGTCTGCCTCTCCGGGCCTTCGTTCGCGCGGGAGGTGGCGGCCGACCAGCCGACGGCGGTCGTGGCCGCCTCCGGCGACGAGGCGCTGGGCAGGGAGGTGCAGCGCGCGCTGAGCGCCGGCAACTTCCGCGTCTACACCAACCCGGACGTGGTGGGGACGGAGCTGGGCGGCGCCTCCAAGAACGTGATGGCGCTGGCGGCCGGGATGGTCACGGGGCTGAGCCTGGGCACCAACAGCGTGGCCGCGCTCGTCACTCGGGGTTTAGCGGAGATGACGCGGCTGGCGCTCGCCGAAGGCGGGCGGCTCGAAACCCTGACGGGTCTCGCGGGCCTGGGCGACCTCGTGCTGACCTGCACGGGCGGGCTCTCGCGCAACCGCCGCGTCGGCGAGGAGCTGGGGCGAGGGCGCGCGCTCGCGGACGTGCTCGCGGGGATGCGTGAGGTGGCCGAGGGCGTCCGCACCACGCGCGCCATCCGCCTCCTCGCCGCCCGCCGCGGCGTCGAGATGCCCATCACCGAAGAGGTGCACGCCGTCCTCTACGAAAACAAACCGGCCCGCGCCGCCGTCGAGAGCCTGATGGCGCGGCCGCTGAAAGAGGAGGCGGACGGTAGACGGTAGTCAAAGGGTTTTCTACCGACTGCTGACCACTGTCTACTGAATTTATGCCAGACGAAGAGAAGAATCTCGTGACGAACCGCTCGGCGCTGCACGAGTATCATATACACGACAGGTACGAGGCGGGCATCGCGCTCCAGGGGACGGAGGTGAAGAGCATCCGCGCGGGGCAGATACAGTTGAAGGAGTCCTACGTCTCGGTGCGCGACGGCGAGGCGTGGCTCTTCAACGCGCACATCTCGCCCTACTCGCACGGCAACCGCTCCAACCACGACCCGACGCGGACGCGCAAGCTGCTCCTGCACCGGCGCGAGATCGAGCGCCTCGACGAGCAGGCGACGACTAAAGGGATGACGCTCGTCGTCACCCGCGTCTACCTCAAGGGGGGACGCGTCAAATTTGAAATAGGCGTGGCCCGTGGTAAAAAACTCTACGACAAGCGAGAGACCGAGATGCGTCGCACCGTCGAGCGCGAGACGCGCGCGCAGCTGAAAGAGCGCACAAAAGGATAGGGGAGAAAAAGGAGATTATGGAGATTCAAACGAGCGCCGGCGGCTTCGCCGAGGCGGACGTGCAGGCACTGGCGGTGGCCGTCTTCAAGGACGAGCGCGCGGACGAGGGACTGCTCAAGGAGTTGGACGCGGCGGCGGCCGGGCTCGTCCGCTCCGTCATCGAGTCCGAGGAGCTGAAGGGGAAAGAAGGCGAGTCGGTCTACCTCCACCTCCCCGCCGGCGCCTCCGGCCCGAAGGCCAAGCGACTGCTACTCGTCGGCGTCGGCGAGCGCGCGGACTACGGCGCCGCGCAGGTCTCGCAGTTCGCGGGCGCGGCCGTCCGCCAGCTCCGCTCGCGCAGCGTGAAGACGGTCGGGCTCGTCCCGCGCCCCGAGGGCGCCGACGCCGGCGCGGCGGCCTCGGCCGCGGTCGAGGGCGCCATCATCGGACTCTTCGAGCCCGACAAGTACCGCACCATCGACAAGGAGGAGCGCACGGTCGAGCGGCTCCTCGTCGTCGCCGCGGGCGCGGACGAGGAGGCGCTGCGGCGCGGGGCCGAGCGCGGTCGCGTCGTCGGCGAGTCGGTCAACTTCACCCGCGACCTCGCCAACGAGCCCGGCGCCTACATGACGCCGACCATCATGGCCGAGCGCGCGCAGGAGATCGCCAACGAGTTCGGCCTGGAGATCGACGTGCTCGACCAGGCGCGGATGGAGCAGGAGGGCATGGGCGCGCTGCTCTCGGTCGCGCGCGGCTCCGACCAGCCGCCGAAGATGATGGTGCTCACCTACATGCCCGAGGGCAAACAGGGGATTGACGACGGCGAGGACTTCCTCGCGCTCGTCGGCAAGGGCATCACCTTCGACACCGGCGGCATCTCCATCAAGCCCAGCGAGAACATGGAGCTGATGAAGTACGACATGACGGGCGGCGCCACCGTCCTCGGCGTCATGCGCGCCGTCGCGCAGCTCAAGCCGCCCATCCCCGTCCTCGGCGTCGTCCCCTCGACCGAGAACATGCCGTCGGGCAAGGCGACCAAGCCCGGCGACGTGGTGCGCGCCATGACGGGCAAGACCATCGAGGTCATCAACACCGACGCCGAAGGCCGCCTCATCCTCGCCGACGCCGTCTCCTACGCGAAGAAGCTCGGCGCCACCCGCGTCATCGACATGGCGACGCTCACCGGCGCCGTCTCCATCGCCCTCGGCGACGTCAACACCGGCATCCTCGGCACCGACCAGGAGTTGATTAACGAGGTCATCGAGTCGGGCCGGGAGGTCGGCGAGAAGTTCTGGCAGCTACCCCTGGACAAGGAGTACACCAAGCAGATCAAGTCCGACATCGCCGACATCAAGAACGTCGGCGGGCGCAAGGCCGGCACCATCACCGCCGCCGCCTTCATCAAGGAGTTCGCCGACGGCATCTCCTGGGCGCACCTCGACATCGCCGGCACGGCCTGGGGCGACGAGGCCAAGCCCTTCCGCGCGAAGGGCCCGACGGGCGTCGCCGTCCGCACGCTCCTCAACTTCGTCGAGCGCGAGTCGGCGCGCGCCGCGGGCAACGGAGATGTCGTCGGGAAGACGAAATAGACCCGCCCGCCCGCGACTGCAAAGACGCCGGTGTTCACAAAAGTGAACACCGGCGTCAACATTTGTTGACGCCCTGCCGAAGTTAGAATGTAAAAATCTAGTAAATTTTGAACTTTTTTCTTGCCAGATAGTTGGCATAAGTGTTGCAATGCCCGTGTACAACTAGAGTCTGTGGGTGCGAGCACCACTAAAAGTCCTCGCCCCCCTCGGAGGCCGCCCGAGGTCAAGCATCGCCCCCCAGGCTCAAATCTTCACACGGATACGTCCCGCCGGAAATTCCACGGAGTTTCCGGCGGGACGTATCCGTCTAAAAAATGTTATAGTGACGCGCGACGGGTGACCTCCCCGCCCGCGGCGGTTCGGAAGGGCTTCGGAGCCCGCGGACACTCGCCGGCTACAGTTTTCCGGAAGCTGGTCGTGGTCGATTACTACAAAGTCTTAAAGGTCAGGCGGACGGCTTCGGCGGCCGAGATCAAGTCGGCCTACCGGAAGCTTGCGCGCGAGCGGCACCCGGATTTGAACGGGGGCTCGGAGGGCGCCGCGCGCGAGTTCGCACTCATCTCGCTGGCCTACCGCACGCTGAGCGACCCGCAGGAGCGCGCCTTCTACGACACGCAGCTCCAGCGCGCGCACAGCACGGACTTCCGCGGCGGCTCGGTCTTCCACACGAACAACCCGCACGCGCAGCGCCTGCGCCGCATGGCCGTCCAGGCGCGCTTCGACCGCCGCGTGGACCAGCTCATCGAGGCCGACCGGCGCGAGAACTTCGCGCTCCAGCAGGCGGTCTTCACGACCGTCACGCTCTTCCTCTCGACCTTCTTCGCCTCCTGGTTCAAGCCGCCCTTCTGGTACCAGTTCCAGCTCGCCGGCCGCGCCGTCGTCGTCACGCTCTTCTTCATCGGGCTCTGGCACCTCGCCGTCCGGCTCAAGGCGTGCTTCGAGCACTACACCTACAACCCGAAGTCCATCCACGACTCGATCATCAACGGCGACGACGGCCACACGGACAAGCCCTTCACGCGCTTCACCGCCTCGACGTTCCTCATCGTCGGCTCGCTGCTGAGCCTCGCCGGCGGGCTCTACGTCGGCTCGGTCATGAAGTACTTCGTCATCTTCGACGACATACACTACCTCTTCGGCCACCACTTCCGCCCCGACCTGCTCTTCTACCCCCCGATTGCCGTCCTCATCGTGGACACGATGCACCACATCGCCTCGAAGATAGACTGACGGCCCGACCGCCCTGACCGCCCGAACCCCCGGTAAATCTTGCGCCCCCCGCGCGCGTCATGTATATTTCGCCGCACGAGCAGCACCGAAGCTGCTTCAAACGACAGCCGAACAGCAGAAGGGAAGCCGCCGGGTAGCGGCAAGGGCTCGGGCGCGACGGGAGTCGGCCGGAACCCTCGCGGCGCCCCGCGCGTGCGCGTTCGGCGCGTCGCCGCATCGCCGGACAGAAGCGCAAGAGTTTGCCGACCACGGAGACCAAGACGAACACGGTGAAGAGTTACATCGCGCGCGCCCAAGCCGCGCCGCACACGAACGCCGACGGCACGACCGCCATCGAACGATTCGCCACGCCGCGTTAGCCCCAGAGCGGTTGGCCGTCCGGCTTCGCACGAAGGGAGCCGTCCGATGGCCAGACGCATCACTGAAAGGCAGCGCCTCGCGCTCAAGCTCGAACACCTGAGCGAGACCGAAGTCCACGAAGTCCTCGACTACATCTCGATCATGGAGTCCATGCGGCGCGCGGCCGCGCTCCCCTCGAACTGGGACGACGAGCTGGTCTCGCTCCTCGCCGGCTCGGAGGAGAACGAGCGCGCCCGCCAGGCTTTCGAGTGGGAGTCGGTGCGCCGCCGCGCCGAGCGCAAGGCCGCGCTCACGCTCTCGGCCCGCGCATGAACAGGCACACGCGCGCCTCCGCGCGCCACAAACCGCACCCGGCACCCTTCGCGCGCCCCGCGCGGCGGTCGGCCGTCCCCTTTTTTTTAACCCTCGCGCTCGCGCTCGCCGCGGTCGCGGCCGCCGCGCCGCGCTCAAGGGCGCAGGGGGAACTCACCCCACTTCAGCACGAGGTCAGGACTCAGGCGGCGCGCCTCTCGTCGGGCGAGGCAGAGGAGCGGCGCGACGCGGTCGTGCGTCTCGGGGCGATGGCGCGGCCCGAGGCGTCGAGGGCCGCCGCCGCGGCGCTCGGTGACATGGCGGCCATCGTCCGCGCGACGGCCGCGCGCGCCGTGCTCTCGCTCGCGCCCGGCGAGGCCGCCGCGCTGGTTCTGCCGCTGCTGCGTGACCGCGACGAGTTCGTGCGGCGCGAGGCCGCCTACGCGCTCGGCCTGACGCGCAGCCCGGCCGGGCTCGACGCCCTTGCCGCCGCGGTCGGGACGGACAAGCAGCCTTCGGTGAGGGGCGCGGCCGCCGTCGCGCTCGGCCAGATCGGCGACGCGAGGGCCGTGCCCGCGCTCGCCGGCGCGCTGACGCGCCGCCTGCGGGCTTCCGGCTTCTTCAACCGCCTCGCGCGCCGCAAGGTCGAGGAGGACGAGTTCGTGCGGCGCGCGGCGGCCGTCTCGCTCGGCCAGATAGGGGGCAGGGAGGCCGTGCCCGCGCTCGTCGAGGCGCTCGCGGACGAGCGCGCCCCGAACGACGTGCGCCGCGAGGCGGCACGCGCCCTCGGCCTCATCGGCGACGCGGCGGCGGTGCCCGCGCTCCGTTCCGTACTCGCGCACCCGGACCCTTACCTCTCCCGCATCGCCTTCGAGGCTCTCCGCAGGCTGGAGCCGCCCGCCGCCGCGCGGCCCGCGGGCGGCGGGCTGTAGCGCGTCGTTTCTTTAGGAGGCCGCGCAAAAGGGAAGGCCGGTGAGACTCGCAGTCTCACCGGCCTTTTACGTTTATGGTTGGCGACGGCTCAGACGTCGGTCTTGTCGCCGCGGGGGCTCTTGCGCGCAGCCTTAGCCAGGGGAGGGTGGGCGGCGGCGCCGCCCGACTTGGCCGCGGGCTTGTCCGTCTCGTCCTCGGCCTCCTGCGCGTCGGCGATGAGCGCGCCGCCCGAGCGCTTCGAGAAGGAGAGCTTGCCGCGCGAGTCGTCGAAGTCCACGTAGACGAGGTCGCCCAGTCCCACCTGCTCGGTGGCCACGAGGTTCGAGAGCGGGTAGACCATGAACCGCTCGATGGCGCGCTTCAGGTGGCGGGCGCCGTACTTGAAGTCGATGCCCTCTTCGAGCAGGAAGTCCTTCGCCGAGTCCGAGCACTGGAAGACGAACTTCGTGCCCGCCGACCTCATGATGCGGTCCTGCACGGCCTGCAACTCCAGGTCGAGAATCTGCTTCAGGTGGTGCTCCTTCAGGCTCCGGAAGACGACCACCTTGTCGATGCGGTTCATGAACTCGGGGCTGAACTTCTTCCGCGCCGCCTCGACCGCCGTGCGGTAAATCTTCTGATCCACCTCGGAGTCGTGCGGGTTCTTCCCGTTCTTCGAGGGGGCGAAGCCGATGCCGCCCGAGATGAGTTCACTCATCTCGCGGGCGCCGAGGTTCGAGGTCATCACGACCATCGTCTTCGAGAAGTCCACGCGCCGGTTGTCGCCCAGGGTGAGCGTCGCCTTGTCGAGGATGCCCAGGAGGAGCTGCCAGAGCGAGTCGGACGCCTTCTCGATCTCGTCGAAGAGGACGAGCGAGAGCTTGCTCTCCTCGGTGTGGTAGCGGTCGAGGTTCTCCTGCGTGAGCATCGGGGAGGTCTCGCGGTGGCCGAGGTAGCCCGGGGGGCTGCCGATGAGCTTCGCAATCTCGTGCGAGTGCTGGAACTCGGCGCAGTCGATCTTGATGACCGCGTTGGGGTCGCCGAAGAGCACCTCGGCCGCCGCCTCGACGACGCGCGTCTTGCCCGAGCCCGTGGGGCCGAGGAAGAGCATCGTGCCGACGGGGCGGTTCGGCGGGTTCATGCCGGCGAGGAAAATCTGGTAGAGGCCGCTCATGCGGCGCACCGCGCGCTCCTGGCCCACGATGCGGGCGGCCAGCTTCTCCTCGAACTCCTGAGCGCGGGGGCTCTTCTGGTCGGGGTCGAGCAGGACCGTGTTGGTGTTGGTCGTTTCTCTGTCCATAACTGCAACCATGTGGCTCGCCTCCTTCGCAGGGAGTGCCGGCTCAAGCGTCCTTCGGGCTTGCGGGGGGCGCCGCGTTTGGCTGCTCCCGGCCGTCGGGCCGCTTCCGGTCTATCTCCATGCAAAGAGCGAACCGCACTTCTTTGATGAGACGTGTTAAGACGTGGTTTGCTTCCGGCGAACCGGCCGGGGGGCGGCCGCGCCGCGGTGACGAGAGCACTATATATACGACAAAGGGTTTGTTGTCACTACAAAATATTCGAGGGCGAAAATTTTCGCCCCCGCGCCGCGGGCCCCGCCGGGCCGCGGCCTGACACTTCGCGGCACCCGAAGGGTGACAATAAACGGCCCCGTTCAAAAAAATGAAGTCCGCGTTCCAGGAATTGGCACACCTAAAGGTGGAGCGCGGGCGGCCGCGTGTGCCAAAACGTGAGGGCCGCGCGTGACAAAAATTTTAAGGGCGCGGCGGGCAACGCCGCCGCGCCCTCCGGCGCCGGGGGAGGCAACCCGGCGGGCGGCCGCCGGCGGCCCCGCTAGTCGTAGTACTCCAAGCCGAGGTGCGTGATGAGGTCTTCGCCGCGCAGGTGCCGCAGCGTGTTCTTGAGCTTCATGAGCTGGATGAAGATGTCGTGCTCGGGGTAGAGCCCGGGCGCGGTCATCGGCGACTTGAAGTAGAAGGAGAGCCACTCCTGCGTGCCCTTCATCCCGACGCGCTGTGCGAGGTCGAGGAAGAGCGCGAGGTCGAGGACGATGGGCGCGGCCAGGATCGAGTCGCGGCACAGGAAGTCGATCTTAATCTGCATCGGGTAGCCGAGCCAGCCGAAGATGTCGATGTTGTCCCAGCCCTCCTTGTTGTCGCCGCGCGGCGGGTAGTAGTTGATGCGGACGACGTGCGAGAAGTCCTTGTAGAGCTGCGGGTAGACGTCGGGCTGGAGGATGTATTCGAGGACGGAGAGCTTCGACTCCTCCTTCGTCTTGAAGGACTCCGGGTCGTCCAAAACCTCGCCGTCGCGGTTGCCGAGGATGTTGGTCGAGTACCAGCCGTGGAGGCCGAGCATGCGCGACTTCAGCCCCGGCGCGAGGATGGTCTTCATCAGGGTCTGGCCGGTCTTGAAGTCCTTGCCGCAGACGGGGACGCCGTTCGTGTTCGCCAGCTCCACGAGCGCCGGCACGTCCACCGTCAGGTTCGGCGCGCCGTTGGCGAAGGGGATGCCCGACTTGAGCGCGGCGTAGGCGTAGACCATCGAGGGGGCGATGGCCTTGTGGTTGTCGCGCATGGCCTGCTCGAAGGACTTGAGCGTCTTGTGGACGGCGTGGGGCTTCAGGAAGATTTCGGTCGAGGCGGCCCAGACGATGACGAGGCGCGAGCACCTGTTCTTGCGCTTGAACTCGGCCATCTCCTCGACGAGCTGCTCGGCCAGCTCGAACTTGTTCTTGCCCTCCTTGACGTTCGTGCCGTTGAGGCGCTTGACGTA
>DASVTS010000029.1:0-65899 GCA_036387455.1 Pyrinomonadaceae bacterium | reverse complement strand
CGCCGGGGGCGCGAAGTTTTTACCCGCGGCCCCCGGCGACTTCCGCGCGCGCTTCGGCGTTCGGAAGAACGGCCGACGCCTCACTCGGTGTTCGGGTTGACCTCCGTCTTGACCTCGGCGGGCTCCTCGCGCTCGACGCCGGGCAGGGGCGAGCCCGGCGGCGGCTCGCCGTGAATCTTCGTGTTCGTGCTCTCGAACTCGGGCACCTCGTGCTCGCCCGTCATCGTCCCCAGACCTAAGTTGTCGCCCATGAGTAATGCCTCCTCGCGTCCCCTTATTCAATATTCAGTCGTCGCCGGCCAGCGCCTGCGCGCGCTCGTGCGGGGCGGGCGCCGCCTCGGCCTCGCCCGCGCCCTCGACCGACGTCTCGTCGCGCATGCGGTTACGGTACGCCGCCCGGACGAAAGACGCAAACAGCGGCTGCGGCGCGAGCGGCTTCGACTTGTACTCGGGGTGGAACTGGCAGCCCAAGAACCACGGGTGCGCCTCGCGCGGCAGCTCCACCATCTCGACGAAGCGGCCGTCCTCCGAGATGCCGCTGAAGACGAGGCCGGCCGCCTCCAACTGCTCGCGGTACTCGGGGTTGAACTCGTAGCGGTGGCGGTGGCGCTCGCTCACGTCGGCGCGGCCGCCGTAGACCTCGCGCGCGAGGCTCCCCTCGCCCAGCCGGCACGTCCACGCGCCGAGGCGCATCGTCCCGCCGAAGTCTTCCACGTTGGCCAGGTCGCGTAGCTTGAAGATGACCGGGTGGGGCGTGTCGGCGTCGAACTCGGTCGAGTCCGCGCGGTCGAGCCCGCAGACCGCGCGCGCGTACTCGATGACGGCCGTCTGCATCCCGAGGCAGATGCCGAAGTAGGGCGTGCGCGTCCTGCGCGCGTAGTTGATGGCGCGAATCATCCCGGAGACGCCGCGCTTGCCGAAGCCGCCGGGGACGAGGATGGCGTCGTAGTCGCGCAGGCGCTCCTCGTAGTCCTCGTCCATCAGGCCCTCGCTCTCGACCCAGCGCACGTCCACCTTCAGGTTGTTCGCCACGCCGCCGTGCGTCAGGGCCTCGCGCAGCGACTTGTAGGAGTCCTCCAGCTCGACGTACTTGCCGACGATGGCGATGGTGACGCTGCCCTTCGAGGGGTCGCGGATGGTGGCGACCAGCTCGCGCCAGCGCGTGAGGTCGGCGTGCGGGGCGCGGTCTTGCAGGCCCAGGGCCGAGACTATCTGGTCGTCGAGCCCCTGCTCGTGGAAGGCGAGCGGCACCTCGTAGATGGTGTCCACGTCCTGCGCGGCGATGACGGCCTGCTCCTTGACGTTGCAGAAGAGCGCTATCTTCGAGCGGATGTCGCGCGGCAGCGTGCGGTCCGAGCGGCAGAGCAGGATGTCCACGGCGATGCCTATCTCGCGCAGGTCGCGCACCGAGTGCTGCGTCGGCTTCGTCTTCAGCTCGCCCGCGGCGGCGATGTAGGGGACGAGCGTGAGGTGGACGAAGACGGCGCCGTTCTGCCCGTTCTGCCGCTCCTCGTTCCCCATCTGGCGGATGGCTTCGAGGAACGGCAGGGATTCGATGTCGCCCACGGTGCCGCCTATCTCGACGATGACGACGTCGGTCGAGTCCTTCTCGGCGACCGAGCGGACGGCGCGCTTGATCTCGTCGGTGATGTGCGGGATGACCTGGATGGTCTTGCCGAGGTAGTCGCCGCGCCGCTCCTTCTCGATGACCGAGAGGTAGATTCTCCCGGTCGTCCAGTTGTTCGAGCGCGACAGGCGCGCGTGCGTGAAGCGCTCGTAGTGCCCGAGGTCGAGGTCCGTCTCGGCGCCGTCGTCGGTGACGAAGACCTCGCCGTGCTGGAACGGCGACATCGTGCCCGGGTCCACGTTGATGTACGGGTCGAGCTTGACGCAGGTCACGCTCAGGCCCCGCGCCTCCAGCAGGCAGCCGATGCTTGAGGCCGCCAGCCCCTTCCCCAAACTCGAAACCACCCCGCCCGTCACGAAAATGTATTTAGGCATCCTTCCCCTCTTCGTCAGTCGGCCCCTTCCCCTTCCCCGCGCCGGGCCCGTCGCCCTCGCCCTTCTGCTCCTCGTCGTCGTAGTAGCCCGCCTGCAAGTCCTTCTGCCTCTCCACGGCCTCGACGGCCTTCGGGTTGACCATCTTGTTGAGCGCGTTCATCCCGGCCAGCGCGGCGGCGCGCGTCGTGCCCTTCGCCTCGGCGACGCGCTCCTCGTACTCCTCCGGCGTGAGCTGCCTCGGCCTCTTCGTGAGCTGCGAGAGCCCGACGAGCGCGACGACGACGACCAGCACGATGACCCCGAGTCCTATCCAGTCTCCCATAGCTTTCAACTCCCGGGGCGGGCCCCCGCCTCAAGCATCTCGCGGACGCGCCGGAGGTCGTCCTCCGTGTCCACGCCGACGGAGGGCGCGGCCGCCTCGACGACGCGGATGGCGTGCCCGCGTTCGAGGATGCGCAGTTGTTCGAGCGACTCGGCGCGTTCGAGCGGGGTCTGGGGCCAGCGCGCGTATTCTAACAAAAAGGCGCGGCGGTAAACATAAAGCCCCGTGTGCTTGCGGAACGTGCCCAGCAGCCGCGGCTCGACTTCGAGCGCGGCCGCCAGCCCCCCGTAGCGCCGCGCCGCCTCGCGCGGGAAAGGGACGGGCGAGCGCGAGAAGTAGAGCGCGCGGCCGCCCGCGTCCACGACGACCTTGACGACGTCGTGGCTGAGCACGTCGGCCGCCGTCTCGATGGGCTCGGACGTGGTCGAGACGGCCGCGCCCTCGTCCCCGACGAGCGCCGCCGCGGCGACCTCTATCGTCTCGGGCGAGATGAGCGGCTCGTCGCCCTGCACGTTGACGACGACGTCGCACTCGATTTTCGCGGCGGCCTCGGCCAGCCGGTCGCTGCCCGAGGCGTGGCCGGGGCTCGTCATCACGGCCTCGTAGCCGGCGGCCGTCACGGCCTCGAAAATCCTCGCGTCGTCGGTCGCCACGACCGCGCGCGAGACGCAGGGGGCCGCGAGCGCGCGCTCGACGACGTGGACGACCATCGGGCGGCCCTGAATCGGCAGCAGGGGCTTGCCGGGCAGACGGCTCGAAGCGTAGCGCGCGGGGATGATGGCGACGACCGTGGGATTTAAAGCAGGTGAGCCCGTGTGATTCACGGGGCTACAAAATAACCCAGACCGCGCCGGGACACAAGATAAAAACCGTGAACCGTGAACCGTGAACCGTGACGAGACAAAACCCGCCCCTTCTTGTCACGGTTTACGGTTCACGGTTCACGGCGTTTCCACTTGTCACTCTTCACTCCCTAGGCTACCATCGGGGCAGTTCCACTTTCATGGCTGCGCCGTCACAAATCAGGGAGGTTGGCAGAGACAGGACGCCGCTCCGGCCCGTGGATAGCATCCTGGAGCTGGTCGGCGGCACCCCCCTGCTGCGCCTGTCGCGCTTCGCGCCGGCGCCCGCGGCCGAACTCTTCGCCAAGCTCGAATACATGAACCCCGGCGGCTCGGTCAAAGACCGCGCCGCGCTCGGGATGATTCTCGACGCCGAGCGGCGCGGCGTCCTCCGGCCCGGCGCGACCATCGTCGAGCCGACGGCCGGCAACACCGGCATCGGGCTCGCGCTCGTCGGCGTGGCGCGCGGCTACCGCGTCGTCCTGTGCGTCCCCGAGGGCTACTCGCGCGAGAAGATGAAGATCATGGAGGCGCTCGGCGGGCGAATCGAGTACGTCCCGGCCGAGGAGGGCATGGAGGGCGCCGTCCGGCGCGCGCGCGAGCTGGCCGCGGAGACGCCCGGCAGCTTCGTCCCGCAGCAGTTCGAGAATCCCGCCAACCCGCTCTACCACGAGGAGACGACCGCCCGCGAAATCATCGAGCAGGCGGACGGGCGCGTGGACGCCGTCGTCCTGGGTTGCGGCTCGGCCGGGACTTTCACGGGGCTGACGCGCGCGCTCAGGCGCCTCAACCCCGAACTCTACTGCGCGCTCGTCGAGCCCGAGGGCTCGATCCTCGGCGGCGGCCGTCCCGGCTTCTACCGGCTCGAAGGCATCGGCCAGCGCGAGTTCATCCCGCCGAACCTCGACCGCGACGCGGCCGACGAAATCATCGCCGTCTCGGACGCGGAGGCTTTCGCCACCGTCCGCGAGCTGGCGCGCACCGAGGGCGTCCTCGGCGGCGGCTCGACCGGCGCGGCCGCCGCCGCCGCGCGCAAAGTCGCCGGGCGGCTGGGCGCCGGCAAGCGCGTCGTCACCCTCTTCCCCGACGGCGCCGAGCGCTACATGAGCCAGGGAATCTTTGACTAGTGCAGAGTGCAGAGTGCAGAGTGCGGAATGGAGGGGGCTTCTTAATTCTGCACTCTGCACTCTGCACTCATCATTCAAAACTATGGGTTTCTCTACGACAGCCATCCACGCCGGCAACGAGCCCGACCCGACGACGGGCGCGGTCACGGTGCCCATCTACCAGACCTCGACCTACCAGCAGGAGGCGCTGGGGCGGCCGCGCGGCGGCTACGAGTACGCGCGCACGCAGAACCCGACGCGCGCGGCGCTCGAACGGAACCTCGCGGCGCTCGAAGGCGCGCGGTTCGGCTACTGCTTCGCCTCGGGGATGGCGGCCATCGACGCCACGCTCCGGCTGGTCAAGGCCGGCGAGCACGTCGTCGTCTCGGACAACACCTACGGCGGCACGTTCCGCCTCTTCAGCCGCGTGCTGGCCGACTACGGCATCGAGTTCTCCTACGTGGACACGACCGAGCCGACGAACGTCGAGGCGGCGCTCCGGCCCAACACGCGGATGGTCTTCGTCGAGACGCCGACCAACCCGGTGATGATGATTACCGACCTGAAGGCCGTCTCGGACATCGCGCACGCGGCCGGCGCGCGCGTGGTCTGCGACAACACCTTCATGTCGCCCTACCTCCAGCGCCCCATCGAGTTCGGCGTGGACATCGTCGTCCACTCGACGACGAAGTACCTGAACGGCCACTCGGACAGCGTGGGCGGCGCCGTGCTCCTCAACGACGAGCGCGACGCCGAGAAGCTCGGGTTCCTCCAGAACGCCGTCGGCGCCATCCTCTCGCCCTTCGACTCGTGGCTCGTCCTGCGCGGGACCAAGACGCTCGCCGTGCGGATGGAGCAGCACGACGCGACGGGGCGCGCGGTGGCGGCCTTCCTCGAAGAGCACCCGAAGGTCGAGAAGCTGTACTACCCGGGCTCGCTCTCGCACCGGCAGTACGAGCTGGCCCGGCGGCAGCAGAGGGGCTTCGGCGGGATGATCGCCTTCGACACGGGCTCGCTGGAAAACGCCCGCACTGTGTTAGAATCCGTCCGCCTCTGCACGCTGGCCGAGAGCCTGGGGGGCGTCGAGACTCTGATTTCGCACCCGGCGACGATGACCCACGCCTCCGTGCTCCCCGAGACCCGCGCGCGGCTCGGCATCACCGAAGGGCTGGTGCGCATCTCGGTCGGCCTCGAAGAGGTCGAAGACATCATCTCTGATTTGGATCAGGCACTCAGCAAAATTTAGTGACGCGTGGTGGGTGGTAGGTGAGAAGAAAGTCCGGCCGCTTTTTCTTGTCACTTGTCACTCGTCACCTTTCACCCTTCACCATATGCTCGTAGAGCTATACGCCAAGACCAACGTGGGCCGCGTCCGCTCGGGCAACGAGGACAACTTCCTCGTGCTCGACCTCTCCGCGCCCAGGGCCTGGACGGGGTCGGACGGCGAGCAGCCGCCCGAGGGCTTAAGCCGCTTCGAGGTGGGCGACAAGGGGCTCGTCCTCGTCGTCTCCGACGGCATGGGCGGGGCGCTCGCCGGCGACGTGGCGAGCCGCATGGCGGTCGAGACCGTCCGCGACATGCTCGCGGGCGACGAGGACGAGGAGGCCGGCGGCGACCTCCCCGACCCGGACGCGCCGCTCGTCGAGTGCCTGAAGAACGCGACCGACTACGCCAACTTCGCCATCCACCGCCGCAGCCAGGAGGACCCGCGCTGCTCCGGGATGGGCGCGACGCTCACCGCCGCGGCCGTCACGGCCGACGGCGTCAGCCTCCTCCAGGTCGGCGACAGCCGCGGCTACATCATCCGCGGCGGCCACATCAAGCTCGCCACCAAAGACCAGTCGCTCGTCCAGCAGCTCGTGGACGTGGGCCAGATCAGCGAGCAGGAGGCCGAGACGCACATGTTCCGCAACGTCATCCTCCAGGCGCTCGGCGCGCAGCCCGAGTTGCAGCCGGTGACGGGGCGCGTGAAGGTCTTCCGCGGCGACATCCTGCTGCTGTGCAGCGACGGACTCTCGGGCAAGCTCCGCGCCGAGGACATGCTGCGCATCGTCTCTGGCGCGGACGGCGACCTCCCGCGCGCCTGCGGGCAGCTGATCGACGAGGCGAACGAGCGCGGCGGCGAGGACAACATCACGGTCGTGCTCGCGCGCCTCACGGGCGACGACCTCCCCGCGCCCGACACCGACCGCATCACCGTCGAGCTGCCCCCGCCCGACGGCGACGACACCATCGGACACGAAGAGGACACGACCGAGAGGCTCTGACCCGGAGCCCTTTTTTTAAGGACGCGCACGAGTCCAATGAAGTCCCGCCCCTTCCCCCGTACGGCCCGGCGGCTGGCGCCCCACGCGCTCGCCGCCCTCGCGCTCGCCCTGCTGGCCGTCGGCGCCGCCGAATCCCTCGCCCAACATAGACAGGACGAATACGTCCGCGCGGTCACCCGTCAGGCGCTCGAAGGCTCGGCCGGTTACGACTTCGACTCGAAGGTGGTGGCGCTCAGGGACTACGTCCGCGCGCACGTCCGCAACGTAGACTTCAGCGCCCGCACGCGCCCCTTCCTGCGCCACACGGCGGCCGACACGCTGCGCTCGGGGCGCGGGCGCTGCGGCGAGGCCGCGCGCGTCTTCGTCAACATGGCGCGCGCCGCGGGCATCCCCGCGCAGAGGCTCTACCTCGAAGGGCGCAAGGCGCACGTCGTCGCGGCGGTCGTAACCGATGACGGCCGGACGCTGGTCGTCGACCCGACGAACCGCTTCTACCTCCCCGAAGTCGAGACCATCGCCGAACTCCCGCGCCACGCCGAGTTCGCCACCTACTCGACCTTCGGGTGGCGCCGGATGCGTTTCCTGCGCGCGCTCCCTTCGAACTTCGTGAGCCTCGGGCCGCTCGCCTACTTCTTCGAGAACCCGCACGCGCTCCTCGCGCTCCTCTGCTTCCTCGCCTCCGCGGCCGCGCTCGCGCTCGCCGCCCTCGCCCGCGGCCGCCTCCCGCGCCGCGCCGAAGGCCCCGCCCCCGAAGGGTTCGCCGCCCCCGCCGCGCTCAAAGGCGAAGGCGCCTAGAGCAATTAACACCTGTCCGCTGTGTACGGTTGCGTGAGTTTAGCGGCCGTGTCTTTCGCCGCCTTCGGTGAGCTCGCCCGCGCGCCAATCGGGGAGCGTGCCGGCGCGGCGGACGTAGATGGAGGCGCCGCGCAGGCTCTCGACGACGACGCGGTCGCCGGCTTCGAGCGGCTGCTCGCCCTCGGCCGGGTAGGCCGTCCAGACCGAGCCGTAGACCTTGACCGCGCCCTCGTTGAGCGCGCCCTGGCTCGAACTGACCACCGTCCCCACCTGCCCGGGCAGCGTCTCGGCCCCCGACTTCAGCCCGGCGGCCTCGCCCCGGCCTGCGAAGTAGTTGACGAAGATGGTGCGCGAGAGCGCCGTCAGCGCCGACGAGACCGCGATGAAGAGGACGAACTGCGCGGCGAACCCGGCGCCGAGGAAGCCGGCGAGCGCCGCGGCCAGCGCGCCCACGCCGAACCAGAGCAGCACGAAGCCGGTCGTGAAGACCTCCGCGATGACGAGGAGCACGCCGAGAATCGTCCACAGAATCCAGGCCCAGCTTTCACCCATCTTCGGCCTTCCTCAGCCCTTCAGAAAGTTCTTCAGCACGAACCAGACGTTGGCGGGGCGCTCGGCGAGCCGGCGCATGAAGTACG
Source organism: Pyrinomonadaceae bacterium (assembly GCA_036387455.1). Lineage (GTDB taxonomy): Bacteria > Acidobacteriota > Blastocatellia > Pyrinomonadales > Pyrinomonadaceae > QHXN01. The sequence continues at coordinate 57,928 of DASVTS010000029.1, read as the reverse complement.
GGTACCACGTCTTCCCGTAGGGCACGTAGACGCGCACGTTGTAGCCCTCGCGCGCCAGCCCCTCCTGCAAATCCCTCCGCACGCCGTAGAGCATCTGGAACTCGAACTTCTCCCGCCCGATGCCTTCGGCGGCGGCGAACTCCTTCGTGGCGCGGATCATGTTCTCGTCGTGCGTGGCGATGCCGTGGTAGACGCCGCTCCGGAGCAGCACCTTCATGCAGCGGACGTAGTTCTCGTCCACGTCCCGCTTGTCGGGGAAGGCCACCTCGGGCGGCTCGTTGTAAGCGCCCTTGCAGAGCCGGACGCGGGCGGGGATGGCGAGCACCTCGCGCAAGTCCTGCTCGGTGCGCCGGAGGTAAGACTGGAGGACGATGCCCACGTTGTCGAGGCCGAACTCGGAGCGGAGGCGGCGGAAGATGTCGAGCGTGACCTGCGTGACCGCGGAGTCCTCCATGTCCACGCGGACGAAGTTGCCGCGCCGCGCCGCCTCCTCGACTATCGCGCGCGCGTTGCGGTAGGCCAGCTCCGGGTCGAAGGCGAGGCCGAACTGCGTCAGCTTGATGGAGACGTTCGACCTGATTCCCGTCTCGTCAATGGCCGCCAGAATCCGCTTGTACTCGCGCACCTCGCCCTCGGTCTCGTGCGCGCTCGTGACGCCCTCGTTGAGGTGGTCGAAGGTGGCCGTGCAGCCCAGAGCGTTGAGGTCGCGGATGGCGCCGACGGTCGTCTCGATGTCCTCGCCCGCGACGAAGCGGGCGGTCATCTTGCGGAAGGGCTTGAAGCGCGTGGCGAAGTCCTTCAGCCCCTCGCGTTTCGACAGAAAAAGGAGTGTGCTCCTGGCGACCATCGTCTCGTCCGTTCGTCCCGAAACCCGCACGGGGGGCGCAAATTTTACGGCCTGCGCCGCCCCGCGCTGTGTTATGCTGCAACGCGTTTTTCCTCTCGCGCCGCCGCCGCCGAAGGCACCCGGAGACCAGACGAAGTTTGCGTTGGAAGCTGCTCATCGCCGCCTCGCTGCTCGCCGCCGCCGCGGGCGCCGGCGCGTGCTACGCGGCCGCGCGATACCTCGTGCCCGCGGCGTGGCCGGCGGCGGCGCCGGGCTGGGCCGCCGCCCTGCCGCTGCTCGCGCCGCTGGCGGCGACGACCTACGCCGCCATCTTCGTCTACCGCCACACGCCGCGACGCCGCGCGTTGCAGGCCGCGGCCACAGCGCTCCTGGCCTCCCTGCTCACCCTGACGGCGCTCGCGGCCGGCTCCGCCCTCGGCGCCCGCACGCCCCCGAGCTGTCACCCGCCCCGCCCTCGAAAAACGCCTGAAAGAATCTACGGCCCAGCATAAGTAACCCGACAGCCCGCGCGCAAGCGGAGAGGCAAAGTGCTGAGGACTGAGTACTGAGGACTGAGTGAAAAACCGTTGTCTTCCACTCAGTCCTCAGTACTCAGTCCTCAGCACTGTTTTTAAGCCCGATGCTCTCCTGAACGGGCTTGAGGGCCTCGATGACGAAGCGGACGTGCTCGTCGAGCCCGACGCCCAGCTCCTCGACGCCCTGGCGGATGTCGTCGCGGTTGACCGTGCGCGCGAAAGCCTTGTCCTTCAGCTTCTTCTTCACGGACGAGACTTCGAGGTCGTCGAGGCTCTTCGAGGGGCGCACGAGCGCGCAGGCGACGAGGAAGCCGCACAGCTCGTCGGTGGCGAACAGCGCCCGCGCCAGCGGCGTGTCGCGCGGGACGCCGGTGTAGGTGGCGTGGCCGAGGATGGCGCGGATGATGCGGTCGGGGTAGCCGCGGCCGCAGAGGATGTTCGCGCCCTTGAAGGGGTGCTCCTCGGCCGTCGGGAACATCTCGTAGTCGAAGTCGTGCAGCATCCCCGTCATGCCCCACTCCTCGACGTCCGCGTCGGGGCCGCCGTAGCGCGCCGCCGCCGCCCGCATCGCCGCCTCGACGGCGAGCGCGTGCTGCCGCAGGCTACGGCCCTTCGTGTACTCGCAGAGCAGCTCCCAGGCTTCCGCACGAGTCGGCATCGCTCCCCAAGCCTCCCTCTCGCCTTTATGATTTCGCGTGCGCCGCCGGCTAGTTTCTCACGCCCCGCGGGGGCTTTCAAACCGGCGGCCCGCGCCGCGCGGGGTGACTTGCTTGCCGCCCCCCGGGCCTTCAATTACAATGGCGCGTGCGCCCCTCAGCCGCCCTTTTTTAAGCGATGAAACCATTTCTCTACGCGGCCCTGGCCGGATACGTCGTCGCCGCCACCCACGCCGTCCTGTCCTTCGTCAACAAGCGCCGCGCCGCCGAGCGCATCACGCTCTACGGGGCCGCCTTCGGTTTCGCGGCGCACACCGGCGCCATCATCTTCGACTGGGCGCGCGACGGCCACTACCCGCTTTTCAGCACCACCGAGGCGCTCTCCTTCCTGGCCTGGACGCTGGTCGTGGCCTTCTTCGTGGTGACGTACCGCTACCCATTCCGCGCGCTCGGCACGTTCCTCCTGCCGGCCGTCGCGCTCGTCGTCGTCGCGTCGCAGCTCGTCTCGGCCGACCCGGGCAAGGACCCGAGCAGCGTGACGGGCGGCAGCGGCTCGTGGCTCTTCCCCGTCCACGTCACGCTGCTGCTGTTCGGCTACGCCTCGTTCTTCGTCGCCTTCACGGCCAGCGTGATGTACCTCTGGCAGGAGCGCGAGCTGCGCCTGAAGAAGTTCAGCGCCGTCTTCCACCGCCTGCCCAGCCTGACGACCGTGGACGACGTGGCCTCGACCGCCGCGAGCGTCGGCTTCACGCTGCTCACGCTCGGCATCATCACCGGCGTCATCTGGTCGCGCGCGCGCAGCGTCCGCATGTTCCACAACGACCCGACCGAGTTCTTCGCCCTGCTGACGTGGGTGGTCTACCTCGCGCTCCTTCACTTCCGCGTCCAGTGGCGCGGGCGCAAGGCCGCCTGGCTCGGCGTCGGCGGCTTCACCCTCGTCCTCTGCACCTTCGTCGGCGCCGTCGCCCTCGGCGGCTTCCACGTCTTCCGTTAAAGATTTATGCGCCTGCCCTGCGTCGCTGCCCGTTCCGTCAACATGGTAGGGAGACAAGAGATGTCTAAAGATAAATTTGACCGGGCGATTGATTCTTTACGCCGGAGCCAGACTAAACTTGAAGCCTTACTGGTGCGCTTGAAGGAGCAGCGCAAGCAAATCAGGACGGACGCGGCGGCAATCAAAAGGTTCTCCCGGAAAGTCGAGGCGTCGTCGAAGATCATCGGGGGGGGGCGCGGGGGCGGCGGGTAAGGCATGTCAATCGTTCTGGTCGGACTCAACCACAAGACCGCGCCCGTCGAGGTGCGGGAGCGGCTCGCCTTCAGCGACGAGGCGTGCGCGGCGGGCCTGCGCGCGCTCGTGGACGGCGAGGCGGTGCGCGAGGGGTTGATCGTCTCGACCTGCAACCGCGTCGAGGTGCTGGCCGCGGCCTCCGGCCGCAACGGCCCCGAAGCCGTGGGGCGCCTGAGCGAGTTCCTGAGCCGCGTGCGCTCCGTCCCCGTCGAGCTCTTCAGCGGCCACCTCTACACGCACGCCGACGAGGCCGCCGTCCGCCACGTCTTCCGCGTCGCCTCCTCGCTCGACTCGATGGTCGTCGGCGAGCCGCAGGTCTTGGGCCAGGTGCGCCACGCCTACTCGCTCGCGGTCGAGGCCGGCACGGCCGGGCGCGTCCTGCACAAGCTCGTCCACCACGCGCTGCGCGTCGCCAAGCGCGTGCGCTCCGAGACCGGCATCGCGGCCTCGGCCGTCTCGGTCAGCTACACGGCGGTCGAGCTGGGGCGGAAGATTTTCGGCTCGCTGAAGGGCGCGACCGTCCTCCTCGTCGGCGCGGGCGAGATGGCGGAGCTGGCGGCGCAGCACCTCGCCGGCGCGGGCGCCGCGCGGATGCTCGTCACCAACCGCACGTACGAGACGGCGCAGCGCCTCGCCCTCACCTTCGGCGGCGAGGCGCTGGAGTTCGCCGCGCTCGAAGAGGCGCTGGCGCAGGCCGACGTCGTCATCTGCTCGACGGGCGCGCGCGACTACATCATCACGCCGGAGATGGCCGAGCGGGCGCGCGCGGCGCGGCGCAACCGCCCGGCGTTCTACATCGACATCAGCGTCCCGCGCAACGTGGACCCGGCGGTGGCGAAGATCGGCAACCTCTTCGTCTTCGACGTGGACGACCTCGAAGCGGTCGTCGCCTCGAACCTGCGCGAGCGGGAGCGCGAGGCCGAGCGGGCGGAGCTGATAGTCGAGGCGGAGGTGACGCAGTTCCAGCAGGCGCTGCACGACCTCGACATCGGCCCCACGGTCGGCGCGCTCAAGGAGAAGCTGCGCCGCATCGCGCGCGACGAGTTCGAGCGCCAGCGCGGCCGCCTCGGCCCGCTCACGCCCGAGCAGGAGCAGGCCGTCGAGGCGATGCTCATGTCGGCCGTCAACAAGATTTCGCACCCCGTCATCCACCGCATGCGCCGCTCCTACGACGCCGGCGAGGAGGGCGAGTTGCAGGCGTGGCGCGAGGTCTTCGGTCTGGAGGAGAAAGACAAGGGCTAGGGGCTAGAGGCTAGTTAAAAGCTGGCCCTTCAACTAGCCCCTAGCCCCTAGCCCCTAGCCCCTGACTTATGGAAATCATCATCGGTTCGCGCGGGTCGAAGCTCGCCCTGTGGCAGTCGGAGTGGGTCAAGGCGCGGCTCGAAGCGCTGGGGGCGGGCGTCTCGGTGCGCATCGAAATCATCAAGACGATGGGCGACGTGCGGCTCGACGTGCCGCTCTCGGTCATCGGCGGGCAGGGCGCGTTCACGAAGGAGTTGGAGGTCGCGCTGCTTGACCGTCGGGTTGACGTGGCCGTCCACTCGCTCAAAGACCTGCCGACCGTCACGCCCGAGGGGCTCGCAATCACGGCCACGCCGGAGCGCGCCGACCCGCGCGACGCGCTGGTGCTGCGGGCCGGCTCGGCCGCGGAGGACGCGTCGCTGAGGAACCTCGCGGCGGGCGCGGTCGTCGGCACCTCTTCCCTGCGGCGCATCGCGCAGCTCAAACACCTGCGGCCGGACGTCGAGGTTAAAGACCTGCGCGGGAACGTGGACACGCGCCTGCGCAAGCTCGACTCGGGCGAGTACGACGCTCTGATTCTGGCGTCGGCGGGGCTCAGGCGGCTCGGCTTCGGCGAGCGCATCAGCGCGGCCATCGCCCCCGGCGAGATGCTGCCGGCCGTCAGCCAGGGCGCGCTCGGCGTCGAGACGCGCGCCGACGACGCGGGGACGAACGCGCTGGTCTCGCGCCTTGACGACCCGCGGACGCGCGCCGCCGTGCTGGCCGAGCGCGCCCTGCTGCGCTCCTTAGGCGGCGGCTGCCAGGTTCCCATCGCCGCGCACGCGACGGTCGAGGGCGGGCGGCTCGGCCTCGACGGGCTCGTCGCCACGCTCGACGGCGCGGAGGTCTTGCGCGACAGCATCGAGGGCGACGCCGACGACGCCGCGCGCGTCGGCGAGGAGCTGGCCGCGAGGCTTTTGGAGCGCGGCGCGGGCGAGCTGCTCAGGGGGTCGCCCGCCGAAGTGCCCGAGGGTCGATGAGCGGGGACGAGACCAGGCCCCTCGAAGGGCGGACGGTGATGATTACGCGGGCGCGCGAGCAGTCCGCGGAGTTCGCGGCCGAGCTTGAGGCTTACGGCGCGCGCGTCGTCGCCTGCCCGACCATCGAAATCGTCCCGCCCGCCTCCTACGCGCAGCTCGACGAGGCGGTCGACAACCTCTTCGGCTACGACTGGCTCCTGCTCACCAGCCCTAACGCCGCCGAGCACTTCCTCGCGCGCCTCTCGGCGTCGGGCAAGGACGTGAGCGAGCTGGACGGCCTGCGCGTCTGCGCCATCGGCGAGGCCACCGCCGGGCGCCTGGTCTCGGCGCACGTCCACGTGGATTTGGTGCCCGAGCGGGCGCGCGCCGAGGGGGTCTTCGCCGCGCTCGAAGCGTTCCTCGGCGGGCGCGGGCAGTTCGAGGGCTTGAACTTCCTCCTGCCGCGCGCGGCCGTCGCGCGCGACTTCCTGCCCCGCGCGCTCGAAGCCGCGGGCGCGCGCGTGGACGTGGTCGAGGCGTACCGCACCGTCCGCCCCGAGACGACCGACCGCGCGCGCGCGGAAGCCCTGCTCGTCGGCGGCGGCGTTGACTGCGTCACCTTCACCAGCTCCTCGACCGTGCACAACTTCGCGCAGCTCTTCGACACGCGCGACCTGCGGCCGCTGCTCTCGGGCGTCCGCGTCGCCTGCATCGGCGCGGTGACGGCCGAGACGGCGGCCGAGTACGGGCTGCGCGCCGACGTCGTCCCCGCGGATTCGAACGCGCGCTCGCTCGCGCGCTCCATCGCCGAGTATTACTACCGCGGCTCGTAGGCCGGCGCCCGGCGCCCCCACCGAACCTTTTTCCTTTCGGCCTAACTTGCTACACTACTACTCCCATGCGTAAGCGACGCATCCTCATCGTCGACGACGAACCCGTGATTGCCGAGACCCTCCGCGACCTGCTAGAGGGCTGGGGTTACGAGACCGCCATCGCGTCGGACGGCCTGCTCGGGCTCGCCGCGGTCGAGGAGTTCCGCCCGTCGGTCGTCGTCTCGGACGTCTACATGCCGAACCTCGACGGCTTCGGGCTGCTGCGCGAGATGCGCGGCCTGCACCCGGAGACGGCCGTCATCCTCCTCACCGGACAGGGCACGGTCGAGATGGCCCTGCGCGCCATCCAGGACGAGGGCGCGTTCCACTACCTCGAAAAGCCGGTTGACTTCGCCAAGCTGCGGCTCGTCGTCGAGCGCGCCGTCGAGTACGCCGAGGCGCGGCGCGAGAACCTCGCGCTCCGGCTGCAACTGCGCGACCGCGGCGCGTTCGGCGAGCTGGTCGGCGCCAGCGAGCCGATGCGGCAGGTCTACGCGCTCATCGAGCAGGTGGCGCCCTCCTCGGCCTCGGTGCTTTTGACGGGCGAGTCGGGCACGGGCAAGGAGCTGTGCGCGCGCACGATTCACAACCTGAGCCCGCGCAAGAACAACGCCTTCGTCGCCATCAACTGCTCGGCCATCCCCGAGACGCTGATGGAGTCAGAGCTGTTCGGCCACGAGCGCGGGGCGTTCACGGGCGCCGCGGCCCGCAGGCTGGGCTGCTTCGAGCTGGCGAACGCCGGCACGCTCCTGCTCGACGAAATCTCGGAGATGCCGGTCTCGCTCCAGGCGAAGCTGCTGCGCGTGCTGGAGGACAGGAAGATTCGGCGGCTGGGCGGCTCGGCGGAGCTGGCCGTGGACGTGCGGGTGCTGGCGGCGACGAACCGCGACCCGGAGGAGGCCGTGCGGCGCGGCACCTTCCGCGAAGATTTGCTCTACCGGCTCAACGTCATCACGGTCGAGCTGCCGCCGCTGCGCCGCCGCCGGGAGGACATCCCCCTGCTCGCGCAGCACCTCGTCGCGCAGCTCGCCGAGCGCCACGGGCGGCCGGCGAAACTCCTCAGCCCGGCGGCGGTCGAGGCGCTCCAGTCGCACCGCTGGCCCGGCAACGTGCGCGAGTTGCGCAACGTCATCGAGCGCGCCGTCATCATCTGCTCGGGCGAGGTCATCGAGCGCCACCACCTCGCGCCCTACCCGCTCGAACAGCGCGCGCAGAGCCGCGGCGAGGACACGCTCACGCTCCCCGTCGGCACGCCCATCGAGGAGGTCGAGCGGCGCATGATCCTGCGCACGCTCCAGAAGACCGACAACAACAAGACGCGCGCCGCCGAGCTCCTCCACATCAGCCTCAAGACCCTGCACAACAAGCTGCGCCTCTACCGCGAGCAGGGGCTCCTCGACAGGGCGGAGGCGGCGCCGGGCGGCGCCCGCCCCGAGCCCGCCGGCGAGGACGAGGACGTCCTCAGCGCCGGCCGCCGCGCGACTTAGTTACGAGTCGGCCCTTTCGCGTGACGAAACGGACAGAACTTTCGCCCGCCCGCCCCGCCGCGAAGAATAGTTGGTGACAACCCGGCCGGCGCTCGTCTACGATGGCGCTTCGCACTCGGCCCTTTTCACTTCGCACCACCCACACAGGAGAAGACCATGCGTAAACTTTTGCTGGCGCTCGCCGCCGCGCCGCTCCTGCTCGCCGCGCCCGCCCGCGCGCAGACCGCCGACGAGATAGTCGCCAGGTTCGTCAAGACCGTCGGCGGGATGGAGCGGATTCAGGCCGTCAAGAGCCTGCGGCGCACGGGCCGCTTCAACGGCGGCGGCGGCTTCGAGGCCGCCCTCGTCGAGGAGAACCGGCGCCCGAACCTCGTCCGCCAGGAGTTCCAAATCCAGGGCATGACGGGCGTCACGGCCTACGACGGCAAGACCGGCTGGAAGATCGAGCCGTGGGGCGGCAAGAAGGACGCCGAGCCGCTGGGCGAGGAGGAGATGAAGGGCATCGTCGAGGACTCCGACCTCGACGGCCCGCTCGTCAACTACCGCGCGAAGGGCGTCAAGGTCGAGTACGTCGGCACCGACGAGGTCGAGGGCACCGACACCTACAAGCTCAAGGTGACGCTCGCCAGCGGCGACGTGCGCTTCTACTACATGGACACGGACTACTTCGTCCCCATCAAGATTGACACCAAGCGCATGGTGCGCGGCGCCGAGCGCGAGTACGAGACCATCCTCGGCGACTACAAGGAGGTCAACGGCTGGTACCTCCCCTTCTCCGTCGAGAGCGGCGTCAAGGGCAGCCCCTTCCGCCAGAAGATCACCTACGACAAGATAGAGGCCAACGTCGCGCTCGACGACGCGCGCTTCCGCGCCCCGGCCGCCAAGTCGCAACCCACGTCCGCCCCCGACGCCTCCACCACCGACCCGAAGAAGCCCGAAGCGGCGAAGCCCTCCGAGGCCAAGCCGCCCGCGCAGGCCGAAGGCGGGAAGCCCCCGCGGCAGTAAGGATTCCCCGATGACGAACACAAGACTTTCACGCTGGCTCCCGTCAACGTTCTTCGCCCTCGCCCTCGCCTCCGGCCTCGCCGCCTCGGCGCAGACGCCGCGGCCCGCCGGCCCGCAGTCGAACGCGCCGGTCAAGGTCGACTCCGAGACCGTCTCCGGGCTCGGCGCGCGCAACATCGGCTCGGCGCAGATGTCGGGCCGCGTCGCCGCGCTCGACGCCGTGAGGGAGGGCAACCGCCTGACCGTCTACGTCGGCTCGGCCTCGGGCGGCGTCTGGAAGTCGGTCAACGGCGGGACGACCTTCAAGCCCGTCTTCGACAAGCAGCCCGTCCAGTCCGTCGGCGCCGTCACCATCGACCCGAAGAACCCGAAGGTCATCTGGGTCGGCACGGGCGAGGCGTGGACGCGCAACTCCGTCTCGGTCGGCGACGGCGTCTACAAGTCGGTGGACGGCGGCGACAACTGGACGAACCTCGGGCTGAAGGACACCGAGCGCATCGCCAAGATTCTGGTCGACCCCTCGAACACCGACACGGTCTACGTCTGCGCGCCCGGCAAGCTCTGGAGCGACTCGGACGAGCGCGGCGTCTACAAGACGACCGACGGCGGGAAGACGTGGGCGAAGATTCTGAAGGGCGCGAGCCCCTCGACCGGCTGCTCGATGATGACGATGGACGAGTCGAACCCGAAGACGCTCTTCGCGGGGATGTGGGACTTCCGCCGCAAGGGCTGGACGTTCCGCTCCGGCGGCGAAGGCCCCGAGAGCCCGAGCGCCAGCGGCCTCTTCAAGTCCACGGACGGCGGCGCGACGTGGGCGGAGCTCGACGAGAAGACCGCCCCGGGCCTCCCGCCGAAGCCGTGGGGGCGCGTGGCCGTCACCGCCGCGCCGTCGAAGCCGAACGTCGTCTACGCCTTCGTCGAGGCGGTCATCCCGAAGAACGGGCTCTACCGCTCGGACGACGGCGGCAAGACGTGGGCGGCCGGCGACCGCAGCCAGAACATGGTCTGGCGCCCGTTCTACTTCGCCAACCTCATCGTGGACCCGAAGGACGAGAACAAAATCTACAAGCCCGACCTCTCGCTCATCGTCAGCAACGACGGCGGCAAGAGCTTCTCCAACATCTCGGGCGGCGCGCACGGCGACTTCCACGACGTGTGGGTCAACCCGGAGAACACCGACCACCTCATCGTCGGCGACGACGGCGGCCTCTGGTACTCCTACGACGGCGGCAACCGCTGGTGGAAGGCGCAGAACCTCCCCGTCTCGCAGTTCTACCACGTGAGCACCGACAACGAGCGGCCCTACCGCGTCTACGGCGGCTTGCAGGACAACTCCTCGTGGGTCGGCGACTCGCAGTACCCGGGCGGCATCACCAACTCGCGGTGGGAGAACATGTACGGCGGCGACGGCTTCTGGATGTTCGCCGACCCGGAAGACCCCAACTACCTCTACGCCGAGTACCAGGGCGGCTACATCGCGCGCATCAACCGCAAGACGCACGAGTCGCGCGACATCAAGCCGCTCCCCGTCTACGGCGAGAAGAAGCTCCGCTTCAACTGGAACACGCCCATCCACCTCTCGCCGACGCAGAAGGGCACCCTCTACCTCGGCTCGCAGTTCCTCTTCCGCTCGCGCGACCGCGGGCAGACGTGGGAGCGCGTCTCGCCCGACCTGACGACGAACGACCCCGAGAAGCAGAAGCAGGAGCAGTCGGGCGGCGTCACCGTGGACAACTCCGCGGCCGAGATGCACACGACCATCTACGCCGTCGCCGAGTCGCCGAAGAACCCCGAGGTGGTCTGGGCCGGCACCGACGACGGCAACGTGCAGGTCACGCGCGACGGCGGCAAGACGTGGAAGAACGTCGTCTCGAACGTCCAGGGCGTCCCGAAGAACGCGTGGGTCTCCTACATCGACGCCGGGCGCTTCGAGGAGGGCACGGCCTTCGTCACCTTCGACGCACACACCTTCGGCGACATGAGGCCCTACGTCTACCGGACGACCGACTTCGGGCAGACGTGGACTCCGGTCGTCCCCGCCGGCTCGCCCGTGCGCGGCTACGCGCACGTCGTCCGGCAGGATTTGGTCAACAAGGATTTGCTCTTCGTCGGGACGGAGTTCGGCCTCTGGGTCTCGCTCGACGGCGGGAAGCTCTGGGCGCAGTACAAGGGCGGCGACATGCCCTCGGTCGCCGTCCGCGACATTGCCATTCACCCGCGCGACCACGACCTCGTCGTCGCCACGCACGGCCGCGGCATCTGGATCGTGGACGACATCACGCCCCTGCGCGCGCTCACCTCGGATGCGCTGGCGAAGGACGTCTTCTTCATCGAGGCGCGGCCCGCCGTCCAGTCCATCTCGGGCGGCGGCGGCTGGGCCGGCGGCGACGCCGAGTTCGTCGGCCCGAACCCCTCGGGCGACGCCGTCATCACCTACTACCAGCGGCGGCGGCACATCTTCGGCGACCTGAAGATCGAGGTCTTCGACCCCGCGGGCAAGCTGCTCGGCACCATCCCCAGCAGCAAGCGGCGGGGCCTGAGCCGCGTGGAGTGGCCGATGCGGCTCGACCCGCCGAAGGTGCCGCCCGCGGCGACCGCCGCATTCGGCGCGGCCTACGGCCCACGCGTGCTGCCCGGCGACTACACGGTGAAGATGACGAAGGACAAGCAGGTCTACTCCACGCGGCTGCGCGTCACGGCCGACCCGCGCGCGACGCACACGGCCGAAGACCGCCGCCAGCAGTACGACCTCGCCCTCAAGCTCCACAAGTCGCTCGGCGAGATGTCGTTCGCCGTGGACAGAATCAACACGCTGCGGCTCGGGCTCGACGACCGGGCGGCGAAGCTCGGCGCGGACGACCCGCTGCGCAAGCGGCTGGCGGACGCGTCGGGGCAGTTGGACGTCCTGCGCAAGAAGATCGTCGCCACCAAGGAGGGCGGCGCCATCACCGGCGAGGAGCGTCTGCGCGAGTTCCTGACCGAACTCTACTCAAGCGTCATCTTCTACGAGGGGCGGCCGGCGCAGACGCAAATCGAGCGCGGGGACGCGCTCGCGCGCGAGCTGACAGACGTGGTGAAGGACTTCGACGCGTGGACGGCGAAGGAGCTTTCCGGCATCAACGCCGAGCTGACCCGGAAGAACCTTGAGCCACTGAAGGCGCTCACGCGCGAGGAGTGGGAGAAGGTCGGCGGCCGTCCGGCGTCCGCGCCTTCGCCCGCGGCGGCGCGGCGAGAACACTGACGCCCGGGGCGGAAGCCCGGCCGTGAGGGAGGGCTCGGATAAGTAAGAAGGCAGAGTGCAGAAGGCAGAAGTGAAGACGAAGGGCCTGCCCCCTTCTTCACTTCTGCCTTCTGCACTCTGCCTTCTGCTTTCCCTCAGCCCCCCCTCACGGTCGGGCTTCCGCCTTTCCTACTTCCGGCCCAGCAGCTCACGGACGGCGGCGTCGAGCTGCGAGTCTTTGCCGGTGTAGCTCTCGCCGAAGGGGCGCGTGACGGGGACGTCCACGGGGCGCGGGTTGCGCTCCATGTTGACGCCTTCGGCCGTCTCGACGCGGATGAAGGGCAGGCGGAAGACCGTCCCGTCGATGAGCGTGACGTTCGAGGTGTAGATGATCCACCCGGCGGTCGGCTCGCCCACCACCTTGCCGAGCCGCAGGGAGCGGTACCCTTCGGCGAAGTCCTCCGCGTCCGAGAGCGAATACTGGTCGGTGACGAGCACGGTCGGGAGTTCCAGCGCGCGCTGGCCGAGCACCGCGCGCGCCGGGGCGGCGTTGAAGCCGCGCGGCGTCATCCGCAGGTAGCTCCTGCGCGCCAGCACGTCTATGGCGTAGACGTTGACGAAGCCGCCGTCGTTGTGGCGCACGTCCACGACGACGCCCTCCTTCGACTGGTTCTCCGCGTCGAGGTCGACGTAGAGCTGCGCGAGCGACGCCGAGCCCATGTCGTACATGTGGACGTAGCCGAGGCGACCGCCGCTAGCGCGCTCGACGTAGTCGCGCCGCTCCTCGACCCACTTCCGGTAGCGGAGCCCCTTCTCGGTCGCCGTGTTGACCGGCCGCACGTCCACCTCGCGGCGCCCGGCGCCGTCGCCCGACTCCGCGACCGTCAGCGTCACCCGCCGCCCCGTCTTGTAGTTGAGCAGCTCGTCCAGGTTCGCGCGCGCGTCGAGCGCGCGGCCGTCGACGGCGAGGACGTACTCGCCAATCTTCACGGGCCGCGTCCGGTCGGGCGCGGCCGCGTCGCGCGCGAGCGCCGCCGGGCCGAGCGGGACGACGTCGCCGACGCGCAGCCGCCCCGTGCGCTCGTACTCCGCGCGGTCGAAGTCGAGCCCGAGCCGCCCCGTGTTCGTCACCGCCGCGCCGAAGGGGGACGAGACGCCGAGGTGCGAGGCGTCCAGCTCGCCGACCATCAGCCGCATCAGGCGCCGCACCTCGTCGGGCGTGCGCGCGCCCGCGACGTAGGGCAGAAGCACCGCGCGGACGGCCTGCCAGTCGGCGCCGTGGTACTTCGGGTCGTAGAAGTTGTCGCGCATCAGCTCCCAGCCCTGCTCGAAGACCTCCATCTTCTCGCGCGCGAAGTCGACGTCCATCTCGGCGGCGACCGGGAGGGCGCGCGGCTGCTGGCGCGGGTCGAGCGGCGCGACCTGTATGCGCCCGTTCTCGATGTAGAAGACCTGCTGGCTGTCGGGCGAGAACTGGGGGTCGGTCTTGAACCCCTGCGTCGAGGTGAGCTGGCGCGTGACGGCCGGCTCGCGCTGTAGCTCGTCGAGCGGGTAGAGGTAGAGGTTCGTCTGCCCGACCGCGCCCGCGACCATCAGGACGTGCTTCCCGTCGGGGCTCACGGTCTGGTAGAGGACGTCCACGCCCACGGGGAGCAGGCTCAGGCGGCGGCGGACGCCCTCGAAGACGACCTCGACCGGCTTCTTCTCGGCCGCCCCCTGAGCGCCGCGGCCGGTGACGCCCTCCGGCGTGGGCGTCGCCGAGGGAGACGGCGAGGGCGACGGCGTGGGCGTCGGGCTGGCACCCGGCTCGGCCGGGGTGGGCGTCGGCGTCGGCGCGTTCGGCGGCGTCTGCGTCGGCGGGACGGGGCTCTGCGGGTTGTTCTCCTGACGGCGGAGCGTGGGCGAGACGTTCTTCGGCGTCTCCTCCTTGAAGAGGTCGCGGAACTGGTCTTCACGGAAGCGCGGCGTGCGCGGGATGAGGTCCACGCGCGCGAGCTGCGCCGTCTCGCTCCGCTGCCCCGTGTCGAAGAGGATGAAGGTGCCGTCGGGGCTCCACGAGACGGTGTTGCTCCCGCCGTTGGCGAGGAAGCTGACGGGCCGCGCGCGCCCGTCGCCCTCGACCGCGGCGACGTGGATGTTGCGGAAGAGCTTCTGCCCGACCGGCATGAAGGCGATCCACTTGCTGTCGGGCGACCACGCGTAGGGGCGGTCCGGGTTGAGCGGCGGGCGCGGGATGTTGCCCGTGGCGACGACGCGCTCCTGCTTCGACTCAAGGTTGAGCGCGCGCACCTCGCGCCCGCCGCGCTGGAAGGCGAGCCACTTGCCGTCGGGCGAGAAGCGCGGCGAGTCGTCCGGCTCGGCCGCGCCGGTCAGACGCGTCTCGGCGTTCGCGCCGAAGTCGTAGACGTAGACGTGCCCCGGCCCCTCGCGCTCGGAGACGTAGGCGAGGCGGCGGCTGTCGGGCGACCAGACGGGCTGCGACTCGGGCGCGTGGCTGTTCGTCACGCGCACGGCGTCGCCGCCGTCGGCGGCCGAGGCGGCGAAGACCTCGCCGCGCGCGACGAAGGCCACCTTCTTCCCGTCGGGCGAGAGCGCCAAATCCTGAAGCTGGTCGGTCTGCCTCACGCGCTCGACGGCCGGCCCGGCGGGCGCGCCGCGCCGCGTTATCTTAATCTCGCCCGCGCGCCCCGACTCCGGGTCGAGCCGCCAGATGCCGTACCCGCGCTCGAAGACGATGGCGCGGCCGTCGTAAGAGATGTTCGGCCACAGCACGCGCCCGTCGGTGAACTTCGTCACCTGCGCTGGGCGTCCGCCGCCCGCGCCCACGGGCAGCCGCCAGATGTTCTCGGCGCCGCCGCGGTCGGACATGAAGTAGAGGCTGCGGCCGCCCTCGCCCCACATCGGCCAGACCTCTTTGGCGCCGCCCGCCGTCAGCGTCTCGTAAGCCGCGGTCGAGTGGTCGCGCATCAGGACGATGACGGACTCGTCGATGTGCGCGCGCCCGTGCCGCCACCACTGCCCGAAGCCGCGGCCGACCAGCGCGAGCCCGGCGCCGTCGGGCGCGGGCGCCGCTGCCCACTCGTTCGCGTAGCGGTCGGCCGAGACCTGCATCGGCGTCCCGCCCGACGCGGCGACGCGGTACACGTCGTTGCTCCCGCCCACGTCGCGCGCCGTCGAGGAGAAGTAGAGCCACCTGCCGTCGTGCGACCACGCGTCGAGCTGCTCGGCCGCGTCGTCGAAGGTGAGCCGGCGCAGGTCGCCCGAGGCGAAGTCGAGCACGTAGAGGTCGCCGTTCCCCGTGCGCGTCGAGACGAAGGCGAGCGAGCGGCCGTCGGGCGAGTAGAGCGGGCGCGACTCGGTCGCCTGGTGCGAGACGAGCAGGCGCGCCTCGCCGCCCTCGGCCGGCGCCGTCCACACGTCGCCGCCCGAGACGAACGCGACCTCCTTCCGGTCGGGCGAAATCGCCGGCTCGTAGAAGTACGGCCGCGGCTCCGGCTCCCGCGCCGGCGGCCCCTGCGCCCGCGCCGGCGCGGCCCCCAGACCCGACACAACGAGCAGCGCGGCGAGCAGGCACACGCACGGATTCTTCAGT
Organism: Pyrinomonadaceae bacterium; assembly: GCA_036387455.1. Lineage (GTDB taxonomy): Bacteria > Acidobacteriota > Blastocatellia > Pyrinomonadales > Pyrinomonadaceae > QHXN01. The sequence goes on along the minus strand of DASVTS010000029.1, from coordinate 42,206 downwards.
CTGAACATTCACCCTCCGATGATTTGGACGAAAGCCGAAGTGCTGGACGAGCGGTCATCAACCAGGCTTTGAATATACGTTCATTGCGGCGCGTAGTTCAAAGACGGCCGGCCCGGCGCGCGGGTTACGCCGAATCACACTTGCCTCGCGCACGCCGCGGGTGCTACTTATCCTGACGATGTCGGTTCTGCTCATCTTCGTGGACGGCCTCGGCGTCGGCACGCGCGGGGCGCACAACCCGCTCCACCTGCTCGGGGAGGAGGCCGCGCCGCTCGCCGTCTTCGGGGGCGAGGAGCCGCGGCTCCCCTCCGGCGGGCTGTACGCCCAAACGGACGCGCGGCTCGGCGTCGAGGGCCGCCCGCAGAGCGCCTCGGGGCAGACGACCATCCTCACCGGCGTCAACGCGCCCGCCGCGCTCGGCCATCACAAGCAGGGCTTTCCGAACGAGCGACTGCGCGAAATCATCCGCGAGCATTCCGTCTTCCTACGGCTGGCGCGCCTGGGCGTCGGCCCCAACCTCTTCGCCAACGCCTACGCCTCGCGCTTCTTCGAGCGGCGGCCGCGCTGGGTCTCGGCCACCACGGTCGCCGTCGAGGCCGCCGGCCTCCCCTTCCGCACCGCCGAGGACGTGAGAAGGGGGCGCGCGCTCTACCACGACTTCACGAACCGCGCGCTCCACCTGCTCGGCGACGACGCGCCGCTGCGCACGCCGGAGGAGGCCGCCGACGTTCTGGCCGCGCTCGCCGCCGCGCACCGCTTCACGCTTTACGAGCACTTCATCGCCGACCGCGCCGGGCACGAGCAGGATTTCGACTTCGCCTTCGGCGTGCTGCGCGACCTCGCGCGCTTCGTCCGCGCCGTGCTCGCGCGCGTGGACCTCGCGCGCACGAGCGTCGTCCTGACGAGCGACCACGGCAACGTCGAGGACCTCTCGACGCGCAACCACACGCTCAACCCCGTGCCGACGCTCGCGTGGGGGCCGGCGCGCGGGGCCGTCGCGCGGCGCGTCCGCACGCTCGCCGACATCACGCCGACCGTCATCGAAACCCTGACCGCACGAGAGGCCGCCGCTTGAGCAGAGACGAGACGCCCGCCGAAATTGACGCCGCGCACGGCGCGCACGAGGCCGATTACGGGACGGGGCCGCGCGCCGGCGCCCCGGTCAACGACCGCCGCGAGATTTTCGGCTGGATGCTCTACGACTGGGCCAACTCGGCCTTCTACACGACGGTCGTCGGCGCGCTGCTCGGCCCGTACCTCATCGCGCTCGCGCAGGCCGACGTGGGGCGGACGGGCGTCGTCCTCGAACTCGGCTTCCTCGGGTCGGTGACGGCGCAGTCCTTCTACCAGCTCTTCGTCGCCGTCGCCGTCGGCTCGCAAGTCCTGCTGCTGCCCATCGTCGGGGCCGTCGCCGACTACTCGAATTTGAAGAAGCGGCTGATGGCCGTCTTCTGCTACACGGGGGTGGCGGCCACGTGCCTCCTGTTCTTCGTGACGGGGAGGCTGTACCTCTGGGGCGGCCTCCTCTTCGTCGTGGCCAACCTCAGCTTCGGCGGCGCCATCGTCCTCTACAACTCTTTCCTGCCCGAGATCGTGACGGAAGACCGGCGCGACAAAGTTTCGAGCCGGGGGTTCGCGTTCGGCTACCTAGGCGGCGGGCTCCTGCTCGCGCTCAACTTCCTTCTGGTCGGCGTCGCGCCGTCGCTGCTCGCCCCCTACGGCTTCGCCGAGGGCGAGGCGCGCGGGCTCGCCGTGCGCGTCTCGCTTCTGTCGGCGGGCGTCTGGTGGGGCTTCTTCGCCTTCTTCGCGTTCAGGCGGCTGCGCGAGCGCGCGTCGCGGAAACGGCTTCCGGCCGGCAAGGGATACCTCGGCGCGGGGTTCGCGCAGCTTGCCGGCACCTTCCGCGAGCTGCGGCGGCTGCCGCACACGCTCAAGTACCTCGTCGCCTACCTCCTCTACAACGACGGCATCCAGACCGTCATCGGCTCGGCCTCCGTCTTCATCGCCGCCGAGCTGTTCGAGGGCGGCCTCGACAACCCCGAGGCCCCGACCTTCGTCCTCAGCATCTTCCTCTTCGTGCAGTTCATGGGCATCGGCGGGGCGCTGCTCTTCGAGCGCGTCGCGCGCGTGCTGGGGACGAAGCGCGCGATTCTCGTCTCGCTCGCCGTGTGGCTCGGGATAGTGGTCTACGCCTTCGCGCTTTTCGAGACGCGCGCGCAGGCGTGGGTGATGGCGGGCTTCATCGCGGTCGTGCTCGGCGGGTCGCAGGCGCTCTCGCGCTCGCTCTTCTCGCAGATGATTCCGGCCGGGCGTGAGGCTTCGTTCTTCGGCATCTACGAGGTGTCCGAGCGCGGCACGTCCTGGCTGGGGCCGCTCGTCTTCAGCGTCGTCGTCGCGCGCACGGGCTCGTTCCGCTACGCGCTGCTCTCGCTCGTCGTCTTCTTCCTGTCCGGCATGCTGCTCCTCCTCTTCACCGACACCGCCCGCGCCGTCCGCGAAGCCGGCAACACGCCGCCGGAGGAAGTGGGCAGTAGGGAGTAGAAAAACCCGCTCGGCCGGGCGGCCGTGCCGTCGTCGTCGGCGCCCGCAGGGCGGAGCCCTACTGACTACTGACTACTGACTATCGTCTACTGATTTACGATGCCGACTTGCGCGCCTTGTGGGGCGAGTAGGCGGCGCGTTCGAGGCAGGCGTGGGAGCAGTAGTTGGTGCCGGCTCGCAGCGAGACGGCGCGGGAGGCCGGCATCCAGGTGCCGCAGGAGGCGCAGCGCAGGAGCATCTCGCCGGGCGACTCCTGCCGCCGCGCCTTCTTCTTCCCCTTCTTCTTCTTCCCCTTCTGCGGCAGGTCGGGCCGCCACTCGCCTCCTTCCCGGAGGCGGTTCATCTCGCGCAGGGCGCCGACGAGCCGGAGCGCGCCGTGGATGTAGCGGCGCAGCCGCCAGTAGGCGTACGCGGCGACGAGCGCGAGCAGGGCGAGGACGACGAGGTACTTCACTGCTTCTCCTTCGCGGCGTTCCTCTTCTGTTCGAGCTGCGCGCGCAGGCCGGCCAGCTCCGCGTTCGAGGGGTTCAGCTTCTCCAGCTCTTCGAGCCGCCGCCCGGCCTCGTCGAAGCCGCCCGTCTCGATGAGCGCCGCCGCGAGGCCCTGCACGGTCATCTCCTGCCGCGGGTCGGACTGGAGCGCGCGCCTGTACTCGCGTATCGCGCGCTGCGGGTCGGGGGGCTTGCCGTAGAAGTAGGTCAGGCCGAAGCTCGTCCGCACGACCGCGTCGTCCGGCTGCGCGGCGAGCGCCGCCTCGTAGAGCTTGCGCGCCTCGCCGAGCGCCTGCGGGTCGTTCTTGCTGCGCGCGATGAGGAACTGCGCGTCGCCGGCCATGACGGTCGTCTTGTAGTCCTTCGGGTCGAGGTCGTGCGCGCGCCGGAGGATGCGCGCGACGTCGGGCAGGATGGCCGCGTTGCCGCTCTGCCACGCGTAGACGTAGAGCGCCTGCCCGACCTTGCGCTGCAACTCCGAATCCTGCGGCGCGGCGTCGGCCTTCGCCACGGCGTTCGCCAACTGGTCGTCGCTGAGCGTCGGGAAAGAGTCGTCGCCCGCGGCGGAGGTCTGCTGCTGCTGCCCGCCGCCGCCGCCACGCTGCGCCGCGGCCTTCCCCGCGCCCGCGCCGCCCGCGCGCAGGGACGTGACCTCGGCGCGGAGCTTCTCCTGCTCGTCGCGGTTGATGGCGTTCGTGACGAAGAAGCCGGCGAGGAGCCCGACGACGAGGCACGCCGCCCCGACGGCGAGTGTCCTGGTGTTGGGGGAAGAATTTTCGGGCATCGTCTGAAGACCGCGTGATGGTGGCTGAAGTTTAGCAGAAAGATTTTCCGATGGCGACGGCGCCACAGCCCGGAAAGACAGAAGCCCCCGGGCCGCCGCGGACGAGGCGCGGCGGCCCAGGGGCAAGTCTGTTTCCGCCCGCGCGCCCGGCGGGCGGCGGGCCTACTCCTCGCCGCGGTTGCCGGGGCCGCGGAACGGGAGGTCGTCCCGGCGGCGGCGCGGCAGCGGGTCGGAGTCGCGCCGCCGCGGGCGCTGGCCCGGCGCGCGCCGCTCGACGAAATTCGGCGGCAGGCGCGGGCCCCTGACCGCCTCTTCGAGGATGCGTGTAATCTCCTGCGAGAGCGTGCGGTGCTCGCTGGTGGCGCGGTCCTGAAGCGCGCGCTTCAACTCCGCGGGAACGTAAGCGCCGATGAAGACGCCTTTACGGTTCGCCATTCTCGGTTCTCCTGTCGCCTCTGAGACTCTTCGAAGTGCCGTGAGGTCGCGGCTCTCGTCCGAGGTGAAAGAGCTTTGGGGTGCCGCAGGTTTGAGAACAGGTCTGTAAGCCGAATTCTGTCCACCGCGAGCCGCGGACGGCTCGCGGTTGGGCGATCATTCCTCTAGGCCGTACGTTGCCGGACGGCTCAAGCGACCTACCCGGAGGCGTGGCGCCCCCGTCGCCGGGGGCGCATTCGGACGGGCCGCCCTTTGCCCGCCTCCCTATTTGGTCTTGCACCGCGAGGAGTTTACCTGGCCGCGCCTGTCACCAGACGCGCCGGTGCGCTCTTACTTTAAGCCCGTGAGGGCCGCACCGTTTCACCCATCACCCGCCGCCGGCTGCCGAAGCAGCCGGCCCGCTGGCTGGTCTGTTCTCTGTTGCACTTGTCGTCGCCTTCCGCCCAAGCGTCTGCTCTCGCAGCCTTTAAACGGCCGGCGCCCCGCCGTTAGCGGGCTCGCTGCCCTTCGGTGTTCGGACTTTCCTCTCCCGCTCGCCCCCGAAGGGACTCGCGGCAGCGACCGCCCGACCTGTTCTCAAATCCGCGGCGCGCGGATTATAGCAAAGCACCGTTGAACACGTACAGTCCTGAGGCGTTTACTGTTCAACCCTTGACGAATTCGGGGCCGATACGTCGGCCTCAGCCGAAGAACTTGTACCCGACCCGCAGGTTGTGGAGCGCGGCGGGCGGGACGGACGAGATGAGCACCCAGGTCATCAGGCCGTGGCTGAGGCCGACGGCGAGGAGGTTCGGCGCGCGCTGGTAGACCCAGGCCCAGAAGAGCCCGGCCGCGAACGTCGCCAGCGTCAGCCACGGATTCGGCAGGTGAAAGAGCGCGAAGAGGAGTCCGACCAGTAGCACGCTCAGGTCGCCCCGCCCGAGCAGCGTCTGCGCGCGCCGGTTGATGAACCCCTGGAGCGCGTACTGCTGGAGCGGCCCCCACAGGAGGCTCAGCGCCGGGACGCCCAGAAGCGACTGCCCGCCCTCCCAGCGCGCGAGGTCGAGCGTGCCCGCGTACCAGCCGAAGCCGACGAGGGCGGCCGAGACGGCGAGCATCGGCGGCAGGAGCAGCCGCGCCGCCGCGCCGAAGTTATCCAGACGCCAGCCTATCTCGCGCGCCGACTCGCGCCGCACGAGGTGCGAGGCGAGCATGAAGGCGGTCGCGGTGGCGACCGGGAACATCAGCGCCGGCGTCCGCCCGCCGCCCGCGACGGCGAAGACGACCCACTCGGCGACGAGCGCCGACGTGGAGGCCGCCACTATCTCCCACCCCGCCAGCGCGCGCTCCCCGGCCGTGAAGCCCTCTCTCATTTCCATATGACGCCGACCGGGCGGCCTATCTGTTGGAGCGTGCGGCGCGCGCCGCCCCGCCCCGCGCGGACGGCGTAGACCCTTATCTCGTGCTCGCCGTAGAGGTCGCGTCCGAACGTGAAGGTGAAGCCGCGGCGCCCGCGACCGCCGGGGGCCGCGCCCGCTTCGGCGTCCGGCCGCAGCTCGTCAGCCACGGTTGAGGCGACGAACCGCCCGTTCTCGAAGAGCTGCACCTCGACGGGCTCGCCCGGCCGTTCGAGGTCTGCGACCCAGCCGCGCGCGCCGCGCCCGTCGGCGTGTTCCAGCTCGCCCGCGAAGCCCGCGCGGTAGGTGACGGCGTGGGTGTAGAGCGCGAACGCGCCGACGAACAGCAGGTCGAGCGCGAGCTTGACGGCGACGAGCCTCGCCAGACGCGCGCGCGCCTCCCCCGAAAAAGGAACACGGAGACCGTGCCCGGGGGCTTCGGTCTCCGTGTCTTCCTGCTCGCGCGCGGCGGCGTCGTTCATTGCCCGCGGTACGCGTTCGAGTTCGAGTCCTGGTAGACGAGCGTGTGGCGCGGCGTGATGACGTCGTCGGCCGCGAGGTTCGACCTCAGCCGCACCGTCACCTGCAAGACCTGCGTGTCGCCGGGCGACAGTTCGGCCACGCGCCACGCGAAGCCGCGCCCGCCGCCGGGCAGGTCCTGTAGGCTCAGCTCCGGCGAGGACGAGACGAACTCCAGAGCGTCCGGCAGGTACTCGGTCACCTGTAGGTTCTTGGCGAGGCCGCCGCCGTCGTTGACGAGCACGAGGCGGTAGAAGAGCGTGTCGCCCGGCTTGACCTCGGTGTTCGGAAGCTCGGCCCGCACGCGGACGCGCGGCGTCGCCACGGTGAGCACGGTCGAGTCCTCGCCCGCGACGCGCCCGCCCGCGTTCATGGCGCGCGTGACGAGGTTGTAGGCGAACTGCGTGCGGTCGGGCGTCGTGCGCGGGATGTCAACGCCGAGCAGGACGGGGTACTGCCCGCCGCGCGGGTCGAGCGAGGCGGTCTGCGTCACGGCGGGCTCGTTCGTCTGGTGGCGCCCGTCGCCGTTCAGGTCGGCGTAGACCGTGGCCAGCGGCGCGCCCGGCGCGACGATGCGCAGCTCGAAGCTCTCGGGGTAGTTCGAAGGGTTGCGGACGATGAACGGGACGTACATCGTGTCGCCCGGCGTGGCGGTCAGCCCCTTCGAGACGGCCTCGACGCGCGCGCCCGCGACGCGCCCGACCGAGATGGAAGGCCCTTCGAAGTTCGAGGGGATGAAGAGGCTCTGCGTGCGCATCGTGCCGCGGCCGACGGGCTTGCCCGAGCCGGCGAGCGCCTCGTTGACGGCGCGCAGCGTGACCGTAATCTCGCGGTTGTCGCGCGACTCAAGGTCGCCCAGCGACCAGATGGCCGTCCGCGAAGGGCGGTCGTACGAGATGGGCGAGGGCGTGGCAGACACCAGCTCGAAGTCGGGGTTGAAGACGAAGTCGGCGCGCGTCTGGCGGGCGGTGGCGCTGCCCGCGTTGCGGACGCTGATGCGCTGCGTGAAGGTGTCGCCCGGCTGGACGGTCTCCTGGAGCGCGTTCGAGGCGGCGGCGAGCGCGGCGGCGACGACCGTCAGCGAGGCGTCGGTGACGCGCGTCACGGTCGCGTCGGCCTGCGAGGCGGCGCGGACGAGGAAGCGCTGCTGCTGGTTGTCGGGCGCGTTCTCGGGCACGCGCGCGTTCAGGACGACTTCGAGGCTCGCCCCGCGACGCATCTGCGGGGTGACGAAGACGGGCATGCTCGTCTCGTTGCCGCTCTGGCTGAACGACGGCTGGTACTCGGCCGGGAGGTCGGTCTCAAGGCGGAACTGGTCCTCCTTGTTGCCCGCGTTCGTGATGACGAGCGGCAGCTGAATCGTCTGCCCGGGCTGCGCGGCGAGCGCCGAGCGGCGGAGCAGGAGGTCGAGGTTCGGCACCTGCTTGACCGTGATGCTGATGGTGCCGGACGCCTGCGCGTCGGCGGGGGCCGCGGGCAGGGGCGTGACCGCGGGCGCGGGCGTCTCCGTGACGCGGGCCGGCGCGGGCGTCGGCGTGACGGCGGGCGCGGGCGGCGTGCGGTCGATGCCGGGGACGGAGGCGGTCTCCCTGCGCGACGGCCTCGTCACGGGCGTGGGCTGCGGCGTCGGGGTCGCGGCCGGCTGCGCGGCGTTGCGCGCGGCGGCGGCGTTGTCGCGCGCGTTACGTCCGCGGCGCCCGCCGGCCGTGCGCGGGCGCTCGGCCTCGCCGCCGCCGCGGACGGCGAGCTCGGGCAGGGCGGGCGTCGTGCGGACCGCGACCTCAGTCGGCGTCGGTGCCGGCGTCGCGCGCGGGGTCGGGCGCGCGCGCGGCGGGGCGGGCGTCGGCGTGGCGCGGGCCACGGCGGTCGCCGGAGTCGCGGAGGGGGCGGCCGGGCGGCCGGCGGCCTCGGTGCGCGCCGTCTGAAGCTCGGTCTCGTAGATGTCCGTGAAGGGCGTGTCCTTCATGGCGCGCAGGCGCTCGGCGACCTGCTCGGCCTCGGGGAACTTGCCCAGCTCGATGTAGGAGCGCCCGAGCCAGAGCAGCATCAGGTCGGCGATGAAGCTGTCGGGGTGCCCCTTCAGGAAGTCGCGGAAGATGGTTGCGGCCTGCTCGTACTGCCCTTTGGCGAAGAGCGCGCGCCCGCGGTTGAAGGTCTCCTGTTCGGCCTGAGAGGGGGCGCCGTCCTGCTGCGAGGCGCGCAGGGACGCGGCCGCGCTGGCGGCCGTCGCCGACGGGGAGAGGACGAGCGCGGCGGCGAGCGCGGCCGCGCCGATTCGATTCCACTTACTCAAAGCAATGTTCCTCCGACGGGCAGGTGCGAGTTTTTAAGAGTCATCCGGTCCGGCGCGTTGGGCCGAGAGACGCACGGGCTTACGCGCTCTGGTGTGAAACCTTTGTCCGGCCGCGCAGGATAATACAGCCTCGCGGCCGCGGCGGACAAGCAGCATGAAGGCGGCGCGCGAACCGTGCCTCCCCGGGGGTGCGAAAGCGGACTCACTTGCGCCTGGACGACGGGGAGACCTCGACGCGGTCGCCCGGCCGGAGCGCGGGGTCGGGCGCGGCGCCGTTCTCGATTTCGCGCAGGTTGTATTCGGTCGCAACGAGTCTGCCGTCCGGCCCCTGCCGCGAGACCTTGACGCGCTCGCCCGCGGCCTTCGTCACGCCGCCCGAGGCGAGGAGCGCCTGCGTCAGCGTGATGCCGGAGTGGTAGTCCTTCTGGCCAGGCGAGCCGATTTCGCCGCCGACGTAGAAGAACTCGGGCGGGCGGACGGTGAGCGTCACCACGTCGCCCGAGTAGACGAGCGTGTTGAGCGCGGCCGGGTCGTTGAGGTCTACGGTGACGGACTTGCCCGACGCGTGGGAGATGATGACGGCGCGGCCCGCTTCGGGCTTGGGCTGCGACTCGGCGACGACGACGTAGAGCGGGATGGCCTCGCGCCTCAGAATCTTCGTGCCGGGGTCGTTGACGAGGCCGCTGACGAGGACGGCGTGCGAAGCGTACTCGCGCACGCTGACGCGCACCTGCGGGCGCTCGTAGAGGCCGCGGTGGCGGAACTCGGCGACGAGCTGCGCGGACAGCTCCTCGGTCGTCATGCCGGCGACCGTCAGCGGGTCGCGCAGGAGCGGGTAGTCGAGCACGCCGCCCGCGACGACCGAGTAGAGCGTGTTCTGCCGCGGGTCCTGCCCGTTGAGGAGGCGTATGTCGAGCACGTCGCCGACGCCGATGCGGTAGACGTCGGCGGGCGAGACGGCGGGCGCCGGAGGGGTCGCGGGCTTCGCGGCCGTGGGCGCGGCGGCGTTCGGGTTGTTGGCCGGGGGGTTCGCGGCGGGCTGCGCGGGCCTGTCCGTCTCGGGCGCGCTCTCGGCGCCGGCCGCGTTCCTGACGGGCGCGCCGACGGGGACGTTCGTCTCCGGGCCGGTCTTCGGCCGCGCGTCGCTGGTGGTCTTGGTGTCGCCGGGCGCGGCGGGCGCGGCGGCGGCGGCCGTCGAGTTCGACAGCGGCTCCGCCCTCTTCTGCGTCTCGCGCGGCTTCGGCGCCGGCTCCTGCCGCCGGGCATCGCCGCCGGCCTTCTTGTCGTCCTTCTTCGGCGGCGCGTGCTTCGCGTCGGGCGCCGCGTCTTCCGCGGAGGGGCCGACGCGGACGCCGGACGCCTGCGGGAGCGCCGCGCGCGCGTCCGCGGCGCACAGTGCGAGCGCGACGGCCGCGGAATAAAAGAACTTCTTCATACGGGCACTCTTCCTTGCTTGTCCGCCGCCCCGCGCGGCCGGGCACGGCCGCTCGACGGGGTTCGACTGCGAAACTCTTCCCTCTTGTTCTTCTGCGGGCCTCGCGCCTGCCGTTCGGGGCATTGAACGCCGGGGCGGCCCTCGGTCAGAATAAACGACTAAACCGGCGCGTTTCTCAGAGAAACGCCTTGAGCCACAAACCTTCTGACGCCTTTCAACTGGTCGGGGCTTTTTCTCGTGCGGGCTTTCGGCTCGGACGTCGGGTGAAGGTCGGGAGCCGGCCGAAGGGCGCGGGCCGCGGCGGGCCGCCGAAGGCCCCGGCCCTCCGTCTGATTCTACCCTCTGCTTTTCGGGGGTGGCAAGATTTCCGGCGGAAAAAGATTCGGCCACCGCCCCCCGAGCCGCACGCGCACCAACTCCTCCACCTCGTCGGCGTCCGCGCACTCCAGACACTCGGCGGCGACTTCGGCCGCCGCGCCCGCCTCCAGCCCCTCGACGGCGCGCCGCACGCGCGGGATGGACGCCGGCGCCATGCTCAGCTCGCGCGCCCCGAGGCCGAGCAGCATGGCCGCGTAGGCGGGCGACGCCGCCATCTCGCCGCAGACGACCGCGGGGATGCCGGCCCCGCGCGCCGCGTCGAGCGCGCGCCGCACGCTCAGGAGCACGGCCGGGTGGAGCGAGCGGAACCAGCCCGCCACCTCGTCGTTGCCGCGGTCCACCGCCAGCGTGTACTGCACGAGGTCGTTGGTGCCGAGGCTGAAGAAGTCCACCTCGCGCGCCAGCTTCTCGGCGACGAGCACGGCCGACGGCACCTCTATCATCGCGCCGACGCGCAGCGGGCCCGTCTCCTTCCCCTCGGCCGCGAGCCGCGCGCGCTCCTCCTCGATGACGGCGCGCGCGCGCCTGACGTCGGTCACGTCCGAGACCATCGGGAGCACGAGGTCGATGCGCCCGCGGGCGGCGGCGCGCAGCACGGCGCGCGCCTGCGTCCGCAGCACCTCGGGGTGTTGCAGGCAGAAGCGTATGGCGCGCAGGCCCAGCGCCGGGTTGCGCTCCTCGCCCGCCTCGGGGCGCGGGCCGGGCAGCTTGTCGCCGCCGAGGTCGAAGAGGCGGACGGTCACGCCCTCGTCGCCCGCGACGCGCGCCAGCTCCTCGTAGGCCGCGCGCTGCTCCTCCTCGTCGGGCATCGCGCCGCGGTGCGAGAGCAGGAACTCCGAGCGGAAGAGCCCGATGCCGCGCGCGCCGTAGCGGTTCACCCACTGGTACTCGACCGGCAGCTCGACGTTGGCGCGCAAAGTCACCTCGACGCCGTCGCGCGTGACGAGCGGCGCGCGCAGCGACTCGGCGTCCGACGCGCGCGCGGCGGCGGCGCGGGTCGGGCGCCTGTCGTCGTCGCCGAGGCGTTCGAGCGCGGCGGGCGTCGGGTGGAGGACGACCTCGCCGCGCTCGGCGTCGATGACGACGAAGTCGCCCGTGCGCGCCGTGCGGTAGAAGTCGCGCAGGCCCACGACGGCCGGGATACCCAGGCCCCGCGCGATGATGGCCGTGTGCGACGTCCAGCCGCCGACGTCGGTGGCGACCGCCTTGACGTGCGCGAAGTCCAGCTCCGCGAGCGTCGAGGGCATCAGCTCCTCGGCGACGACGACGGCGTCCTCGGTCAGGCGGCGCCCGCCCATGCTCTCGCCCGAGAGGGCGAAGACGAGGCGGCGCGCGACGTCCTCGATGTCCGAGCTGCGCTCGCGCAGGTAGTCGTCTTTAATCTCGTCGTAGACGGCGAGGACGCGGTCGGTGACGACCTTGACGGCCCACTCGCTGTTGACCGACTCGCCGCGGATGACGGCCTCGACGTCCTCGTTGAGCTTGCGGTCTTCGAGCATGAGGAGGTGCGCGTCGAAGATGTAGGCGTGCTCGTCGCCGAGCGTGCGGGCGGCGCGCTTCTTGAGGGCGAGGAGCTGGCGGCGGGCGAGGCGGACGGCCGCGCGGTAGCGGCGCACCTCGCGCTCGAGCTCCGGGGCGTCCAGGGAGACGCGGAAGATGCTGTGGCGGCCGCCGCTGTGGATGCGCAGCACGCGCCCGGCGGCGGCGCCGTCCGAGACGGCGATGCCGCGCCAGCGCCGCTCGCGCCTGTCCCTGCGCCTCGTCACTCTTCCCCTTCCCCGAACCCGCCGCCGATGAGCTGGCAGAGCGCGTCGAGCGCCGGGCGCTCGTCCGGCCCCTCGGCCGTGATGATAAGCTCGGTGCCGCGCGAGGCGGCGAGCATCAGCACGCTGAGGATGGACTTGGCGTCGGCCGCCCCGCCGCGGTCGAGCCGGACGAGCCGGAGCGTCGCGGCGAAGGCGCCGGCCGCGCGCACCAGCTTGGCCGCGGCCCGCGCGTGCAGGCCGAGGCGGTTGACTATCGTGACGTGGCACTCGACCAAGCCTTCAGCCCCTCACTTGCCCCCCGCGAGCAGCTCGCCCGCGAGGTAGATGCCCTGCCGGCCCTGGTCGCGCACGAGCCGCGCCACCTCTTCGAGCCCGGCGCCGGCCGCCTGGCTCGCCAGCTTGATGACCATCGGCAGGTTGACGCCCGTCACCACCTCGACCTCGCCCTGGTGGAGGAACATCGAGGCGATGTTGGTCGGCGTGCCCCCGAACATGTCGGTCATCAGGAGCACGCCGCCGCCTTCGGAGACGCGCTCGATGGCCCGCCGTATCTCGTTCTTGGCGGCCTCGACGTCGTCGTGCCAGCCGATTGAGACGGCGGTGATGTGCTTGAAGTTCCCGATTATCGTCTCGGCGGCCGACAGCAGCTCGTTCGCCACCTGCCCGTGCGACACGATGACCCCCGCCACGCGCGCCGAGCCTTCCACCCTGGCTTTGTCAGGCATCAGTCAGCTTCGCCCTCACTTCCCGCCGGCCTTCTGTCTCTTCGTCTTCCCGACGTCGCGGTGCACGGCCGCCGCCTCGTAGCCGGCGCGGCGGAGGTGGCGCGCGACCGAGTTGGCGGCCATCACCGAGCGGTGGCGGCCGCCCGTGCAGCCGATGCCGATGGTGACGTAGGACTTCCCCTCCCTCCGGTAGAGCGGGAGCAGGTAGTCGATCAGCTCGGTGAACCGGCGCAGCGTCTCGCGCACCTCGTCGCTCGCGCGCAGGTACCGGACGACGCGCGGGTCGTGCCCCGAGAGGTCGCGCAGCTCGGGGACGAAGTGCGGGTTCGGCAGGTGGCGCACGTCGAAGAGGAGGTCGGCGTCGTGCGGGCTGCCGTGCTTGTAGCCGAAGCTGTAGACCTGCACGCGCATCCGGCCGCCGCCGCGCTCCGCGCCGAAGCGCTCGATGAGCAGCCGGCGCAGCGTGTGGACGGTGTGCTCGGAGGTGTCGATGACCTGGTCGGCGAGCGCGCGTATCTCGGACATCGCCGCGCGCTCGCGGCGGATGGACTCGGGCACGCCGTCGCCCGCCTCGAACGGGTGCGGGCGCCGCGTCTCGCTGAAGCGGCGCACGAGGGAGTCGTCCGACGCCTCGAAGAAGAGGACGAAGACGCGCAGGCCCGAGGCGCGCAGCTCGCGCAGGCGCTCGGGGAACTCGGCGAGGAAGCGGCCCTCGCGGATGTCTATGACGAGCGCGGCGCGCTCGATGTGCGGCCGGTTGTGGTCCTCCGGCCGGACGAGCCGCGCGAAGGTCGGCAGGAGCAACAGCGGCAGGTTGTCCACGCAGAAGTAGCCCAGGTCCTCGAACGCGTTCGTCGCCGAGGACATCCCCGAGCCGCTGAGGCCCGTGATGATGACCACGTCGGGCGCGGCCGGCCCCGCCGCCGGCTCCGCCGCGACTCCGGCCCGCGCGCCCCCCCGGACTGCCTGCTCGTTCTCCGCCATCAGCCCTCCCCGCCGCCCCGCCCCGGCCCGCCCGTGTCCCCCCCGAGCGCCCGCGCGTGACGGGCGACGAAGCCCTCGGCGGCATTGTAACCGCGCAGCCGCATCAGGTGTACGCGCACGGCCGTCTCGACGAGCGTGGCGAGGTTCCGGCCCGGGCTCACGGGCAGGACGAAGTAGGGGACGGCGACGCCGAGGATTTCGACCGTGCGCTCTTCGAGCCCGAGGCGGTCGATCTCGGTCGCCTCGCCCCAGCGCTGGAGCCGTATGTCGAGCCCGAGCTGCTTCGGCCCGCTGACGGCCGAGACGCCGAACAGCTCGCGGATGTTGAGGATGCCGAGGCCGCGAATCTCCATGTGCTCGCGCAGGAGGTCGGGCGCCGAGCCGACGAGCTGGCCGGGCCGGCGGCGGCGCACCTCGACGAGGTCGTCGGCGACGAGCTGGTGGCCGCGCATGATGAGGTCGAGCGCGCACTCGCTCTTGCCCACGCCCGACTTGCCCTCGATGAGGACGCCGAGGCCGTAGAGGTCCAAGAGCACGCCGTGGCGCTGCTCGCGCGGCGCGAGCGCCTCCTCAAGGTACTCGGTGACGGCGGTGATGGCGGAGGAGCTGACGAGCGGTGTCCGGATGAGCGGGAGCGCGGCCCCCTCGCACGCCTCGACCAGCTCGGCCGGCGGCGTCAGGCCCTTCGTGACGAGGACGCAGGAGATTTTCTCCAGCTCCAGCCGCGCGCAGGCGGCGCGCCGCTCTTCGGCCGAGAGCTGGCCGAGGAACAGAAGCTCGCTCTGGCCGATGATCTGGACGCGCCCCTCGTGGACGTAGTGGGGGAAGCCGGCCAGCGCGAGCCCGAGCTTCTGGATGCGCGGCGTGCGGAGCCAGCGCGACTCGGCGCCGCGCGCGCCCGCGACGTAGTCCAGCGCGAGGCCGGCCGGCGCGCCCGCGACGAAGGCGCCGATGGTGATCGGGGGGTGCTCGGCCGGGTTTTGGGGTGTCGTCGCCATCAAATAGAACGCGGAAGCCCGACCGTGAGGGAGGGCGTCTCGACTCCCGCAGGGCGTTTCGACGGAAGACGGACGCCCTCCCTCACGGTCGGGCTTCCGCCCTGTACCCGGCAGGGAAATTCAGGGCTGGATGAGCCCGTAGTTGCCGTCCTTGCGCTTGTAGAGCACGCTCAGGCGGTCGGTGTCGGAGTCGCGGAAGACGACGAACTGGTCGCCGTCCTCGGCGAGCGAGAGCACGGCCTCCTCGGCCGTCATCGGCTTCACCTTGTAGCGCCGCGCCGCGATGATGCGCCCCTGCCTGCGCTCGGGCGGCTCGGGCGCGGCCCCGGCGTCGCCGCCGCCGTCGGCGTCGGGCGCCGTGTCGGGCGCGACGGCCGACATCGGCATCGCCTCCTGCCGGCGGTCGATAATCTTCTTCTTGAGCTTGAGCGCCTGCTTCTCGATCTTGTCGATGCAGCGCGTCAACGCCTGGTACATGTCGGCGTTGGTGTCCTTGGCCGTCAGGGTGTGCTCGCGCCAGTGGAAAAGTATCTCCGCGATGTGCCGGTTCTTGACGACGTCGATGATGACGTGGGCGCGCGCCGTGGTGGCGTTCTCGAACATGCTCTCGATCTTGCCGAAGTGCTCCTCGACGTGGGCGCGCAGCGCCGGCGTGACGTCGATGTGCCGCCCCGTGTACTCGAAATCCATACCCTACCCTTTCCGCCCGCGCGGCGCCCCGGGGCGGACGGGGGCTTACCTTTTCTCCCGCCCCGGCCCGAGCGGGCCTTGCCTTGTTTGTGTACTGCTAAGACTTCCTCACACGACCGCCTTGCGCTCGCGCGAGCCGGGGATTGACATCTGGTCGCGGTACTTGGCGACGGTGCGGCGCGACAGCTTGATGCCCTCCTTGGCTAAAATCTTGACGACCTGGTCGTCGGTGATGGGGTTGTGCGCGTCCTCTTCTTCGATCAGCTTCTTGATGCGGAGCTTGATGATGCGGGTCGAGACCTCCTCGCCCTCCTCGTTCAGCATGCCCTCGGTGAAGAAGCGCCGCAGCTCGATGACGCCCTGCGGCGTGTGCGCGTACTTGCGGTTGACGACGCGCGAGATGGTCGAGAGGTGCATCCCCGTGTCCTCGGCCACGTCCTTGAGCATCATCGGGCGGATGAACTGGACGCCCTTGTCGAGGAACTCGCTCTGGCGGCGGACGATGCACTCGACGACGCGGTAGATGGTCTGGCGCCGGTGCTCGATGTTGCGCAGCAAATCCACCGCCGAGCGCATCTTCTCCTTGATGAAGTCCTTCGTCTCCTTCGTCGTCCCCTCGCGGCTGAGCATGTGCTGCATGTCGCGGCTGATGCGCAGGCGCGGGCCGCCGTCGTCGGCGAAGTAGATTTCGTAGACGTCGTCCACCTTCTCGATGAAGACCTCGGGGGCGATGAGGATGGGCTCCTCGGACGAGTAGCGGCGCCCCGGGTACGGGTCGAGCTTGCGGATGTGCTGGAGCTCCTCGACGAGGTCCATCACCTCGACGCCCAGCTGCTTGGCGAGGTTCGGCAGCTTGTGCTGCTGCAAGTCCGTGAGCGAAATCTCGGGGCAGATGAGCCGGTCGGCTATGCAGCGCTCCGCGCCGCGCGGGCACGCGTCCGACCCCAGCGCCTTCAGCTGGACGCGCAGGCACTCGCGCGCGTCGCGCGCGCCGCACCCCACGGGGTCGAGGTGGAGAACGATCTGGCGCGCCTCCTCGACGCGCTCGACGGCGCACCCGGAGAGTGCGGCCACCTCCTCGTTGGTCGCGTTCAGGCGCCCGTCGCCGTCGAGGTTGCCGATGACGCACTCGCAGACGGCGACGAGCTCCTCCGAGACCTGCGTCATGTGGAGCTGCCACTCCAGGTGCTCGGAGAGCGAGGGCGCGCGCGTCAGGAACTGCTCGAAGGTGGGCGCGTCCTCCTTGTACTCGTACTCCTGCGTCTTGTAGCCGGGGTCGAGGTAGTCCTGGAACTCGCGGCCGAAGTCTATCTCCTCGAAGGCGTCGGAGGTCGGCGCGTCGGCCTCGGCCGCGTCGGCGAACTCTTCGGCGCGCTCCTGCGCCTCGCCGGCCTCGAAGGTCTCGGGCGGGTCGAAGCCCTCCGGGATTGAGGCGGCGTCGCCCGCGCCGTTGCCCGCGGCGGCGCCGTTCTGCGACTCGGGCGCGAGCAGCTCGACCGGCGGCGCGTCGTCGGACGAGCCGGCGAGCTGGTCGAGAATCTCCTTCTCCAGCTCCCGCTTCTCGTCCTGCGACTGCACCTCTTCGAGGACGGGGTTTTCGAGCATCTGCTGCTGGATGAGGTCGGTCAGCTCCAGCGAAGTCATCTGGAGCATCTCGATGCGCTGGCGCAGCTGGGGCGTCAGGACGAGGCGCTGCGAAAGGTTTGTGGTGAGCTTGACCGACATTCTTCTACCGAAATACTAGCGTCTTAAATTATCGGGATTTGCCTTCAAGAAACCGTCACGCGGCTCGGGAGAGATTATAGCAGAAATCAGTAATCAGAAGTCATTAGTCGGCAGCCGGCAGAAAACCTCTCTCGGCGGGCCGGCCGGCCGGAATCGCGGGCGCCCGCCGGGCGGGGCCCGCCGCCTGCCGTCCGCCGTCCGCCGCCCACTTCCCCGGTCACATCCGGAACTTCTCGCCGAGGTAGAGGCGGCGCACGTCGGGGTCGTTGGTCAGGTCGAGCGGGGCGCCCGAGCGGAAGATGCGGCCGTCGGCCATGATGTAGGCGCGGTCGGTGACGCCCAGCGTCTCGCGGACGTTGTGGTCGGTGATGAGGATGCCGATGCCGCGGCGGCGCAGGTAGAGAATCATCTGCTGGATGTCGTCCACCGCCTTCGGGTCGATGCCGGCGAAGGGCTCGTCGAGGAGGATGTAGTGCGGCTCGGTGGCGAGCGCCCGCGCGATTTCGGTGCGGCGCCGCTCGCCGCCCGAGAGGGCGTCGGCGCGCGTGTTGCGCACGTGCTGGATGCCGAACTCGGCGAGCAGCTCCTCCAGCCGCTTCAGCCGCTCGGCCCGCCTGAGCCCGAGCGTCTCCAGCACGGCGAGGATGTTCTCGGCCGCGGTCATGCGCCGGAAGACCGAAGGCTCCTGCGGCAGGTAGCCGACGCCGAGGCGCGCGCGCAGGTACATCGGGAGCTTCGTCACGTCGCGCCCGGCGAGCGTGATGCGGCCGGCGTTCGGGCGTTCGAGCCCCATAATCATGTAGAAGGTCGTGGTCTTCCCCGCCCCGTTCGCGCCGAGGAGCCCGACCACCTCGCCCGGCTCCACGTGCAGGCTCACGCCGTCCACCACGCGCCGCCGCCCGTAGGTCTTCACGAGGTCGGACGCCGACAGGGCGCGCGCCGACGCCTCGCGCCGGTCAACCGCCTCCCGCGCCCCCGCCGCCGCCTCGCCGGCCGCCTCGATAATCTCCTCGGTCGCCATAAGAGCGTGAACCGTGAACCGTGACGAGGGAAAGCCTGTCGTTTCCCGTCACGGTTGACGGTTCACTGTTTACGGATTTTGTGCGTCGTGCGGACGCGGCCCGTCGACTGCTGGGGCGAGTCGCCGCCGCCGTCGCTGACCACGCGGTTCTCGCGCAGGTAGACGACCATGCGGTTGCTCTCGGAGGTGCCCTTCTCGCCGTCCTCGACGCGCGCGGGCTTCCCCGTGAGCACGACCGTCTCGTCGGCGGCCGTGTACTCGCCGCGCTCGCCCGTCCCCTTGCGGCCGGGCTGCGTGACGACGACGCTGCGCTGCGAGATCGAGCGCTCGACCTCGTAGGTGTCCTTCAGGAGGTAGACGTCCGTGACCTCGCTCGTGATGCGCTCCGTCCCCTGCCGGATGTCCACGTCGCCCGTGTAGTGGAGCAGCCGCTCTGCGTCGCTGTAGGTCATCGAGCGCGAGGCGGCGAAGACGGGGACGACCTCGCGGTCGCCGTTGGCGGCCTTGCGGCGCACCTGGTAGAGCGCGCTCTGGACGTTGCCGTCGCCCTCCATCCGCTTGTGCTCGCGCCTGAGGACGAGGCGGTCGGCCTTCACGAAGTTGTCGTCCTGCCACGCGCGCGCGTTGCCGGTGTAGATGCCGACGCCCGTCTCGTGCTGGAACTCGGCCGCGTTCGAGGCGATGAAGATGGGGCTCTTCACGTTCTTGAAGGGCGCGGCGCCGCCCGTCTGCTCCTGGCTGTAGTAGGTCGTCAGCACCTTCCCGCGCGCGTAAGAGATTTTGTTGACGGTGTCGGAGTCAATCTCCGCGGCCTTCAGGCGGGCGCGCGAGTCCCACACGAGGGGCTCGCCGCCGCGCAGGCGGACGACCGCGTCGCCGGCCGTGTAGTTCATCGCCGCCGACTGGCCGTTGCGGTCGAGCTCGTTGAACTTGGCGTCGCCGGTGGCGTCCACGCTCTCCAGCGCCGAGGTCGCGGGCGAGAAGTTGGCGACCATCTTCCGCGAGGTGAGCGTGCGCTGGCGCTCGACGAAGCGGGCGTCGCCGGCCGCCTCGAAGCGCTCGACGTCCTGCGTCTCGCGGACGAACTGCGCGGCCATCTCCTGCGCGGTGAGCGTGCGCGTGGCGCGGCGCTCGGTCTCCTGGTACGGCTCGATGACGGCCCTGGCGTCGCCCGACGCGTTGAAGGTCTTGGCGATGTTGCCGGCCTCGTAAAAGTAGCACTTGAAGATGGCGGCGTAGAGCCGCTTGCGGTCGGCCTCCGGCGTCGGGCGCGCGGGCTCGACCAGCAACTCGACGTTGCCGTTGGCCTCGGCGCGTTCGAGGTCGCGCCCCGTCTGGCGCCAGAAGAGGCGGACGGCGTCGGCCACGAGGCGCTTGTTGGCGGCGCGCGGGTCGGCGGCCTTCGACTTCGGCGCGGCCAGCGTCAGCACGGGCCGCCCGCCGGCCCGCATCTCGCGCAGCAGGCTGCGGTCGCCCTGCACCGTGAAGTCGAGGTCGGCCGAATCCTTGGCGAGCAGCTCGGCGTCCGAGTCGGCGTCGATGGTCTTGGCGCGGACGTTGCCGATGGCGTGCGCGGCGACGAGCTTCTGGTCGGCGTCGAAGTAGAAGTCGAGCTGGTCGCCGAAGACCTCCGCGGCGTGCCCCTCGTTCATCGAGCGCAGGTAGGCGCCCGTCTTGGCGGTGATGAACTTGACGCGCTTCTGCTCGGTGAGGTGGCCGGCGAGCGTCTCGCCGCTCATCACGTCGCGCCCCTGCTCGGCCGTGGCGCCGCCGCTGAAGTTGAGCTGCATCGCCTTCTGGTCGAAGACGCCCAGCGCCGCCTTGACCGTCACGGGCTGCCCCCGCAGGTTCATACTGGGAACCGCGCCGGGCTGCGCGCCCTCGGCCGGCTGCTTACCCGCGTCGGGGCGGACGGTGATTTCGACGGCGCCCGTCAGCGTCAGCTTCTCGATTTTCGCTTCGAGGGTGGCAGCGTCGGCGCGGCCCGAGATGTTCTCGCGCTCGAAGCTGACGGGCGCGGTGACGTTCGCCACCTCGGTCTTGACGTCGTACTCGACCTGCTCGGACTTCGCCTTGAGCAGGTCGCGCGTCTCGATCTGGACGCCGCCGACGAAGAGGAACTGCGTGTTGTCCTCGTTCGTCAGCGTCTTGTTGGCGCTGATCTTGTCGGGCACGTCGCCCTTGTCGGGGTAGACCTCGATGTAGACGTTCTCTAGCTCGTGGTGGCCGTCGGAGTAGCGGACGTCGCGGTCGGCCTTGAGCATGACCCAGAGGCGGTCGCCCTTCATCTCGCGGTGTTCGAGGTTCCTGATTTCGCCGACGACCTCGGTCGAGAGCTGCGCCTGCCCGGGGCGGAGCCGGAACGTGGTGCGGTCTTTCAGCCGCCAGTAGGAGACGGCGACGGCCGCCACGCCCGCCGCCAGCAGGAGCAGCGCCAGCACGCGCCCCAGCTTCGGCGCCGCGATGCGCAGCCCGAGCCCCGAAACCTTCCTCCGCCTGATCTCTTGCATCAAAAAACCCCGTAAACCGTGAACCGTAAACCGTGACGAGTAAGAACGTGCTTTTCCTTGTCACGGTTTGCGGTTCACGGTTTACGACTCCACTTCCTTCAAATCCTCAACAACCAGTTGCAAACGCGTGTTGCCGTTCCAGCAGTTGGCCTCGACCGAGTAGGCCAGTTCGATGCCGGCGCCGGGCCGCGGCGTTGCTGCGTCGCGTTCGGCGCCGCCCCACCAGATGCAGTCCTGGACGCGCCCCGCGGCCAGCACCCCGAACTTGAGGTGGCGCTCCTTCAGGACGCGCGGCTCGCCGACGACGCGCAGGCCCCGCGTGACAAAGACGGGGCGCGGCCAGCCCGCGCCGAAGGGCTCCAGCGCCTCAAGCTCCGCGCACAGGCCGAGGCTGAGGTCTTCGGCCTGTAGCTCGAGGTCGTATTCGAGGCACGGCTGGCCGCCCTCGCCCTCGCACGCGACGCGCGAGGCGTGCTCGTTGAGCCGGCGCCGCAGCTCGGCGACGTTCTCGCGGCGGACGGAGAGGCCGGCGGCGTGCGCGTGCCCGCCGAAGCCTTCGAGGATGTCTGCGCACTCGGTCAGCGCGTCGAGCATGTGGAAGCCGTCGCCGCTGCGCGCCGAGCCGTGGCCCGTCCCGTCCTCGTCCAGCGAGATGACGACCGCCGGGCGCTGCAAGCGCTCCGCCAGCTTCGAGGCGGCCAGCCCGATGACGCCGCGGTGCCAGCCGTCGCCGGCCACCACGACCACCGCCGTCTCGCCCTGCCCCGAAAGCTCAAGCTCGGCCGCCGCGCGCTCGGTCACGCGCTGCTGCACGTCGCGCCGCTCGCGGTTGCGCGCGTCCAACTGCTCGGCGAGCGCGCGCGCCTCCTCCCTGCTCTTCGACTCGAACAGCTCGACGACGGCGCGCGCCGCGTCCATCCGCCCGGCGGCGTTGATGCGCGGGCCGAGCCGGAAGCCGAGGTCGAAGGCGCGCATCCCGGACCCGTCGCCGCACCCGGCGACCTCCATCAGCGCGCGCAGCCCCGGGTTCGTCGCCCGGTGCAAATCCTTCAGCCCGAGCGCGACGATGGCGCGGTTCTCGCCCGTCAACTGCGCCACGTCGGCCACGGTGCCGATGGCGACGACCTTGAGGAAGCCGGGCACCTGGCTCTCGCGCCCGCGCTCGCGGAAGAGCGCGTGGGCGAGCTTGAAGGCGACGCCGACGCCCGCGAGGTTCTTGTCGGGGTAGGGGCAACCGCGCTGGTTCGGGTTCAGGACGGCGTAGGCGGGCGGCGCGCCCTCGGCGTCGTCGGGCAGGTGGTGGTCGGTGATGATGACGTCGAGGCCGTTCTCGCGCGCCCACTCCAGCGGCTCGAAGGCGCGGATGCCGCAGTCCACGCTGATGACGAGCGAGTAGCCGTCGGCCTTCGCCCGCTCCAGCACGTCGCGGCGGATGCCGTAGCCTTCGGTGAAGCGGTGCGGGACGTGGTAGCCGGTCTTCGCGCCGAGGAACCCGAGCGCGCGGCGCAGGACGACCGTCCCCGTCGTCCCGTCCACGTCGTAGTCGCCGTAGACCAGTATGCGCTCGCCCGCGTCCACGGCGCGCAGCACGCGCCCGACCGCCTCGCGCATCCCCAGCATCAGGTACGGGTCGTGGAGTTGCCCGAGCGAGGGCTCAAGGAGGGCGCGCGCCTCGGCGGCCGACCCGACGCCGCGCGCGGCGAGGACGCCGGCGACGACGGACGAGACGCCGGCCGACGCGGAAAGCAACTCCGCTCCCGCGGCCGACTCGCGCCGCCGCACCCAGCGCCGCTCGACGGCCTTCAGGCGGCTCGCGGTCTTCGTCATTCGGCGAACCACCCGTTCGGGTCGAGCAGGCGGACGCCGATGTACTGGCGGCCGTCGGCCTCGTCCGTCCAGACGCCGTTGACCTCGGCGTCGAGCGCGCGGCCGAAGGGGGGCGTCAGGCGCACGCGCATGCCCGCCTCGGCGGGGACGTCGGTGACGAGGGTGGCGCCGCCGCGGCTGACGCGCACGGCCTCGGCCGTGACGCGGAAGGGCCCGGCGTCGGGGGCGCTGCCCTCAAGTTCGACGGAGAAGTTGACGGGCACGCGCGGGCTGCGCGGGCGCTGCGAAGGGGGGGTGGTGTCCGTCTCGGTTGAATCGCTCATTGAAACTTTCGGCCCTCCGCTCCGCCCGGGGGTTTCGGCTGCCGGAAACGGGACGGGCCAGACGAGTTTAACCGATGTGGCGGCGGCGCGCGAGCCCGAGGCGCTTTGTAAAAATGGCCGCAACCGCCTACAGCGGGCTGACGGCGCCGGCGAAGAGCAGGACGAGGATGAGCGCGCCGGCGAGGAGGCGGTAGCCGATGAAGACGCCGGTGGAGTGCTCGCGCAGGAAGCGCAGGAGGAACCAGATGGAGGCGTAGCCGACGAGCCCCGAGATGACCGTGGCGACGGCGAGCGGCGCGGCGCTCCCCTCGGGCAGGAGGTGGACGGCCTCCTTCAGTTCGAGCAGCCCGCTCGCCGTGATGGCCGGAATCGAGAGCAGGAACGAGAAGCGCGCGGCCGTCTCCCGCTTCTCGCCGGCGAAGAGGCCGCCCATGATGGTCGAGCCCGAGCGGCTCGCGCCCGGGACGAGCGAGAGCACCTGCGCGAAGCCGACGGCCAGCGCGTCCCCGAGCCCCAGCTCCGCAATCCCGCGCCGCCGCGCCCCGACCTTCTCCGCGACGAGGAGGAGGAGGGCGACGACGATCATCATCGTCGCAATCACCCACAGGTTCTTCGTGAACGTCCCCTCGATCTGCTTCTTGAAGGCGAGCCCGACGATTCCGATGGGGAGCGAGCCGAGGAAGATGAGCCAGCCGAGCTTCGCCTCCGGCGAGAGGCGGCTGCCCAACAGGCCGCCCCCCTCGATGCCCGGCGGCGTCCGCCCGCGCAGCAGCAGCAGGTGGTCGCGCACGAACGCGTGGCAGATGGCCCAGATGTCGCGCGCGAAGTAGACGAAGACGGCCGCGAGCGTCCCCAGCTGGATGACGGCGATGACGGCCGTCTGCTGCTCGGCCGCGAGCGCCCGCGAGAGCCCCGTCAGCCGCGTCGCAAAAATCAGGTGCGCCGTCGAGCTGACGGGGATGAACTCCGTGAGCCCCTGCACGACGCCGAGGATGATGGCCTGGATGATGTTCATGTTCTTGGGCGGGCGGCCCTACTCTCGGAAGTTGGAGTTCGAGGCGAGCCGGTCGTAGAGCCGGCCGGGGATGTGCCTGATGACGCGGACGAGCGAGGCGAGCTGCCACGGGAAGGCGTAGGTGCGCGCGCGCCGCTCGACGGCGCGGATGATGCGGCAGGCCGCGTCGTCCACTTCGAGCAGGAAGGGCAGCTTCTTCTTCCGGTTCGCCGTCATCGGCGTGCGGATGAAGCCCGGGTGGATGACCGTCACGGCGACGCCGCTCCTGCTCAGGTCCACGCGCAGCGACTCGAAGAAGGTCGAGACGGCCGCCTTGCTCGCGCTGTAGGCGCCCGACTTCGGCATGCCGCGGTAGGAGGCGAGGCTGGAGATGGCGACGAGGTGGCCCGAGCCGCGCTCGACCATCGCCGGCAGCACCGCCGCGACGCTGTTGACGACGCCGAGGACGTTGACCGTGATGACGTCGCCGACCTCGCCCGCGTTCAGTTGCGTGGCGGCCGTCGTGCTGCTCATCCCGGCGTTGGCGACGAGGACGTCTACCCGCCCCCAGCGCGCGCGGACGCTCTCGGCCGCGGCCCTCATCGCCTCGGGGTCGCGCACGTCGGCCGGCAGCGCCAGCGCCTCGCCGCCCGCGCGCCCGACCTCGTCCGCCACCTTCAGAAGCTCCTCGGCCCGCCGCGCCGTCAGGCCCAGCCGCGCCCCGCGCCGCCCGAGTTCCAGCGCCAGCGCCCGCCCGATGCCCGAAGACGCGCCGGTGATGAGGACGACCTTTTCCTTCCAGTCGTATTTCATTCGAGGACTCAGCAGAGTTCGGCCACGTGCCCGCCGAGCGCGCGCAGCGCCTTCCCCAAATCTTCCTGCTTGACGAGCAGGTGGTCGCGCGAGAAGGCGGAGAGCGCGCCGACGGGGACGCCCGCCCCGGCCAGTATCCCGGCCACGTGCGCGAGGAAGCCGACCACGTCCCAGCCGAGCTCCACCCCGAGCGTGACGAGGCGGAAGCCGGTCTCGACCCGCGCGTCGCGCGCCGCGTGGCGCATGGCGAGCCAGTCCGACTCCTCCACGAGCAGCGTCACCTCGAAGGGGTCGCGCAGCAGGAAGAAGTTCGACTCGGCGCGCGGGCTCAGCTCCGGGCTCTCCAGCAGGCGCCGCCACTCCTCGTGGCGCATCCCGACGAGGGCGAACGTCTCGGGCGCGACCTCCACCCTCGCGCGGCGCAGGAGTTCCGCGGCGTCCTGGGTAGGCATAGGCTAGATTTGCACGACGACGGGCACGATGACGGGGCGCGCGCCGGTCTGCTTCTGGATGAAGCGCTTGAGGTCGAGGCGGACGCGCTCCTTGAGGACGGTGGAGTCGCGGCGCTCGTCGCGCGAGGCGGCCGTGACCGTCGCGGTGACGACCTTCCGCATCTCGCCCAGGAGCGCGGCGGAGTTGCCGTTGCCGTCGAGGCCCAGCACGCCGCGGGCGACCACCTCGGGCTCGCCCTCCATCTCGCCCGACTCCTCGTCGATGGTGACGACCGGCGTGACCACGCCGTCGTAGGCCAGCTGGCGGCGCTCCTTGACGACCTCGCCGTCGATCTCCTCGAAGCCCGAGTCGTCGATGAAGGTGCGGCCTATCGGGTGCTTGCTGACGACGCGCGCGCCGCCCGCCTGAAGCTCCAGCACGTCGCCGTTCTCGATGAGGATGATGTTCTGCTCGGGGAAGTCGCAGTGGTTCTTCAAAAACTCCTTGTGGCGGTAGAGCATCCGGTACTCGCCGTGGACGGGGACGACGAACTTGGGCCGCACCGCCTCGGTCATGATGCGGATGTCCTCCTGCGAGGCGTGGCCGCTGACGTGGATGAGCCGCCGCTTCTCGTCGATGATGGCGGCGCCGCGCTTGTAAATCTCGCCGATGAGGCGCGAAATCGACCGCTCGTTGCCCGGGATGATGCGGGCGGAGAGGACGACCGTGTCGCCGTCCTGAATCGAGAGCCCCTTGTAGGAGCCGGCGGCGAGCTGCGCGAGCGCCGCGCGCGCCTCGCCCTGCGAGCCCGTGACGAGGTAGACGACCTCGTTCTTCGGCAGCTTCTTCGCCTGCTGGAGCGGGACGAGCATCCCCTCGTGCAAATCGAGGTAGCCGAGCCGCTCCGCGATCTCGACGTTCTTAATCATCGAGCGGCCGAGCACGCAGACCTTGCGGTCGAACTGCTGCGCCACGTCGATGACGATTTGCAGGCGGTGAATCGAGGAGGCGAAGGTGGCGACGAAGATGCGCCCCTCGGCCTCCGAGAAAATCTCCTCGAAGTCGGGGATGACGGCGCGCTCCGAAGGCGTGCGCCCCGGCACCGTCGCGTTCGTCGAGTCGGAGGTGAGGGCGAGGACGCCCTCCTGCCCGTAGCGGCGCAGCGTCCGCAAATCGATGGGCTCGCCGATGACCGGCGTCTCGTCCACCTTGTAGTCGCCGGTGTGGATGATGGTGCCGGCCGGCGTGTTGATGGCGAGCGCGAAGCAGTCGATGAGCGAGTGCGAGACGCGGATGAACTCGATGTCGAAGGCGCCTATCTCGGCGTGGTCGCGCGGCTCGACGCGGTGGAGCAGCACGTCCGAGAGCAGGCCGTGCTCTTCGAGCTTGTACTCGATGAGGCCCATCGTGAAGTGCGAGGCGTAGACGGGCACGTTGTACTTCTTCAGCACGTAGGGGAGCGCGCCGATGTGGTCCTCGTGGCCGTGCGTGATGACGACGGCGACGATGTTGTCTTTGTACTCTTCGAGGAAGTCGAAATCCGGCACCTCGACGTCAACGCCGTAGGCGGTCTCCGCGGGGAAGCCCATGCCGGTGTCGACGAGAATCATGTCGTCGCCGTAGCGCACGGCCATACAGTTGCAGCCGAACTCGCCGACTCCGCCGAGGGGCATCACTTCGATTACTTTACTCACTTGCTACACATCTCTCCGCTGGGGCGTCCGGGCGCCGTCGCCGTAAATAAATGAAAGGGGGCGCGAACGGTGATTATAACATACGCGCGCGGCGCGGCGCCCCGCCCGCGGCCGACCCCTCAACCCCCCGGGCCGCCGAGCGCCCCCGCCAGCGAGGCCCACTCCGAGAGCGTCAGCGCCTCCGCGCGCCGGCGCGGGTCGATGCCGGCGGCTTCGAGGAGCGCGGCCGGGCCGCCGGCGGCGTCGGCCAGCGCGCGCAGGTCTGCGGGCGCCGAGCGGAGGTTGTTGAAGATGGTCTTGCGCTTCTGCGCGAAGCCGGCGCCGACGAGGCGCAGGAACAGGCGCTCGTCCGCGAAGCCGGCCGCGCCCGGGCGCACGCGCAGGCGCGCGACCGTGCTCCAGACCTTCGGGACGGGGCGGAAGGCGCCGGGCGGCACGTCGAAGAGCGACTGTGCGTCGCAGAACGCCTCGACCAGCACGGTCAGGTAGCCGCGCTCGTGCGAGCCGGGCGGCGCGGCGATGCGCTCGACCACTTCGCGCTGGAGCATCAGGACCATCTCGGCGACGCAGCGGCGCTGCTCGATGAGCCGCTGGAGGATGGCGGTCGAGATGTTGTAGGGCAGGTTCGCCACGACGCGCGCGGAGGCGGCCGGCGCGACGGCCGCGCAGAAATCCACGCCCAGCGCGTCGGCCTCGACGAGCGCGAACTCCTCGCGGCCGGCGAAGCGTTCGCGCAGCAGCGCCGCGAGGTCGCGGTCGAACTCGACGGCGACGACCCGCGCCCCGCTCTCCAAAAGCAGCCCGGTCAGCGCGCCCCGCCCCGGCCCTATCTCGACGACCGTCTCGCCCGCCCGCGGCCCGAGCGCGCCGACGACGCGACGCGCGTACGACCCGTCCACGAGGAAGTTCTGGCCCAGACTCCTCTTCGCGCGCGGAAGGTTCATGCCGATTCGAGTGAGGCCCGCGGGGCGCCATGCGGGTAGCCGGTCACCTCGACGTCGTCGCCGTGGCGGTGCGTCTCGACGTCGCGGAGGCGCGTGGCCTCGCCGACGGTGAGCGGGCCGGCGCCGCCGACGGCGCCGAGCGCGTCGCCGCCGAGGATGAGCGGGGCGACGAAGAAGCTGGCCTTGTCCACGAGCCCCGCGCGCAGGAAGGCGCCCGCCACGCCCGCGCCGCCCTCGACGAGAAGGCCCTGCACCTGCCTGCGGCCCAGCTCCGCCAGCACGGCCGAGAGGTCGCGCCCGCCGCCCGCCACCTTCAGAACCTCGACGCCGCAGTCCTCCAAAGCCGAGACTCGCCCCGCGTCGGGGCCGCCGGAAGTGAAGACCAGCACGGGCGTCTCCCGCGCCGTGCGCGCCAGTTGTGCTTCGGGGCCGAGCCGCAGGCGCTCGTCGAGCACGACGCGCAGGAGCGGGCGCCGTCGCGGCAGTCCGCTCCGGTCGGTGAGCAGGGGGTCGTCCGCCGCGGCCGTGCCCGAGCCGACGAGGATGGCGTCGTACTCGCGCCGCAGGCGGTGCACGCGCGCGCGCGACTCGGCGCTGCTGATCCAGCGCGCGTGGCCGGTGCTCGTGGCGATGCGGCCGTCGAGCGAGCAGGCGAGCTTGAGGTGGACGAAGGGGCGCCCGGCGCGCAGCGCGTGAAAATACTTTTCGTTCTGCCGCTCGGCCTCGCGCGCGAGCAGGCCGACCCCGACCTCGACGCCGGCCTCGCGCAGCTCCGCGAAGCCGCGCCCCGAGACCAGAGGGTTCGGGTCTTCGACGGGCGCGACGACGCGCGCGACGCCCGCGGCGAGGAGCGCCCGCGTGCAGGGCGGCGTGCGCCCCGTGTGCGCGTGCGGCTCAAGGGTGACGTAGGCGGTCGCGCCCCGCGCCCGCCCGCCCGCCTGTTCGAGCGCGAGGGTCTCGGCGTGCCTCAAGCCCTCGTAGACGTAGAAGCCCTCTCCGGCGACCTCGCCGTTTTTGTCGACGACGACGCAGCCGACGAGCGGCCCGGGGCTCACCTGCCCCGCCCCGCGCGCGGCGAGTTCGAGCGCCCGCCGCATCATGCGCTCGTCGAAAGAGTCCGGAGTCTGGAGTCTGGAGTCTGGAGTCAAATCCTGTCCGGTCGTGCTGGAGTGGTGCGAGCATGAAGGATGAGAGTCAGCTTGTACTGACTCAAGACTCCAGACTCCGGACTCCAGACTTTTAATCTAAGCGAAGAGGCCGTTGACGTACTGCTCGGGGTCGAAGACGACGAGGTCGTCCACCTTCTCGCCGATGCCGGCGTAGCGGATGGGCAGGCCCAGCTCCTTCGAGATGGCGACGGCGATGCCGCCCTTCGCCGTGCCGTCGAGCTTGGTCAGGACGATGCCGGTCACGCCCGCCGTCTTCAGAAACTGCCGCGCCTGCTCCAACCCGTTCTGGCCGGTGACGGCGTCCACGACGAGCAGCGTCTCGTGCGGCGCGCCCTCGACCTCGCGCGCGGCGACGCGCTTCATCTTCTCTAGCTCGGCCATCAGGTTCGCCTTATTGTGCAGGCGCCCGGCCGTGTCCACGATGAGCACGTCGGAGCCGCGCGCCTTCGCCGCCTTGAGCGCGTCGAAGAGGACGGCCGCCGGGTCGGTGCCCGACTTCTGCTGGATGAGCGGGACGCCGGTGCGCGCGGCCCAGATGGCGAGCTGGTCGGAGGCGGCGGCGCGGAAGGTGTCGGCGGCGCAGATGAGCACGTCGTTGCCCTCGGCCTTGATGCGCTGCGCGAGCTTGCCGATGGTCGTCGTCTTCCCGACGCCGTTGACGCCGACGACCATGATGACGTAGGGCGTGACGGAGTCGTCCACGCTCTCCTCGGTGGCGACGCCCTTGCGCTCGGAGTCGCGCAGCAGGTTGAGGAGTTCGGTCTTGAGCGCGAGCTTGAGCGCGGCGATGTCGCCGATCTCCTTGCGCGAGATGCCGCGGCGCACCTTGTCGAGTATTTCGAGCGTGGTCGTGACGCCGAGGTCGGCGGCGATGAGCGCCTCTTCGAGTTCGTCGAGCAGCCCGGCGTCAATCTGCTTGCGGTTCTCGAAGACCGCGTCAATCTTCTCGGACAGCGACTCGCGCGTGGCCGCGATGGCGCGCGAGAAGCGCGCGGCGTAGGTCGCTTCCAGGGCCTCGATCTCGGCCCGCAGCTCCTCCTCCGTGCGGTTGAGCCCGAGGATTGAAGACGAGGAGAAGGCGGACGGGGCGCGCGCGGGCCGCTGCGGCTGACGCTCCGGTTCGCGCGGCGCCGTCTGCTGCCCGCGCTGCCCCGCGGGCGTAGGGCTCTCGACGACTTCGGCCTTGCGCGCGTCGGTCAGGCCGCTCTCGGCCGCGGGCTCGGGCGTGGGCTGCGCGCCGGTCGGGACGGGCTCCAGCGCGGGCGGGAGGACGGCCGGCGGGGGCGCGCTCGGCACGGCCGAGGCCGCGGCGGGCGGTTCGAGTCCGGCCTCCGCCGCGGACTCCTCCGGCGGGGCCTCCGCCGCCGGCTGGTTGAGCCCGAGCGTGACGTAGCGATCCTCTTTTTTGCGTCTCCAGAACAGTCCCATGCGATAGATGATTACCTTTACTTATTCGCCGCCGGATTTAAATTTTGATTATAACCGCAAGACGAGCGGCGCGACAAAAGCGGTAGACGGCAGACGGCAGGCTCCGCCATGCGGGCGTCGCTGTTTTCAGGCTGACGGCCCGGCTGCCGAAGGTTTTCCTACTGTCTACCGTCTACTGAATACTTCCCCGACTACTTCCCGTTCGGGTCGGCGAAGAGTGCGTCGTCAATCTTTACGTCGTGCTTGACCTCGTAGACGCGGAACGTCATCGTCATGTCGCTGAACTGCTGGCGGAAGATGACGGGCACCTTTATCCCGTCCACCGTGGCGTAGCTGTCGAGGTAGAGCACCTTCAGGTCGCTCTCCCTCCCGCCCGCAGCCCGGCCGTACTCCACCTTGACGAGCAGCCCGCTCTCCGCGTCGAAGTACAACAGCAGCGGTTCGCCCCCGAGCGGCGTGGCGGCGAGGACGGTGGCCGGACGCCCCCCGACGTCCGCGCGCCCCTTCACGCGCGCCGAAGCGAAGAGGCTGCGCCACTTGAAGCCGCCCTGCCTGTCGGGGCGATTCACGAGGTCGTCGCCGGCCGCCCGGGGCGCGGCCGTCACGCCGGCCCACGGCGACTTGACCCACTTCTTCCCCGCGTCCGACGCCTGTAGGAACTGCCCGGCCGGCGCGTTGATGACGATGAGTGACTTCTTCGGCACCTTCTCGTAGGACTCGAAGTCGAGCGTCAACGCCGTGCCGGACAGCTCGACGTTGCCGCGCATGATGCGCGTCCTGACCGCGAGGGCGGCCATGCCGCCCTGCGCGAGGAAGTACCTGTCGAACAACTGCTCGACCTCGTCCGCCGCGCCGTCCGGCTTCGCGCCGCGCCCGGCCGCGGCCGTCCCCGCGCCCGCGGGCCGGGAGTTCTTCGCGCCCGCCTGCGCCGACGCGGCGGGGCAGAGCGCGAGCGTCAGGAGGAGGGCGGAGAGGCTTCTCTTCATCGTGCGGCTCCTTGCCGTGCGGGGGTTTCAGACGGCGGCCGGGGCGCCGCCGTCGCGCGCGGCGAGGGCCGCGGGCCTGGTGTAGCTCGCGCCGGCCATCAGCTCCTTGGTGCGCGCGGAGAGTTTGACGCGGCCGGGCGAGATTTGGCCCGACTGGCACGCCTCCACGAGCGCCTGCACGACGCGGCCGTCGTAGCGCGTGCCGACGAAGGTCTTGATGCGTTCGAGCGCGTCTTCGAGGCTCATGCCCTTCTGGTACGGGCGGTCGGTCGTCATCGCGTCGAAGGTGTCGGCCACCGAGACGATGCGCGCCTGCATCGGTATCTGGTCGCCCTTCAACCCCTGCGGGTAGCCGCGGCCGTCCATCATCTCGTGGTGCATGTACATGCCGGGCAGGAAGTCCTTCATCGCCGGAATCTGAGACATGATCTTGTAGCCCTTCTGCGGGTGGCCCTTCATGATCTCGAACTCCTCGTCGGTGAGCGCCGCGGGCTTCTTCAGGATGTTGTCCTCGATGGCTATCTTGCCGACGTCGTGCAGCAGGGCGCTGATGCGCAGCTTCTCCATCTCGTCGTTGGGGAGGCCCAGACTCTCGCCGATGGCGAGCGAGAAGCGCGCGACGCGCTCCGAGTGGCCGCGCGTGTAGGGGTCTTTGCCGTCGATGGCGGCGGCGAGCGCCTTGACCGTGCCGATGAAGAGTTGGCGGTTCTCCTCGGCCGCGTGGCGGAGGTCTTCGATGTGGCTCTGGAGCTGGTCGGTCATGAGGTTGAACGACTCGCCGAGGTCGCCCAGCTCCGTCCGGCTGCGCACGCTGATGCGCTGCGAGAAGTCGCCGCCCGCGATGCGGTGCGCGCCGGCCGCCAGCTCGCGCACGGGCTGCGTGAGCTGCTTGGCGAAGAGGAAGCCGATGAGCAGCGCGAAGGTGGCCGCGAGCAGGCTGATGTAGAGCGTCTGCCGGCGCATGTCCGCGACCGACTGGAGCGCGGCGTGCTCGTCCTGGATGGCGATGACGCCGAGCGGCGACGCCTCGTTGAGCCGCGCCGTCGCGTAGGCGCCGAGCATCCGCACCTCCACGCCGTCGCGCTCGGCGTTGAAGGGCGCGAGCGCCCCCTTCACCTGCCGGCCCGTCGCGCTCCAGTCCTGCACGACCTTCAGGTCCATCATCGAGCGCTCGGCGTAGGCGACGCGCGCGTCCGGGTGCGCGACGGCGCGGCCGTCCGAGTTGACGACGAAGATGACCGGCATCCCGCGTTCGAGCAGCTCGCGCTCGCTCATCGGCACCGGCTGCTGGACGGAGGCGAAGACCTCCTGGAACGAGACGACGGCGACGACCGCCGCGATGACCTCGCCCGCCTCCGGGCCGCCCATGACGGGCGCGGCGATGGTGAGCGCCATCTCCTGGCTCGAACGGATGAGGTGCGGGCCGCGGATGCGCACGCCCGGCTCGGCCATGTCCGCGAGCGCGAGGTTGAGGCGCGCGTTGACCTCGTCGCGCGTGACGGCGTCGGGCTTGTAGGCCATGTGCGGCGTGCCCGTCACGGGCATGATGGCCAGCGCGTCGAGGTTGCGGTCGCCCTCGACCATCTTCTGCAAGCGCTCGTCGCTCCCAGTCAGCCCCAGCACGCCGACGCCGCCCGTCAGCTCGAAGGCGCGCGCGAGGCCCGTCACGACGTCGCGGTAACGCTGGCCGTAAAGCTCTATCTGCCGCGCCTTGTCCTGCACGAGCTGCGCCTGGTAGCGCCCCTCAATCTGGCGCAGCTCGGTCGCGCTGCGCCCCGAGAGCATCCAGCCGGCCATCCCGAGCGGGAGCAGCCCGACGACGAGCAGCGTGCCCAGGACGATGTAGAGCAGGCGTATGCGCGGAAGTTTTTCCAGCATTTGAAGGAGAAAACGTGTGTCGAAAGGTTAAAATCGGACGGGCCGAAGGAAAAGCCGAAGCAGGGCCGGGCCCAAAGGGCCGCGGGCTTCATTTATAGTACGAACCGGCAGTCTTTGTTGTCAACATTTGGCCGAAGTTAAACAAAACGGCGGCCCGGCCGTGGGCGAGGTCTGCTGCCGGCGAACTTTCGCAGACTTTGGGGCGCTTCGGGGCGTCAAAGCTTCCGAGGGCGCGCGGGCCGTGCGCCCGGAAGGCGAGGCTCGTTCTGATTGTTGGGGTGACTTTGACGACTGACGAGCAGTTGGTGGAACGCGCACTCGCGGGGGACGGCGACGCCTTCGGCGAGGTGGTGCGCCGCTGGGAGCGCAAGATTTACGCGCTGGCCTACGGCATTCTCGGCAGCGTCGAGGACGCGCGCGACGCCTCGCAGGAGACCTTCATCGCCGCCTACCGCAACCTACAAGGCTTCCGCGGCGAGGCGAAAGTCTCCTCCTGGCTGCACCGCATCGCGGTCAACCAGTGCATCTCGCGCCAGCGCCGCGCGCGCGTCCGCGCCGAGACGACTCTGGATGACGAGACGCCCGACTCGGGAGAGCGTTTTTACCTCCCGGCCGCGGGCGATTCGCCGGCGCGCGCGACCGAGTCGAGGCAGCGCGCCGAAGCGGTCAGGCGCGCCGTGGCCTCGCTCCCGCAGGAGTTGCGCGAGGTCGTCCTGATGAAGGAGTTCGAGGAGCTGACGTTTCAGGAGATAGCCGACGCGCTTCAGATTCCTCTGAGCACGGTCAAGAGCCGCCTCTACACGGCGCTCAGGCAGTTGCGCCTGCGGCTCGAAAGGTTTGAGTTGGAGGGAGCACCGAGATGACCGAGAACAGAAACGCCGCCGACTTCGCCGGGGCGGCGCCGCGCGGCTGCGAGCGCGCCGACGAGTTCGTCACGTACCTTTACGGCGAGGCGACTCCGGAGGAGGCTAAAGCCTTCCGCCCGCACCTCGAAGCCTGCGCCGTCTGCCGCGACGAGCTTGCGGCGCTCGGCGGCGTGCGCGAGGCGGTCGGCGCGTGGCGCGCCGAGGCGCTGGGGTCACTTCCCTCCCTCGACATCGGCGGGGCGCTCGCCCCCGCGCTCGGCGCCCGCGCGATGCGGGAGCGCAAGCGCTCGGCTTCCGCCGCCTTCCGCGAGTTCTTCTCGCTCGCCCCGCTCTGGCTCCGCGCGGGCGCGTTCGCCTCGGCGCTCGCCCTCTGCGCGCTGGCGGCGCTGACCGTCGCGCGCGCGCAGGTCAGTTGGGACGCCGACGGCCTCGCCTTCCGCACGGGCGCCCGGGAGACGCCCGTCCGAGAGCAGCCGGCGGCGCCCGCGCAGGACGTCTACACGGCGGAGCAGTTGGACGCCATCGTCGCGCGGAGGGTCGCGGAGGCCACGGCGCGACTCGTGGAGCAGCAGGGACGGCAGCCGGAGAACATCGTCAACGTCTCGGACGACGGAGCCAAGCCCCGCCCGAAGTCCGGCGGCGCGGCCCCGAACGTTCAGCGCCGCAAGCGCCCCGCGCGCTCCGGCGCCCGCCGCGACGAGCCGCTTCTCGCCGACGACAACCTGCCGCGCCTTTCGGATTTGCTTAACGGAAGTTACTAGGGCCATACGATGAGAGTCGTTTTGAATAAAATCGCCCTCGGAAAAGGGCTCGCGGCCGCCGCCTTCGGCCTCGCGCTCGCGCTGCTGCCGCTCTGCACGTCGGCGCGCGCGCAGAACGCGCCGCAGGCGGCGGGTCAGGCCGCGCGCCCGCAGAGGCCCGGGCGCCCGGGCGCCGCGCCGCTGATGCGGCGTCTGAACCTGACGCCCGAGCAGCGGCAGCGGCTCCAGGAGATTCGCACGCAGGGCGAGCCCGAGGCGCGCGAGCTGACCCGCCGCGTGCGGCTCGCGCGGCGCGCGCTCGACGAGGCCATCTATTCGGACGCCGCCGAAGAATCGCTCGTCGAGCAGCGCGCCCGCGAGTTGGCCGCGGCGCAGGCGGCGGCCGTCCGCCACCGCGCCGCCACCGAGCTGAAGGTGCGCCGCGTCCTCACCCCCGAACAGCTCCAGACTTTCCGCGAACTCCGCCGCCAGGCGCAACGCCGCCAGCTCATGCAGAGGCGCCTCCGCAACGCGGCCCCGCAACCCCCGCCCGACGCCGAGCCTTTTAAGTAGACAGTAGACAGTAGAAAAACCTACACGGCGGAAACGTCCGGGCTTCGGCGCCCGCGCACGCAGGGCGGAGCCCACTCTCTACCGTCTACTTTCCTGCTTGACGCCCCCGCCACTTTCCGCACATCATAAGCACGCTCGTATCGGCAGACCGCGAAGAGTTTTTCAGGTGAGTTCGCTCGAAGCTACGGCGCCCGCGCGCCGGCGGCGGGCGCGGCGGTCGGCACATCTCCCCGCGAAGGACACCCGGCACCCTTTTGCTCGCATGAATTTCGCCCTGCGCGCCCTGCTTGAGGTTCAGGAGACCACCCTGCTCGCGGCGCGCGCCGTGGGGAGGCTGTTCCGCCGGCCGGCCTACGTCACCGAGATGGTCACGCAGATGGACATCATCGGCGTCGGCTCTTTGACCATCATCCTGCTGACGGGCTTCTTCACGGGGGGCGTGCTCGCGCTGCAAACCTATCCCACGCTAAAATACTACGGGGCGCAGGACCAGACCGGCCGGCTGGTGGCGACGGCGCTGGTGCGCGAGCTGGGGCCGGTGCTCTCGGGGCTGATGGTGGCGGGGCGCGTCGCCTCGGCCATCGCGGCCGAGCTGGGCTCGATGGTCGTCTCGCAGCAGATAGACGCCATGCGCGCGCTCGGCACCGACCCCGTGCGCAAGCTGGTCGCGCCGCGGCTCGTCGCGCTGCTCGTCACGCTGCCGCTCCTGACGCTCATCGCCGACACGGTCGGCATCGGCGGCGGCTGGGTCGTCTCGAC
Organism: Pyrinomonadaceae bacterium; assembly: GCA_036387455.1. GTDB lineage: Bacteria > Acidobacteriota > Blastocatellia > Pyrinomonadales > Pyrinomonadaceae > QHXN01. Next base: position 6,109 of record DASVTS010000029.1, on the reverse strand, counting down.
GCAGTTCTTCGGCATCAACTCCAGCTCCTTCATGGCGGCCGTGTGGGACGGGCTCTCGACCGACGACATCCTCGGCGGGTTCGTCAAGACGCTCGCCTTCGCGCTCATCATCGGCACGGTGGCGTGCCACAAGGGGCTGGGCACCGAGGGCGGGACGGTCGGCGTCGGGCGCTCGACGACCTCGGCCGTCGTCGCGACCTCCATCCTGATTATCGTCGCCGACTACTTCCTGACGCGCGGGCTCCAGCTCATCGTGGGCCTGCCGACGAGCTGACGCCGGGCCGAAAATTTATGAGTTCCGCAGACGTAGAGGTTCGGGAGCAGGACGCGGAGGGCGAGCGCCGCGGCGCCATCAGCGAGGCCGCGGCCGAAAGCACCTTCCACGAGGTGGACGACCGCGAGCGCATCACCCCGGCCATCGAGTTCCGCGACGTCACGCTCGCCTTCGACGAGCAGGTCGTCCTCGACCGCCTGAGCTTCAAGGTGCGCAAGGGCGAGACCAAGATCATCCTCGGCGGCTCGGGCGGCGGCAAGTCCACCACCATCAAGCTCATCCTCGGCCTGCTCAAGCCGGACGGGGGGCGCGTGCTCGTGGACGGCGAGGACATCACCGACTACACCGAGGCCCAGATGATGTCGGTGCGCAAGAAGATCGGGATGGTCTTCCAGGAGGGCGCGCTCTTCGACTCGCTCTCGGTCTACGACAACGTGGCGTACCGGCTGCACGAGCAGGGCCACCCCGAGGCGGAGGTCGAGCAGGAGGTCAGGCGGATGCTCCGCTTCGTCAACCTCGAAGACGCCATCGACAAGATGCCGGCCGAGCTTTCGGGCGGCATGCGCCGGCGCGTCGGCATCGCGCGCGCGCTCGTCGGCGGGCCGAAGATCGTGATGTTCGACGAGCCGACCGCGGGCTTGGACCCGCCGACGGCGCGCACCATCTGCGAGCTCGCCATCAAGCTGCGCGACCTCGAAGACGTCTCCTCCATCTTCGTCACGCACGAGATGAACAACGTCAAGTACCTGACGAGCGAGTACGCGGTCGTCAACGAGGACGGCGAGATCGACTTCGAGCAGGAGGGGCAGCGCCTCTGCCTGACCAACACCAAGGTCCTCATGCTGCGCGGCGGCAAGATCATCTTCGAGGGCACCGACGAGTCGCTCCACAAGAACGAGGACGCCTACATCCAGCGGTTCATCCGCGGACACTGAAAGGAGAAGTGCTGAGTGCTGAGTGCAGAATGCAGAACTAAAATCCGCTGGCTTTAATTCTGCATTCTGCACTCAGCACTCAGCACTTAACATCTATGCCTCCAGTCAAGAAGCGAGTCGGCATCCGCGAGGTGCGCGTCGGCCTGCTGGTCGTCGTCGCCATCGGCGTCCTCATCTTCCTGATCCTCAACGCGTCGGGCGACATCTCGCCCTTCTCGAAGAAGATTCACCTCCGCTCGCGCTTCTCGAACGGCGACGGCCTGCGGCGCGGCTCGGAGGTGCGCCTCGCCGGCGTCCGCATCGGCAAGGTGGACGACGTGCGCCTGCTCCCGCCGTCGGAGAACCCCCGGGAGAAGGTCGAGGCGTCCTTCTCCATCGACAGCGAGATCGACGGCCGGCCCGCCACCGACCTCATCCGCGACAACTCGCGCGCGCTCCTCTCCTCGCCCAGCATCCTCGGCGCCGAGAAGGTCATCAACCTCACGCCCGGCACCGACCTCGGCCGCCCGGTCAAGGACGGCGACATGATCCCGCCCGGCGACGAGAGCGGCACGGTGCAGGCGCTCACCACCTCCGGCACGCAGCTCATGGATCAGCTCAACGCGCTCTCGAAGGAGTTCACCGACATCTCCTCGAAGGTCAACCAGGGCCAGGGCACCATCGGCCAGTTCGTCAACAACGAGGCGTTCTACAACAACCTCAACTCGACGGTGCGCGACGTCAACGAGCTCGTCCGCCAGATACAGTCCGGCCGGGGCTCGGCCGGCCAGTTCGTCAACAACCCCGCGCTCTACAACAACCTCACGGAGGTCAGCCAGTCGCTCCAAGACATCGCCGACAACCTGCGGCAGGGGCGCGGCACGGCCGGCAAGCTCCTCACCGACGACGCCATCTACAACGAGGCGCGCGGGGCCATCGCCCGCCTCAACCGCTCGGTGGACAACATCGACCTCATCGTCAACGACCTGCGGCAGGGGCGCGGCACGGCCGGCAAGCTCCTCACCGACGAGGCCATCTACAACGACGCCCGCGCCGCCATCGCCCGCTTCAACACCGCCGCCGAGCGCATCGACAACGTCGTCGCCGGCGTCCAGCGCGGCGAGGGCACCGCCGGCAAACTCCTCACCGACGACCAGCTCTACAACAACGTCAACCAGCTCTCCTCCGAGACCGTCAAACTCATCTACGACTTCCGCCAAAACCCCAAAAAGTACCTCACCATCAAATTCGAACTATTCTGACCCGCTTCCGTCGCGGGTCGTTTGAGTCGCGTTCTACGAAATCAGGTTGTCTTAAAGCGGCAGCGTCTAGGGGAGCGCCGGCTCCTTTCAGCCCTCGCCTTCGGTTGTCCCACCCCTTCTGAGGAAAACAACTATGAGCAGCTCGTTCACCGCCGCAGACGGCGCCATACTTAAGGCACACCTCGTCGCCCTGGCGAACGTCGAATTATTCACCGTGCCTGTGTACCTGACCGCCGTCTACTCTTTCACCCAGGCTGCCCTCGGCTACTCAGACCCCGGCGGCGATTCGAGCAAAACCCCGTATGACGTCCAGCAGAAGGCGCTCTCGGTGGCGGTTCAGGAGATGTATCACGCGCAGCTGGCGTGCAACATCGCCAACGCCTTCCAGGCGGCGCCGGCGCTCGACACCTCGGCCCTGAGCCTCGCCTCGGGCGTCACCCTGACGGTCCCGCACCTCGACCCGCAGGGCCAGGATTTGCAACTTAAGCTCGGCGACCTGTCGGAGTTGATCCCGGCCATGATTGCTGTGGAAACGCCCGACCCGAGCCCGAACTTTCCTACGCCGAACAGCGAAGCGGTATACGCCTCCATCTCCGACCTCTATCACGCCACGCTCGCCCTGCTGGGCGGCTACCTTGAAGCCTACGCCAACACCCCGCAGGAGCTCGACCCGCACTTCAAGAGCAACAACCTCCAGATCGCGGCCAAGACCTTCCTCAGTCGCTACAAGTACAACACGGCCGTGAGCAGGACGGATGTGGAGTCGATGGCCGACGCCATCACCGACCAGGGCGAAGGGAAAGTCGTCGCCGGCTCCGACGCCCCCGCGGCGGTGACCGCGCACTTCGGTACCGGCGGCGGCGACCCCGACACAGTCGACGCGGACTATCAATCCACACCGGGCAGCCGCTTCTACAAGTACGACGGCATCACGCACTACGGCCGCTTCGAAGCCATCCGGAGCACGCTCGACGCGCAGATGCAGAACTGGGAGGCCGCGGGCACCGTGTTCTATCAGGCGGGCCAGCCGTCCGCCGACCTGCCCGCGTGGGCGCAGCAGAAAGACCCCGCGCTCTTTCAGACGGCGCTCGGCTACGCGTGGTCATACCTCATCGACACGATGCAGGCCACGGTCGCGCCGCCGGACGCCGCCGGGGGTGGCGGCGGGACGCTCGACCTGCCGCCCGACTTTTACACGGTGATGTTCTCCCTCAAGTACATCATCCCGCTCGTCTGGCAGACGGGTAATTGCCCCGCCTACACCTACCAGCCCGGCGTTACGATTGACCAGATTCAGACTTCCCTCGACCAGATCGACCCCTACTGCCTCATGCACTGGGACGCGAAGACGGCCGACCTCCGCGCCAAGGCCGGGCAGAGTGAGACCTACACGGCTACGCTGCCGAACGGGACGACGGTCGAGCAGACCTACCAGCTCAACGCCTGTCAGGGCCTCAACGTCTGCGCGACGCAGGGGTGGGGCGAGCTCGCCACGCAGCCCGGAGACGGCGCCTGCGCGACGGCCGACTTCCATTCCTGTCAGGGCGGCAACTCGTGCCGGCATCAAGGCGGCTGCGGCTTTATCTCGTCCCAACTGCCGCCGACTGAGCAGTGGGTGCCGGGTCAGAATTCCTGCGCGCCGCCCTCGCAGCCGGTCACCACCGGCGGCTGCCAGACGCCCATCTCCGACGGGCAGTACTTCGACCCGGGCGCGACGTTCCCGTCCGGCTGGCCCGCGGCGGCCGTGGAACGCCTCACCAAGCTGAAGAACACGGCGGTCTGGGACGAGGCGCGGAATCTTCTGGCGTCGAGCCTCGGCCTTCAGAGCGCACAACAGCTCCCCGCCGGCTCGCAAACGGGGACGAGCGACAACGTCGTCTACAACGGTAGCGAGCGGCGGCAGTACGTCCCGGCGACCTCGACTAAGGCGGCCTCGACCGGCGGGGCCGGGGGCGGGTCCGGCGAAGGCGGCGGCGCCTGAACGGGGGTTGCCGCGATGGTACAGCCACGACTGGGGCTGCCCGACCTCGGCTTCGGCGTCGGCCTGCGTAGCGTCCACTTCGACTACGTCCTGAGCCGCCAGCCGCAGGTCGATTGGTTCGAGATCATCTCGGAGAACTTCATGGACTCCGGGGGGTGGCCGCGCCACGTGCTTGAGCGCGTCGCCGAGCGCTACCCGCTCGTCATGCACGGGGTGTCGCTCTCCGTCGGCAGCACAGACCCCCTCGACTTCGCCTACCTCACCAAACTCAAGCGGCTGGCGGAGGTGGTCGGGGCCCGCTGGGTCTCCGACCACCTGTGCTGGACGGGGGTGCAGGGGCTGAACACGCACGACCTTCTGCCCCTGCCCCTCAGCGAGGAGACGCTGCGGCACGTCGTCGGCCGCGTCCGCGTCGTCCAGGATTTTCTGGAGCGGCCGCTGGTGCTGGAGAATCCGAGCAGCTACCTCAGCTTCCGCGGCGACACGCTCGGCGAGTCGGAGTTCATCGCCGCCCTGGCGGAGGAGGCCGACTGCGGCCTCCTGCTCGACGTGAACAACGTTTACGTGTCGAGCGTCAACCACGGGTTCGACGCCTCCGAGTACATCGAGTCCGTGCCGCCCGAGCGCGTCGTCCAAATCCACCTCGCGGGGCACACCGACTGCGGCACGCACATCGTCGATACACACGACGGGCAGGTCGCGGACAAGGTGTGGGAGCTTTACCGGCTGGCCCACCGTCGCACGGCGGGCGTCTCGACGCTCCTCGAATGGGACTCGAAGATTCCGGCGTTCCCCGACCTGCATGCCGAGGTGCTCAAGGCGCGTGACCACCTGACCGAAGGCGCGCGGACGCCGGCGGCGGTCTCCGGCCCGGGGCGCGCGCCCCTTCCGTCCCCGCCGCCGCAAGAATCATTCGCCGGCGCCCATCCGCCACACCTGATACTTACGGAGCGCTCATGAGCACCGGAGAGATGAACGGGAGGGAGATGGAACTCGGCCGCATCCAAAGGCTGATGCGTGAGGCCGTCACGCGCCCGGCCGGCGAAGCCCTCTGTGACGGGCGCCGGGCGGGGCGAGGGGGTGCGGGCACCGAGGTGCTGGAAGAGGTGGTGGCGCCTTCGCCGACGCTGTCGGGCCTGGAGCGCCTGGCCATTTATCACAAGTCTTACCACGCGCGCCTTCTCCAGTGCTTTCAGGAGATGTTCCCGGCGCTGCTCCGGGCTTTGGGCGAACCCCTCTTTAACCGTTTCGCCCTCGACTACCTGCAAGCGCACCCGCCGCGCAGCTACACGTTGAGTCGGCTGGCAGACGCCTTCCCGGGACACCTCGCCGCGACGCGCCCGGACGCCGACGCGGCACCCGCCGGGAGGGAAAGCTGGCCCGACTTCATCATCAACCTGGCGACGCTCGAACTGGCCTTCATGCAGGTCTACGACGGCCCCGGCGTCGAGGGCCGCCGGCTCCCGAGCGGGCGACACGTCCTCGCGCTTCCCGCCTCAAGTCTTCTCGAAGCGCGGCCCGCGCTCGTCCCCTGCCTGCGCCTGTTCGCGTTCCGCTACCCTGTGGGCGCTTACCTCTCGGCCGCACGCCGCGGGGAGCGTCCGGCGCTGCCGGCACCCGAAGATAATTTCGCGGTCGTCACCCGCAGAGACTACCGCGTCATTATTTATGAGGTCTC
>DASVTS010000028.1:0-22610 GCA_036387455.1 Pyrinomonadaceae bacterium | reverse complement strand
CTAGTTTGAGACTTCAAACTAGCGGCGCCCCGCCGTTAAGAACGTTACTGCAAAGAGCGCGGACGTCTACAGGCTCAGGTTGCGGTTAACCGGCCCGCGCGGCGTGCCCGGCATGCGGCCGCGGCCGCGGTTGCTGTTGCCGTTGCCGTTCGTGTTCACGTTCGTGTTCACGTTCGTGTTGCCGTTTGTGTTGCCGTTCCCGTTCATGTTGCCGTTCGTGTTGTGGTTCGTGTTGTGGTTCGTGTTGTGGTTCGTGTTGCCGTTGGCGTTCATGTTCCCGTTGGTGTTCCAGTTACCGTTCCCGTTCATGTTGCCATTGGCGTTGGTGTTCCCGTTCGAGTTGGTGTTCGAGTTGGTGTTCGTGTTGGTGTTCGTGTTGGTGTTCGTGTTGGTGTTGAGGTTGCCGTTGCCGTTGTCGTTCGTGTTCCCGTTGGTGTTGGTGTTGGTGTTGGTGTTCGTGTTGCCGTTCGTGTTCCCGCTGCGGCAGGCGTCGCGGCAGGCGTCGAAGGTCGCCTTACAGGTGGCCTGGTTGGCGTTCGCGGCGCGACGGCAATCCTGGTATCGCCGCTCGCAGGTCTGCTGGCACTCGCCGCGCTGGCTCTGGCCCTCGGACCTCGGCGCGAAGACGAAGGCGAGCGCCAGCCCCACGGCCAGCACCGACAGTAAAAGGTTCGCGTCTCTTCTCTCCACTTTCGTTTCCCTCCTCATCATGTACTGCCGCCGCCGCGCGCCACGGGCGCGGCGGGCTGAAATCCTAAGGGGGAACCACATCGGGGGCGGGGGCAAGAAGGCTGAGGGTCTGTGACGTAATTTTTAGCACTTTCCGCCCGGCCTTAAAGTACTGCGGCGTACAGAACATCTCCTCTCCCGGTGTCGAATCCGACACCTTTACCGCGCCCCCTCCCGAACCGCCGTTTTGCTCCCGCTCGCCATCTATGCGAGAATGCACCCCGCGCGCCTGTAGCTCAGTGGATAGAGCGCCTGTCTCCGGAACAGGAGGTCGCAAGTTCGATCCTTGCCAGGCGTATTATTTCCTTAATTCCTCGACGTGACGCTCCCACGCGTAGTCCGCCGCCCACTTCACAAACTTCGACTGGCCGTTCCTGACCGGATTAAGCCTGAGCCGGCCTTCCACGCCGTGATTTCCCCCGGGCACGACGTAGATCGCCTGCGTCGCAGGGCAGTAGGCGGCGAAGAAATCAACCTCGCCGCTCCTGTACGGCCTGCGCGTCAGTCCCATCCCGGGCTGCCGGCGCTGGCTCTTGTAGAGTACACACCCGTTATTTAACCAGGCCGTCTTTATCTGAATCCTGAAGAGACCGTGTCCGGCGTCAACGACCGGATCGTAGCTCGCCCCCGTCCCGAAAGGGACACTCACGACAAAGCCCTCGTTAACGTAGGCGCTCAGGACAATCCCCTCACTCCCGTTGCCGCGCTCGTACTTGAGCATATTTAATTTTCACCTCTTAAGGGATGTGAGTGGCGGCTCGGGCCTGTTTAATATCACGCCATTCAAAGTCTTTCCGCCCGGGGCGTGACCTTAGTATCACCCGTCCCGCCTCCCTTTCCACGGCCCCTCAACTGGCAAACCACCCCACGCCGGTTTATCATCGAGGGCAACCTGCATTCATCGCAGAAGACGTGTCATACGGAGGAGCCATGCGTAGATTGATTACGGCCGGCCTCGTGCTGGCCTCGCTGTTTCCGGCGCCGCCCGCGCCGCGGGCGCAGCAGCCGCAGAGCGTCCGCTCCGCGGCTGCTGCGCCCGCGCTCTCGCCGCGCTTCGCGGCCGAGCGCGCCGCCGCCGAGCGCATCACGGCCGAGGGGATGAAGGAGATTCTCTACGTCATCGCCTCGGACGAGTACGCCGGGCGCAACACGCCCTCGCCCGGGCTGGACAAGACGGCGCAGTTCATCGCCGACCGCCTCAAGAAGCTCAAGGTCAAGCCCGTCGGCGACAAGGGCTCCTACCTCCAGCGCATCACGCTGCGGAAGACCGAGGTCGACCGCGAGCACTCCTCCGCGCAGATGGGCGGGCGGCAGTTCCGGCTGGGCGAGGACTTCCTCCCCGCCGGGCGCGCGAGCGGCGAGGCCGACGCGCCCATGGTCTACGCCGGCTACGGGTGGGTCATCCGTTCGAGGAACGTCAACCCCTACGAGGGGCTGGACGTGCGCGACCGCGTCGTGGTCGTCTCGGGCGACGGCGTGACGCCGCCGCCGGGCGTGACCGTGCAGGGCCTGAAGGCCGGCGACTGGGAGTCGCCCGTCAGCTACGCGCAGAAGAACGGCGCGCGCGCCCTCGTCCTCGTCCCGCGCAACTTCGACCGGCGCTGGCGCTTCGGCGCGGCGGTGCTCACGCGCGCCTCCTACACCGTCCCGCGCCTGGAGAACCTCGCGTCGGACGACGAGGACGAGGACGAGGCCGCTGCCGCCGCCCCCGCGCCGGGGGTCATCTCCGTCATCCCGTCGCGCGGGATGCTCGACGCGCTCTTCGCGGGCGAGACGTTGACCGGCGCCGGCGTGCTCGCCGCCTCGCAGGCCCCGGACGGCTCGCAGGCGCCGAAGGCGTTCGCGCTCTCGCTGGAGAAGCGCCTGCGCCTGAGCGTCAGGCTCAGCGTGACCGAGGCGTTCACGCAGAACGTCGTCGGCGTGCTCGAAGGCAAGGACTCGAAGCTCAAGCGCGAGTACGTCGCGCTGGGCGCGCACTACGACCACGTCGGCACGAGCGGCGCCACGGGGTGCCGCCCCGTCGGGGCGGACACCATCTGCAACGGCGCGGACGACGACGGCTCCGGGACGACGGCGCTGCTCACGATGGCCGAGGCGTTCTCGAAGGGGCCGCGCCCGCGCCGCTCCATCCTCTTCGTCTGGCACACGGGCGAGGAGAAGGGCCTCTGGGGCTCGGAGTACTACACGCGCTACCCGACCGTGCCGCTCGCCCAGGTGGTCGCGCAGCTCAACATCGACATGATCGGGCGGAGCAGGAAGGAGGGCGACGCCAACCCCGCCAACCGGATGCTGACCGGCCCCGACGAGATTTACGTCATCGGCTCGCGCATGATGAGCACGGAGTTGGGGGAGCTGAACGAGGCGGTCAACCGCGAGTACCTCGGGCTCAAGTACAACTACCACCACGACGAGCCGAACGACCCCGAGCGCCTCTTCTTCCGCAGCGACCACTACAACTACGCCAAGCGCGGCGTGCCCATCATCTTCTACTTCGACGGCGTCCACGAGGACTACCACCGCCCCACGGACAGCCCCGACAAGATCGACTACCAGAAGATGCAGAAGATCGCGCGCACGGTCTTCGTCCTCGCCTCCGAGCTGGCCAACGCGCCCGCCCGCCCCGTCGTGGACAAGCAGATTCCGGCCGCGAGCCTCCAGCGCTGAGGCGCGGGGCCGGGCGGGGACGCCCCCGCCTCCCGGCCCGACGGCCGCGCGTTTGACATCGCCTCCGCGCCCCGTGTACCTTGTCCTCGCTCGCGGGCCGGTAGCTCAGTTGGTAGAGCAGCTGACTCTTAATCAGCGGGTCACTGGTTCGAGCCCAGTCCGGCTCATCAATGCAGTCAATAAGTTACGGGCGCCACCGAGGCGCCCGTTTCTTTCTGCACACACATTCGCACACAAAAATGTTGGTAGTCCCTGATCGCCGGTGACAGGTTTTAAGGGGATCTTTCGGGAAAATTAGTAAGACCCCCTCCCCGGAATCACGTGCCTAACGCCGCCTCTCCGAGTAGCAACGTCGCCAGCCCTACGCGGTATCAGATGTACTGCGCGTGGAGTATCGTCTGCCCCGCCGCCCCTCCGTTATTGATGCCAGCGTTGAACCCTTTCACGGCCGGATTCCTGGCTAGGATTTCACCCCTGGCTCTCTCGAGAAGGACGTTGAAGGGGGCGACATCAGCGAGCCCAGTTCGAAGTAATCCGTGCCCTAGCTTTTATTCACCTTTCCTAGCCTCTCAGCCGCACGAATTACTTCCTCCATTGGCGTTCTAGGGGAAGGGCCGAAACCGGGGAGGCCTTCCTTAACTATATCAACCGCCTCAAGGCTGAGCTTCTTTTTCGCTGCCTCGTCACTACCGGCTAATTCAAGCGCCTCGGCTTTAGCCGCGAGCATCATTGAGAGATGGCGGTTATATTTATAAACAGAGAAGAACACTTGAACCAGAAAAATCGTGAGCACCGCAATGGTGACCCGTACGGCAATGTCGGGGAGGTTCGTCTGAGACTGTTGGCTAAGCCTGTTCAAGGTCGCTTCGTAATTAGGTGAAGTCGAATAGGTGTCTTTAACCGTTTTAAGAAGACTGTCCACGCTGGTTTTCAACTCCTTGTCATCGGCATTTGCCGCCCTCGCCTGCAACAGTTCCAACCCCCTTTCCATTGCAAGGATCTTATTTCTCTCTGATTCGAGAGTGTTTATTCGGTCTGCGTGGGTGAACGCCCACAGGCCGAACGAAGCCATACCTCCGACAAAAACTAGCGCAAGCATCACCGCCAGACTAAAGTTAGACATGCGCTCGGACTTCGAAGAGCGGTCGAGTACCGACTGTATCACGCGCTCAACATAGCCCTCCCCACGACCTAATAAGGGACGCGTGCTCGTGACCACCGCCGGCGCGTCCCGCGGTGGAGTGGCAGAATCTTTCCGGTCTAGGCCGTCCGCATTACCACGGCGTTCCACATAACTCAGGTAAGCGGAGCACAGAAGGAACACGGCCGTAAGTCGTGTAAGCATCAACACAATAAGTAGAACGTAATAGTAGTTACGTGGGAAGTAGTAGTCACTTCTATTTGTATAGAAGCTTAATATGTCTTGGGAAAGCTGAAGTAACGCAGGAAGTAGAAAGAAACCTTTAACAAAGTTTGCCCCTCTGAGTGTGACATACAGCCTTCGACTATAGTCAAAGATTAGTGCCATAACCGCGGCGAAAGCCCAATTCAATAGATGCTCGCCAGCGGACAAGCTTACGTCTCCATTTAGGTACCTAACTACGTACGAAAGTATGGCGAAGCATAAATACACCAAAACAATTCTTAGATGGTTGGTGAGAAATCGCCTTATCGATTTGGTTTGCATTGAGGCACCTACGAAAACCGGAATGAGTTGAGCCGATCATTACATGAACGTGAGACAGATGAAGCGCGTGGAATATATGCGTGGGCGGGGCAGGTGTCAACGGTGAAAACAAATGCGCCTGCGCGAGCTACGCGGGTGGCGGCGGCGGAAAATAAATTCCTATCACTGGAGACTAAGTGAGGTGGCACGTCACCCTCAAATGGTGACGCCCGGGAAGGACCCGTGAGAAAGTTCCAGATAAAGAAGTCTTCGGGGCATATCATACGGGATGATGTGAGGAGGAAGAAGCTTAGGGGAGCCGGCCTCGCCATCTTCTTCTTCAGCATTTTACTCCTGCTCGGCGTCACTCATTTTTACCCGCGAGGGGGGGAGGCCGCCGGGGTCTTCGGCCTGACGAGCCTCGGCGTCGCGCTGGCGGGCTTCGTCATGTTCTTCGCCTCGTTGAAATGCCCCATCTGCGACTCCGTGATTTACAAGAGCGGGGCCTGCAAGTGTCAGCCGAATTCCGCCGGCCGGTCCGCCCACATCGACCGCCTGAAGAAGACGGCTGCCGGCCCTGACTGGGGTGGTGGCGCCTGACCCGCGGCGCCGCCCAACAAGGGCATGCACCCGACGCCCCGGTAGCTTGTCTTTTATGAATCTTGCTTGGGGCGCGGGTGATGCCGGGCGCCGGAAGGGCTGTTTCTTTCTCCTGGCTTCGTTTCGAGCCGGGTGGTAGAATCCGCGGCCGCCGTGGGTCTGACTTCGCTCTACATCAAGGCCAAAGAGCGCGCGCTTTCACTGCGGCGCGGCTACGCGCGCGACGTGTTCGGCCGCATCCACTCCGGCAACCTGTGGGGCGAGGCAGAGTCCGCGTCGGGCGTCGGCTCCACGCTCGAAAAGACTGAGGCCGTCCGGCGCGAACTCCCCGCCCTGTTGGGGCGCTTCGACGTCCGCACCCTGCTCGACGCGCCGTGCGGTGACTTCAACTGGATGAGTCGCGTAGACCTGTCGGGCGTCGAGTACGTCGGGGCGGACATCGTGCCCGAACTCGTGGAGAGTAACCGCGCCCGCTTCGCGCTGGACTTCCGCGTGCTCGACATCACGCGCGACGCGCTGCCGTCATCAGACCTGATACTCTGCCGCGACTGCCTCATCCACCTCTCCCATCGTTTCTGCCTAATGGCGCTTGCCAACTTCCGACGAAGCGGCGCGCGGTACCTGCTCACGACCCACTACCCCGACGCGATTAACCGCGACATACTTACGGGGCAGTGGCGGCCCCTGAACCTACAGGCCCCGCCGTTCGACTTCCCCGCGCCGCTCGGGGCGATTGACGAAGGCGAGGGGCGAGTCCTCGCGCTGTGGCGGCTTACATAGCGACCCACCCGGCGTTGGTGTTCGCGCCCCTCTCCTCGACGTAGAAGGTCGGGCCGGCTCCGGCGACCCCGTCCCGAAGAAGTCGGTCAGCGGGTCACTGGTTCGAGCCCAGTCCGGCTCATCCGTTTTACAAGGCGACAGCCCTTTCGACCGCCCGACCGGGCGCCGGAAGGGCTGTTTCTTTCTCCTGGCTTCGTTTCGAGCCGGGTGGTAGAATCCGCGGCCGTGCTGGCAAAGCTCGTCTCACGCCTCCCGCCCGACTTCATCCGCTACGTCGGAAATCTTCAGTTCAGGCTGCCCGTCATCGGCCCGCTCGTCGGCCTGGCCGGGCGCAAGCTGCTCGCCCGCGAAGGCGTCATAAGGTACGGCGCCGGCGCCGGGCTCCGCTTCGACGCGCGCGGCGGGTTCGCGGGCTATCTGCTCGGCACGTCCGAACCTCTCGAACAGGAGACGCTCGCGCGCCTGCTCAAGCCCGGCATGGTCTTCTACGACATCGGCGCGAACGTCGGCTTCTACTCCACCATCGCGGCGCGCATCGTCGGGGAGGCGGGGAGGGTCTACGCCTTCGAGCCGTGCCGCGAGTTCGCGGCGGCCGTCCGGCGCAACGCCGCCCTCAACGGGTTCGACAACGTCGAAGTAATTGAAGCGGCCGTCTCCGACCGAGAAGGCGCGGCCGAGTACGTCCCCGGGGCCGTGGGCGCGAACGGCAGCGTTCGCCGCGGCGAAGGAGGGGGCGTGCCGCTCGTCACCGTAGATGGCCTGACCCTGCGCCCGCCCGACGTGGTGATGATTGACGTGGAAGGTGCGGAGGTCGGAGTCATGCGCGGGATGATGCGCACCATCCGCGAGCACCGGCCCGCCGTCATGTGTGAGGTTCACTGGCTCGTCGGAGAATTTGACGAGGTGCGCCGAGAGATGGAGGCAGAGGGCTACCGCTGCCGCACGCTGGACGGCTCGGAGTTTCCTGATACCCCTAAGCACTATCACGCGCTTTTCCTCCCGGCTTAATTCACTTAGCGACCCACCCGGCGTTGGTGTTCGCGCCGCTCCCCTTGACGCAGAAGGTCGGGCCGGCCACACCGTCCGTCCGCCGACAGGTCGCTCCCACGTCTGGGCATCCACGCCGGGTGCCCTTTCTTCTTCCGATTTGACTTTCCAGCGCCTCCGGTTTAAAGTCCCCGCGCTTTTCTTCGAGAGGCTGTTCCGGGGCGTGCGCCCACGCGCGCCCACCCGTCCGGCCGCTTCCCCAGACAAACCGTTCACGCACGACAGGCGTAGCCGCGCAGGGAGTCCCCCCCTGCGCCCGACTCACGAAAGGACAAACCAGATGAATTTCGGCTTCCCTCGCGCCGCCGGACGTGTGTCCGTGCTGGCGGCCCTCGCACTCCTCCTGCTGTCGCTCCCCCAAGCGTCGCGCGCGCAGGCTGGCGCCGGCACCCTCAACGGCGAGACGCTCAGCCGCACGACCGGCGCCGCCAACGACGCGGCCTTTCAAATCAGTAACCTGAACTGCACGCAGGGCGGCGTCGCCGGCTTCGACTTCGCCACGTCGGGGACCGCGACCGGCCCCTACCCCGGCACCTACGTCGAGTCCGGCTCCGTCACCTTCCAGAACGCCCCCGGCGGCATCATCCTCAGCTTCAGCTCGTCGTTCACCATCACCTCGGGCTCGACCGTCATCACGGGCACGAAGACGCTCGCGGCCGTCCAGCCGCCGCAGGGGAGTAACAACCGCGGCACCTGCCAGGTCTTGCCGAACGGCAACCTCCAGGTCACCAACATCTTCATGATCGTCGCCGCGCAGTACACGGCGACCATCCCGACGGCGACGGGCACCGTCACCGAGACCGGCACGAGCCGCGTCTCCGGGCAGTCGGTCGTCGCCAGGAACCCCGACGGCAGCGTCGCCGCCGGCTCCTACTCCTTCAACGAGACCTACCGCAACGTCGCGCAGGTCACGAGCGTCACGCTGACGCCGGCCGCGGCCACCAACCCCGTCGGCACCTACCACACCGTGACGGCCACGGCGACCAACGCCTCCGGCGCGGGCGTCTCCGGCGCGTTCGTCTACTTCGACGTGACGGCCGACGGCTCGCCCGTCCTCAGCTCGCGCAACATCACGAACGCGTCGGGACAGGCTTCGCTCATGTACCAGGGGCCGGAGTGGCCGCGCAGCGACACCATCCGCGCCTGCGTTGACCGCAACGACAACGGCACGATTGACCCGACCGACCCCTGCGCCACGGCGACGAAGGAGTGGGTCTTCCCCGCCTCGACCCCCGGCGCGTCCACCGGCGGCGGCCACCTCCTCGACGCGATGACGGCGACCGACGGCATCGTCATCGGGCTCAACTTCCAGACCGACTCCGACGGGCCGAAGGGCAACTGCACGGTCAACGACAGGGCGCGCGACGCCTTCGTCAAGTGCGTGGACGTGCTGGCCTACGTGCAGGGGACGAACGAGGCGACCGTCTACGGCACGGCCGAGGTCAACGGCGCGCCGACCTACTTCAAGATAGTGCTGACGGACAAGGACACGTCGGGCGCCGGCGCCGACTCCTTCATCATCCTCACGCAGAGCGGCTACACGGCCGGCGGCCCGCTGACGCAGGGCAACATACAGGTGCACAGGCCGTAAGGAAACGGGGAACGTATGTCCCCCGGCTAAAGAGGCCCCGTCGCTGCCCGAGGCGACGGGGCCTCTTTGCCGACGCCCGCGAAAAGGTTCTCCCGCTCAGCCGCGCGTCAACTGCCAGTTGCAGGTCGTCGCGTCCGCCGTCGTGTCGCGCCTGCCCGCTTACCAAAAGCCCGGCGCGCTGCTATCATCTGTGCATTCCGAGTTTCCCCCGCGTCGGCAGTCCCTAAAAATTTGTGAGGAGCTTTGAGCTATGAAATCTCTGAGGTTTCGCTGTGCCGCCGTGCTGTGCGCCGTCGCGGCGGCGGCGGTGTTGGCCGCGTCCGCGGGGACGGCCGTGCGCAGCCAGAACGGCGCGGGCAAGCCCGCGAAGGCCGAGTCGCTGCCCGGCTTCGACCTGGCGAGCATCGACCGCAACGCCGCCGCGTGTCAGGACTTCAACCAGTTCGCCAACGGCGGCTGGAAGGCCGCGAACCCTATCCCGGCCGCCTTCTCGCGCTGGGGGCGCTTCGAGCAGCTCTCCGAGCAGAACAACGAGCAGCTCCGCGCCATCCTCGACGAGCTCTCGAAGCGGAAGAACCTGAAGCCGGGGAGCAACGAGCAGAAGATCGCCGACTTCTACTCGGCCTGCATGGACAAGGCGGGGGTCGAGGCGCAGGGCGCCAAGCCGCTTGAGCCGGAGCTGGCGCGCATCGGCGCCATCAAGGACGTCGGCGGGCTCCGGGAGGCGGTCGCGCGCTTCCACGCGCACCGCATCCCGGCCGTCTTCGGCTTCGGCGCGGCGCAGGACTACAAGGACTCGCGCTCCGTCATCGCGCAGGCCGTGCAGGGCGGCCTCGGGCTGCCCGACCGCGACTTCTACACCAAGGACGACGAGCGCTCGCGCAAGATTCGGGACGAGTACGTCGCGCACGTCGCGCGCACGTTCCAGCTTCTCGGCGACGACGCCGACCGCGCGGCCGCCGCGGCGCGCACGGTGATGGCCGTCGAGACGCGTCTGGCCGAGAACTCGGCCTCGCGCGTCCAGCTCCGCAACCCGGAGGCGCGCTACAACCCGATGACGAAGGCGCAGCTGTTGGAGCTGACGCCGCACTTCGACTGGGGCCTCTACTTCCGCGGCATCGGCCTGCCCGAGGTCGCCAAGATCAACGTCGGCCAGCCCGCCTACTTCAAGGCCGTGGACAAGATGCTCACGGACGTCCCCGTCGAGGACTGGAAGACTTACCTGCGCTGGCACCTCGTCAACGCCGCGTCGAACACGCTCTCGTCGAAGTTCGTCGAGGAGAGCTTCAACTTCAACGGGAGGTTTTTGAACGGCACGCAGGAGCAGCTCCCGCGCTGGAAGCGCTGCGTGGCCTCGACCGACCGCGCGCTGGGCGAGGCGGTCGGCCAGTTCTACATCGAGAAGACGTTCACGCCGCAGTCGAAGGCGCACGCGCAGGAGATGGTCAAGAACCTCGTCGCCGCCCTGCGCGAAGACCTCCAGACGCTCTCGTGGATGGGCGACGAGACGCGCAAGCGCGCCATCGCCAAGCTCGACGCCTTCGTCCGCAAGATCGGCTACCCCGACAAGTGGCGCAGCTACGAGCCGCTCCAGGTCGGCCGCGGCGCCTACTACAACAACGCCGTCTCCTCGGGCGAGTTCGAGTTCAAGCGCGGCCTCGGCAAGATCGGGCGGCCCGTGGACAAGACCGAGTGGGGCATGACGCCGCCGACCGTCAACGCCTACTACAGCCCGACGATGAACGAGATCGTCTTCCCGGCCGGCATCCTCCAGCCGCCCTTCTACGACCCGAAGGCCGACGACGCCTTCAACTACGGCGGCATCGGCGCCGTCATCGGCCACGAGATGACGCACGGCTTCGACGACTCGGGCGCGAAGTTCGACGCCGACGGCAACCTCGTTATGTGGTGGACGGAGGAGGACTTCAAGAAGTTCAACGCGCGCACCGACTGCGTCGTCAAGCAGTTCGACGCCTTCGAGGCCGAGCCCGGCCTGTTCCACAACGGTAAGCTCGTCGTCGGCGAGTCGGTCGCCGACCTCGGCGGGCTGACCGTGGCCTACGCCGCCTACAAGAAGTCGCTCGAAGGCAAGCCGCGCCCGAAGACCATCGCCGGGTTCACGCCCGAGCAGCGCTTCTTCCTCGGGTGGGCGCAGGTCTGGGCGCAGAACATCCGCCCCGAGGCCGCGCGCCAGAGGGTCGCCACCGACCCGCACCCGCTCGGGCAATTCCGCATCAACGGCCCGCTCTCGAACATGCCGCAGTTCGCCGAAGCCTTCCAGTGTAAGCTCGGCGACCGGATGGTGCGCCCGCCCGACCAGCGCTGCCAGATTTGGTAGCGGCGGACGGAAGCCCGACCGTGAGGGAGGGCGTAGGTAAGGCAAAAGTAAGAAGGCAAAAGGCGAAAGTGAAGGGAGGTGCGCCCCTTTTCACTTTCGCCTTTTGCCTTCTTACTCCCCTGCGCCCTCCCTCACGGTCGGGCTTCAGCCGTGGCCCGATTCTCAGGGATGATGCGAAACTAAACACGGCCGACTCGGTATCAGTACACCCGCCCGCCCCGCCCGCGCCGCGCGCCCGCACGAGTTCAGGAATAAACCCGCTCTTTACAGGCGTTTTCTCCCGCGCGGGCGCCCGCGCGCGGCTGGCATAGGCGTTGCCGTAGTGGAGTGCGACCGGGTGGGTCGGTGGGTTTGAAAAACTTCTGAACCAATGGAGGGTTTGTAAAATGCTTTGGACGATTCTCGTTATTCTGCTCGTGCTCTGGCTGCTGGGGCTTATCGGCGGCATCGGCGGCGGGTTGATTCACCTGCTGCTCGTCATCGCGCTCGTCGTCTTCGTCATCAACCTGTTGACGGGCCGCAGGACGGTCTAGGCACCCGCGGGCCGGCAAGGATTCTTGCCCCTAACTTGGGATGTCTTGCCCTAAACTTGGGTACACTAAAAGCGGAAGCGGCGCCCCACCTCTCACGGCAGGGGGCGCCGCTTCTTTGTTCTCGCTTCCGGGCGCTCCGGCCGTTCAGCGTTCCAGCGAGCGCATTGCCTGCTCGGGGTAACGCTCGCCCGCGACCGCGGCGGCGCTCAGGACATCCTCGATGCGCGCCAAGTCTTCCGTCGTCAACTCGACCTCAGCCGCGCCGAGGTTCTCTTCCAGATACGTGCGCCGCTTCGTCCCCGGTATCGGCACCACGTCCCGCCCCTGCGCGAGCACCCACGCCAGCGCGAGCTGCGAGGGCTTGCAGCCTTTTTCCGCCGCCACCTCGCGGACGCGCTCGACGAGCCGCATGTTCTGCTCGAAGTTCTCCTCGCGGAAGCGGGGGAACTGGCGGCGGCGGTCGTCCTCCGCCAGGTCTTCCGGCTTTTGGAAGCGGCCCGTCAGGAAGCCGCGCCCGAGCGGGCTGTAGGCGACGAAGCCGATGCCGAGTTCCCTGCACGCCGGGAGAATCTCCGCCTCGACGTCCCGCGTCCACAGCGAGTACTCGCTCTGGAGCGCGGCGATGGGGTGAACCGCCGCGGCGCGCCTGACAGTCTCCGCCGACGCTTCCGAGAGCCCGAGGTGCCGCACCTTCCCCTCCTCGACGAGCCTCGACATCGCGCCGACCGTGTCTTCAATCGGCGTTTCCGGGTCGACGCGGTGCTGGTAGTAGAGGTCAATCACCTCGACGCCGAGGCGACGGAGCGAAGCCTCGCACGCGGAGCGCACGTACTCGGGGCGGCCGCTGATGCCGAGGAAGCTCCCGTCCTCGCCGCGCACGTTCCCGAACTTGGTCGCCAGCACCACGCGCTCGCGCGCGCCGCGTATCGCGCGCCCGACCAGCTCCTCGTTGTGCCCCACGCCGTACATGTCGGCCGTGTCGAGGAAGTCCACACCCAGCTCCAGCGCGCGGCGGATGGTCGCCAGCGATTCCTCGTCGTCGCGCCCGGCGTAGAACTCGGACATCCCCATGCAGCCCAGCCCCAGCGCCGAGACCTTCAGGCCGCTCTTTCCCAACTCCCTCTGTTCCATGAGTCCCCCTTTTGAAAACGCGTGTCGTCGGCGTCCGCGATTATACGCCAGCGGCGGGCACGGGTTACTATCTCGTCGGAGAAGTCCCTCTTAAAATTATGTCGAAGAGTGGTCGCAAAGATTTGGTGCGCGCGTCGGGGATGGGCGAGTACGTCTACTGCGCGCGCGCGTGGTGGCTGAGGCGCGAGGGCGTACAGCCCACGCGCGGCGGCGAGGCGCGCGCCGCCGGCACGCGCTGGCACGAGAGCCACGGCCGCTCGGTCGCGCGCGCGCGGCGGCTGCGGCTCGCCTCCGCCCTCCTGGCTTACGCGGCGCTCGCTCTGGCGGCGGCGCTTCTCATTGTCTGGTGGCGCGGATGACGGTCGGGCTCGCGCTTTTACTCTGTCTAGTCGCGGCGGCGGCCCTGCTCGCTCGCGCGGCGGCCGCACGCGAGTCGAAGCGCGCGGGGCTGCCCGCCGGTTCCGTCCTCTACAGCGACACGGGACGCCCCGCCGGCCGCGTCGCGCCCGCGGAGGTCGGCCGCGACGGGCGGAAGCAGGAGCGGCCGCTCCTCTCGCACGCGCTCGGGCTGGTCGGGAGGCCCGACTACCTCATCGAGACCGGCGACGGCGGCGTCGTGCCCGTCGAGGCCAAGTCCGCGAACTGCCCGCCCGGCGGCCGACCTTACGACTCACACATCGCGCAGCTCGCCGCCTACTGCCTGCTCGTCGAGGACGTGCTCGGCGCCCCGGTTCCCTACGGCCTCGTCAAATACCGCGACCGCGAGGTGCGCGTCGAGTACACGCAGGAGATGCGCGAGAGTGCGCTCGCCCTTATCGAAGAGATGAAGCGCGACATGAACGCCTCCGCCGACGGCGAAGAGGTACACCGCAGCCACGAAGACCCACGCCGCTGCGCCGGCTGCTCTCTGCGCGACGTCTGCACCGAATCACTGGCGGCGAATTAAGAGTTGAAAGAGTGTAAGAAGTAATCACACACTTCAAATCAGCTTTTACTGCACGCTCATCACCTCTTCAATCGTCCAAATAATCATTCCGCGCCCGAAATTCTCTAATTCTCGTCGTGAAAGAAACGATTTCAGACTCCCGATGAAGACTTTCTCACGCCCAATGAATACTTTCTAACGTCATTTAAAGACTTTCTAACGTTCGACGAAGACTTTTTTACAGTCCGTCAAGACTTTCTGACGGCCAATGAAGACTTTCTCGCGGTTGATGAATACTTTCTAACGGCCGATGAGTGTTTCTTTACGACCGACGAAGACTTTTTAGCATCCGGGGAGTGAGTTTTCTTCGGCTGTGAACACTTTTTTACGCCCTGTCAGTACTTTCACGCGAGAGATGAACGGTTACAGACGGCCGATGAGTGATTACCGACGCCCGGCGAACGATTCAGCACGCACCGCGAATCACTCTTTCCGGCTCACACATGGTTCTTTCGCTCTCAGCGCGACGTTGGCGGTTTGCTTAACCCGCACGCTCCGGTAAAATCCCGCTTTCATCAAAATCCGAAGGGTTAGTTTCCCGGCATGTCTGACAAAAAGGTTCTGGCGATTCTCGTGGGCGGCGGCCCCGCGCCCGGCATCAACGCCGTCATCTCCGCCGCCGCCATCGAGGCCATCAACGAGGGCTTCGACGTCGTCGGCATCCAGGACGGCTTCAAATGGCTCATCCGCGAGGACGCCTCGCACACGCGCCGCCTGCGCATCGAGGACGTCTCGCGCATCCACCTCCAGGGCGGAAGCGTCCTCGGCACCGCGCGCGACAACCCGACCAAATCAGAGAAGGCCACGCGCGCCGTCATCGAGACGCTGCGCGCCCTCGGCATCACGCACCTCGTCACCATCGGCGGCGACGACACGGCGCTCTCCGCCAGCTTCGTCGCCGAACGCTCCGGCCACGAAATCAAAGTCGTCCACGTCCCGAAGACCATCGACAACGACCTGCCGCTCCCCTCGCACATCCCGACCTTCGGCTACCAGACGGCGCGCCACGTCGGCGTCGAGCTGGTGCAGAATTTGATGGAGGACGCGCGCTCGACCAAGCGCTGGTTCGCCGTCGTCGCCATGGGGCGCAAGGCCGGCTTCCTCGCCCTCGGGATAGGCAAGGCCGCCGGCGCCACCCTCACCGTCATCGGCGAGGAGTTCACCGACCGCGAGACGGTCGCCTTCTCCGACATCTGCGACATCGTCGAGGGCGCCATCGTCAAGCGCCGCGCCGCGGGGCGCGAGTTCGGCGTCGCCGTCCTCGCCGAGGGGCTCATCGACAAGCTCGACCCGGCCGAGCTGGCCGAGTTGCAGGACGTCGAGCGCGACGAGCACGGCCACATACGTTTCGCCGAGGTGGACCTCGCGCGCCGCGTCAAGGTCGAGGTGCAGGGGCGACTGGCCGCGCGCGGCCTGCGCGTCACCATCACGAACAAGAACATCGGCTACGAGCTGCGCTGCGCCGACCCCATCCCGTTCGACGCCGCCTACTGCCGCGACCTCGGCTACGCCGCCGTCCGCTTCCTGCTCGGGGGCGGCTCCGACGCGATGGTCAGCGTGCAGGGCGGGCGCATGGTGCCCATCGCCTTCACGGACATCCGCGAGCCCGGAACGGGCCGCACGCGCGTCCGCATGGTCAACACCGACAGCGAAGGCTACCGCGTCGCGCGCGAGTACATGATTCGGCTCGAACCGTCGGACTTCGCGGACGACTCGACCGTCGAGAAGCTGGCGCGCGCCGGCAACATGACGCCCGAGGAGTTCCGCGACCGCTTCGGCTACCTGAGCGGGCACGTCCCGACGTGAAAAGCAGGGAGTCAGGAGTCAGGAGTCAGGAGTCAGAATTGGGAAGGAGGAAGCCTCTTCTTCTGACTTCTGACTCCTGACTCCTGACTCCCTTCTGAAAGATTATGGCCATTAAAAGATTAGGCATTCTCGTCGGCGGCGGGCCGGCGCCGGGGACGAACGGCGTCATCAGCGCCGTCGTCATCGAGGCCGTCAAGATGGGCTGCACGCCCGTCGGCTTCCACGACGGCTTCGAGTGGCTAGCCGAGCGCTACACCGACGAGCAGCACGAGATGACCATCGACGAGGTCTCGCGCATCCACCTCGACGGCGGGAGCGTCCTCGGCACCTCGCGCACCGACATCACGCGCGACCAGCAGAGCACCGACAACACCGTCGCCGCGCTGCGCAAGCTCGGCATCGAGGCGCTCGTCACCGTCGGCGGCGACGACCTCGTCCGCAGCTCGGCCGCGGTCGAGCGCGCCACCGGCGGCGAAATCCGCGTCGTGCAGGTGCCGAAGTCCATCGACAACGACCTCTCGCTCCCGCTCTCGGTCGCCACGCTCGGCTTCGAGACCGCGCGCCACGTCGGCGTCCAGCTCGTCAAGCGCCTGATGGAGGACGCGAAGACGACCGGGCGCTGGTACCTCGGCGTCACGATGGGGCGGCCGACCGGCCACCTCACGCTCGGCATCGGCAAGGCGGCGAGCGCCACCTGCACCATCATCCCCGAGGAGTTCCGCCGCGAGCGCGTCTCGCTCTCCGACATTTGCGACGTCGTCGAGGGCACCATCGTCAAGCGGCGCGCGATGAACCGCCCGCACGGCGTCGTCCTCCTGGCCGAGGCGCTCGTCGAGCACTTCGACCCGGAGGAGGTCGCTGAGCTTCAGGACGTAGACCGCGACGTGCAGGGCAACATCCGCGTCGCCGAGATAGACCTCGGGCGCAAGGTCAAGAGCGAGGTGCAGGCGCGGCTGGAGCGGCGCGGCATCAAGGTCACGCTCGTGGACAAGACCATCGGCTACGAGCTGCGCTGCGCGCCGCCCATCCCGATTGACGCCGAGTACGCGCGCGACCTCGGCTACGCCGCCTTCCGCCACCTCCACGGCGGCGGCTCCGGCACGATGATTACGATTCAGGGCGGTGAGTTCCGCGCCGTCCCCTTCGCCGAGGTCGTGGACGCCGAGACCGGCCGCGGCCTCCAGCGCCCCGTCGACGTGGACACCGAGAGCTATCAGGTCGCCCGCGACTACATGGTCAGAATCGGGAAGAAGGATTTCGAGGACGATGTCTGGGTGGTTAAGCTCGCGCAAGCGGCGGGGCTCCCCACGGACGAGTTCGTCGCGCGCTTCGGCCCCCAACCCTCCGGGAAGTAAGAAGGCAAAAGGCAAAAGACAAAAGTGAAGACGGGAAGTACACCCCCCGTCTTCACTTTTACCTTTTGCCTTTTTACTTTTGACTTACCGCGATGTATTCACCGCGGGGGCGCGCAGTCTCAGAGGAAGTCCACCCCCTTAGCGTCCTCCCCGCCGCGCCCCGCGCCCCCGCGATGAAGCCTGCCCGCGCCGCCCGCGCGGGTCTGAATTAGTCCCCGGCCGCGCCTTCGAGCGCCACCCCGCCCGCGTAGGCGGCGGCGAAGTCCGCGGCTTCGCCCGACGGCCCCGGCACGGCGGCGAGCGCGAAGGCCGGCTCGCCGCCGAGGGCGTAGCCCTCCTCGCCGTGGATGCTGTGGTCGAGCCCGCGCGCCTCCTGCTCCCCGCTCACGCGCAGGCCGATGAAGAGGTCAACGATTTTCAGGATGACGAAGGAGGCGGCGCACGCGAAGCCGACCGTGAGGCCGACGCCTAGAGCCTGGTTGAGCATCTGGCCGCCGTTGCCTTCGAGCAGCCCCACGGGGAGCGCCGCCCCCGCGCCGTCCTTGAAGATGGGGTTGACGGCGCTCGTGGCGAAGACGCCCGTCAGGAGCGCCCCGGCCGTCCCGCCCGCGCCGTGTACGCCGAAGACGTCGAGCGAGTCGTCATAACCCAGGCGCTTCTTCACCTCCGTCACCGCCAGGAAGCAGACCAGCCCGGCGATGAACCCGATGGCGAGCCCCGACATCGGCGTCACGAAGCCCGAGGCGGGCGTGATGCCGACGAGCCCGGCCACCGCGCCCGAGATGGCCCCGAGCACCGTCGGCTTGCCCGTCCTCACCCACTCGGCCGCGACCCACCCGAGCGTCGCCGCCGCCGCCGCGAAGTGCGTCGCCACGAAGGCGCCCGTCGCCAGGGAGCCCGCGGAGAGCGCGCTCCCGGCGTTGAAGCCGAACCAGCCGACCCACAGCATGCACGCGCCGACGAGGCTCAGCACGAGGTTGTGCGGCTCCATCGGCTCGCGCCCGTGGCCGGCGCGGCGGCCGACGACGAGCGCGCAGACGAGCGCCGAGAAGCCCGACGAGATGTGGACGACCGTCCCGCCCGCGAAGTCGAGCGCGGGCACCGCCCCGCCGAGCGCCGCGTTGAGGAAGCCGCCCTTGCCCCAGACCATGTGCGCCAGGGGGAAATAGACGACGCTCGTCCAGAGAATCGTGAAGGCCAGCATCGCGCTGAACTTCATCCGCTCGGCGAAGGCGCCCGTGATGAGCGCGGGCGTGATGACCGCGAACATCAGCTGGTAAATCATGAAGGTCTGCTGCGGGATGGTCGCCGCGTAAGTCTCGTTCGGGGCCGTGCCGACGCCGTGCAGGAACGCGTGCGTGAGCCCGCCCGCGAACGGCGTCCCCTCGGCGAACGCCACGCTGTAGCCGAAGAGCGCCCACAGCACCGTGACGACCGCCATCAGGATGAAGCTCTGCATCATCGTCGCCAAAACGTTCTTGCGCCGCACGAGCCCGCCGTAGAAGAGCGCGAGCCCCGGCCCCGTCATGAAGAGCACGAGCGCCGCGCAGACCAGCATCCACCCGTTGTCGCCCGCCGTCTGCGCCGACGCGGCCGCCGACTCAAGCTTCGCCAGGCGCTCCGCCACGGCGTCCGTTTGCGCCTGCGCCGAAGCCAGCGCCGGCGACCACGCGACCACGCCGAGCGAGAGCAGAGACCGGACAGACCGCGACATTCCCCGAGACCAACTCATCATCCGTTTCTCCCGATTAGATTTTCCGAAGCGTCTTCCGCGCCGGTGAAGGTGTTCGACGTCACGCACTCCCTTTAACAACGCACGTGCCACGCGGCACAGGCGTCGCAATGCGTCGAGGCGGGCGCGCGTCCGCCCGGATTCTGGCCGTCTATTCGTGGGGGTTACGGTCGTGGCGCGGCGCGGCTCCGCCTTCGCGGCGAATCGGCGGCGGAGACATTATTGTTATGGCCGCCCGGCGCCTCGACAAAATTGTCGCGCTAGTTCGAGAGTTGAATTAAGGATGCGGCCTGACGGGACTTGGCTTTTTCGCCTCCTCCCGACGTCAGAGCGTCGTGTCTTCGGAGGGGAAAATCACGCTCCCTTTATTTTCCGGGCTTTCGGCGAGGCGTTTTAGCGTGCGAGACAAATTTGTCCCGGCGTAAGGCCGGCGCGACAAATTTGTCTCGCGGAAAACGTCAACGGAGGGTGAGGGCGGCGGCCGGCGTTCCTTGACGGGCGCGGGCGGCGCCTCTACGATGCCACCTTGACCGCGGGCGGGCGGCGGTTCAAACGAACGGGATTCTTCATGGAAAACGTCTTCAACCTTCCCCAGAGCATTCCGCAGATTCTCAGGCAGGGACAAGCGGACGCGCGCGAGCTGTCGGCGCTCTTGGAAATCGGGCAGACGCTCGCCGACGCGCCGCACCTGCGCCCGGCCCTCTCGCGCGCGCTCGAACTGCTCGGGCGGAGCCTGGGCGTCACGCGCGGCTTCGTCATGCTCGTCGAGCCGGAGGCCGACGAGCTTCGGGTCGAGGCCGGCTACGGGCTCGACGAGGAGGCGGCGCGGCGCGTCGCCTACCGTGTGGGCGAGGGCGTGACCGGGCGCGTGGCCGAGACCTGCCGGCCGGTGGTGGTGCCGCAGACCAGCCGCGAGCCCCTGCTCTTGCAGCGCCTCGCGGGGCGCGAGCGCGCGGCGGCGCGGCAGGAGGTGACGTTCGTCTGCGTGCCGCTCGCGGTCGGGCGCCGCGCCGTCGGCGTCCTCGGCGTGGACGTCCCTTACGCGGAGGGGCGCGACTACGAGCGGCTGACGAAGGTGCTCTCGGTCGTCGGCTCGATGATGGCGCAGGCGTCGAAGGTCGAGCGGCTGGCCGAGTCGGAGCGGGCGCGCCTCGCCGACGAGAACGCGCACCTCAAGCAGGAGCTGCGCGAGCGTTACGACTTCTCGCACATCGTCGGGAACTCGAACCCGATGCGGCAGGTCTACGAGCAGGTGACGCAGGTGGCGCGCACGAACACGACCGTCCTGCTGCGCGGCGAGTCGGGGACGGGCAAGGAGATGGTCGCGCACGCCATCCACTACAACTCGCTGCGCGCGGGCAAGCCCTTCATCAAGGTCTCGTGCGCGGCGCTCCCCGAGACGCTCATCGAGGCCGAGCTGTTCGGCTACGAGCGCGGCGCCTTCACCGGCGCGCAGGCGCGCAAGAAGGGGCGCTTCGAGCTGGCCGACGGCGGCACGCTCTTCCTCGACGAGATCGGCGACCTCAACGCCTCGACGCAGATCAAGCTGCTGCGTGCGCTTCAGGAGCGCGAGTTCGAGCGCCTCGGCGGCACCGAGACCGTCAAGGTCAACGTGCGCCTCGTCGCCGCGACGAACAAGGAGCTAGAGGGGGCGATGGCCTCGGGCGAGTTCCGCGAGGACCTCTACTACCGCCTCAACGTCTTCCAAATCTTCATGCCGCCGCTCAGGGAGCGCAAGCCCGACCTCCTGCTCCTCGCCGACCACTTCCTTGAGAAGTACGCGCGCGAGCACCGCAAGCACATCAAGCGCATCTCGACGCCCGCCATCGACATGCTGACGAGCTACCACTGGCCCGGCAACGTCCGCGAGCTGGAGAACGTCGTCGAGCGCGCCGTCGTCGTCTGCGACTCGTCCGTCATCCACGGCCACCACCTGCCGCCGTCCTTGCAGACGGCCGAGGGGTCGGGGACGGTGACGCGCCTCTCGCTCGGCTCGGCGGTCGAGGCGTACGAGCGCGACATCATCCAGGACGCCTTGAAGACCGCGCGCGGCAGCCGCAAGAAGGCCGCCAAGCTCCTCGACACCACCGAGCGCATCATCGGCTACAAGGTGAAGAAGTACGGCATAGACTGCGAGCGCTTCCGCCACTGAGGCGGCGCAAATTTTCCACACACGCGACAGCTTAAATCCAAAGTCCGGACGTAGACTCCCGCGCGTGAGCGCAGAGAGGCTCATCAGGCTTTACGTCTTCGACGCGGACGGGACGCTGAGGCGGACGACCGTGCCGGGACTCCCCTGCCCGAACAAGCCGGGCGATTGGGAGCTGATTCCGGGCGTGCGCGAGCGCCTGGCGCGGATAAAGTGGGGCGAGGGCGGGGCGAGCTTCGGCGTCGCCACCAACCAGGGCGGTGTGGGCCTGGGCTACCTGACGCTGGCGGCGGCGCGCGGGCTGGTCGAAGAGATGGTGCTGGCGGCCTTCGGAATGACGGCGCCGCCGGGCGCCATCGAAATCTGCCCGCACGCGCCGCACCGGGGCTGCCCCTGCCGCAAGCCGGAGCCGGGGATGCTGCTGAACCTCATGCGCCGCTTCCGCGCCGCGCCCGGCGAGACGCTCTACGTCGGCGACATGGACAAGGACGAGGGCGCCGCCCGCGCCGCCGGCACGCGCTTCATGTGGGCGCACGAGTTCTTCGGGCGGACGGAAGTAGGTTAGGGGTGCTCGTCAGACTTGTCTTCCGGCCGCTGCCCTTCCCCGTCTTTCCCTTCGGGCGGGCCGATGAGTTCGAGGGCGCGGCGGGCGGCGTCCATCTCGGCGGCCTTGATGGTCAGGCCCCGGCCGCGGACGCGCTCGCCGTCGAAGACGACCTCGACGTGGAAGGTGCGCGCGTGGGGCGGGCCCTCGGTCTCGATCAGCTCGTAGGCGGGCGAGAGGTGGCGCTCGGACTGGAGGCGCTCCTGGAGCATCGTCTTGAAGTCGGCGGCGGCCGCGGACTCGGGCGTGGCCTCGGCCAGCTCGCCCCGGAGCGCGCGCTCGACGAAGGCCCGCGCCTCCTCGTAGCCGCCGTCGAGGAAGACGGCGGCGAGCAGCGCCTCGAAGGCGTCGGCGAGCAGGGCGCGCTTGCGGCGCCCGCCCGTCTTCTCCTCGCCGCGCCCGACGCGCATGAACTCGCCGAGCTGGAGCCGGCGCGAGACGCGCGCCAGCATCTGCGTCGAGACCAGCCCGTGCTTCATGCGCGACAGCTCGCCCTCGGTCACCTCCGGGTGCGAGCGGAAGAGCGCGTCGGCAACGACGAGGCCGAGCACCGAGTCGCCGACGAACTCGAACGCCTCGTTGTGGAGCGTGCGCGCCTCGCGCTCGCCGCCCGCCCCGACCGTCTCGTGCGCCCAGGAGCGGTGCGTCAGCGCGCGCTCCAGCAGGCCCCGGTCGCGGAAGCCGTATCCTAATTTCTCTTCGAGCGCGGAGTCGTCGGGGGCCTGCGGCGGGTCGGCGGGGCCCGGCCCCTTCGGGTCGGGGCTATCCTCTTTCGTCATGCGCGGATTGTAGCAAAAACGCCGGGCGCGCCGTCCGACTTTCGTCATCGGGTGCGCCCGGCGTTACGGAGTCTTGTTGCGACCGTCCCCCTTCGAGGAGCCCGGCGGCCTTTATCGCCGC
>DASVTS010000027.1:0-31265 GCA_036387455.1 Pyrinomonadaceae bacterium | reverse complement strand
GACCATCAGCACGAGCGAGATCGCGAGCCCGATGAGCTGCTTCTTCCAGTAGCTCTCGGTCGGCTGCGCGTTATAAATCTGCCACGTGCCGAAGAACACGATCCCGCTCGCCAGCAGCGCGAGCAGCCAGTCGAAGTCGCGGAAGCGGCGCGTCTCGAAAAGGGCGGGCATGGGGTGTAGCTGTTAGCCGTTAGCGGTTGGCCGGAAGCGATCAGCGGTCGGCAGCCGGTCGTCGTGAGTCGAATGTTGATTGCGCGCCCGGCGTGGCGTGCCGTCGCGCGGCGCTAATCCTCGTCGGTCGTCGGCGCCGGCGCGGCCGGCTGCGGCTTGCGCGCGACGGACTTGTCGCCCGGCTGCTGCTTCCGGGCGAGCAGTTGCGAGCCGGGCGGGTACTGGCCGCGCGTCTTGTAGTAAAACTCCTCGATCACCATGCGGCTCGCGGGCGCGGCGAACTTGCCGCCGAAGCCGACGTTCTCGATGAGCGCGACCATCGCGATCTCCGGCTTGTTGGCCGGCGCGAAAGAGACGAACCAGGAGTGATCCTTGTTCTCGCCCACGTCCTTGCCGAGCGAGACGACCTGCGCCGTCCCCGTCTTGCCGGCCACGTCGAAGCCGTCGATGCGGACGGCCGTCCCCGTGCCCGGCCCGTTGACGACCTGCCACATCCCCTCGACGACGAACTGGTGGTTTTCGGGCTTGAAGTTGAGGACCTTCGGGTTCGGCCGGTTGTCCTTCTGCACGGCCGGGTCCTGCGCGCGAATCTGCTCGTAAGTGAGCGCGGGCCGCGCCGGCCTGTAGGTGTCCGAGCGCGCCTGATCGCCGACGGCCGCCGTCTCCCTGACCCCCTTCATGAGGTGCGGGACGTAGAACTTGCCGCCGACTGCGATGCCGCCGATGGTGCGCACCAGCGCGATGGGCGTGACGAAGTCGTGCACCTGCCCGAACGAGGCGTAGACGGTGTCGATGTCGCGCCACTCCGGGTCGCGCGGGTTGAAGCGCCTCTTCATCTCGCGCGAGGGTGTCCAACTGACCAGCTCGTGCGGCAGGTCTATGCCGCTGCGGCGGTTCAGGTCGTAGTCCGAGACCATCTTCTGGATGCCTTCCAGCTCCATCTTGAGGCCGAGGCGGTAGAAGTAGCCGTCGCACGACTCCTGTATGGCGTAGCGCAGTTCGGGCGAGCCGTGGCTGCCCATGCAGCGCGTGAACTTGTTGCCGATGGTGATGCCGCCGCCGCACGCGAGGTTCGAGTTCTTGATCGTGATCTCGCCCTGCTCAAGGCCCGCGATCGCCATCGGTATCTTCCACGTCGAGCCGGGCGGGTAGCGGCCCGAAATCGCGCGGTTGACCATCGGGGTCTTGGGGTCGCGGAAGAGCGCGGCGATCTCCTTGCGCGTCTCGCGCGAGATGACGTTCTGCGAGAAGACGTTCGGGTCGAAGGCCGGCGCGGAGGCGAGCGCGAGGATTTCGCCGTTGTTCGGATCGAGCGCGACGAGCACGCCGCGGCCCGACGGCGAATTCCTCAACTGCTCCTCGGCCTGTAGCTGCAGGTCGAGATCGATGGTCGTCACCATGTCCTGGCCGGGCTGCGGCTCGACCGTCTCGACCGTCTCCTGGATGCGCCCGCGGCTGTCGACGATCACCTTGCGGTACCCGTCGCGGCCCCGCAGGTGGTAGTCGTAGACGGCTTCGAGGCCCTCCTGCCCGACGATGTCGCCGGCCCGGAACTCCTCGCCCGCGCGGCCGTCCTCGGGGCGCACCTTGAAGCGGCCGTCGGCCTTGTACTTCTCCAACTGCTTCGGGCTGACCTCGCCGACGTAGCCGAGCACGTGCGCGAGCAGGCCGCCGTCGGGGTAGCGCCGCTGCGGCTGCCGCTCGATGCGCAGCTCCGGGTGATCGATCCCCTGGTGCGTCTCGACCCACGCGATATCGGCCGGCGAGGCGTTCTGCTTGATGATGATCGACTCGAAGGCGGGCTGCGACTTCAGCTCATCGAACCGCTCGCGCAGGATTTCCGGATCGACGCCCAGCTCGGCCGCGAGCGGATCGACCAGCTCGGCGTAGTCGCGCCCCTTCATCTCCTCGCGCGAGAGGATGACGTTGAAGGTGGGGCGCGAGTCGACGAGTATCTTGCCGTTGCGGTCGAAGATGACGCCGCGCGGCGCCGGGATGGGCAGCAGCCGCACGCGCTGGTTCTCGGCCCGCTCGGCGTAGTACGCGCCGTTGACGACCTGCAGGAAGTAGAGCCGCGTGCCCAGCGCCGCCAGCAGCGCCAGCACGATGACCTGGATGACCCGCAGCCGCAGCCGCAGGTTTTGCGATTCGTCCTCGAATTTCATGGCCCGTGAGTCGTGGGAAGAAGCTCTTAGCCGTTAGCCCTTAGCCGTTAGCAAAACAAAACGAAGGCGACAGCGAAAGCCGCGAGCCGGCCCCTTCCGGCTAACGGCTAACGGCTAACGGCTAACAGCTTCTTCCCACGATTTACCTCCTCACCAGTGTGCTGCGGCGCGCGGCGCGGCGGCGGAAGGCGAAGTGCCTGCGCTGGCGCGCGCGGTCGCTGAAGAAGATGTCGAGCAGGTAGAAGATGAACGTGCCGGCGACGGTCGTGCCGATCAGCTTGTAGGCCGTCGCCTCGGCGAAGGGCACGAGCGACGGCTGGCCGAGTATGCGGTGGAGCAGGACGAAGACCACGGCGTCGAGCGCGGCCGCGCCGGCGATGACCGGAATCCTGACCACCGGGTTGTCCAGCGAGACGCGCACGGCGAGGGCCGCGATCAGGTAGGCGACGAGCGTCTTCGAGAAGGCGTTGGCGCCGAGCAGCCCCCGGCTGAAAACGTCCGTCGCCAGCCCCGCGGCGAAGCCCGCGAGCATCGCGCCGACCACGTCGCGCCGCAGCGCGAAGTAGGTCGCCACGACGAGCGGCAGATCGACGTGGACGAGCTTGGCGCCGACGCCCGGCAGGTTCCTGAGCGTCGTCTGCAACACCACCGCGAGCGCGACGACGATGGCGATCTTCAACTTCATAATCGTGAATCGTGAATCGTGAATCGTGAATCGTTAAAACTTTTCTTCATCGATTCACGGCTCATTTCCCCTTGCTCTCGTTCCTCTGCTGCGGCGACGGCGCGGGCGTCGGGACGGCGCGCGGCGGCGGGCGGTAGAGCAGCACGGCGACCTCGGAGAGGGAGTTGAGGCGCGCGCTCGGCCGCACCTTGATCTCGTGCGAGGTCGTCGCCGTGCCCGCCTTCGTCTCGACCACCTCGCCGAGCTTCAGGCCGCGCGGGTAGATGCCGTCCTGCCCCGTCGTCAGCACCGGCGTGCCGACGGGCGGCAACTGTTCGAGCCCCGAAACGTAGCGCATGTCGAGCAGGCCGTTCGTGCCGAAGCCGCGCACGGAGCCGAGCGAGTTCGATCCCTCCAACTGCCCGACGGCCGCGCCCGCCGCCGCGCGCTCGTCCGTCAGGAGCATGACGTGCGCGCTGACGGGGCTGGTCGCGGCCACGCGGCCGACGACGCCTTCCGGCGTCACGACCGGCATGTTCACCTCGATGCCGGAGGAGGAGCCGCGGTTGATGATGACCGAGTCGAACCACTGCGACGGGTCGCGCGCGACGACGCGCGCCGCCACCGCCCCGAACTCTTCCCCGTCCTTGAGACCCAACAGCCCGCGCAGCCGCTCGTTCTCCGCCCGCGCCGCCTCCGCCTCGCGCAGCCGCGACTCGGTCTCGGCCAGCCGCCGCCGCAGCGCCTCGTTCTCGCCCGCGGCCCCGCGCAAACTGCCGAGGTACTGGAACAGCCCGCCGACGCCGCCGGCCGCGCCCGAAAAGACGGACTGGACGGGCATGGCGGCGGCCTGCGCCCAGACGCGGATTTTGCGCTCCTGCGTCGCCTGATCGCGCGCCGAGACGGTCGCCATCGCGAAGCTCAGCGCCAGCAGCGCCACGAGCCACGCCGGTGCCCGCTGCCGGATTTCGCGTTGGGTGCGCTGGATAGGCACGGAAAAAGTCTGGAGTCGAGAGTCTGGAGTCGGGAGTCAAAGGCCTTCGGACTTTAGACTCTCGACTCCAGACTCCAGACTTTTAAATCATGTCCCGCTCGTCAGCGTGTTGTCCCACTTGACGCGCTTGAGGAGGTTGAAGTCGGAGAGCATCTTGCCGGCGCCGAGGACGACGGACGAGAGCGGGTCTTCGGCGACCGAGACGGGCAGGCCCGTCTCGATGGAGAGCCGCTTGTCGAGGTTCTTGAGCAAGGCGCCGCCGCCCGTCAGCACGATGCCGCGCTCGACGATGTCGGCCGACAGCTCCGGCGGCGTCCGCTCCAGCGCGACGCGCACGGCGTTGACGATGGTCGAGACCGAGTCGGCGAGCGCCTCGCGCACCTCGTCGTCCGTGATCGTGATCGTCTTCGGGATGCCCTCGATGAGGTTGCGCCCGCGCACGTCCATCGAGAGCGCCTCGTCGAGCGGGAAGGCGGAGCCGAGCTGAATCTTGATGGCCTCGGCCGTGCGCTCGCCGATGAGGAGGTTGTACTTGCGCTTGATGTACTGCGTGATGGCCTCGTCCATCTCGTTACCGGCGACGCGGACGGCGCGCGAGTAGACGATGCCGGAGAGCGAGATGACGGCGATGTCGGTCGTGCCGCCGCCGATGTCCACGATCATGTTGCCGTGCGGCTCGGTGATGGGCAGCCCCGCGCCGATGGCCGCGCACATCGCCTCCTCGACGAGGTAGACCTCCGAAGCCTTGGCGCGGTAGGCCGAGTCCTCGACCGCCCGGCGCTCGACCTGCGTGATCTCGCTGGGTATCCCGATGACGACGCGGGGGCTGACCCAGGTCTTGCCGTTGTGGGCCTTGCGGATGAAGTGCTGGAGCATCTTCTCCGTGACCTCGAAGTTGGCGATGACGCCGTCCTTCATGGGCCGGATGGCGACGATGTTGCCGGGCGTCCGGCCCAGCATCTCTTTCGCCTCTTTGCCGACGGCCTCGGGCGTGTTGGTGACCTTGTTGATGGCGACGATGGAGGGCTCGCTGACGACGATGCCGCGCCCCTTGGCGTAGACGAGCGTGTTGGCCGTGCCGAGGTCGATGGCGAGGTCGCTGGAGAAAAGGCTGAAGAGTGACTTGAATGCCATTCGTTAGTGTTTACGCACCTCTGACTTCTACTTGATGCGCCCGGGGCTCTCGGACGAAAGGGGGTTTCTGGGCTCGCAAACGGCCGCCCGCCCGGCGGATGCACCGCGGGCGTCCCTGCTCCCTTTGTCTTCGCCACGCGGCGTGGGACGAAAAAACAAAGATACAACGAACGGGGCAAGAACGCGAACCGCCGCAAACCTGCGGGTTGGCCTGGGAAAAGCCTGAGACTCTCTGGCTGAATTGTCCTTCGAGCGGGGGGGTGCTTTCCGGTCAGTTACCTTCAATATGCTTTACAGCATGCGCGGGGAATTGTCTACAACTTTTTTAAAGGCTTTTTTTAGCGGCGCGGCGGCGCCCGCGGCTCAGGCGCCCTGGGGGGCCTCGGCGGCGTGGCGGACGCAGTTCTTGCGGGAGGCTTTGGCCTCGTACATGGCGGCGTCGGCGCGCGCCACGAGCTGCTGCGGCGACTGCGCGTGGGCGGGGAACGAGGCGACGCCGAACGAGGCGGTGAGCCGGAGGCGCAGGCCCCGGCCGCCGGTGAAGCCGTGGGCGCCGATGCGCTCGCGGACGCGCTCGGCCACGCGCAGGCCCAGGTCCAGGTCGGTCTCGGGGAGGACGACGACGAACTCGTCGCCGCCGTAGCGCGCGACGACGTCCGTGTCGCGCACCGACGAGAGGATGACGCCGGCCATCTCCATCAGGACGTGCGAGCCGACGAGGTGGCCGTGGCGGTCGTTGACCTGCTTGAAGTCGTCGAGGTCGAGGAAGAAGGCCACGACCTGCGACCCGTAGCGGCGGGCGCGCTTCAGCTCGCCCACGAGGTACTGGCGCAGGTAGCGCGCGTTGTGCAGCTTCGTCAGGTCGTCGGTCTGCGACAGCCGCTCGGCCTCGGCCACGCGCGCCGAGTTCGAGAGCGCCGCCGCCAGCGGGAGCGCGAGCGCCGACAGGAGCGACGCCTCCCGCTCCGAGAAGCGGCGCGCGCCCTCGCCCTCGCGCACGGCTTCGAGCACGCCGACGACGCGCTCGCCCGTTACGAGCGGGACGGCGAGGGCCTGGCGCCCGCCCTCCCTGCGGCGGGCGGTCTCGGCCGAGGCGGCCGCCTCGCGAGCGGCCTTCGACTCGCCGCCGGCCAGCGCGAGCGCGTCGCCCGCGAGCGCGAGGCGCCAGTCCCCGTCGGGGACGGCGGTGCGCTCGCTCGGCGTCAGGCCGCGCACGGCGAGGGGCTCGAAGGGGGCCGGGCCGAGGGCGCCCGAGTCGCCGACGAGGTAGATCGTCCAGCGCTCGGCGGGGACGAGCGCGGCGAGGCCGGCGAGCGCGGCCGAGGCGGCCCCGCGCTGGTCTGAGGCGAAGTGGAGCGAGGCGACGACCTCGAAGGCCACGCGCAGGCGCTCGACGCTCAGGCGCTCGGGGAGCAGGAGGCTCGACGGCGCGACGACCTCGTCGGCGCGCGAGCGCCCGTCCTCCGCGCCGCGCTCCTCGACCTCGCGCAGCAGCGCCGAAATCTGGGCCGGCCCGGCGGCGACGGCGTGGAAGCCGAGGCGCTTGAGCGTCGCTTCCGAGGGCGCGTGGGGCGCGCGGCCCCCGGCGTTCTGCGGGTCGCGGCGGCAGGCGACGACGGGGACGCCCGGCCAGACGGCGGCGGCGCGCGCCGCGCGGTCGCGCAGGTCGGCCAGCTCGGCGCCCGCCTCAAGGTCGAGGAGCACGGCCAGGGGCTCCTCGCCCCAACCGGCGCGGGCGCGCGCGGCCTCGTCCTCCTCGTCGGCCCCACCCGGGGCCAGGACGACCACGCAGACGCCGCCGTGGCGCAGCGCCTCGAACAGCTCGCGCCCCGGCTCGGTCTCCACACCGCTCAGGAGAATGACGTAGTGCATAAATTCCGTGAATCGTGAACCGTGAACCGTGACAAGAGGGGCCGTGAGCCGGGAGCCGTGAGCCGTGATAAGTAAAAACCCTGCTCTTTCTTGTCACGATTTACGGTTCACGGTTCACGGCTTTTCACCCTCCCGGCGGGAGCTGGAATTTGAAGGAGTTGCGGTTGCCTTGCGTGTCGGCGGTTTCGAGTTGGACTTCGCGGGCGCCGCGGGGGGCGTTGATTTGAAGCTGGAAGAAGCCGTCGCGCGCGGCGAGCGTCTCGCGCCCGGCGCAGCGGACGGTGTTGCCGGCCTGCGTGCGCCCGCGGACGAGGTAAATCTGGCCGGCGACGTACTCGATCTGGACGTCGGCGACGCTCGCCTCGTCGCCCGTGCCGCCCTCGCCCATGACGACGAACTTCTGCGGCTCGCTCCAGTCCGAAGCCTGGCCCGACTGCGCGAAGGCCATCACGCGCCAGAAGTAGTTGCCCTGCCGCAGGTCGTCGACGGTGAACTCGGTGGACTGGAGCCGGTCGCGCTCGATGAGCTTGCCGGCGGGGACGAAGAAGGGCGAGGTGGCGACCTCGACGCGGTAGTGGGCGGGCGCGCCCGTCTGCGGCCTCTGCCACTTGAGGGCGACGGCCGTGGCGCCGCCCTTGCGCGCGGCGACGCGTTCGAGGTTCTTCGGCGTGACGGGCTGCGGCGCGGCCAGCAGCTTCTCCTTCTCCGAGATGGTGCCCTGCGGGTTGACGGCGGCGTACTCGCCCGCGCGCAGGGTGGCCGTGTCGCCGCCCGAGGTGCTGGTCTCGACCGCGCCGGTGCCGACGCGGATGGCCTCGGTCTTGTCCTCGCGGACGTGGAAGCTGGCGTCGGTCTCGGAGCCCACGCGGCTCTCGGTGAGGTGCGTGCCGACGATGTTCTGCGCGCCCTCGTTCTGCTGCTCGGTGCGGACGTTGATCTGGCCGCTCTCGACGGCGACGCGCACCTTCGTGGACTTGCCGTCCTCGGCCGCGGTGTTCTCGGCGATGGTGACGACCGAGTTGGGCTTGACGAAGAGGGTCGAGCCGTCGGCGAGCGTGATGCGCGCGCGGCCGTCCTCCTGCGTCTGGACGAGGTCGCCGGGGAAGAGGCGGGTGTCGGGGCGCGCCTGCAAGCTCTCGCGCGTGTCGGCGCGCACGACCTTGACCCCGCCTTCGAGCGAGACGAAGCGCGCGCCCGTCGGCGAGCCCTCGGCCTCGGCCGCGCCCTTGAAGGGGTTGCCGTAGGCCCAGACGTAGAGCCCGGCCCCGCCGGCCAGCACGGCCAGCGCGGCGAGGAAGGCGACGATGTAGACGAGACGCTTCTGGACGACCCACCAGTCGGCGTCGAAACGACTGACTCTGGTGACCATGTGTTGGCTTTCGGGTTGAGCGGAGTCCCGCGGGGCGTTTGGGGCTCCGTAAATGGTGCGCGCCCGGCCGGGGGCGCGTTCGGGGCGCGGCA
Organism: Pyrinomonadaceae bacterium; assembly: GCA_036387455.1. GTDB lineage: Bacteria > Acidobacteriota > Blastocatellia > Pyrinomonadales > Pyrinomonadaceae > QHXN01. The sequence continues at coordinate 22,804 of DASVTS010000027.1, read as the reverse complement.
GCGGAGGGCATGAGACCGTCCCCGCCGGCCGCCGCCCGCGGGCGGCAGCCACACATTGAACTTAGCAAACGGGGAAGGGAAAAGGCAAGCCCCGTTTTTTTGAAGGCGAAGGGCGGAGGGCGAAAGTGAAGAAGAATGCGCCCTCTTTCCGCACGCGCGGGCGGGCCGGAACATGTTTAGCTTCAAAATTCCATAGAGGGTAGACGGACGCGAGCCTTACACCCCGGGCAGAGCAGGAGGGAGCGAGGGGAGGCCGGAGATGTGAAACCGACCGCCGCCGGCTCCCCGGCCGTCTGACAAGGTGGAACCCGTGTTGATTGCCGGGAGCCAGCACGATTTACTCACGCACAAGCTTCGGTAAAGAAAGAGGGACTACGATGAGGAGAAGAATTTCCTTCGCCTGCGGCCTCGCCATGCTGCTTTCGACCAGCCTCCCGGCCCCGGCCGGCTCAAAGGGCCTCACGCCGGGCGCCGCGCCCCGCCTTTTGAATGCCCTTGCCGCGGCGCCCGCGGCGCCCGCGCCACTGTTGACCATAGACCCGGAGCTGACCGCCCTCGCCCGGAGGATTACGGCCAGCCCCAGTTTTTCGGGCGTCGTCACCCCCGGCCGGCTGCTCAACGTCAAGCTCGTCCTGCCCCCGGAACTGAGAACCGGCGTGGTGAGCGGCTCAGGGCGCCGCCCCGCCCCGCCCCGCGCCGCCGGCGGGCCGCTGCCCGGCCTGAAGTTCACCAACGTCGCGCTGCAAGTGAAGTGGGGCGTCTTCGAGACAGTCAACGGCGGCCGGGCGGCGCTGGCCGAGAATCGGGACTTCCAGAGCCCCCCGGGCGCGGGCGCCCCGGCGGGCTCGGTCTTGTCACGCAACTTCGTGCTGGCCCCGCTGAGCGTGGTGGAGTACACCGGCAAGGCGGCGCCGGTCAGCCCCTGCGGAATCGTGGCGACGGTCACGGTCACCGCCGACAGGCTGGTGCCCAACCCTCTGCCGGCCCTACCGCCCGTCCTGACCCGCGTGACGAGCGCCGAGGCGCCGGTCGAGGCCCCGCTCTCGCTGTCGGCGCTGGAGGTGCCGAAAGTCTTCGTGCTCTTCCTCGACAAGCAGTTCGGCGGGGCGGCGGCCATCTACCTCCCGAAGGGCGAGTCGTTCGGGGGTTCGAACAGCAACGAGGCCCAGGCGCAGATTTTCTCCGCCGCGGGCGCGCTGCTGAACACATACAACACGGCGGTCGTCAACCGGCTGGGCTTCGTGACCTGGTTCGGCTCGTACGTCGCGGGCCTGGAGGCGCTGCGGAAAGTCCGCGGCCTGCCCCACGTAGACCTGAAAGAGCGGAAGAACTCGGAGAGCGACCTCAACACCGACGACTTCATCACCCGGGGGGTGACCATCAAGCTCAACGACATAGAGGTCGAGGACGAGAGCAGCGCCGTGCTCCTGCTCGGCCCGCCGGGCACGCGGGTGCGGCTCTTTCAGGACCGCGACTTCGGGGGCGGGGAGTTCGACCTGCTGACGAGCGACCCGCGCGACCACCGGCGCAGGCCGCCGGCCGACTACGCGCCGGGCGTCCTCGTCGGCAACTTCGACGCCGTGACGAGGAGCGTGCCGGCCGGCGCGGTCACCGTCGTCAAGAAGTTCACGATTCAGGTTCCGGGCTTCCCCCCTACTTTTCGTGAGGTGACGCCCAACGACCGCCTCTCGTCCTTCAGGTGGGGGATGTAGCCGCGGGCATGGGGGGAGGGGCCGGGGTCAGCGCCCGGCCTCCTTCCCCGCCTCGGGCAGGGAGCGTTCGTCGGCGCCGAGGCGGCCCTGGTCGTCGTCGAAGGGCGAGCCGAAGCCCTCGGGCAGCTCGACCTCGACCTGCTTCTCGGGGGCGACGGGCCAGAGCAGCGAGGCGGCGACCGACGCGAGCAGCGTGAGGGCGACGAAGCCGAGCGAGACGCCGATGACCGCCTCCTTGCTCACGCCGAAGCGCTCGTGGAGGTAGCCCTCGGCGAGCATCTTGACCCCGACGAACATGAGGACGAGGGCGAGGCCGATCTTGAGGTAGTGGAACTTCTCGACCACGCCCGCGAGCAGGAAGTAGAGCGAGCGCAGCCCGAGGATGGCGAAGACGTTCGACGTGTAGACGATGAACGGGTTGGTCGTGATGCCGAAGATGGCCGGGATGGAGTCCACGGCGAAGACGAGGTCGGAGACCTCGACGATGACGAGGACGAGCAGCAGCAGCGTCCCCATCTTCTTGCCGTTGACGACGGTGAAGAACTTGTCGCCCTCGTAGTGGCGCGTGATGGGGATGAGCTTCGTGGCGAAGCGGACGAGCGGGTTGTCCTCGGGGTTGGCGGCCGACTCGTCCTGCCGCAGCATCTTGAAGCCGGTGTAGATGAGGAAGGCGCCGAAGATGTAGAGAACCCAGTGGAAGCGCTCGACGAGCGTCGCCCCGATGGCGATCATCGTCATCCTCATCACCAAGGCGCCTAACACGCCCCAGAAGAGGACGCGGTGCTGGTACTTCGCCGGCACCTTGAAGTAGGAGAAGATGAGCAGGAAGACGAAGAGGTTATCCACCGAGAGCGACAGCTCGATGACGTAGCCGGTGAGGAATTCGAGCCCCGTCTGCCGGTCGGTCTTCCAGAAGACGAGCCCCGCGAAGATGAGCGCCAGCGTCACCCACACGACGCTCCACACGGTCGCCTCGCGGTACGTCACCGCGTGCGCCTTCCGGTTGAGCACGCCCAGGTCGAGCGCCAGCATCAAAAGGATAAAGAGGCCGAACCCCCCCCACGCCCAGATCGGATAGTCCATGATTGGGGGAGAATACCAGTAGACGGTAGCCGGTAGCCAGTAGTCAGTAGGCCCCGCCCCGCGGGCGTGGGCGCCGGCGCCCGGGCGGTCCGTAATCCGGAAGGCTTTTCCACCGGCCACTGATTCGCCCCGTTTGCGCCGCGCGCGGGCGTTCCGCTACAATCCGGCTTTTGCGGGACACGCCTGGCGTTCGTCCTACACGGCCCGCGCCGGGCCGCACGCCGCCCGAAGTCCGAAAACTCCTCTTGGAACTGGAAGGTACCCGGAAATGCTCAAGTTTTTCAGCCGGCTGGAGAAGACGCGCAACCTCGTCATCATCTTTTTCGCCGTCCTCGTCGTCGTCGGCATGGTCGTCGCCGGCGTCTACAACCGCTCGGGCGCGGCCATCGCCAACCCCTTCAAGAGCCGCGAGGTGCTGGCGAAAGTCGGCGGCGACGACGTGACCGTCGCCGACTACTCGCTCCTCAAGAAGAAGATCGAGAACCAGTTCGGCGGCAACTTCTCGCTCGCGCAAATCGGGATGACGAGCGACCGCATCCTCGACCAGGCCATCAACAGCCGCGTCTCCTTGCAGGAGGCGCGCCGCCTCGGCCTGACGGCCTCGGACGAGGAGGTGCGCGACACCATCGCCCGCCAGTTCAGCGACCCCGCGACCGGCGCCTTCGACGTCAAGCGCTACAAGGACTACGTGGTGCGCAACTACGGCAGCGTCCCGCTCTTCGAGCAGAGCGTGCGCGACGCGCTCGCCTCCGAGAAGCTGCGCGCCTTCGTCTCGGCCGGCGCGCAGGTCTCCGAGGCGGAGGTGCGCGAGAACTACCTGCGCGAGAACACCACCTTCGACGTGACCTACGTCCCCGTCACGGCCGAAGACCTGGCGAAGAAGGTCAGCCCCTCGGACGACGAGCTGCGCCAGTACTTCGACGCGCACAAGACCGACTACCGCTTCCTCGAACCGCAGAAGAAAATCCGCTACCTCTTCGTCAACCAGGAGAAGCTCGGCCAGAAGCTGCAAATCGCCGACGAGGACCTGCGCAAGGAGTACGACTCGCTGAAGCCCGAGAACAAGATGGCCGGCGTCCGCGTCCAGCAGATAGTCCTCAAGGTGGCGCGCCCCGAGCTGGACCAGGAGGTGCTGAACAAGGCGACGGAGCTGGTCGGCCGCATCCGCCAGCCCGACCTGACCGCGACCGAGGAGGCTTTCGCTGAGCAGGCGCGCGGCAACTCCGAAGACCCGGCGACGGCGCAGGGCGGCGGCTGGGTCGCCAACCCGGTCAGGCGCAACCCCAACCGCAAGCCCGGCGCGACGGGCGGCGGCCCGGCCGAGCTGATGCAGAACACTTTGGAGTGGAAGGAGGGGCAGGTCGGCGACCCGCTGAAGACCGGCAACGCCTACTACATCTTCCGCCGCGGCCCGGCCGTGCCGAAGTCGTTCGAGGACGCGCGGCAGGAGCTGCTCGTCTCTTTGCGCAACCGGCGCTCCTACGCCGTCGCCGCGCAGCTCGCGCAGAAGGCGCAGGACCGTTTCAAGGAGACGCGCGACCCGCAGAAGGTCGCGCAGGAGCTGGCTGGCGAGGCCAACATGGCGCCGGCCGAGATGGTCAGGGAGACCGGCTTCATCAAGCCGGGCGACGACGTGCCCGACATCGGCTCCAGCCCGCAGTTCGAGGACGCCGTCAAGCCGCTCGAAGAGGCGAACGCCGTCGGCGAGCGCGTCGGCGTCAAGAACGGCTTCGCCATCCCGCAGCTCGTCGAGAAGCGCGACCCGCGCATCCCCGAGCTGGACGAGGTGAAGGACAGGGTCGCCGAAGACCTCAAGCGCTCGCGCGCCTCGGAGCAGTTGGAGCAGGCCGCGCGCGAGCTGGCCGCGGGCGCGGCGGGCGCCGACGCCCTGAAGGGCGCGGCCGAGAAGGCGGGCTTCAAGGCGGAGGACGAGGAGGCGTTCAAACTCGGCCGCCCGATGGGGAGCGCGGGCGCCGACCCGTCGCTCGACTCGGCGGTCTACGCGCTCAAGGCGGGCGAGGTGACGAAGGCGCCGGTCAAGGTCGGCGACAAGTGGGTCGTCGTCGCCGTCAGGTCGCGCAAGGACGCCGACCCGGCCGAGTTCGACAAGCAGAAGACGACGCTCACCGAGACGGCCCTCTCCGAGCGCCGCAACCAGGCGTTCGACGACTTCCTCGTCGAGGCCCGCCGCCGGCTCGAAGAGAAGGGGCAGGTCGAAATCTTCCGCGACACGCTCGCGCAGCTCGAAGCCTCCGAGCCGGCCGCGAGCCCGCGCCGCGGCGCCCCCATCAGCATCCCGCCGCTCGGCGGCGAGTAAAGAGTCTCGCCCGCAAAAAGGGAACAGACGAAGAGGCCGCCCCGCCGACGGGGCGGCCTCTTCGTCTCAAACCTGTCCGTCCGTGCGGGTTCCCCCCGCGGCGCCTAAAGGGCCTTGAGCAGCGTCGAGATGTCCGACTGCGGGACTTCGAGGCGGAGTTGAACCTCGCTGCCCTTCGTCGTGACCTTGAGGCTGTCGACGAGCGCGCGGGCGAAGCGCGCCTTCTCGCCCCCGGCGGAGATGAGGCCGGGCGCTATCTGGCGGAGCGCCTCCACGGTGTCGAAGAGCTGCTTGGCATCGCCGGCCGTGCCCGCGCGCAGCGTCGTCATCAGTTGGAGCCCCGACGGCGACGAGCCGATGGTGCCGTAGAAGCCCCGAATCGAGGCGATGGCGCGGTCAACGTTCGGCAGCCCCGACTCCACGCCCGTGAGCACGCCCGCCGGCACGTTCCCGCCGAAGGCCACGAAGTCGCCCGCGCCCCTCGGGAAGTTCAGGAGGCCCATGTCGGCGCGCGCGCCGCGCCCGGCGTGCGAGTCGATGGCGGCGCGCACGTCCCCCGGCTCGCCCAGCGCGAGCGTGTTCGCGTCGAGCACGGCGAAGGCCAGCTCGCGCACGCGCATCCGCGCCAGCCCGAAGAGCTTGAGCTGGTCGTTGACCGTGGCGACGTAGACGGTCTTGCCCCCGTGCGCCTGCTCGGCGAGTCCGCCCTTCGCGGCGGCGCGCGCCGCCGCGACGAGCGCGTCGGCGCGGAACGTCCCGCGCGCGACGGCCGTCACGCGGTCCATCTTGACCGCCCCCGAAGGCAGCGCGACGATGCGCGCGCCGACGGCGACCGTGTCGAAGTCCCGCGCGTCGATCCCCGTCCGCGCCTTGAACTCGTCCACGTCGGCGTTGACCTGCGCGAGCCGCGCGCCGTCCGAGGCCAGAGCGCGCGGCACGACCTCCGTCAAAAGCCTGCGCACGTCCACGGTGAGCAGCGCGTCCGAGGCGGGCAGCGGAAGCTGCGCGGCCTGCGCCGGCGCGGCGCGGCCGGCGGCCGCCGTGCGCGGCGTCTGTGCGGCGGCCGTCTGCGCGAGCGCAACGGCGGTTAAGAGTGCGAGCGTCGAAGCGTAAAAAGTCCTTCTCATAGACCTCTCATTCACAATCTTCCGAAAGGTGCGGCGCGGGCCGTCGTTGGAAAAGCCGGGGGGCTGCCGTGCTGTCTATTCGGGGAGCGTTGCCTGTGTCGGATGCGCGCCCGGCGCGCGGGGGTTGGCTTCTTAAATCGGGGGCGCGGCTCAAGGCCCGCCGCCCGGCCGCGGGTCGTCGGGCTGGCGCCACTCCTCCTCCTTCGCCCAGGCGCAGACGACGCGCTTGTCCTCGTCCGAGAGGCGCGCCGAGGGGTGCAGCGGCAGGTAAGACTTGAGCGGCATCCGGCCCGACTCGACCTGCTCGCAGATTTCGTGGAGCTTGCGCTCGCGCTTCCGCTTCGCGTACGTCCCCCACTCGGAGAAGGAGAGCTCGCGGCGCCCCTCCTCGACGTGGCTCTGCAAAAACCACGAGACGGGCGCGACGTTGCTGTACCACGGCCACGTCGTTTCGGAGGAGTGACAGTCGTTGCAGGAGCGTTCGAAGATGGCGGCCACCTCGGGCGTCAGCCGCGTGTTGGCGCGCAGGGTCTTGCGCTCGTCCACGGCCGGGTTCGTCCGGTCGGGCCGCCGGAACTGCGCCCCGAGGAAGAGCAGCGCGAGCACGACGGCCGCCCACTTCAAAACCTTCTTCATACGTCTTCCACTAATGACGGCCCGCCCCCGCCCGGCGTTAGCAAGACCCGCTTGAGTAAGCGCTCGCGCGGCGCGCGTGGCCCCTCACGGGCCGACGTCCTTCACCGCCGGACTCGTCGAAAGTTCCGCGAATTTTCGTCTGACTGGGGTGCTTCGATGTTAGCATACGCGCGCCGACACCCGCGAACCCACGCAGAAGACGCGCCGCCACGCTTCTCAAGCACACGTATAAGTCTGCCTATGAATCGCCCCGGAGACGACGGCGAAGCGGGAGGTGCGCGCCGCCCGCCGCCCGCGCGCGAGGTCTTGGCCGAGGCGCGGCGCGCCGAGTGTGAGAGACTGGCGGCGCTCGTCTGCCGCGCGGCGTCGGCGAGGCTCGAACGCGCGTCGCTGAGCCCGGGCGCGCGCCGCGGCGAGCCGGGCCGCTGGGCGCGCGTCCTGTTCGCGCGCCGCGGCCGGCGCGTCGCGGCGACCGCGCCGGTCTTCCCCGCGGGCGCGGGGGAGGCCGAAGGCTTCCTCGCTTCCGCGCTCCTCTGGCTCGCGCGGCTCGGCGAGTCGGCGCGCGGCGGCGGAGTCCGCGACCTCTGGCTCGTCGCGCCGGCGGCGCTCGCCGCGGCCGTGCGCGAGCGCGTGCCGCTGCTCCGCAAAGACCTGCGCGAACGCGTCTCCGTCCACGAACTCGACGCCGAGGGCGGCCTCATCCCGACGCGCGCTCCGACGCTCGACGAACTGCTCGACGCGCCCGCCCCGCGCCTCGCGCGACACGCGCCCGCAGCGCCTTCGGAATCAGCCGCGTCGGTCGCCGCGCTCGCGCCCTCCGAGATAGACGTCGTGCGCGCGGGCAAGGGCGAGACGCTGCGCTACCTCGGGCTGCCCTTCGCGCGCGTGCGCCGCGTGGCGGGGAGGGAACACCTCTGGTTCGGCGTCGGGAGCCGCCGCGCCCTCTTCGACGAGGCGTGCGCGCCCGACCTCCTCAAGCTGCTCGCGGAACTCTCCGCGCACAGGCGGGCCGACGCGCCCGAGCGCCGCCACGCGCTCTACCGCGCCGCGCCCGAGGCGTGGCTCGAAGCCCTCCTGCGGCGCGACGTCACGCGGCTCGACCCCGGCCTGCGCCTCGCGCCGCTGCACGCGCAGTTCCGCGCCTCCCGCGGCGCGGGGCCGGGCGGCGCGCGCCCCGTGGACCTGCTGGCGCTCAGGCGCGACGGGCGCCTCGTGGTCGTCGAGCTGAAGGTCTCGGAGGACGCGGCGCACGCGCTCCAGGGCGCCGACTACTGGCGCCGCGTCGAGTCGCAACGCCGCGCCGGTCACGTCCGCCGCGCGCGCCTCTTCGGCGACGCGGAAATCTCCGACGAGCCGCCGCTCGTCTACCTCGTCGCGCCGATGCTCCGCTTCCACCGCTCCTTCGACACGCTCGCGCGCTGCGTCAGGCCCGAGGTCGAGGCGTACCGCTTCGACCTCAACGACGACTGGCGCGCGGGCGTCCGCGTCGTGCGGCGCTTGCGGGTCGGTTGAAGCGGCTCGGGCGTGCGTCAGGGTTCGGGCGTGGGGGCGGCGAGGCGTTCGAGCTGTCGGCGGGTGCTGGCGGCCTCGGGGTTCTGTTCGCCGTAGGTGCGCGCGAAGAAGGCGTGTCTTTTGAGGAGCAGCGTCCGGGCCTCGGCCTCTCGGCCCGACGCGGCGAGTGCTTCGCCGAGCAGCCCCTCGTCCCAGTACCTCTGGTTCTCGGGGACGCGTTCGAAACCCGCGAGTGCTTCGCGCAGCAGGGCGGCGGCGCGGGCGCGGCGGCCGGTGCGCGCGTGAATCACGCTCAGCAGGCTCAGCTCCCGCACGTGCGGGCCGTCGGGGCCGATGCGGCGCACGAAGGCGAGCGCCTCGGCGGCCTCCTTTTCGGCGTCGGCGTACGCGCCCTGCGCGCAGAGGGCCTCGGCGACCCTGAGCATGAAGTAGGCGTTCAGCGGGTGGTTCTCGTTCCGCGAGCGGCGCGAGACGGCGAGCGCCTCGCGGTAGAACGCCTCGGCCCGCTTCAGGTCGCCCCTGTGAAACGAGACGTGGCCGAGTTGTTCGTACAGGTCGGACGGGTACGAGTTCGGGATGCGGTGGGTGATGTCGAGCGCCTTCTCGTAGGACTCCTCGGCCCGGTCGAGGTCGCCGCGGTACTCTTGAATCCGGCCGAGCACGCCGTGGAACGAGGTGACCAGCACGTGCTCCTCGCCGTACTTCCGCCGCGCCTGCTCCAGGCCGTCGCGCGCCGTCCGCTCGGCGTCCGCGGTCTCGCCCGTGGCGAGCAGCGCGGCGGTGAGGTCGTGCAGGAGGTAGGCGACGTTGGTGTTGTCCGGGTCTATCGCGCGGAACGTTTCGAGCGCTTGGCGGAGGAGCACGCTGCTGGCGGCCGCGTCCCTGTTGGTCTCCGACGCGCCGAAGTAGTAGAGCGCCTCGGCGGTCTTCGGGTGCCGCTCGCCGTAGAGCCCGCGGTAGGCTTCGAGCGACGCACGGAAGTGCTCGCGCGCCGCGTCGTAGCGGCCGAGCCCGAGGTAGGTCGTCCCGACCGTGTGGTGCAGCTCGGCGCGAATCTCGGGCTCGTCCTTCAGGTCGGCGTCGATGCGCCGCCCCGTCTGCTCGAGCACGTCCACCACCTTGACCTCGCCGCGCTGCCCGTGCCCCGTCGAGTACCAGTTCGGGTCGGCGGAGGCGAAGATGGACTGGAGGAAGGCGTTGATGCGCTCGGCTTTGGCCGCCTCGGTGCGCGCGCGGTCGCGCTCCTGCGCGGCGACGCGGGCCTGCTCCTTCGCCGCGCGCGCCTGCCACGCCGTCGCCACGACGCCGCCGACCAGCGTCAGGAGGACGAGCGCGGCGCCCGCCACGCCCGCCTTGTTCCGGCGGGCGAACTTCGCGGCGCGGTACTTGAACGTGTCCTTGCGCGCGAAGACGGGTAGGCCGTCGAGGTGGCGGCGGATGTCTTCGGAGAACTGCGCGGCCGAGGCGTAGCGCCGCTCCGGCTCCTTCCGCATCGCCATCAGGACGATGTTGTCGAGGTCGCCCCTGAGCGATTTGGGATTCCGGATTTCGGGTTGCGTGTGCGAAGGGGGATGAGGGCGACGGTGATTCCCGCCCCCCTTCGAGTCCCCGTCCCGCAACCCGAAATCCGCGTTCGAGGCGGCGCTCGGGCGCTCCGGCTCCTGCTCGCAGACGGCGCGCGCTATCTCGTCCGGCTGGCGGCCGCGGACGCGGTAGGGGCGGCGCCCGGTCAGCAGCTCGTAGAGCACGACGCCCAGGGAGTAGACGTCGCTCGCCGTCGTCACGCTCTCGCCGCGCACCTGTTCAGGGCTGGCGTACTCGGGCGTCATCACGCCCAGCTCCGTCACCGTGTGCGCGCCCTCGCCCCCGGCGTCGAGCAGCTTGGCGATGCCGAAGTCGAGGAGCTTCGGCACGCCCTCGGCCGTGACGAGGATGTTCGAGGGCTTGAGGTCGCGGTGGATGACGAGGTTCTGGTGCGCGTACTGGACGGCGGCGCAGATTTGACGGAAGAGTTCGAGGCGCGCCGCGGTCGTGAGCCCGTGCGCTTCGGCGTAGGCGTTGACGGGCAGGCCCTCGACGTACTCCATCACGAGGAACGGCTCGCCCTCGCCGCTGACGCCGCCGTCGAGGAGGCGCGCGATGTTGGGGTGGTTGAGCGAGGCGAGTATCCGGCGCTCCTGCCGGAAGCGGCGCGCGAGGTCGGTGTCGGCGAAGCCGCGGCGGACGACCTTGAGCGCGACCCTCTGCTCGAACTCGCCGTCGGAGCGCTCGGCGAGGAAGACGGCGCCCATGCCGCCGCGCCCTATCTCGCGGACGACGCGGTAGCGGCCGATGCTCTGGCCGGCGCGCGCGTCGCCCGCCGGCCCCTCGTCGAAGAAGTCGGCCGAGAGGGCGAGCGCCGGGGCTTCGAGGAAGCCCTCCTCCGCCGCGCCCTCGCAGGCGAGCAGCGACTCGACCTCGCGGCGCAGGTCGGGCGCGCCCGCGGCCGCCACTTCGAGGAACGGGCGCCGCTCGCCGGGCGCCAGCTCCAGCGCGGCGTCCAACAGCTCCTCGACCTTGCGCCAGTCTTCGCTTCTCATCGCCGTACACAAACGCGGGATTCGTGAGGGGAAAGTGACAGCCGAAGGCCGTGAACCGTGAACCGTAAACCGTGACGAGATAAAAGCCCGCTCTTTCTTGTCACGGTTCACGGTTCACGGTTCACGGCTCTTCACGGTTTGAGCTCGCGGTAGAGCCAGAGCCGCGCCTTCTTCCAGTCGCGCAGCACCGTGCGGGTGGTGACGCCGAGCGCCTCGGCTATCTCCTCGTCGGTCATGCCGCCGAAGAAGCGCATCTCGACGACCTTGCACTTGCGCTCGTCGAAGCCGGCGAGGCGCTCCAGCGCCTCGTCGAGCGCGACGAAGTCGGCCGCGCGCTGTTCGAGCGGCACCTGCAAGTCGCCGAGCGAGAGGCGGACGGCCGCGCCGCCCCGCTTCTCCGTGGCGTGCGCGCGCGCGTGGTCGATGAGGACGCGGCGCATCATCCGCGCCGCGACGCCGTAGAAGTGCGCGCGGCCCTGCCAGTTGACCCGCGTCTGGTCCACGAGCCGGACGTAAGCCTCGTGGACGAGTGCGGTCGGCTGGAGGGTGTGGTCGTCGCGCTCGCGGGCGAGGAACGAGCGGGCCAGCCGGCGCAGCTCGTCGTAGACGAAGGGCATCAGGCGGCCCGGCGCCGCGCGGTCGCCGCCGCTCCAGTCGCGTAGAATCTGCGTGACCTCGTGTTGAAGCTCGACGCTCACCCGCGTGTCCCACCCTTCGCAGTCAGCCGCGGATTCTACCGCGGAAAAGGCGCCCGCACGGAAAAATTTTCGGGCGCCGTGTCAGTTTCGGGCGCCGCTTCGCGCGTATACCTCCGGCAACAGAAAACCCTTTGAACGCCAATTGAACGCCAAAAAAGACTTGCCATGCGGCGGTTTCCGCATATAATCCCCGCCCCGCTCCCCGCCGCGGGTGCGAGTCCCGCGCCGTTCCATCACTTGAATAGAGACGTTCCGTTACGTGGATAAAGAGAGGACGCCATGACCTTGCCCACCACACGCCCCAGCCGCACGCTCCTGCTCGCGCTCATTCTGGCGCCGGCCCTCGGCCTGCTCTACGGGCCGCTGACTTCGGGCCGCCGCCAGCCCGCCCCGACCGCCCCCGCCGCCCCCGCCGCCGCGCCCGGCGCGCAGGCGCGCGAGGCTTACGGGCGCCTCCCCCTGAGCTTCGAGGCCAACCGGGGGCAGGCCGACGCCCCGGTCAACTTCCTCGCGCGCGGCGCGGGCTACACGCTCGCGCTGAGCCCGAACGCGGCCACGTTCGTCCTCTACGCGGGCCGGGGCGAGGCGCCGCCGGCGTCGCTGCGCATGACGCTCGAAGGCGCTGACCCGGCCGCGACGGCCGAGGGCGCGGACGAGCTGGAGGGCAGGGCCAACTACTTCATCGGCAACGACCCCTCGAAGTGGCGCACGGGCGTGCCGACCTTCGCGCGCGTGCGCTACGGCGCGGTCTACCCGGGCGTGGACCTCGTCTACTACGGCAACCAGCGGCAACTGGAGTACGACTTCCGCGTCGCGCCGGGCGCCGACCCGCGCGCCGTGCGCCTGCGCTTCGACGGCGCCGACGCGGTCGAGTTGGGCGTGGGCGGCGACCTCCTGCTCCGGCTCGGCGAGTCCGTCGTCCGCCAGCCGAAGCCTTTCGTCTATCAGGAGGTGGCCGGCGCGAGGCGCGAGGTCGAGGGCGGCTACGAGGTCGGCGCCGACGGCCGCGTCGGGTTCGCGCTCGGGCGCTACGACGCCGCGCTGCCGCTCGTCATCGACCCCGTCATCGTCTACTCGACCTACCTCGGCGGCTCCAACGCCGACCAGGCGAACGGAATTGGCGTGGACTCCGCGGGCAACGTCTACGTGGCCGGCTTCACCGGCTCGACGAACTTCCCGACGGCCAACGCCTTCCAGGCCGCGAACGGCGGCTTCCAGGACGCCTTCGTCACGAAGCTCAACCCGCAGGGGACGGCGCTCCTCTACTCGACCTACTTCGGCGGCTCGGCGCAGGAGCAGGCGCGCGGCCTCGCCGTCGACCCGGCGGGCAACGTCTACCTCACAGGCATAACCGGCTCGACGGACTTCCCCACGCTCAACCCCGTCCAGTCCACGAAGGGCGCCGTCAACGAAGACGCCTTCCTGACGAAGATTAACCCGACGGGCACCGCGCTCGTCTACTCGACCTACCTCGGCGGCGGGGAGAGCTCGGAGTTCGGGCAGGCCGTCGCCGTCGATTCGGCGGGCAACGCCTACGTCACCGGCTCCACCTTCTCGGACGACTTCCCCACGGCCAACGCGATTCAGGAGGAGATGAAGGGCGGCTCGACCGACGCCTTCCTGACCAAATATAACCAGACGGGCACGGCCGTCATCTACTCGACCTACCTCGGCGGCGACGGCAACGACACGGGCTTCGGCGTCGCCGCCGACTCGGCCGGCAACGCCTACGTCGTGGGCGAGACCGCCTCCACGAACTTCCCCACGGCCAACGCCATCCAATCCGATAACAAGGGCGGGCGCGACGCCTTCGTGTCGAAGGTGAAGGCCGACGGGTCGGGCTTCATCTTCTCGACCTACCACGGCGGCACCGGCGACATTGACGTCGCGCAGGCCGTCGCGGTGGACTCCGCCGGCCTCGCCTACGTCGCCGGGCAGACCAACTCGATAAACTTCCCCACGCTCAACGCCTTCCAGGGCGCGAACGGCGGCACGGTCACCATGCAGGACGGCTTCCTGACCAAGTTCAACGTGAACGGCACCGGCTACGTCTACTCGACCTACTTCGGCGGCTCGGGCGGCGAGATAGCCTTCGGCGTCGCCGTGGACTCGGCGGGCAGCGCCTACATCGCCGGCGCCACCAGCTCGCTCCTCGGGTTCCCGACGGCCAACGCCATCCAGTGCGAGAGGAACGGCAACAGCGTGGACGCCTTCGTCGCCAAATTCACCCCGGCCGGGACGGCGCTCGTCTACTCGACCTACTACGGCGGCAGCGACAACGACCAGGGCAGGATGGTCGCGCTCGACTCCGCCGGCAACGCCTACGTCGCCGGCATGACCTTCTCGGAGAACTTCCCCACGGTCGCCCCCATCCAGAGCGGCTTCGCCGGGGGCGAGGGCTTTGCGGGCGACGCCTTCGTGTTCAGGCTGAACGACACCACGACGGGCGCCGCCTCGCCGCTCCAGTTCACCCAGACGGCGCCCTCCGTGCAGGAGGACATGACCGTCCTGACGCTGACCGTCCAGCGCACGGGCGACACCTCGGGGCCGGTCACGGTGGACTACGCGACCTCCGACCTCACCGCCACCGGCTCGACCTCCGAGCGCTCGGCTTCCGAGCGCTCGGACTACACGACCGCCGTCGGCACGCTGCGCTTCGCCGCGGGCCAGACCGCGCAGAACATTGACATCCTCATCAACGAGGACTCGTTCGTCGAGGGGGCCGAGAAATTCACCGTCAAGCTCTCGAACCCGACGGGCGGCGGGACGCTCTCTTGCGTGACGTCCGTCGCCACCGTCCAGATTAACGACGACGCGGCCGAGCCCGCGACGAACGTGATAGACGACACGACCATCTTCGTCGGCCAGCACTACCACGACTTCCTCAACCGGCAGGCGGACGCGGCCGGCCTGGGCTTCTGGACGGGCCAGATTGCCGCCTGCGGCGCGGACGCCGCCTGCATCGACCGCAAGCGCACGGACGTCTCGACGGCCTTCTTCCTCTCGATAGAGTTCCAGACGACGGGCTACTACGTCTTCCGCATCTACAAGGCGTCGTTCACCGACGCGCCGGCGCGGCCGCGCGGGATGCCGCGCTACCGCGAGTTCCTGCGCGACCAGCAGGAGGTCGGGCGCGGCGTCGTCGTCAACCAGGGCGCCTGGCAGACGCAGCTCGAAGCGAACCGGCAGGAGTTCGCGCGCCAGTGGGTGCAGAGGAGCGAGTTCGTGGCCCAGTTCCCCTTGGGCATGACCGCCGAACAGTACGTCAACAAGCTCTTCGCCAACTCGGGCGTCACCCCGACGGCGGCCGAGTCGAGCAGCGCCGTCGCCAGCTACAGCAACACGGTCGAGGGGCGGGCCGCGGCCCTGCGCAACGTCGTCGAATCGAACTCGGTCTACAACCGCCAGTTCAACGCGGCCTTCGTGCTCAGCCAGTACATCGGCTACCTGCGCCGCAACCCGAACGACGCGCCCGAGCCGGCGCTGGACTACTCGGGCTTCGACTTCTGGCTGGCCAAGATGGACAGCTTCAGCCTGCCCGGCGAGAACGTGCGCGACGAGTCGGTCGCCCTCAGCCGCGTCCGCCGGGCCGAGATGGTCCGCGCCTTCCTCGTCTCCGCCGAATACCGCGGCAGGTTCGGCCAGCCGTAAGCGGCGCGCGGCGGCGCGCGAGGTTGTCGTCCCACACGAGGGGGCGCGGGCGGGAAGACTCCCAGCCCGCGCCCCCCTCGCCGTCGCGCGGCGGCGTGGCGTAGACTGTCCGCGCGCGCGGCGGCGAGGGGCCGCGGCGCCGGCCGGCCGTATGGTTAAAGTTTACAAGCCGACGAAGGAGGAGTTGCAGGCGGCGGCGGGGAGGACCGTGCGCGACTTGATAGCGCCGGGCCTGCGCGTGCTGTTCTGCGGCATCAACCCGGGGCTGTACACGGCGGCGACGGGGCGGCACTTCGCGCGGCCGGGCAACCGCTTCTGGCCGGCGCTTCACCGCTCGGGCTTCACGCCGCGGCTGCTCTCGCCCTTCGAGGAGCGCGAGCTGCTGGCGTACGGGTGCGGCATCACGAGCCTCGTGGCGCGCGCGACCGCGGCGGCGGCCGAGCTGTCGCCCGAGGAGTTCGAGCGCGGCGGGCGGCTCCTGCGCGCGAAGGTCAGGAAGTACCGCCCGCGCTTCCTCGCCGTCCTCGGGGTGGGCGCGTACCGCGCGGCCTTCGCGCGGCCGAAGGCGGCAATCGGGCGGCAGGAGGAGAAGCTTGAGGCCGCCACGGTCTGGGTGCTCCCCAACCCGAGCGGCCTCAACGCCAACTACCAGCCCGACGACCTCGCCCGCCTCTTCCGCGAGCTGCGCGAGGCGGCCGGGCGCGAAACTTAACCCTCGGCCCCGGCCTTCCCGTTGCGCCCCTCAGCGATGTGCCGGTCTACGGTCGCGGCCAAGTTCCTCAGGGCCTCTTCCGTCTGCTTCTGCGAGTCGAGAAGGAGCGCGAGCCGCCTGTCGAAATCGGCGGCGCTCTCCTTAATGCGCCTGTCGAAATCGGCGGCGCTCTCCCTGGCCCACCTGTCGTTGTCCGCCACCCTGTCTTCCGTCCGTATTTGAGCGTCCACGAGCGCGGCGATTTTTCTGTCCGTCTCGTCGGCCCGTCTGTCCACGGCCTCGAAACGTTCGAGCGTCAGTTGCGCCAGCCGCGCGATGCCGTCAACCACCTGCTCGACGACCCCGGTCAGCCGCCCGATGTTCTCGCCCTGCCGCTCGATGTTTTCGCCCTGCCGCTCGATGGCCTCTCCCTGCCGCGCGAGATTGTCTTCTATCTGGCCGAGCTTGGCCGCGAACTGCGCCTGCCACTCGACGATGAACTCCATCTGCCTCTGCATCTTCTCTTCGTCCATTATCGGTAACCTTTCCGGCGGCCGCGGGTCGGGTCAGGGCGCGGCCGCTTTCGGCGTCAAAGGTCGAACCGGCGCGGCTGGCGGACTGCCCGGGGTCTTCCGTCACGGGCCTAATTTACCCCCGCCGACGGCCGGCGAGCCAGTCCTCGCGCGTGATGCCGTAGACGAGCGCCGTGCTCCCGTGCAGTTGGACTTCGCCTTCGAGGCGCTCGCCCAGGCGCCCGGCGACGCGGACGGAGGGCGCGTTGGCGGGGCGGATGAGGCTGATGACGTGCGCGCGGCCGAGTTCCGTGAAGCCGTACTCCAGCGCTCGGCGCGCGGCCTCGGTCGCGTAGCCGCGCCCCCAGAACTCGCGCGCGAGCGTCCACCCCAGCTCGAACCCGGGCCAGCCCTCGGGGTTGAAGAAGCCGACGCGGCCGACGAGCCTCCCCGTCGCGGACTCCTCGGCGGCCCACATGCCGTAGCCCCTCAGTTGCCAGTGGCCGAGAATCATCGCCATCTGCCGCCACGCGTCGGCGCGCGAGAGCGTGCCGCCGTCGCCGAGGTGGCGCGTCACCTCCGGGTCGGCCGCCATCGCGGCGTACTCGTCGAGGTCTTCCTCGCGGAACATGCGCAGGACGAGCCGCTCAGTCCGTAGGGTTTCCATAGGCCGACTCCCGCCGCGCGCGGCCCCGCCGTCAAGCCTTGAGCCGTTCCAGAAAATGCTTGCGGAACTTGGACACCTTCGGCGCGACGACCGCGCGGCAGTAGGGCTGGAAGGGGTTCCGCTCGAAGTAGTCCTGGTGATAGTCCTCGGCCGGGTAGAAGGTTTCCAGCGGCACGACCTCGGTCACGAAGGGCGCGTCCCAGACGCCGGCCGCCGAAAGCTCCGAGATGACGGCTTCGGCCGCCTCGCGCTGCGCGGGGCTGTGGTAGAAGACGGCCGAGCGGTACTGCGTGCCGACGTCGCCGCCCTGCCGGTTCGGCGTCGTCGGGTCGTGGATGGTGAAGAAGACTTCGAGCAGCTCGCGGTAGGAGACGGCCGCGGGGTCGAAGGTTATCTGCACGACCTCGGCGTGGCCCGTAGCCCCGCCGCAGACCTGCTCGTAAGTGGGGTTCTCGACCCGCCCGCCCGCGTAGCCCGACACGACGCGCTCGACGCCGCGCAGCTCCTTGTAGACCGCCTCCAGACACCAGAAGCAACCGCCCGCGAGCGTCGCCAACTCCCTCGACTGTTCCGTGCTCATTTTTTTACGTCCGTCCCTTGAATTTTGGTCGCGGCGCGAGTATAACGCGGTCAGGCCGGCAGGAAGTAGTTAACCGCAGAGACGAGGGGACACAGCTTAAAGCCTTTAGCTGTGTCCCCTCGTCTCTGCGGTTAACTCTTGCTGGACCGTCGTCCGAGTGAAAGGGAGGAGCCGCCGATGACACCCCGACCGCCGCGCGTGACAGTCTTGCGACCGGCCGCGCTCGCCTGCCTGCTGGCGTTGGCGGCGCAGGCCGCGGCCCAGTCGAAGCCGGCTGCCGGCGCGCTCGGGGCGAAGGTGAGGGAACTGGTCGCCGCGAGCGGCGCGGAGGCGGTCGCCGTCGCCTTCCGCGACCTGGAGACGGGGCGCGGGCTGATGCTCAACGGGCGCGTGAGCTTCCACGCCGCGAGCACGATGAAGGTGCCGGTGATGCTCGAAGTCTACCGGCAGGCGCGCGAGGGCCGCCTCCGGCTCGACGAACGGCTGGCGGTCAAAAACGAGTTCAAGTCCATCGCCGACGGCAGCGCCTTCTCCGTCTCGCCCGAGGACGACTCGGAGCCGACGCTCTACAAAAAGGTCGGCGGGGCGGAGACCGTGCGCGAACTCGTCCGGCTGATGGTGACCGAGAGCAGCAACCTCGCCACCAACATCCTCATCGAGCGGGTCACCGCGGCGCGCGTGACGGGGCTGTGCCGCCGGCTCGGCGCGCGCGACATCCGCGTGCTGCGCGGCGTCGAGGACGGCAAGGCCTTCGCGCGCGGCCTGAACAACACGACGACGGCGCGCGACCTGCTCGTGCTGCTGCGCGCGGTCGCCGAGGGGCGGGCCGTCTCGCCCGAGGCGTCGCGCGAGGTGGCCGACGTGCTCGCGGCGCAGAAGTTCAACGAGGGCATCCCGGCCGGCCTGCCCGCGGGGACGCGCGTCGCGCACAAGACCGGCTCCATCACCGCCGTCGAGCACGACGCCGGCATCGTCTACCCGCGCGGCCGGCGCCCTTACGTCCTCGTCGTCCTCGTCCGCGGCATCCGCGAGCCGGCGCGCGCCCACCGCCTCATCGCGGACATCTCGCGCGCCGTCTACGAGGACGCGACGCGCGGCCGTTGAACACGCCCGCGCCCGGCCGCGTATACAAACTCTAACGCCCGCCGCGCCGTCTCGGCGTGTGCCGAGGAGACACTACAGATGCCCGACTCGACCGAAGTAGTGCAGCCGCCCGCCCCGCCCGCGGAGCCCGGGCTCTGGGCGGCCGTCCGCGACTCCGTGCGCGGCGCGCACCCGAAGTACGACTACACCGAGGGCTCCATCGGGCGCGCCATCCTCCTGCTCTCCGTCCCGATGGTGCTGGAGATGGTGATGGAGAGCGTCTTCGTCGTGGCCGACGTCTTCTTCGTCGGCCGGCTCGGCAAGGAGGCCGTCGCCACGGTCGGCCTCACCGAGTCGATGATGGTGATGGTCTACACGCTCGGCATCGGCCTGAGCATCGGCGCGACGGCGATGGTCGCGCGCCGCACGGGCGAGCGCGACCCGGAGGGCGCGGCGCGGGCCGCGGCGCAGACCATCATGCTCGGCCTCGCCGTCTCGCTCGCGCTCGGCGCCGCCGGCGTCGCCTTCGCCCCGCGCCTGCTCGAACTGATGGGGGCCGAAGCCTCGGTCGTCGCGGGCGGGAGCGGCTTCACGCGCGTGATGCTCGGGGCCAACGTGTCGGTGATGATGCTCTTCCTCATCAACGGCGCCTTCCGCGGGGCGGGCGACGCGGCCATAGCGATGCGCGTGCTGTGGCTGGCGAACGCCATCAACATCCTTCTGGGGCCGTGCCTCATCTTCGGGCTCGGGCCGTTCCCCGAGCTGGGCGTGACGGGCGCGGCCGTGGCGACGAGCATCGGGCGCGGGACGGGCGCGCTCTACGCCTTCTCGAAGCTCTGGCGCGGGGGCGGGCGGCTGCACGTCACGCGGCGCCACTTCCGGCTGGACACGCAGTTGATGGCGCGGCTCGTGCGCCTGTCGGGGACGGCGACCTTCCAGGTCTTCGTCGGCATGGCGGGCTGGGTCGCGCTGACGCGCATCGTCTCCAGCTTCGGGAGCGCGGCCGTGGCGGGCAACATCATCGGCATGCGCGTCATCATGTTCGCGCTGCTCCCCTCGTGGGGGATGTCGAACGCGGCGGCCACGCTCGTCGGCCAGTCGCTCGGGGCGGGGAAGCCCGAGCGGGCGGAGCAGGTCGTCTGGCGCGCGGGCTTCTACAACATGGTCTTCCTCGGGCTCGTCGGGACGGTCTTCGTCGTCTTCGCCGGCCCCATCGTCGGCGTCTTCACGCAGGCGGCGGCCGGGCCGGAGGTCTACGAGTACGGGAAGGACTGCCTGCGCATCATCTCGTGCGGCTTCCTCTTCTACGCCTACGGGATGGTGCTGACGCAGAGCTTCAACGGCGCGGGCGACACGCGGACGCCGACGCTCATCAACGTCTTCGTCTTCTGGGTGTGGGAGATTCCGCTGGCGTGGCTGCTGGCCTTCCACTTCCGTTTGGGGCCGCACGGCGTCTTCCTCGCGGCGGCCGTCGCCTTCTCGACGCTGGCGCTCGTCAGCGCCTACTTCTTCCGGCGCGGGCGCTGGAAGACGAAGAGGGTGTAAAATCCGGGCGTGGGAGGGGGCCGTCGGCGTGTTCGACAAGCTGGTGGAGCAGAAGATACGCGAGGCGCAGGAGGCCGGCGAGTTCGACCGGCTCGAAGGGCGCGGCCGCCCCGTCAACCTCGAAGCCTACTTCTCGACGCCCGAGGAGTTGCGCGCCGGCTACGCCGTGCTCAAAAACGCCGGCGTGCTGCCCGAGGAGGCCGCGGTGCTCAAAGAGTTGAACGACCTGACCGCGCGCTCGGAGGCCGCCCGCGACCGGGAAGAGCGCGCGCGGCTCGGGCGCGCCGCCGCCGAACTCAGGCTCAGGTACGACCTGCTGGTCGAGCGCCGGCGCGGCAAACGGGGCTGACCCGAGACGGGGCCGGGCGCCCCGAACCCCCGCGATTTCCCCCGATTTTCCCCCTTCAAACATCCCGACCGATTTTTCTGAAACCTTCGGCCCTCGCCCGCCACTAACTAGCGGTGTTAGACGATGAACGAGCGGCTGGCAGTCAACACGATGAGTCTGGAACTGGGGCAGCCGGGCGCGCACGCTGGGGCCTTGATGAACAGCACGGAGGAACTGGTCGAGCGCGTCCGTGCGGGCGACGAGGAGGCTTTCCGCCTCATCTTCGACCGCTACTCGCGCCCCGTGCTCGGCTTCATCTTCGACATGGTCGGAGACCGGAGCCTCGCCGAAGACCTGGCGCAGGAGACCTTCGTCCGCGCCTTCCGCGGGCTCTCGGCCCTGCGCGAGGAGACCAAGCTCTCGACCTGGCTCTTCGGCATCGCCCGCAACTGCGCCCGCGAGCAGCTCCGCAGCCGGCGGCGCGACGCGGGCAACGTCGAGCTGGACGCCGAGCCGGCCTTCGAGCTGCACGACCGGGCGCGGACGCCCTCGGGCGAGCTCCTCGACAAGGAGCTGAGCGGCGTCATCCAGACCGCGCTCCAGAAGCTCGACGAGGACAAGCGGACGGTCTTCACCTTGAAAGTTTTGCAGCAGCGCAGCTACGAGGAGATCGCGGAGATTACGGGCTTCTCCGTCGGCAAGCTCAAGACGGACTTGCACCGCGCGCGCGCCGAGATGCGCAAGCGCATCGGCCCGTACGTAGGGGGTGAGCAGTAGTGATGAGATGTGAAGATTGCCTCCCGCTGATCGAGGAGTATTTCGACGGCGAGGTCGAGGAGACGGCGGCGGCCCGGATGGGCGCACACCTCTCGGCCTGCGCCACCTGCGCCGCCGCGCTCGACGCGCTCTCCTTCGAGCAGGAGATTTACGCGCGCTACGACCGCCGGCTCGAAGCCGGCCCCGACCTCTGGGCGCGCGTCAGCGCCGAAGTCGCCCGCGAGCCGCACGTGGCCCCCGGGCGCCCCGACGCGCCGCGCCCCTTTCTGAGCGGCCTGCGCGCCGCGCTCGCGGCCGGCCTCGGCGCCGTCGCCCTGCGCCCCGCGCTCGCCTCTTCGCTCGCGCTCCTCGTCGTCGGCGTCACGGCCGGCTCGCTCTGGCTCGCGCGCAGGCAGCAGACGGTCAACGCACCCGAGGTGGCGCAGAGCGTCCCGGCCGCGCCGGCCCGGACGATTCCCGCGCCCCCCGCGGTCGCCCCGACAAACGGCGTCGTGGCCCCCGACCAGAACTCCGGTTCTTTGAAGGTTGACGGGCCCGCCGTGAACATCGCGGCGGAAGGCCCGGCCCGCGCCGCCCAACGTCGCGGGGCCGCCGGCCGGACGGGGACAATCGTCATCGCGCCCGGCCTCTCCGTCGCCGAGGACGACGTGGAGAGACTGCTGGCGACGCCTTCGGCGCCCCCGGCCAACCCCGCCATCATAGAGCTCAGGCCCGAGGGGCACGCCGTCGCCGCCGATGACGCGGCGCTCGTCGCCGACGTCGCGGTCGGCGAGGCCGTCGCCGCCTCGGCGAGGCCGCTGCCCGACCCGTCCGAGAAGGAGGTCGCGCGCCACGTCGAGCAGACGCAGATGCTCCTGCGCTCCATCAAGAACGCGCCGGCCAACGGCGCGGCGGCCGTGGACGTCGCCTACGAGAAGAACCTTTCCCGCAAGCTCCTCGCCGAGGGGGCGACGCTCCGGCTGGAGGCCGAGGTCAGGGGCGACAGGGAGACCCGGCAGGTGCTCGACCGCATCGAGCCCTTCCTGCTCGACATCGCCAACCTGCGCGACCGGCCGTCGCGCGAGGAGGTGCGCTCCATCGGCGAGCGCGTGAGGCAGAACGACATCGTCGCGGCGCTGGAGGTGTACTAGGAGGGCGACCGCCGCGCCCGGCGATTTAAACCCGAGAGAGTCAGAAAGTAAGGAAGACTAAAGCCATGATTGACCCCACGAATCTTAAACCCAAGCACGCGCGCCCGCGCCCCGCGGCCGCCGCCCTCGCCCTCGCCGGGCTCCTGCTCGCGCTCGCGGCCGCCCCCGCGCCCGCC
>DASVTS010000026.1:0-8553 GCA_036387455.1 Pyrinomonadaceae bacterium | reverse complement strand
GCCTCTACCTCGTCACGTGCCTCGGCATCGGCATCGGGTACCACCGCCTGCTGACGCACCGCGGCTTCGTCTGCCCGCGCTGGCTGCGGCGCGTGCTGGCGTGGATGGGCGGGGCGGCTTTGCAGGGCGGCCCCGCGCGCTGGGTCGCCGTGCACCGCCGCCACCACCGCGCGGCCGACCGCGAGGGCGACCCGCACTCCCCGCTCAAGGGCTTCTTCTTCGGGCACGTCGGCTGGGTGGTGCGGTGGGACGAGATGGACGCGGCCGACCACCACGGGCTGGTGCCGGACGTCTCGGGCGACGACCCGTGGATGCGCGTCATGGACCGGGGGCTGCTCTTCATCCTGCCGTGGGCGCTGACGGGCCTCTTCTGCTTCGCCGTCGCCGGCTGGCGCGGCGTGCTGTGGGGGACCTTCGTCAGGACGCTCGCCATGTGGCACGTGACGTGGTGCGTCAACAGCGTCTGTCACCTCTGGGGGGGGCGGCCGAACCGGACCCGGGACGAGAGCGGCAACGTCTGGTGGGTGGCGCTGCTCACCTGCGGCGAGGGCTGGCACAACAATCATCACGCGCGGCCCGCCTCGGCGCTGCACGGCTGGCGCTGGTACGAGATCGACGTCTCGGGCTACGTCATCCTGCTGCTGGCGCGGCTCCGCCTCGCCCGGCAGGTCGTGCGGGGGCCGCGCGGCGAGTCCGCGTCTTAACGCGTCAGGGCCCCGGCCCGGAGTTCTCGATGTAGGCCCCGGCGGGGCCTACTGCTTACAGGCGTCGGTGAGTTAAAGGAGTTTCGTGTGGACAACCAGATTCATAAGAGCGGGGAGCGCGTGGAGAAGTTCTGCGACGCGTGCGGCGAGGAGCGCGGCCACGTCGTGGCCTCGGTCACCAAGTCGGGGCGCATCACGCGCGTGAGCTGCCCGAAGTGCGGCACGCGCAGCACGTTCAAGGCCGGCGTCGGCGCCTCGACGCGCCCGGCGGCGAAGTCCGGCGAGCCTTACGACCGCACGCGCACCTACCGCGCGGGGCAGTCGCTCACGCACCCGGTCTTCGGCGCCGGCGAGGTGACGGCGCTCGTCGAGCCACACAAGATAGACGTGCTCTTCCCCGACCGCATGCGCCGTCTCATCCACGCGCGCCCCTAGAGGGCGCCGGCGGGGGCGACGACACGTCGGGGGCGGACCCTCGTCCGCGGGCGGCGACGCCGCCCGCGGCGGGGCCTGCCGTTTCGCCCGGCGCGGGTCGCTACTCCCCCGTCTCGTCCTTCTCGTCCTGGGCGTTCCCCTTCCGCCCGTCGCTCTGACCCCGTAGAAAGAGCGGGACCTCCCGGGCGTCGTCCGAAGACTGCCCGCCCGGCAGCCGGGCCTGATCCTCTTCCGGCTCCCTCGACGCTTCCTGCTCCGGCCGTTCGCTCGCGCTCATCTCTTTTCACTCCTCTCAAGCGACCTCGGTCTCCGCCTCCAGCCGGTCCGCCCCGGCCAGTATCTCGGCGCGCCCCTCGCCCGTGAGCCCCTCCAGGTAGACGAGAAAATCTTCGCGCCCCTCGTCGCCCGCGAGCGCGGCCTCGAGCCGTTCGATGAAATCGTCGTAGCCGTTCAACGCCCGCCGCCTTTCGCGCGGCCCATCACCTCCAGGGCGGCCGAGAGGTGGCGCACGGCGGCGGCGCGCAGCGCGTCGGACGCCCGCGTCTGCGCGGACGTCAGCGGCTCGCCCGCGAGGTCGATGACGGCGGCGATGGCCGCGAAGGCCGCCAGCGCCTCGGACTTCGCCTCTTCCAGCGCGCGGGTCTGGTCGCCCATGTCTCCCCCTCCGTCCTCAGGCGGAATGCTCGGTCACCCCGGTCCGGCTGTCGGCGTACATGTCGCGGTACTCCGTGCCGTCTTCGGTGACGATGCCGCGGAACAGCATCGCCTCGTCGGCGCCCGTGCCCTTCTCGCGCAGCTCGGCCTGCACCTCGTTCCAGCTCCGCCTCTTCGGGAGGATCTCGTTCGGGCGTTTGACGAGGTAGTGTTTTGCGTCACGGCTGACGGGTCTCTGTCCGTTCACTTGTTTGCGCCTTTCCTGCGGCCGGCGGGCCGGCGGGGTTATTCGAGGTAGTGCTCGCCGAGGCGGTTCCGCAGCGCGGCCGGGACGGCGTCCCACGGCGCGACGCAGAGCACGCGCAGCGTCGGCCGGTCCAGACTGACGCGGGAGTAGCGCCAGCGCCCGGAGCCTTCGGCGTAGAACCAGCGGTAGTACGGGCCGTCGGCGCGGCGGGTGTAGAACGCCCCGCGCTCGCCGCGCGCGCCGGCGCCCGCGGGCTCAACATAAACGTGCAGGTCTCTCATGTGTGCAGCCTACGACCCGCGGGTTGCGTCGGGTAAGGATTTCCGACCGGCCGGACTTTCAAACGCCTCCCGAAGCGGGAGGCGCGGTACGCGCTCCGTCGGCCGAAGTCAGCGCGCGGGACGTGGAGTTCGAGGGATGGAACGTCTCCACCCGGGGCACCCCCTCCGGCGTCCTCAGACTCTCCCGGGCGGGCGGACCCCGTCTCCGACGATGCCCGTAAAGGCAGCGGGCGAGTCGGCCCCGGGCCGGCAGACGACGCGGCGGGTAGACGATGTCTTCCAGCCCCTGCGAGTGCGCTGTTGACTTCGGGCGATCCGGGGGATTCCGGAGGGCCGGGAAGGGAGCCTGCGAGACTCTGTTCACGAACATCTTGCGCCCCACGCCCATGTATGTCAACCTTGAGCTATATTTCGCATGTGAAAAATAGCGTCCCCGGCGCGGGCGCGGCCCCGGGGGGGCGGAGCGTCGACGGGCGGGACGCGGGGGGCGAACTTTTTCCACCGGGGTCGGCGCTAAGAGGCGGGGCCGCCGCGCCGCTTCCGGCCCGCGGCCAGTGCCGGCCCGAGCCGCGACAGAACCTTCTCGCGCGCATCCGCAGCGTCGGCCGGCTCACGACCGCTCCCGGCGGCGAAGAGCGCTTCGAGCAGCCCGCCGGCGGGCTCGAACGGCGCGCAGCCCCGACAGCTCCGGATGAGCGGGAGGCCCGCCGCCGTCGCGGCCCCCCTCGTGAAGAGTTCGCCTTCCCGAATCACCGCGCCGCAGCGCGAGCACGTCAGCTCACGCAGCGCGCGGTACAGCGTCGTCCGGCCTCCCGATTCGAGGGCGGCGTCGCCCGCCCTCTCGCTGTGGGGCTGACCCGACTTCCCGGCCGGGCTCTTCGCTCTCTTCATGCCCGTGCCTCCGAGCACCCGCGCCCGGTCATTCGTCGTCGTAGCTCAGACTGTTGACCGGGTTTCTCTCCAGGTTGTCCCGCTCGTAGTCGTACCTCATCACGGTCTTCGGGTCTTTGTGCTTCGACATCATCTGCACCTCCCGGTAGGTGCGGCCCTGGTTGAGCGCGCGCGTGATGGCCGTCCGGCGCAGGTCGTGCGGCGTCACCCGCCCCGGGATGCCGCAGAAGTCCGCCCACTTCTTCACGATCTTCGCAATCATCTGGCGCGTGAGCCCGCGGTTATGCACTCCCGTCCGGTGGTTCTCCGTCGGCTGGAAGACGTACTGATCACCCGACCGATTCTCTGACCACACCGCGCGGCGCCCGTCGTCGAGCCGCAGGTAATGGTCGATCGCCTGCTTGACGTCCGGCGGCAGCGGCCACACCTCCTCCGCACCCCCTTTGACCTTGAGCCTCAGCGTCCACCGCCCGTCCTTCCACTCGACGGAGGACCTCCTGACGCGGCCCACCTCGGAGACGCGCAGCGAGAGCCGCAGCATGACGAGCATCAGCGCGTAGTCCCTCGCCCCTTCCGGCTTCTCACGGTCGGGACCGACGAGCAGATGTCGGACCTCCTTCGGCGTCAGCGCCCTCCCCTTCAACGCGTTCGGAATCTTCGGCGGCGGCACGAGCTGCGCATCGGCCGGGTTGGATTTCAGCAGGTCGGGGTAGACCTTCCACAGGAAGGCGTAGAGCGAGCGGACGGCGGAGAGCTTCGCGGCGACGGTCTGGTTCGACTGCCCGTGGTGGAGCAGCGAGTCGCGCCAGGCGAGCACCTCCCGTTCCGTGACGGTCAGCAGATGCCGCCCGACGAAGCGATGAAACTCCAGGACGGCCCGCCGGTAGGCCTCGCGCGTATTGTCAGAAGTCGAGCGGTCGAGGAAAGCCTGTACCTTGTGCCTGAGCGGGATTAACGGTCGCCCGTCCGGCGACGGTCCCGCCGCGGGGCTGAAGACTTCCGGCTCCCGGGGTATGCCCTTTTCCGAAACTTTCATTATGGAAAACGTGATCTCATCGTTTCACGCCGCGTCAGCTCTGAAGACTCATTCCGCCTCCGAAGTCAGCCTCGGATGCGTGCATCTCGCCACGCCTTTGTCGAAGCCTTCGGGGTAACACATCCCCGTGCCGAAGCAGTCGGGACACTTCGAGGCGTCGGTTTTCGACGCCGGGGTTGATGCTTTCTGCTCCGCCGCCTCGGCCTCGATCTGCCGCTTCTCCTTCTTCCAGAGCCTGCGGCGCAGGTGCTCGGCGAGGAAGGCCGGGACGCTGGAGACGTTCGTCCTGCCCGCGGCTATCCTCAACTCCGTCACGAGCACTTCGGCGACCTCCTCCCAGCGCGGCGCCTCGTTTGGCGAGGGTTCACGGCCGGTGATCTCCGCGGCGGTTCTCCTCAAGATCGCCAGAAATCCGGCGAACGCCTCATCATCAATATTCTTATTAGTCTTATATAAAGTCTTGTCTTCCGGCGAAGTTCCTGTATTTTCAACAATTAAACCCCCTCTAGACCCTCTAGAAACTAGAGGGTCTAGACCCTCTAGAAAGTAGAGGGGGTTAGAGGGTCTAGACCCTCTAGACCCTCTAGAGGGGGTCTCCTCTATCTCTTCAGGCAGAAAAACCTCGTACTCATTCCCCTCGTGTGTGCCCGGAATCACCGTCTCGACGAGCAGTCCCGCGTTCTTCAGGTGGGTCAGATTTTGACGGAGCGTGACCCACGACCCGATGTCGGCGCCCTTCATCAGGCTCTGTTTGGAGATGCGTATCTTCCGTTTCGGCACCACGGCGCCCCGGGTCTGCGAATAGAGGAAGTCGTAAAGCTGTTTCCTCTTGCCGGCGAAGACCCCGGCCGGCAACGCGTCCCGGATGATGGAGTTGGCGAACCTAGTGAAATCTCTCTCGGGGGCGATAGAACCGGACGCGACGAGCGGCGAAGGAGGCGAGTCGGGGGGGGGGGCGACACTACCCCCTCTAGGGGGGGTGGCCGGGGCGGCTTCGCTCGGGGCGTCACCCTCGACAAGTCCTTTCTTTGCAGACTTTTCCTGTTGTAAGCGGCGAACCTCGCGCATGCCCACGTTCGGCGTGGGCTCCTCTTTTGGCTGCTCCCCGGGGGGACTGACGGGTCTAAGCCACCGAGTGCTGGGCATGCTCTTGCTCCGTGGGAAGAATCGCCTCGCCGGCCGCCTCCGCGATCAGCTCGGGCGTGATCTGCTGATCGTCGCCTTCGCCGAAACGCCAGGCGACCGCGGCCACCTTGAGGATTTCCCGGGGGACGCCGCCCGACAGCGTGTAGAGGGTTTCAATCGCCGCGACGGAGAAGGGGTTGCTGACGCCGGCCTGTTTACAACGAAACTCGACCATCTCCTGGGTCTCGTTGAGTGAGAGCGGGGCGAGCAGGGAGGGGGCAAAAATGCGGCTGCGGAGGGCCTTTTTGCTGGTGTCGGCCAGCTTCACGCGCAGTTCGAGCTGCGCCGAGAGGACGACCTGGATGAGCTTCGTCTCGTCGGTCTCGAAGTTGAGGAGCGTCCGGACCAGTTCGAGCTGCCGGCCGGTCAGCCGCTGCGCCTCGTCGATGAAGACGACGCAGACCTTATCCCGCGCGTAGACCTCCAGCAGGAAGCGCCGCAGCTCATTCTCCTGATCCACCATCGAGCGGCGCGCCGGGAGCCCGAAGTCCGCGCAGATTTTCTTGAGGAAAGCGAATTCGGAAGGGAAATTGGGCGAAGGGAGGAGCGTCGCCTCCGCGTCTTCGCGCGCGTCGTACTCGTTAAACAGGTAGCGAATGACCGTGGATTTTCCGAGCCCAACGTCGCCCAGGATGGCCGTCAGCCCCTGTCGGGAGTCGACGACGAACCGCACCTTCTCGAGCGTGACCTGAAGGGCGGGCGTGAGATAGAGCAGAAGGGGATTGGGACTGATGGAAAACGGCTGTTTTCTCATGTGGCCGCTTATAACATACAAAATCGGGTCGGACAATGCTTATTCTAGGGGGGGGGTTAGCGTTTTAACAGACTTGCGAGCGGATTTGCGGTTTTTGTGTCACGTCACGGGCCGTCCGGCATCCGCCACGCGGTCAGCGCCGGCGGGTGCGTACGTGAAACTTCCCGGAGAATCAATTTAACTCTGCGGGCGTCGGGAACGCGTTTTCCGTGTCGGGACGGCCTCAGAGGTGGGACCGGAGGGAAAAAGGGCTCTACGGGCCTCCCAGGGGGCTTAGCGGGGCTTTGGCGGGCAGGTCGGGGAGGCGCTCGGCCCGGCCGCGCCGGCTCAACGCCCGAGCGCCCTGCGAATAAACTCCTGCTGGCGCGGGAGCAGCTTCCCGATGGCCTCTTCGTCGAAGGTGGTCGAGGCGTCGAGCAGGGCGGGCGACGAAAAGTCCTCGTCCTCGCAGAAGGTCGTGCCGAAGGTCGAAGCGCCGGTGAAGTCCGCGCCGCGCAGGTCCGCGCCCCCGAAGTCGGCCCCCTCGACGTCGGCCCCCACGAAGGTCGCGCGGCGGAGGTTCGCGCCGTTCAAGTGTGCGTTCGTCAGATTCGCCCCGTTGAAGTTGGCGCCCTCGAGGTCGACCCCCTGAAACTTCGCGTCCCTCAACTCGGCCTCCTGCGCGTTCAGCCCGGCCAGCTCTTTTAAACCGGTGGCGTCGATGCTGAGGAGACTTTTTCCGCTGAAGTCCCTGCGCCGGATGGCCTCGCCCAGCTCCAGCCTGTTCACGTCGGGGGCGATGTAGCGCTGCTCGAGCCAGGGGTCGGCCGCGTTGTGATAGCCCTTCTCCCTCTCCCAGTAGCCGAGGCGGTCTTCGGCGAGAAGCTCGATGCGCTCGAGCCACTTCACGCTCTTGTAGAAGTAGCGCTCCGGCACGACCATCCGGACCGGCCCGCCGTGATCCTCGCCCAGCGCGGCGCCCTCATACCCGAGGACGACCAGCGCGTCGAGACGCAGCGCGTCCGCGAGCGGGAGGGACGTGCTGTGCCGGTTCCCGGAGCGCGCGACGAAGGAGGCGTAGCGCGCCGCGGGCAGCGGCCGGCACTCCGCGAGCAGGCGCGACAAAGGCACGCCCGAGAAGCGCGCGCCGAGCTTCGACCAGCGCGTCACGCAGTGGATGTCGACCGCCCGCTCGACCTGCGGCCGCGACCTCAGCTCGTCCAACGTCCACGACCTCGGCTCGGCGACGAGCCCGCCGACCGAGACGCGCCACCGCTCGCCCGCGCCGAGCGGCAGGGGCTCGCGCTCCCCCACGTAGGGCCAGTCGAGCCGCCCGGTCAGGCGCTGGTTCGGAGGTAAAGGCTTCTCTTTCTCTTCCATCCGTGACTCCCGGCGCGGCCGCCGACACAGAAAGATGATATCTCAAAGCGCGCGGACGGCGGCCGTCCGTTTGCAACCGGGGTCGGAGGCGTTGCATCATAGTTGCGTCCTTCCTTCTCTCGCGCATCGACGGTGATGCGCCCCCGCGCCTCGTATGGCGGCGGCGTTCTGGATGGTTCGAGAGTGGGCTAACTTTCAACTTCAGAAGCCGCTCACCCGCTGAGCACCCGAACGCAGGTCCTTCGCTGCTGACCGCTCCGACGAAGCCACTCCGATTCGAAGCTTCTACCTGACGCCCCGCTTCGGCGGTGGAGGTATATACACACATGTCCATGAAACTTTACGTCGGAAACCTCTCGTTCCAGACTTCGAGCAGCGACCTGCAGGACCTTTTCTCACAGGCCGGCACCGTGGAGTCGGCCTCGGTCGTCGAGGACCGCGACACGGGCCAGTCGCGCGGCTTCGGCTTCGTCGAGATGTCTTCGCGGGAAGAGGGCGAGGCGGCCATCCAGCAGCTCAACGGCAAAGAGGTCGGCGGGCGCGCGCTGAACGTCAACGAGGCCAAGCCTCGTGAGGATCGCGGCGGCAGCCGCGGCGGCGGCGGCGGTCGCGGCGGCTTCGGCGGCGGCGGTAACCGCGGCGGCGGAGGCGGCGGCAACCGCGGCGGCGGCGGTTCGCGCTGGTAGCATTCTCCGGCGAGCCGGAACTCTGAAAACGAGAAGCCCCGGGCCGAGTCGAAAGCTTCGGCCCGGGGCTTTTTCCGTGGGGGCCGTGCCCCCGCCGAAGGCCGAGAGATGAGTCCGCGTCGAATGTCAGTAGCCCTTCATCGAACGACGGAAGGCCCCGGCCGCCGTCCGACCCGCACGCCGCGCTGGAACCTGCCGCACACGACGCTCGTCGTCGGCGTGCACGCCCTCAGCCTGTTGGGGCTCTGGTTCTGGCCGCGCGCCGTCGACGTCGCGCTCTTCCTCGGCCTCTACCTCGTCACGTGCCTCGGCATCGGCATC
>DASVTS010000025.1:0-5071 GCA_036387455.1 Pyrinomonadaceae bacterium | reverse complement strand
CGTCCTTCGAGATGACCTCGAAGGGGTCGAAGGTGTTGTCCACGTCCTCGGCCGTCCACTCGACCGTCATGTTGGTGGTCGGGATGATGATGGGCGTCATCGCCAGCGTGTTGACGTAGTACTTGCCGGGGCCGACGACCGACTCCTGGATGCCGCGGAAGCCCTCGGGGACGACGTACGCCTCGTGCGCGCCCTGGTCGAGCCGCTGGTCGGCCGGGTCGTTGGCGATGAGGTCTTCCTGAATCTCGTTGAGGCGGCGGTTCTCGCCGTCGAGCTTGTCGAGGCGGGCGGCGGCCTTCGAGACCTGGTCGCGCTCCTCCTGCTCCAGCCGCTCGCGCACCTTGTTCGCCATCTGGCGGCGGATGTCCTCGGTCGGGTCCTTGCCGACGTTCGAGACGATGACCGCCACCTCGCCCGGCTTGACCTCGCGCGCCGTCTCGGGGATGACCTTGAAGACGAGAGGGTTGATGTAGTAGGTGCCGGGCAGGAGGATGTCGCGCTGCGGGCCGCGCTGGCCGCCGCGGGTGATGAACTCGTTGCAGTCCTGGAAGTTGTCGTGCCCCTCGGCGGTGGCGGCGACGTAGTCGCGCGGGTCGAGCGGCGCGCCGTCCAGGGCCTCGACGAGGCCGATGTTGTTCTCGTTGATGACGGTCGCGTCGTAGAGGCGGAGGAAGAAGAGGCCCGGCTTCGGGTCGCCGCCTTCGAGCGGGACGCTCTGCGTCAGGACGCGGTAGGTGCCGGGCGTCAGGATTTCGACCTGCGGCCCCTTCTGCCCGCCGTTGGCGATGAACGACTCGGCGTCCTGGAAGTTGCGGTGGCCCTGGACGGCCTTGCCGTGGAGGCGGCCGGCGTCGAGCTGGTCGCCGTCGGAGGCGGTGACGACGCCGACCTTGCCCGGCGGGATGACGGTCGCCTTGGCGATGGAGACGCGGAACAGGTACGGGTGGATGGGCCACAGCCCCGGCGGGAGCGTGCGGAGCTGGATGCCCTTGACGCCGCCGCGCTTGATGAAGGCGATGGGGTCCTGGAAGTTGTTGTGCGCGTTCTGCGCGCGGTCGGGCGCGAAGTTTCTTCCCGGCGGCATCGGCTCGCCGTCCACGGCCTCGATGATGCCCATCTCGTCGGCCCCGACCTCGATGAGCGGCACCTTGCGGACGACGCTCTCGAAGGGCCACTTGACGAAGTGGAGGCCGGGCTTGAGGACGTCGGCCTGGATGCCGACCTCGCCCTCGGTGGCGACGACGCGGCCGGGCGGCATCTTGGCGCCGAAGTAGCGGCGCTCCTTGATGGCTATCTCGCGCGCGCCGACGTTGACGAGCCAGCGGCGGAGCAGGACGACGACGACGATGAGCGCGACGAGGCCGACCACGGCAATCGGCAGGAGCTGGAACAGTATGTCGTTCATTGACTTTCCTTCTGTGCGGCGCCGTCGAGGGGCGGCGCCGCGTCTGTGTGGGTCTCCCCGCCACGCGCGCGCGCGTTCAGGCGGCGGCGCGCGTCGGCGAGTTTCTGCTTGAGGACGAAGCCCGCCCCGGAGCGCTTGGCCTCCGAGGAGAGCAGCCAGTACTCGGACTCGAAGAGCGAGCGGAGCGACTCCGCGCCGAGCCCTTCGAGCCGCCCGTCCTCCCAGAGCTGTAGGACTTCCGTCACCGCGCGCCCGAACGTGCCGGCGTCGTCGGAGAGCGCCGAGACGCGCAGCAGGTCGGCCGTCGAGGCCAGACCGGGGGCGCGCCTCCACTCGCCGAGCAGCATCTCGGCCAGTTCGGGCGAGGAGCGCAACCCGTCGCGGCGCGCGACGTAGGCCGAGAGGGCGCGCAACGCCTCGGGGTCGCCCGGGCAGCGGCCGACCAGCCCGTCGAGCACGAAGCGGTAGAGCGCCGGGTCGCCCTCCGCGGCGGCGTCCCCGAGCGCGCCGAGGTCGCCGCGCGCCGCGCGCTCGCGCAGCTCGCCGGCCCTGAGTTTTTCCGGGGTTTCCGCGCCGGCGCGCGCGCCGGCCGGCTCCGCGGCGTCGAAGAGGCCGCGCGGGCTGACGCCCGGCGGGAGCGGTTCGGCTTCGTGGCTGGACGGGGCGCGTCTCGTGCGTAGGATGGCGAAGGAGGCTGCGAAGACCAGCAAGACTGAGATGATGAGAATGGCGCTCACTTTTAACGCCCGCGGCCCGGGGCCGCGACGGGACCCCGCGGCCCTTTCGTGGGCTTCGACGGGTCGCCGTCCGCTGTAGATATACGAAAAAACTGTTCGAAGGTTGCGGGGCGGCTTACGAATTCCGGCGTGGCCGCCGCCCCCCGCAAAACGTCGGGCGACGCATCATACATCCGGGAGGCGTAAGCCGTAAACCGTAAACCGTGACGAGGGGAAGAACCTGTCTTCCCTCGTCACGGCTCACGGTCTACGGCTTACGCCTTTAAAAGCTGCGGCGGAAGAGGTAGGAGGCTTTGATGAAGAAGTTGCGGTTGTTGCGGCGGAAGCCCTGGTCGGGCTGGCCGTTGAAGGGGTTGAAGTAGCCGCGGTTGACGTCGTCGTTGTAGCCGACGTAGAAGGCCGTGCCCGGGTTCGGCGTCCAGCCGAAGAGGAACTGCCCGCGGTAGCTCGACGTCAGCGAGCTGTAGTCGAGGCGCGCGCGCGCGAAGGCGAAGCGCGTGAACTGGTAGGTCGTGCGGACGCTGGTGATGTTCGAGTCGAAGGCGACGAGCCCGGTGTCGCTGCGCGTGAGGCGGTTCTTCGACCAGCTCAGCGACATGTTCAGCGCGTTCGAAGCCTTGTAGGTGATGCCGCCGTTCGTGTAGAGGAAGTCGCCCTTGCCGGGGTCGAGCAGGCCGGCGCACTCGGACGGCGCCACGAAGCCCTCCTCCTCGCTCTCGCAGCGCCCCGCCGCGGTGGCCGCGCGCGCCGCCACGGCCGAGGGGCTGACGCGCGGGAAGCGCCGGCCGTTGCCGAAGTCATAGTCGAGCTGGCCCCAGCGGTAGCCGAAGAAGTAGTTGAGGGTGATGCGCTTGGTCGGCGACGAGCCGGCGTAGGCGAAGTAGTTCCGCGACGTGGCCGAGACCTCGGGGCGCCCGAGCGAGAAGGCGGCCGTGTCGAACTCGGAGGCGAAGACGCGCTCGTAGCCCGTGTTGTAGCCCGTGCGGACGTAGCTCTGGCGCTGGAGGTTGGGGCCGACCTGCCCCTCGTACGTCCAGTTCTGGAGGCGCCCCTGCCAGTCGTGGTTGCCGCCGATGTAGTTGTAAACCTCCCACGAGACTATCTTCTGCTTCGGCTTCGGCTCGGACGTGTAGCCGACGTTGAGGTTGTGGCTGTTCGTGTTGACGCGGCGGGTGAAGCCGAGGTCGGCGATGTAGCCGGCCGTGCGCGCCGCGCCGTTGACGTTCCACCACCAGTGGCGCTTGCTCTGGCTGAGGATGTAGGCGTAGGCGAAGCCGTTGCGCGTGCGGCAGTCGTCCTTCGCCGGGTCGGCGTTGAGCGCGCAGCGGCGCGCGTTCGTGCCGAGGACCTGGAATTCGAGCGTCGTCTGCTTGTTGAAGCGGATGCGGCTGTCGAAGCCGCCGACGTAGTTGCTGCGGTCGGCGAACTTGTAGGCCGTGCCGAAGAAGCCGACGCTGTTCTCCTTCCCGACGTCGCGCTTGAGCCGGAGGACGCCGATCTTCGCGTTCTCGTCGAGCACGCGCAGCAGCGTGCCGCGCTTCGCTTCGAGCGCGTCGGTCAGGGGCGTCGCGTTCGGGTTCAAGCCCCTCAGCTCCCTGTTCCTCCGCTCCGTCTCCCTCACGGCCGAGACGTCTTCGGTGGCGCGGACGAAGTCGCGGTCGCCCTCGCCGAGGTTGCCCGGCGCGTTGTCCGAGGCGTAGAGGAAGCCGTAGGTCGTGCGCCCGCGCTTGCCCGTCAGCTTGGCCGCGACGTCCGGGTCGACGATGGTGCGCGTGTGGAGCGCCGCGATCTGCGTGCGGAAGATTTCGATGCCTTCGAGGAAGAAGGGGCGCTTCTCCTCGAAGAAGATGGGGAAGCGCTGGTTCGCGGTGTTGACCGTGGCGTCGGCCTCGACCTGCGCGAAGTCGGGGTTGATGGCGAGGTCCAGGGTCGTGTTGGGGTTGATGCCGAACTTGGCCGTCAGCCCCGGGTCGAAGCCGACGGGGCGGTTGACGAAGCGGCCCGGGTCGGCCGGGACGGGGATGCCCTGCGCCGCCATCAGCGCCCGCCCGCCCGAGAGGAAGACGGGGACGCTCACGCCGTTCTCCGAGACCGTGATGCTCGGGATGAACTCCAGCGTCCGCTCGGTCGAGATGCCTTCGAGCCCGGTGATGTGGCCCGCCTGGTTGAGCGTGCCCGAGGCGTCGCGCGCCATCGGCATCCAGGAATCGAGCTCGTCGTTGTTGCGGTCGATGTTGCGCCAGATGTGGATGCCCCACTGCTTGCCCTTGCCCGCCTCGTAGCGCAAAGACTTGAAGGGGACGGCCACCTCGACGACGTAGCCGTCCGACGTGAGCGCGCCCTTCGAGTCCATCACGATGTCCACGCTCGTGTCGAGCCCCTGCCCCTCGGTGTGGATGCCGTCGGCCTGGATGCCGAGCGGGTTGAAGGCGAGGACGTAGGCGCGGCGCTGGTCGTTAAAGGTGTCGAGGAAGACGCGGACGTTGTCCTCGCCGAAGACGTTGTCGCGCTTCGGGATGGTCGCGCGCACCTTCGTCGGGTCGTCGAAGCAGCGGAAGGCGAGGTAGAGGAACTTCGAGTCGAAGCCGATCATGACCTCGGTCGGCTGCGACGGCGCGGTGTTGTCGCCCGGGTTGAACTGGTAGAAGTCCTTGAAGACGGCGCCCGTCTTCCAGACCTCCTCGTCGAGCTTGCCGTCGATGACCGGCGGCGTCTCGAAGCGGGGGACGCGCACCGGCTGCGCCTTCTCGGGCGGGAGCGGCGGGACGCCGCGCGGCGCGGCCTTCGCGGCGGCGGGCGCGGCGGGCGCGACGGCGGGCGACGCCGAGGGCGAGGGCGAAGCGGGCGAGGCGGAGGCGGCGGGCGTCGGCGTCGGCGACGCGGCCTTCGCCACCTCGGGCGTCGGCGCGGCGTCGCCGGCCTGCGCGCT
>DASVTS010000024.1:0-24002 GCA_036387455.1 Pyrinomonadaceae bacterium | reverse complement strand
CTACGTCAACACGCTGGCGATGACGCCCATCATCATCCCGACCACCAACATGACGGTCGAGTGGACGGCCGAGGACGTGGACAACACCTTCGACCCCTTCGAGGTCATCTCGAAGGACGGCTTCACGATGAAGCTCGAGGTGCGCGTCGTCTTCCGCGTCAAGCCCGAGGACGCGCCCTTCATGGTCGCCAAGATCGGCAACACCGACAAGCTCATCCAGAACGTGATGCACCCGCTCATCGACTCCATCTTCCGCAACCAGGCGTCGGAGTCCTCGGCGATGGCCTACCTCCAGAACCGCCACGAGGAGCAGGAGAGGGCCGAGGCCCGCGTCCGGATGCACCTCCTCAAGTACCACGTCGACGTCGTCAACGTCCTCATCTGCCACATCCACCTCCCCGAGGAGCTGATGAAGACGCAGACCGAGAAAATCCTCGCCGAGCAACGCCAGAACATGTTCAACGCGCAGCGCGAGGCCGAGGAGAAGCGCATCCAGCTTGAGAAGACCCGCGCGCACGCCGACAACCAGAAGGACCTGATGGCGGCGACCGTGGGCGTCGAAATCTCGACCCGCCGCTCCGAGCAGCGCAAGGCCGAGGCCGAGGGCGAGGCGCACTACATCCTCGCCACGGGCAAGGCCGAGGCCGAGAAGGTCCGCCTGATGGGCGAGGCGCAGGGCGTCGCCTACCACGAGCAGGTCAACGCGCTCGGGCAGCAGGGCGTCGCGCTCGTCGAGACGCTCCGGGTCATCGGCGAGAAGGGCGTCCGCATCACCCCCGACATCACGGCCTCGGGCGGCGCGGGCGACGGCGGGAGCGGCATCGGCACGCTCCTCCTCCTCAGCCTCTTCAAAGACCGGCTGGGGGTTGACGGCACGGCCGCCGGCAGCAACGGCGCGCCCGGCAACGGCGTGAAGACGGTCAAGTAAGCCCCCGGAATAGCCGCCACGCCGGTTTCGGCCGCTCGGAGACGGGCGGCCGAAATTTTTTTGAAACCCGGGGTTGACGCCGGCCGTACTCCGTGTCACTGTATTAGTTGACCGATACAGTGACGGCCGGGGGATGAGTTGTTCATAAACATTGACCCGTCGAGCGGGCTGCCGATTTACATCCAGATCGCGCAGCAGATCAAGACCGCGGTGGCGATGGGGCGGCTCCAGCCGGAAGACCCCCTGCCGTCGGTGCGCCAGCTCGCCGTCGAGCTGGCCGTGAACCCGAACACGGTGGCGCGCGCCTACCTCGACCTCGAAATCGAGGGGGTCATCTACAAGCGGCAGGGGGCGGGCACGTTCGTCTCCGGCCAGGGCGTCGAGATGTCGAAGGCCGAGCGCCGGCGGGTGTTGGGCGAGCTGATGGAGAAGGCGCTGGTCGAGGGCGTGAACTTGGGGCTGGACGAGCGCGAGCTGCGCGAGGCTTTCGAGCGGGTGCTGGAGAAGATTCTCCTGGCGCGCGCGCCCGAGGCGGTCGGCAAGTGAGCGGGCGGGAGTGCTACAACTTGAGCCGGGACGAGAGTGAGTCATGAACCCAGACTTGGCAAACATCCTTGAAGACTACGCCATCGAGACGCGCGGCCTCTGGCGCGCGTTCGGGAAGTTCGAGGCGGTGAAGGGCGTCAGCCTGCGCGTGCCGAAGGGGACGGTCTTCGGGCTGCTCGGCGTGAACGGGGCGGGGAAGTCCACCGTCATCAAGATGATTATGGGGCACCTGCGCCCGACCCGCGGCGAGATCAGCATCCTCGGCCGCGCGCTCGGCGAAGACCTCATCGAGATTCGCAAGCGCGTGGCCTACGTCTCGGAGAACCGCTACCTCTACGAGTGGATGACCGTGGCCGAGAGCGTCCGGTTCACGCGCGCCTTCCACGAGACGTGGGACGACAAGAAGGCTTCGGACCTCCTCAAGCGCTTCAGCCTGCCGGCGGAGAAGAAGGTGCGGCAGCTCTCGCGGGGCAACCGCGCGCGGCTGTGCCTGCTGCTCGCGCTCTCGTTCAACCCGGAACTCATCGTCCTCGACGAGCCCACCTCCGGGCTCGACCCCATCGTCCGCCGCGACTTCATCGAGAACATCGTCGCCGAGATCGCCGAGGAGGGGAAGACCGTCCTCTTCTCGTCGCACATCGTCGAGGAGGTCGAGCGCGTCGCGGACTACGTCGGCATCATGGACGAGGGCGAGCTGCTGATGGTCTCGACCCTCGACGACATCAAGCTGTCGTACAAGCGCGTCCGCTACGCGACGAACGGGACGCGGCCGGAGGTGGCGGGCGTGCCCGGCGTGGTCATGGTCGAGAACGGGAGGCACGAGCAGGTGCTGACCGTCCAGGGCTTCGGGGACGAGACGCTGAGGCTGCTCGGCGAGCGCGGGGTGAGGAACCCCGAGGTGCTGCCGATCTCGCTCGAAGACATTTTCGTGAACAAGGTGCGCGCGCAGCGCGAGCGGAGGGCGAACCAGTGACGAAGGACATCCTGAAGGCGATGCTCTGGAAGGAGTGGCGCGAGACGCGCTGGAAGTGGCTGGCGTTCGCGGCGGCGTTCCACATCCCGCTCGTCATCGCGGGGCTGGTCGTGACCTTCCGGGAGGAGGCGCGCTTCGACCTCTACGCGCTCTCGGACGCCGTGGCGGCGCAGGGCTTCGAGATCGCGCTGGTCGTCCAGTCGGTCTTCCTGATTACGGCCGGGCTGTTCCTGCTGGCGTTCTTCGCGGTCGGCTCCATCGGGGCCGAGCTGGACAACCAGAGCATCTTCTTCATCTTCGAGCGGCCGGTGAGGCGCTGGCACGTCCTGCTCTTCAAGTACGCGGTCGGCGCGGTGCAGACGACGACGTGCGTCGGGCTCTCGATCCTCTCGTCGCTGACCGTCGTCTACCTGGTGATGGCCGCGGCGGCGACGAACGTGACGCTGGCCGGCGCGTGGGGGCCGTTCGCGCTGGTGGCGTCGAACGCCCTGCGCGGGACGGTCTGGACGATGGTCATCTCGCTGATGGTCTACTCGGCGACGTTCCTCTTCTCGGTCTGGTTCGAGAAGTGGTGGATAGCGGTCATCGCCGGCGCCGTCTCGCTCGTCCTGATGTTCTACGCCTTCGGCCAGTACCTCTTCGACTGGATCATCAGCCGGGCGACGCGCAACACCGACACCGTCAACCTCGAACTCTACGGCCGGCTGGAGCTCGCGCCGATCATCGGCATGCTGCTCGTCGCCTCGGGGCTCTACTTCGCGTCGCAGTACGTCTTCGAGCGCAAGGAAATGAGATAGGAATCGCACTGGTACGGAACGGAGGCTTATCGTGGAAAGACTGAAGAGCAAAACTTTCATCATCGTGGCCGTGGCGGCGCTGGCCGTCGTCGGCGTGGCGGCGGCGCGGTTCGCGCTGCCGACGAAGGCGGAGAACCCGCGCCTGGAGCGCCTGCTCCCGGCCGACACCGTGGGCTTCGTCGAGGTCAACGACCTGCGCGCGCAGGCGCTCAAGGTCATCGAGAGCGAGGCGTGGCGCGAGTTCTCGAAGGAGAACTCGGCGGCCAGCTCGCTCTTCATGATCGGCGCCAACCACGCGGGCGCGCTCGACGCCAGCTACGCCGTGGCGCTGCTCGGCGTCGGCGCCGGCGAGGCCGGCAAGCCCGAGCCGCAGTTCGTCGTCGTCGCCAAGTTCAACGACTGGCAGGCGCGCTACACCTTCGAGAACCGCGTGCTGCGCTTCGTGCGCGACGGCCAGTCGAAGGGCGTCGAGACGCAGACGGAGGAGCTCGGCGACGACACGCGCATCGTCACGGTCAAGCGGCTCGGCGTCCACCGCTTCACCTACGCGAAGTCGGGCGACCTGCTCGTCATCTCGAACGCGGACGCGGCCGTCCGGCGCGTGCTCGACGTGCGCGCGGGCAAGACGCCCTCGCTCGAAACCAACCAGACGTTCGCCCGCGCCCGCGCCGGCTCCAAAGCGGTGGACGGCATGTTCGGCTTCCTCGACGGCGCGGCGCTGACGCGCATCATCGACACCGCCCCCGTCGGCCCGGAGGCGGGCGAGAAGGTCGCGGCCTTCCGCCAGCTCTTCCACGGCGTGGGCGGGGCCAGCGTCCAGTCGGCCTCGTTCACCTCGACGTTCGAGGACGGCCGCGTCGCCGAGCGCTTCCAGCTCGTCGCGCCGAACCGCGAGGGCGTGCTGGCGACGGTCGCGGCGAACCCGCCGACCGAAGGCAGGCTGCTCGCGCTCGTGCCCGAGGACGCGGTGCAGGCGTTCGACGCCTCGGTCGCCAACGCGCCGCAGACCTTCGACCAGATGCTGGCGCTCGCGTCGCAGTTCGCGGCGCGGCCGGGCCGCAGGGGGCCGGCCGACGCGCTCGCCGAGTTCACCGAGAAGACCGGCCTGGACTTCCGCGCCGAGGTCGTCGGGGCCGTCGGCGACGAGTTCTGCGCCGCGCAGTTGACCGGCGGGGACGACCCCTCGGGCGTCCTGCTGCTCAACCTGAAGGACGAGCAGTCGTTCGCGCAGACGCTCCAGAAGTTCGCCGAGCGCAACAAGCGCGAGACGACCGAGCGCGAGTACAAGGGCGTGAAGGTGCGCCGCATCGCGGGCGACGGCGAGCGCGGGCTCAACTACGCCTTCGTCGGCGGCAACCTCGTGGCGAGCGGCAGGCCGGAGAACGTCGAGCGCGTCATCGACACGGCGCAGGGCGGGCGCTCGCTCAAAGGGAGCGCGGCCTACCAGTCGGCCGCCGCGCAGGCGCCCGCGGCCCCGCAGTTCGTCTACTTCAACTCGAACGCGGACTACCTGAACCGCCTCGGGCGCACGCTCCAGGGCGGCGAGCAGGAGTTCAAGACCGAGGGGCAGCGCGCGGCGCTCCGGCCGAGCTTCGCCTTCGGGCAGACGCGCGCGGACGGCTTCTTCGTCGAGAGCCGCACGCCGCTCGGCACCTTCCCGCGGATGCTGACGGCCGTCACCTCCAAGCTCGGCGACGAGAAGGCCGACGAGAAGAAGGGCGGCGGCGCGGAGTAGCCCCGGGCCCGATTTCACACCGGAGGGCCGGCGCGAGGTGAAGACCTCGCGCCGGCCTTCTCCTTTTTACGCCGCCCGGCCGTCCAACCCTCGCGCCCCCGCCCCACATCTGAGCACAAAATTTCCGCGGCGCCCGGCCAACCGTTTCCGCGCCGCCGTGTCTGTGTTTGTGAGCTTGCCCCGGGGATTCCTTGAGTTGAACAGCGAGAACGAACTGATCCGGCGGGCGCAGGGCGGCGACGTCGAAGCCTTCTGCCGGCTCGCGCGCGAGTACGAGCGCCGCGTCTACGCGCTCGCGCTCCACCACTGCCGCCGCCCCGAAGACGCCGAGGACCTCTCGCAGGAGGTCTGGCTGAAGGCATTCCGCTCGCTCAAGGGCTTCCGCTTCGAGTCGAGCTTCCACACGTGGCTGCGGCGCATCATGGTCAACACCTTTCTCAACCACCGGCGCTCGGAGACCGTGACGCGCGGCGAGGTGAAGACGCCCGTACGGCTCGACAGCCTCGAAGAGATGCTGGGCGAGCAGACGCCGGCGCGCGGCCTCGCCGACGCGGGGGCGGAGGACGATTACCAGCGGCGCATCCTGGCCGGGCGCGTCATGCAGGCGCTCGGCGGGCTGACCGAGCAGCAGCGCCTCATCTTCCTGCTCAGGCACCGCGAGGGGATGACGAGCGGCGAGATTGCGGAGGCGCTCGGGTGCTCGGCGGGCACGGTGAAGAAGTCTTTGTTCCGCTCGATTGAGAAGCTGCGCTCGTCGCTGGGGCTGGGGGCGGAGTCGGGCGGGCGCGTGCCGCTGGGCGCCTCGGGCAAGAGTTAGCGTTTGCGATGAGACACGATTGTCAGGCGACCGAGGAGAGACTGGTAGACCTGCTGTTCGGCGAAGTCGAGGGCGGGGCGAGGAGTTCTCTGCTCGAAGAGGTTCTGGGCTGCGGGCGCTGCTCGGACAGGTACCGTTCGATGAGCGAGACGCTGCGCGTTTTCGACGTGGCCGCCGAATCGTCTCTCCCGGCGGAAACTTTCTGGGACGGCTACGAAGAAAGGCTGAGGCGACGTATGGCACAAGAGATTCGGACAGACTTCTGGGGGCGGCCCGCGGACGCGTTCGCGCGCGGCGAGTACCGCCTAACGTTCGTGGAGGACGAGGGGCTGGTGCGCCGCCTCACGCGCGAGCTGCGCGCCGTGGCCGCGGGCGCCGAGTTGACGTGGCCCGAGTTCAAGCGCGACCCCTTCGGCTTCGCGGCCCGCTCGGTCGGCGCCTACGGGCGCGCGGGGCGCGCCTTCTTCGCGCAGCGCGACGTGGCGCTGGCGACGGCGAGCGCATTCGTCTTCCTCTCGCTGCTGCTCGGGTCGGTCTACGCGCTGGAGCGGCTGCGGGCCGGGCAGGTGGCCGCCGTGAACCCCAACGAGAATCTTGAATTCCTCGGCTACGTGGACAACCCGATTCCGCGCGAGCAGCCGAAGCCGGAGAAGGGCACGGCCGGCACGAACGAGGGCGACGGCGGCGGCTCGAAGCCGAAGTACGAGAAGCCCGCGGGCGGCGGCGGCGGCGGCCGACAAGAGCAGACCCCGGCTTCCGCGGGCAAGCTCCCCACCGCTCAGCTTGAGGTGCCGCCAATCCTCGCCGCCAACCCGAAGCCCGCGCCGCCCAACGCGCACCTGCCGACGCCGGTGACGATGCAGGTGGACCCGATGCTCGTCAAGGTTGACCCGCGCGACATCCCCTACGGCCTGCCCGACGCCAACGCGACGTCGCCGTCGTCCGGCCCGGGTAAGGGCGGCGGCATGGGCGAAGGCACGGGCGGCGGCATGGGCACGGGCGAAGGCACTGGCCTCGGCCCCGGCCGCGGCGGCAACACGGGCGGCGGCGACCGACGCGACGGCGGCGGCGGCCCCGGAGGCGGCGGGGGCGGCGGCGGGATTGATTACTCGCGCCCCTTCCGGCAGAACGAGGTGACGCAGCGCGCGCTCATCACCTTCAAGCCCGAGCCCGGCTTCACCGAGGAGGCGCGCAGGAACAGCGTCACCGGCACCGTCAGGCTCCGCGCCATCCTCTCGGCCTCCGGCGAAGTGACCAACATCACGACCGTCAAGGGCCTGCCCGACGGCCTCACCGAGAAGGCCATCTCCGCCGCCCGCCAGATAAAATTCCGCCCCGCCCAGAAGGACGGCCGCGCCGTCTCGCAGTACGTCGTGCTGGAGTACAACTTCAACATTTATTGACGTAGTCGGTAGACGGCAGAAAGAAAGGCGGCGCGTCCGGGTCGTAACCGGGACGCGCCGCCTGTTGTTTTACCCGCCTGCTACCGACTACCGGCCACCGACTAATTCTTCCGCGACCCGGCGGATGCGGGCGAGGCCCTCTTCGAGGCGCTCCATCGAGGTGGCGTAGGAGATGCGGATGTAGCCCTCGACGCCGAAGCCGGCGCCGTCGGTGACGACCGTGTGCGCCTCGCGCAGGAGCCGGTCGGCGAAGTCGGCCGAGGTCTTGACCTCGCCGCCGAGGCAGCCGCGCACGCAGGGGAAGGCGTAGAAGGCGCCCTCGGGCTCCGCGCACCCGAGGCCGGGGACTTCGCCGAGCGCGCGGATGAGCCAGTCGCGCCGCCGCCTGTACTCGGCCAGCATTGCGGCGACGCATCCTTGCGGCGACTCGAAGGCGGCGACGGCCGCGGCCTGCGAGATGGAGCTGGGGTTCGAGGTCGAGTGCGACTGCACCTTGTTCATCTCGCGCGTCCACGCGGCCGGCGCGACCGAGTAGCCGACGCGCCAGCCCGTCATCGCGTAGGTCTTCGAGAACGAGCCGGCGATGCACAGACGCTCGCGCAGCTCGGGCGCCAGCCGCGCCGCGCTGTA
The DNA here is from genome assembly GCA_036387455.1 of Pyrinomonadaceae bacterium. Taxonomy (GTDB): domain Bacteria; phylum Acidobacteriota; class Blastocatellia; order Pyrinomonadales; family Pyrinomonadaceae; genus QHXN01. The sequence goes on along the minus strand of DASVTS010000024.1, from coordinate 16,173 downwards.
GACCTCGGCCGGCTCGTAGACGAACTTCAGGTAGCACTCGTCCGAGACGGCGTAGAGGCCGCGCTCGGCCACGACGCGCATGATGCGCTCGAACTCCGCGGGCGGGATGACGCGCCCCGAGGGGTTCGAGGGCGAGTTGATGATGATGAGGCGCGTGCGCGGCGTAATCGCCCCGGCGACCTGCTCGGCCGTGAGCTGGAAGCCCGTCCCCTCGGTGTCGATGTAGACGGGCGTCGCGCCGGCGAAGGTGACTATCTCGGGGAAGGTGACCCAGTAGGGCTTGGGGATGAGCACCTCGTCGCCGGGGCCGCAGAGCGTGACGACGGCGTTGAAGATGGCCTGCTTGCCGCCCGCCGTCGCCATCACCTCGGACGGGTTGAAGCGGACGCCGAACTCGCGCTCGTAGTAGCCGACGACGGCCTCCTGAAGCCGGCGCGTCCCGCCCGTCGGGGTGTACTTGGTCTGGCCGGCGCGCATCGCCGCGGCGGCGGCCTCCTTGATGTGGTCGGGGGTGTCGAAGTCGGGCTCGCCCGGGCCGAAGTCCACCACGTCGTGCCCCTCGGCGCGCAGGGCGATGGCCGCCTGCATCGCCGCGAGCGTCGAGGAGGGCTGCATCCGCGCGACGTTCGGCGCGGCGCGGAAGGGGGTCTTGAGTGCGGTCTCTGTCATCCGTCGTGTGCCTGTCTCTCTCTGAAGTCTCGACGAGCAAAGCCCGATGGTAGCGGCATCGGGCGGCGCGCGCAACACCGAGCGGAGGCGCCGCCACCGCGGCTGCGGCCGGTAGAAAAAACGGCGGCGGCAGGTCTCCCCGCCGCCGCGTCGGACTCGTCACGCCGCCCGGCTCAGCGCCCTTTCGAGCCGCCCTTCTTCGAGCCGCCCTTCTTCGAACCACCTTTCTTCGAGCCGCCCTTCCCGGCGCCGCCCTTCTTCGAGCCGCCCTTTTTCGAGGCACCCTTCTTGGAGCCGCCTTTGGACGCGCCGGCTTTCTTGGAGCCGCCCTTCGAAGCCTTGCCGCCCTTCTTGCCGCCCTTCTTGGCCGGGCCTTTGTTCTCCGCCTTGCCGCGGCCGGAGCCGCTCTTCTTGCCGCCGCCGGACGACGCGTTGACCGTGGCCCACGCGCGCCGTTCGGCCTCGTCCTTCGAGGCGCCGCGCTTCTCGTAGCCCTCCTCGATGTGCTCGGCCTGCCGCTTCTGCTTGTCCGTGTAACTCCCTTTGTCTCCTCTTGGCATCGCTCAAAGCCTCCGCGTTGGTTGGAAGTGAAGGGGGGTAAACTGAACGGGCGGGAGTATAGCACCGGCGGGGCGGGCGGGTTTCAACTTTTGCCGAGCTTGAGCCGCATGCGCTCCTCGACCGTGGGGGGGACGAGGCCCTCGATGGTGCCGCCGAGCGAGTAGACCTCTTTGACGAGTCGCGAGCTGACGTAGGAGTAAGATTCGGCCGCCAGCATGAAGACGGTCTCGATGCCCGGCTCCTGCCGGCGGTTCATCAGGGCCATCTGTAGCTCGTACTCGTAATCCGAGATGGCGCGGATGCCGCGCACCACCGCGTCCGCCTGCTGCTCGACGGCGTAGCGCATGAGGAGCCCCTGGAAGGAGTCCACCCGCAGGCGGCAGCCGCGACCCTCGACGAGCGCCAGCGCCTCCTCCAGCATCTCGCGCCGCTCCCCGACCGTGAAGAAGGCGCTCTTGTTCGGGTTGACCACGACCGCGATGATGATCTCGTCGAAGAGCTTCGAGCCGCGCTCGACGATGTCGAGGTGGCCGTTCGTGACGGGGTCGAAGGAGCCGGGGTAGATGGCGCGTCGCATGTCGGCTGTGGGCGAAAGACGTAGAAGGAAAGAACGAAGGGAAGTTAGCACAGCGCGGAGACGTTGGACAACGACAATATAGAATCCATATAGAATCTATATGGCCGGGCGGGCGGCGTGCCATTCTTGACACCCGCGGCGTGCGGTGTTTCAATACACGGGCAAACGTGGTGAGTTAAGGCGACTTGCGGCCACGTAAAATAAACCGCTAAACAGCTCGGCGCGCCTCCCTCCGGGGGCCGTTAAAATAAGGCTTCGGAAGGCAAGCCCCGCGTTGTTTGGCGCGGGGCTTCTCTTTGCGGCCGGAAGGATGCGAGCGACTAACCCGATGAGCAATTTTCTTGAGACTCTGAAAGAGCGCGTCGTCGTCTTCGACGGCGCGATGGGCACGAACCTGCAAGCGCAGCACCTCTCGCTCGACGACTTCGGCGGGCCGCGCTTCGAGGGCTGCAACGAGAACCTGCTGGTCACCCGCCCCGACGCCGTCGAGCGCGTCCACAGCCTCTTCCTGGAGGTCGGCTGCGACGTCGTCGAGACCAACTCCTTCAACGGCACCCCGTTCGACTTCGAGGAGTACGGCATCGGGCACCTCGCGTACGACATGAACGTGCGCGCCGCGCGGCTGGCGAAGCGCATCGCCGCCGACTACTCGACGAAAGAGCGGCCGCGGTGGGTCGCCGGCTCGATGGGGCCGGGGCGGAAGCTGCCGACCCTCGGGCAGGTCTCCTTCAACGACCTCAAGGCGGCGTACGCCGTGCAGGTGCGCGGGCTGCTCGACGGCGGGGCCGACATCCTCATCGTCGAGACGTGCCAGGATTTGCTCCAGACGAAGGCGGCGCTCGCCGCCATCTTCGCCGACTTCAGGCGGGAGGGGCGCCGCGTGCCCGTCATCGCGCAGGTGACGGTGGAAGTCTTCGGCACGATGCTCAACGGCACGGAGATCGGCGCGGCGCTGACCGCGCTCGAACCCTTCCCGGTTGACGTCATCGGCATGAACTGCGGCACGGGCCCGCGCAACATGACCGAGAGTTTGCGCTACCTCTGCGAGAACACGTCGCGGCCCGTCTCGGTGCTGCCGAACGCCGGCCTGCCCGAGGTCAGGGACGGCCGGATGCACTACGACGAGACGCCAGAGAGCTTCGCCGCGCAGGTCGAGCACTTCGCGCGCGACTTCGGCGCCAACGTCGTCGGCGGGTGCTGCGGCACGACGCCCGAGCACCTCCGGCTCGTCGTCGAGCGGGTGGCGAACCTCTCCCCGAAGCGGCGCGAGGCGCGCGTGCTGCCCGCGGCCTCGTCCATCTTCATCCAGCAGCCGTACGTGCAGGACGCCTCGTTCCTCATCGTCGGCGAGCGCGTCAACGCGTCGGGGTCGAAGAAGATGCGCGACCTCCTCAACGCGGAGGACTGGGACGGGCTCGTCTCGCTCGCTCGCGAGCAGGAGCGCGAGGGCGCGCACATCCTCGACGTCAACGTGGACTTCGTCGGGCGCGACGGCGTGCGCGACATGCACGACCTGGCCTCGCGGCTCGTCACGCAGGTCAAAGTCCCGCTCATGTTCGACTCGACCGAGTGGGAGAAGATGGAGGCGGGCCTCCAGCACGCGGGCGGCAAGTCCATCCTCAACTCGACGAACTACGAGGACGGCGAGCCGCGCTTCAAAAAAGTCATCGGGCTGGCGCAGGAGTACGGCGCGGCCGTCGTCGTCGGCACCATCGACGAGGAGGGGATGGCGCGCACCGCCGACGGCAAGCTGAGGATTGCCCGCCGCGCCTACGAGCAGGCGTCCGGGGAACTCGGCTTCCCCGTCCACGACATCTTCTTCGACCCGCTGGCGCTGCCCATCTCGACCGGCATCGAGGAGGACCGCCGCAACGCCGCCGAGACCGTCGAGTCGCTGCGGAGGATAAAGACGGAGCTGCCCGGCTCGTTCACCATCCTCGGCGTCTCGAACATCTCCTTCGGCCTCAACGCCGCCTCGCGCGTCGTCCTCAACTCCGTCTTCCTGCACGAGGCGGTCGAGGCGGGGCTCGACGCGGCCATCGTCAACGCGTCGAAGATCGTGCCGCTCAACCGCATCCCCGAGCGCGAGCGCGAGGTCGCGCGCCAGCTCATCTACGACGAGCGGCGCTTCGAGGGCGACGTCTGCACCTACGACCCGCTCGCCGAGTTCACCAAGCTCTTCGAGGGCGTGAAGGCGAAGAGGGACGAGAAGGTTGACGAGAACCTGCCGGTGGACGAGCGCCTCAAGCGCCACGTCATCGACGGCGAGAAGGTCGGGCTCGAAGACAACCTGCGGCTGGCGCTCGAAAGCTACAGCGCGCTCGACATCATCAACACCATCCTGCTCGACGGGATGAAGACGGTGGGCGACCTCTTCGGCAGCGGGCAGATGCAGCTCCCCTTCGTCCTCCAGTCGGCCGAGGTGATGAAGGCCGCCGTGCGCTTCCTCGAACCCTTCATGGAGAAGAAGGGCGGGGCGACGGCGAAGGGGACGATGGTGCTGGCGACGGTCAAGGGCGACGTCCACGACATCGGCAAGAACCTCGTGGACATCATCCTGACGAACAACGGCTACCGCGTCGTCAACCTCGGCATCAAGCAGCCGGTCGAGGCCATCCTCCAGGCCGCCGTGGAGCACGAGGCCGACGCCGTCGGCATGTCGGGGCTGCTCGTGAAGTCCACGCTCATCATGCGCGAGAACCTTGAGCTGATGAACGAGCGCGGCCTGCGCGTCCCCGTCGTGCTCGGCGGCGCCGCGCTCACGCGCCGCTACGTCGAGGAGGACTTGGAGCCGCTCTACCAGGGCCGCCTCTTCTACGCGCGCGACGCGTTCGACGGGCTGCACACGATGGATTTGCTGACGGGCTCGGGCGCACACGCGGGGCAGGCCGCGGCGCCGGCGCCGGCGCCGGCCCGGGCGGCGAAGGCCGTGGCCGGGGCGGGCAACGGCCGGCCGGGCGAGGCCGAGGAGGCGGAAGACCTCGTGGGCGAGGACGCCAAGCTCGGGGTGCGGGCGGCCCGCGCCCGCCCGCGCGGCGTGCTCAAGTCGCGCGAGGCCGCGGCGCACACCACGCGCTCGGACGTGAGCCCGGACGCGCCCGTCCCGCGCGCGCCCTTCTACGGCTCGCGGCTGGTCGAGCGCGTCCCGCTCGAAGAGGTCTTCCGCTTCGTCAACGAGACGGCGCTCTTCAAGGGCCAGTGGCAGTTCAAGCAGGGGCGCCGCCCGGCCGAGGAGTACCGCGCCTTAGTCGAGGAGAAGGTCAGGCCCGTCTACGAGGAGTTGAAGGCGCGCTCCGAGCGCGAACAACTCCTCGTCCCGCAGGTCGTCTACGGCTACTTCCCCTGCCAGTCAGAGGGCAACGACCTCGTCGTCTACCGGGAGGACGGGCGGACGGAGCGCGCGCGCTTCACCTTCCCGCGCCAGCCCGCGGGGCGGCGCCTGTGCCTCGCGGACTTCTTCGCGCCGAAGGAGTCGGGGCGCGTGGACGTGGTCGCCTTCCAGCTCGTCACCGTCGGGCGGCGCGCGAGCGAGTACGCGCAGGAGCTTTTCCGCTCGGACAACTACTCCGACTACCTCTACTTCCACGGCCTCTCGGTCGAGTCGGCCGAGGCGCTCGCGGAGCTGTGGCACAAGCGCGTCCGCGAGGAGCTGGGCATCGCCGGCCGCGACGCCGCCGAGCTGCCGAAGCTCTTCCACCAGGGCTACCAGGGCTCGCGCTTCAGCTTCGGCTACCCGGCCTGCCCCGACCTCGAAGACCAGACCAAGCTCTTCGAGCTGCTGGGGCCGGAGCGCATCGGCGTCGAGCTTTCGGAAGAGTTCCAGCTCGTCCCCGAGCAGTCCACCTCCGCCATCATCGTCCACCACGAGGAGGCGAAGTACTTCTCCATTGACTGACGCCGCGGCGAGAAGGCCCAGACCCCGCGCGGACATCAGCGGCCCCTCGGCGAGCGGCGGCGCGCGTTAGGGGCGCCGCCGCTTGCGCGTCCCGGCCGCGTCTATTAACTTTGAGCCTTCGACGACGAAGGTTTCGATGGACACGACCGCCGAGTCAAACAACCCCGCGGGGGACGCCGCGCCGGAGCCGACGGCCGAGGAGCTGGCCGTCCTCTCGCCCTTCGAGCGCTTCGCGTTCCGCCTGACGTGGCGGATGAACCGGGGCGCTTGGAAGCGCTTCTGGACGCTCTGCCAGCGCAGCCTCGGCGCGGGCTGGATTCACCTCTCGACCTACAACCTGATGCGCGTCAGCGGCCTCGAACACGTCGAGGCGGCGGCGCGCGAACGCCCGCTGCTGCTCGTCGCCAACCACCGCTCTTTCTTCGACATGTACGTCGTCTCGACCGTGCTCTTCCGCCGCACGCGCTGGCGCAAGCAGCTCTTCTTCCCCGTCCGCGGGCGCTTCTTCTACGACAACCCGGCGGGGCTACTGGTCAACCTTGTGATGGGCTGGTGGTCGATGTTCCCGCCCTTCTTCACGGGCGGCGAGAACCCGAAGACGGAGCAGCGCGAGTTCGACAAGTTCTCGATGCGCCTGCTGGCGCACCTGTGCCGCGAGGGCGCGGGCAACGTCGTCGGCTTCCACCCCGAGGGCACGCGCAACAAGGGCGCCGACCCCTACTCGTACCTCCGGCCGCAGCCTGGCGTCGGCCGCCTCATCAAGGACGCGCGCCCGCAAGTCCTCCCCGTCTTCATCGCGGGCCTGGGCAACGACCTCCCGAAGCAGGTCATGGGGAACTGGCGCGGCGGCGAGCCCGTCCGCGTCCACTTCGGCCCCGCGCTCGATTTCTCAGACTTCTACGAGCGGCGCGACTCCGTGCGCACCTACAAGGAGATAGCCGACTTCGTGATGTCGAAGATTGCCGAACTCGGCGAACAGGACCGCGCCCAGTTCGCCCTCGAAGCCAAGCGGGTCGCCCTCGGGACGCCCGGGGCGGAAGCCCGGCCGTCAGGGAGGGCGTCTTAAACTTTCGTCATGCGGCACGCCGCAGGACGTACGCCCTCCCCGACGGCCAGGCTTCCGCCCTTTAAATCGAAAATGTCTTCGCTCCCGCTCATCATCGTGAACCCCGCGTCGGCGTCCGGCGCGACGGGCCGCGCTTGGCCGGGCGCGGCGAGCGACGTGCGGCGCCACTTCGGCCCGTTCGAGGTGGCGTTCACGCAGAGGGGCGGCGAGGCCGTCGAGATTGCCGAGCGCGAGGCGCGCGCCGGCCGCCGGCTCGTCATCGCCTGCGGCGGCGACGGGACGATTTCCGAGGTGGCGAACGGCATCCTGCGCGCCGGGTCGGACGCGGAACTCGGGGTTCTGCCGAGCGGGACGGGCGGCGACTTCCGGCGCACGCTCGGCATCCCCGCGCGCACGGCCGACGCCGCGAAGGCTTTGCGCGAGGGCGAGACGCGAACGATGGACGCGGGGCGCGTCCGCTTCGTGAGCGAGGGCGGGGTGGAGGAGACGAGGTTCTTCGTCAACGTCGCCTCGTTCGGCATGGGCGGCGACGTCATCAACCGCGTGAAGACCCGCTCGGGGCTGCCCTCGGGCGCGGCGCGGCTGCTCGGCGGCAGGGCTTCGTTCGCCGCCGCCGCGTTGCAGGCGGCGCTCACCTTCGAGAAGCCCGAGGTCAGCGTCTCGCTCGACGGCGGCCCGCGGTCGCGGCTGACGGTCGCCAACTTCTGCGTCGCCAACGCGCGCTACTTCGGCGGCGGGATGAAGATAGCGCCCGCCGCGAAGGTTGACGACGGGCGCTTCGACGTCGTCGCGGTCGGGGACGTCTCCGCGCTCACCGTCCTCGCCAACTCCTACCGCCTCTACCTCGGCACGCACCTCGGCATGCGGGAGGTGCGCCACGCCCGCGCGCGCGCCGTCCGCGCGGAGTCGGCGTCGGGGATGGAGGTGAAGCTGGAGGTTGACGGCGAGCTGGCCGGGCGGCTGCCCGCCGAATTTGAAATCCTCCCCGGCGCTCTACGCATCCGTTGCCCACGCTGAACCACTCCCGCGCTCTCGCTTCGGCCGCGCCATAAACACCGCCAACCACGCGCCGACACGTCAGGTACACGCGTGCGAACCGCATTCCCGGCCGGGAGAATGCCATTCGCAACCGTGAACATAAGATTCCCGCGCGTGCGAATGCCCTTCTCACGCGCGGAAATCGCATACGCAGATGTGGGAATAGCATTCGCACGCCTGCGCATATCATCCCCATGTTCGGGAATGACATGCGCGCGCCTGCGATTAACATTCGCGGGGGCGGGAAGAGGGTGCGCGCCGTCAGATGGCGGTGCGGAAGGCCGAGTTGCCGAGGAAGTTCTCGCGGACGTAAGTCACCGTGTCGAGCAGCGTCTCCTGCGGGTCGCGCGGGTCGAAGCCGAGGTCGGCGCGCGCCTTCGAGTCGTCGAGGTACCAGAAGTAGTCGGCCATCTCTATCTCTTCCGGCTCGACCGGCGGGGCGAGCTTCCAGTGTTTGTAGAGCGAGCTCAGCCCCCGCGCGCCCGCGAGCGTCAGCCGCGAGGGGAGCGAGACGAAGGGCGCGGGCACCTTCGTGATGCGCCCCAGGCGGCCGAAGAACTTGTCGAACGTCCAGTTGGCGGAGCCTAACAGGTAGCGCCCGCCGTGCGCGCCCCGCTCCATCGCCGCGCGGAAGGCGGCGGCGGCGTCGCGCGCGTCCACGAAGCTCAAGCCCCCCTTCGGCACCGTCGGGATTTTGCGCGCGAGGAAGTCGAGCACGACCTTCGTCGAACTGAGGCGGTCGTCGCCGGGGCCGAGCAGCAGGGAGGGGTTCATGATGACGAGCCTGCGCCCGTCGCCGCCGAAGTTCTCCAGCGCCACGCGCTCCTGGTAGACCTTGCTCGCGTAGTAGGGCCAGCGCGAGACGATGTCGAGCGGCGTCGGCCAATCCTCGTCCGGCGCCACGTCGCCCGTCTCCGTCACGGCGATTGTCCCGCTCGTCGAGGCCATCACGATTGACCTGACGCCCGCGGCCCGCGCCGCCTCGCACAGCACGCGCGTCCCCGAAACGTGCAGGTCGTACATCAGGTGCGCGTCCCCCGGCTCGCGCGAGACGCGGCCCGCGAGGTGGTAGACCTCCGCCACGCCCTCGACCGCGCGCGCCACGTCCCCCGGCGACGTGACGGAGCCCGTGACCGGCTCGACGCCCAACTCCGCGAGCCACGCGGGCGCGGATGTGGAGAGCACGCGCAGAGGCCCCGCGCCCTCCGCGGCGAGCAGCCTGACGAGGTGCGAGCCGAGGAAGCCCGTCCCGCCCGTGACGAGCGTCACCGGCCGCGCCTTCTTCGCCAGCGCGGACGCCTTCGGCGCTTCGGCCGCGGCCCTTCTCGCCTTCGCCGGCGCCTTCTTCGTGGCGGTTTTCTTTGTCGTAGCCATAAAGAGAGTGCTGAGGACTGAGTACTGAGGACTGAGTGGAAGAGCGGGCCTTTGCTCCACTCAGTCCTCAGCACTCAGTCCTCAGTACTTCTATTGTTCAGTCCCCGGTCGTCGCCAGCTCGCCCTCGTCGTGGGCCTCTTCGCCGGCGTGGCGGCGCTCGGCCTTCCAGCGGCGGCGCAGCGCGGCGCCGTCGAAGGCGTGGCGCGTGCCGTCGCGCAGGTTCTCAATCTCGTGGCGGACGAGCGCGGCGACGAGCCGGTAAGCCTCGGCGCGGGGCATGCCCTTCGTCAGGTCTTCCAGCTCTTCGATGGCGAGGAAGCGGCCGATGCGCGCGCCGACCTCGCGCCCCTTGAGGAAGGTCGAGCCCTTCGGGAACGCCTCGTAGGTGCCCCACAGGTACGCCGGGAGGATGCCCGTGCGGGTGTTGAGCGCGAGGTAGGCGAAGCCCGACTTGAACTCGGCCATCTGGCCCGTCATCGAGCGCGTGCCCTCGGGGAAGATGAGCGCCGGGAAGCCGCGCTCGAGGAACGAGCGCGCGTGCCGGAGCGACTGGCGGAGGCTCCCCGAGCGCTCGATGGGCACGATGTTCGTGAAGTTGTTCATGTAGGCGCGCTTGTACTTGTTGTCGAAGAAGTAGTCGGCCGCGGCGAGCGCCACCATGTCGCGCCCCTGCTCGCCGAGCGCGTACTTGATGAGGCCGGTGTCGAGGTGCGACGTGTGGTTCGTCGCCGCGATGAAGTTGGTGTGCGTCGGGATGTTCGACCGGCCCTCGACGTGCGCCTTGAGGACGTTCTCGTAGAGCGCGCGCTGCACGGCGTCAATCCCGCGGTTGCCGACCGTGCGGACGAGCGTGGGGACGTAAATCTCCTTCTCCGACTGGCGCGCGTCCTCCTCGGCCCGCGCCTCGGCCGCGCGCTTGTTGGCGGCCGTCTCGCGCCGCCGGACGGCGGAGTACAGCTCGCGCACGTCCACCACCTCGTTCAGGGTGTCGGGCGAGACGAGCGCGCCGCCCGCCTGCTCGATGGCCGACGCCAGCTCGACGAACATCAGGCTGTCGAAGCCCAGCTCGGCGAGGCGCGAGTCGAGCGAGACCTGCGCGCGCGGGCGCGCCGAGACCTGCGCGACGAGGCCGAGCAGCCAGTCGGCGTCGTGGTGCTGCTCGCGCGGCGCCGTCTTCTCGGTGATGCCGGCGCGCTTCGACTCTTCGAGCGTCTGGATGAGCTTGACGACCTCGCGCCGCTTGACCTTGCGCGTGGCCGTGCGCGGCAGCTCGTCGTCCGTGAAGTAGAGCGACTTGACGCGCTTGTAGAAGGGGAGCGAGCTGGAGACCTCGCGGAAGTGGTTCTCGACGCGGCGCTGCACCTCGTCGCGCCGGAGGCTGATGTCCGAGTCGTAGTCGGGGACGACGAGCGCCGCGACCTTCTCGCCGATGCCGTCGGGCAGGCCCACGACGCCCAGCTCCTTGACGTAGGGCGAGTCCTTGTACAGCTCCTCGACCTCGTCCGGGTAGACGTTCTTGCCGTTGGTGTCGACGATGAGCTCCTTGGAGCGGCCGACGAGGTAGAGGTTGCCGTCGTCGTCGAGGCGGCCGAGGTCGCCGGTGTGGAGCCAGCGCGAGACGACCGCCGACTGCGTCGCCTGCTCGTTCTGGTAGTAGCCGAGCATGACGTTGGGGCCGCGCGCGATGACCTCGCCGATGCCGCTCGGGTCCGGGTCGCTGATGCGCAGCTCGACGCCGGGCAGCGGGCGGCCCACGCTCGAAGCGTTCAGGGCGTTCTGCGGCCGCGTCACCGTCAGCACCGGCGAAGCCTCCGTCAGCCCGTAGCCTTCGAGGATGGTGAAGCCGAGCCCGTGCATGTCGCGCTTGATCTTCTCGTTCAGGGCCGAGCCGCCGCTGATGAGGTAGCGGATTTGGCCGCCGAGGCCGGCGTGGATCGGGCGGAAGATGAAGGAGCCGAGGTTGAGCGGCGTCCTGTCGCGCAGGCGGCTGTTGAACTTCATCAGCAGCTCGGCGAGGTTCCCGACCCACTCGCCGCGCTCGCGCAGGCGCGACATGATGCGGCGGTGGAGCAGCTCCCACAGCGCCGGGACGCCGACCATGCCGGTGACGTGGCCGTTCCTGATGGCGCGCGCCAGCTCATCTCCGTTGAGGTCGGAGAGGTAGGTGATCTGCGTCCCGCGGCTGAAGGGCGTCAGGAAGCCGGTCGAGAACTCGAAGGTGTGGTAGAGCGGGAGCACCGAGAGGACGCCGTCGCCCGTGTCCATCTCGAAGACCGACGAGAGCATGGAGACCATGTTCGTCAGGTTCTTGTGCGAGAGCATGACGCCCTTCGGCTGGCCCGTCGTGCCCGACGTGAAGATGAGCGACGCGACCGTGTTCGGCGAGACCTTCGGGGGCAGCAGCGCCACGCGCTCGTCCTCCGAAGCCTCGTCGGTCAGCTCGAAGATTTCGCCGTAGCGCCAGATGCTCGTCTCCAGGCCGGCCGCGGCCAGCTTCCCGCGGAGGTCGGGGTGCTCGTCGTCGGCCTTCTCGCCGAGGACGAGGCCGGTGGCGCCGCTGGCGCGGGTGAAGTTGACGAGTTCCTCCGTCTTACTCTCCGGGTCTACGGGGACGCAGGTCGCGCCGGCCTTGAGCACGCCGAAGTAGCTGATGCCCCACTCGGGCGCGTTGTGGCTGACGAGCAGGACGCGGTCGGCGGGCTTGACGCCGCGCGAGGCGAAGAAGGCCGCGGCGCGCGTGGCGAGTTCCTGCACGTCGGCGTAGGTGTACTGCTCCTTCTGCCCGTCGCGCTCGATGCGCATGGCGACGCGGGTCGAGAAGCGCTTGGCCGAGGTCTCGAAGAGTTCGAGCAGGTCGCGGTAGGTGTAGACGCGCTTGGGCTGTGCGCGCATGTCCTCTTCGAGCGTCGGGAAGACCCACTTCTTGAGGCCGGGGAAGTGGACGTTCATCCAGTAGTCGTACCAGTCGAACGTCTCGGGGTCCCAGCGCAGGAGCCCGCGCTCCTCCTCGCGCACCTGCCCGAAGAGCGAGCGGACGTTGTCGGCGCGGAAGATGTAGGCGTTCTCGATCATGAACGGGCGGAACATGTCGAACGCCTCTTTGGTCTCGCGCGTGACCTCCTCGACGCGCCCGACCGTGGACTTCGCGCGGTCGACGAGGTCGGCGAAGCGCCCGCCGCCCCAGCGCGGGCGGACGCGGTCGAGCAGGTCGGACGCCTTCTTCGCCGCGGCGTTGACCATCGGCGTGGACATCGCGTCGAAGCGCGCGGGCGTGACCGGCTTCGTCTCCATCCGCGCGGCGATCTCGTTGACGAGCTTGAAGCCCGTCTCCTTCTCCTGAAACTGCCTGCGCTTGTGGAGGCCGACGAGGCTCACGATGCGCTCCATCGTGTTCGGGTTGGTGTCGCCCGTGGCCGCCTGGTAGACGAGGCGCGGCTCGCCCGCCATCGCCTCGGCCGCGACGCCGAGCATCACGGCCGCCACCTGGTCCACGGGCGTGATGTCGAGGACGAGCTTGTCGTTGACGGGTATCTGCTGCTGCCCCTTCAGCGCGATGAAGATGAGCGGCGCCGTCGTCGTGAAGCCCTCGTTCCAGCCGGGGAACGGGTAGTCCTTCGCCGACTCGACGATGGAGGGGCGGACGATTGAGCGCACGATGTCGGTCTCAGCGGCGACGAGCTGCTCGCCAAGGCTCTTGGTGTAGGTGTAGATGTTGGGCCAGCCCCAGAAGACGGCGCGCTCCGAGCCGAGGTCGGTCAGGCGCTCGCGCGTCCAGAGCTTGCGCTCGCGCGCGACGGCGAGCCCCATCTGGTCGAGGTCGTCGGGGTCGCGCCCCTCCTCGTAGAGCCGCCTGCGCGCCAGCTCCCTGAAGCGCGCCGCCTGCAAGGCGTCGCGGGCTTCTTCTTTGACGCGCTCGGCCAGCCGCGCGCAGTCGCGTATCTCCTGCTCGGCGTTGAACTCGACGCCGGGCAGCTCGTCCTTGCGCGGGAAGTAGCCGAGGACGGGGTCGCTCTCCCAGACGGGGCCCGAGCGGTTGCCGGCGACGAAGCAGGTCGAGATGTGGACGAGCGCGGGGCGCTTCATCCTTTTGACGAACTTGATGACGTTCTGCGTGCCGACGACGTTGGTGCGCAGCGCGCTCTCCAGCGGCGGGTTGAAGGTGACGTTGCCCGCGCTGTTGATGAGGACGTCGATGTCTTTGGCGACCGCCTCGGCCTCCTCCTCGGTGAAGCCCAGGTTGTCCTCGCTGATGTCGCCGTTGACGAGGCGCACCTTGTCGCCGATGAAGTCCTCGAAGGCGGCGCCGTAGCGCCTGCGCAGGGGGTCGAAGGGGGGCGCCGTGACGACGTTGTTCCAGAAACGCGTCTCCGACTCCTCCCTCCCGCGCGCGCGCACCGTGACGTAGACGCGCCCGACGCCGGGGAACCGGTCGAGCAGCATCGACAGCGCCACCTTCCCGACGAACCCCGTGGCGCCGATGATGAAGACGTTCCGGCCGTTATAAATTTCAGTGGGCGATAATCTCATCTTAAAGTCAGTCGTGCTTCCCGTCTCACTTCTTCCCGACGGCGAACAGCTTCGCGAGTTCGAGCCCGAAACCCGGCAGCACCTCGCCGCCGTCGAGCGTGTCCTGCTCGTTTAGGACACGCACATCGGTTGGAGAAGCGTAAACGGCCGCGGTGCGCTTCTTCGGGTCAAACACCCAGACGGCCCGCGACCCGGCGGCGAAGTAAAGAGCCACCTTCTTATCCATCTCCCCGCGCGTGTTGCTCGGGCTGAGCACTTCGACAGCGAGGTCGGGTGCGAAGGGCGCAAATTTATCCAGGTCTTCAATGGACGAGAATCGCTCGCGGCTGATGTAGGCCGCGTCCACACCCAACACGGTGTCGGGGTCGCGCTCGACGACGAAGCCCGTCTCCGCGCCGACGACTTCGCCCAAGTCATTCTCTTCGACAAAGCGGCCGAGCTTGGAGGCAATGCGGGCACAAATGATGCCGTGAAGCGGCTTTGACGGCGACATGACTCTCAGCTCTCCCCTGATTAGCTCAAGACGGCGGTCGCTGCCGTTCTCGTCGCGGCGGGGCATGACGAGCAGCTCGTCGGCGGTAATCAGGCGTGTCGTCGTGCTCATGGCCTAAACCTCTGTGGGCGACATTCTAACTCACGTCGCAGATGGCGATCACGGGCTGGTGGAGCATGGTGATCTGGGCGGAGCGGCCCATGTAGCTGCGCGCCATCGCAATCGCCTCGGTCAGGTTGTCGGAGCGCTCCCAGCCCATCGCGGCCGGGACGTGCGCGTTCTCGGCGCCGGCGGCGATGACGCGGCCGACGTGCGCGCGGCCGTTCTCGGCCCAGTACCACATGTAGAACGGGTGCGCGCCGTGGTAGGCGTTGCCGCGCCGGTACATCTCGATGTAGCTGGGGTTGGTGGCGAACTCGCGCTCGTACTTCTCGCGCAGCACGTGCGAGTCGCGCGTCTCGGGGAGCAGGCGGTTGAAGAACTCGATGTAGCTCGGGTGCTGGACGTGGTCGAACTCGTCGTAGCAGGGGTGGTGGAGTATCAGCACGCCGCCCTTCTTCAGGAGCGGCTTGTTGCGGTACATGTTGAAGTGGTAGCCGAGCGCCATCACCTGCACGAGCAGCGGGTTCAGGGCCGAGTAGACGTTGTAGGGCGAAATCTCGGGGATCGGGCAGATGAGGATGTCGCACTGGCCGTCCACGGGGACGAGGTACTGCTGCATGGACTTCGAGATGATGCGCTCGTGGACGGGCTCGGTGCGGCCCGCCTCGACGGCGATCATCTCGTAGTCGGCCGTCAGAGAGTTGTACATCTTGCGCTTGGCCGCGAGCGGCATCTTCGACATCGTGAAGCGCATGGCCTCGTACTTCATCCGCTCGTAGGCCGAGAACTCGTCCTCGTTCTTCGTCAGGAACGACAGCTCGCCCTTGAACATGCGGTTGTTGACCGTCGTCTCGATGTGGAAGACGTTGAGGTGCTCGTCCACCAGCTTGCCGAGCCGCGTGATCTTGCGGTTCAACTCGGAGTTGGCCGGGTCCATGTAGCTGTCGGACTCGCGGATGGTGTCGGGCTCGTGGTGCGGGCGCAGGCTCTCGTAGTCGCACAAGCCCACGGCGACCGACTTGTGCCCGCCGTTCATCGGGACGAAGTTGTAGTTGAGGTAGATGATGAGGTCGCTCTCGGCGGCGCGGCGGTTGATGGAGAGCTTCTCCTTGTGGCGCGTCTCGCCGAGCGTGACCATGCCGTCCGGGTCTTCGGCGTCGTGGTTGTAGAGGCGGTCGGGCCAGAACTCGTCGAAGACCCTCTGGCCGCACATGCGCCTGATCTCCCACTCGGTCATGCGCCGGTGCAGCGAGATGGCGATGATGAGGTGGACGTCGTCCACGCCGTTGGCGTGCAGGAGGTCGAGGAGGATTTCCAGCGCCGTCTGCCGGATGTCGGGCGTGCGCATCGGCGGGAGCGGCATCGAGAGGTCGTCAATCGCAATCGTCACCTTCATCCCCGGCTGGAGCTGCGCGTAGAGCGGGTCGCAGTCGTGCGGGTGGTTCAGGGCGTAGCGGATGGCGGCCTCGCGGTTCGGCAGGCCCCGGACGGGCGCGTTCGGGTAGATGACGCGCGTCCCGACGGGCAGGTCTTCGGGGATGAAGTCCATGCCCGAGGAGATGATGCGCGGCGCGCTGTCGCGGTCGATGTAGACGACCGACTCGTGAACTTTTCTTCTGAGTTGAAGGGCCATTAGTAATTAGGACTGAGGACTGAGGACTAAGGACTGAGTGAAGCAGCTTCTTCCACTCAGTCCTCAGTCCTCAGTCCTCATCACTTCAGATTTAAGATCGGCCAGTCGTGGTGCAGCGCCGTCTGGCGCAGGCGCATGTCCGGGTTGACGGCCGCGGGGTGGCCGACGATGGAGAGCATGGGCAGGTCGCTCATGCTGTCGCTGTAGGCGTAGGAGTCGCTCAGGTTGATGCCGTGG
>DASVTS010000023.1:0-17961 GCA_036387455.1 Pyrinomonadaceae bacterium | reverse complement strand
CTCCTTGTCGAGGATGCGGATGACGGAGTCCTCGCCGTGGACGGTCGGCATGATGGAGACGCGGAAGTCCACGTTCCGGCCCTTGTAGCGGACGCGGAAGCGGCCGTCCTGCGGGATGCGGCGCTCGGCGATGTCGAGCTCGGACATGACCTTGATGCGCGAAATCAGGGTCTGGTGGTAGGCGATGTCGATGGGCTCGACCTTCTCGTAGAGCGCGCCGTCGATGCGGTACTTGACGTGGACGGCCGTGTCGCGCGTCTCGATGTGGATGTCGGAGGCGCGCGACTCCATCGCGTTGTAGATGATGGTGTCCACCAGCTTGATGATGGGGGACATGTCCGAGTCGGTCGCCAGCCGGTCGAGGTCGAGGACCTCCTCGCCCTGCTCGGTCTCCTTGACGAGCGAGATGCGGAAGCCCGAGGCCGCCTCCTGCAGGACGCGCTGCGTGGCGTCGCCCTTGCGGAGCACGACCTCGATGGCGCCGGCCGTCGAGACGTGCGGGACGACGCGCGCGTGCAGCGCCGAGGCGATTTCGTCCAGGCGCTCCAGGTCGGTCGGGTCGGCCATCGCTATGTGCAGCCGCCGGCCTTCGCGCCGCAGGGGCACGAAGAGGTGGCGCAGCATCAGGTCCACGGGGATTTCGCCGAGGAGCGAGTAGTCAATCGGCGACTCGCCGACCGGCGGGAGCAGGTCCACGTAGGGGAGCCGGTAGCGGCGCGCGAGCGAGAGGGCGGCGCGCACCTCGGGCGGCGTGTGGCCGTCGTCGCCGTCCAGGGCGGCGGCCGGGGGCGCCGGGTTGGCGGTCGTGGGCGCGTCGGCCTGGTTCTCCGTTTGACTCATCGGTTTTCAGATGCCTCCGACGGGCGGGTGATTGCCTGCCGCGTCAGCTCCGGAAGCTCAAATTCGAGATGGACTGGATGATCGGGAGGTAGATGGAGAGCAGAATCGTCACCACGACGCCGCCCATCACCAGCAGGATGGCGGGCTCGATGACGGTCGTGAGCTGTTCGAGCCTGACCTCGGACTCGCGGTCGTGGAACTCCGCGACCTCTTCGAGCATCTCGCGCAGGCTGCCCGAGCGCTCGCCGATTCCGATCATATCAAGCGCCAGCGGGGGAATCCACCCGGCCGACTCAAGGCTCTCGCTGAACGAGCGCCCCTCCCGAATCATCGGGAGCGTGGCGGAGCTGCGCGCGCGCAGCTCCTTGTTCGTGATGGACTCGGCGGCGATCTCCCACGACTCGACGAGCGTGATGCCGCCCGCCAGGAGCGTCGCCAGGCTCCGCGTCATCTGCGCGACGGCGAGCTGCTTGATGAGCTGGTTGACGATGGGGAGTTTCAGGAGGAAGCGGTCGAGCGCGAGGCCGCCCGACGGCGTCCGCGTCCAGACGTAGAGCCCGATGCCGCCGACGAGCAGGGACGGCACCAGCCACCAGAAGTTCCCCGAGGCGAAGTGCGAGACGGCGATGACGGTCCTCGTCACCGCCGGCAGCTCGCGGTTGAAGCCCTCGAAGAGCGAGGACATCTTCGGCACGACGTAGACGGTCAGGAACATGACCATCCCCATCGAGGCCGCGAGCAGGAAGAGCGGGTAGGCGAGCGCGCCGCGAATCTTCCGCCGTATCTCGACGCCGCGCCGCATGTAGGTGACGTAGCGCGAGAGCACGTCGTCCAGGGCGCCGGAGCGCTCGCCCGCGAGGATGGACGCCGTGTAGATGCGCGGGAAGATGGGCCCCTGCGCGGCGAAGGCCGACGAGAGGGCCATGCCGGAGCGAATCTTGTCCTCGACGTCGGCGAGCACGGCCTTCAGGCGCGAGGAGGAGGCGCGGCGGCGCAGCATGGCGACGGCCTGAAGAATCGGGATGCCCGCGCGGAGGATGGCCGAGAGCTGCTGGTTGAAGATGAGGAAGTCGCCCGGCTTGACGCGCGGCTGCGTCCCGCCCTTCCCGCCGCGCGTGACGGCGGCCAGCCCCCCGACCCTCGGCGCGGCGACGGAGAAGACGCGGAAGCCCTCGGCCTCCAGCCGGACGCGCGCCTCGGCCGCGCCCGCGGCCTCGACCGTGCGCGTCACGACTTCGCCCGCAGGCGTCCCCAAACGACAGATGAACTCGGCCACTTCTTTTTTTACTTCCCCGGAAGGTTGGCGCCCGCGGGCCCCGGCGGGTAAGGCCCGAAACGCCCGAACTTGGCGGCGGATTATAACACGGGGGCGGTCGCCCCTCCCACCGCCCGCGGCCCCTTCAGGCGCGCCGGGCGCGCGCCCGCGACCCCTTACACGCCCGCGCGCGCCGGGAGTTGCACGGAAATAGATTCGTGAGAAAGTCGAAACTGAGATGTTTGTTGCGCCCGCCGCCGGGCGTGTCCTACAATGACCGCGCGAAGGAAACAGGAAGTCTCCCCGTCTTCCGCGTACTTTACCGCGAACAACCCGAGGGGCTCGCGCCGCCGTCAAAGCGGCATCGCGTATTCCAGACCGAAGGCCCGCCGCCCGCCCGACCGGCACGAGGTCGGCGGCCCCCCTTCCCCGGTTCGCACCTGACAGATTGCAGGAGGGTTCCCATGACGGCCCGGCGCTCCGACGGTTTTATCAGAGTCGCGCTCGCCCCGCTCCTCTTCGCCGCGGCGCTGCTGCTCGCCGCGCCGCCCGCCGCCCGCGCCCAGCCCGGCCAGAAGGCCGAGCCGCCGAAGGCGGGCGAGCAGCAGCAGCAGCCGGCGCCGGCGAGGAGCCCCGTGCCGGCCGCCAACAGCCGCGCCAGCAGCACCTCGACGCAGCCCGACGCCTCGGCCCTCGGCCCCGTCGTGACGCCCATCGCCGACGACCAGCGCCCGGTCATCGTCCACTCCGACCTCATCACGCTGACCGTCACCGTCACCGACACCTACGGCCGCTTCGTGACGGGCCTCGGCAAGAACGCCTTCACCATCTTCGACGACAAGACGCAGCAGGAGATCAGCTTCTTCTCGGACGAGGACGCGCCCGTCAGCCTCGGCATCGTCTTCGACGTCTCGGGCTCGATGGGCGGCGACAAGATCATGCGCGCGCGCGAGGCGCTCTCGAAGTTCGTGGACACCAGCCACTCGCGCGACGAGTACTTCCTCATCGGCTTCAACACGCGCGCCCAGCTCCTCCTCGACCACACGCGCGACAGCGACGCGCTGATGCAGAAGCTGACCTTCGTCCAGACGCGCGGGCAGACGGCGCTCTACGACGCCACCTACCTCGGCGTCGAGCGCGTGACGCGCGGCGCGCACAAGAAGCGCGCCATCCTGCTCATCTCGGACGGGCAGGACAACAGCTCGCGCTACACCTTCTCGGAGCTGAAGCGGCTGCTCAAGGAGTCGGACGTCATCATCTACGCCGTCGGCATCGTTGGCGCGGGCGACGACTCGGCGCTCGGCTACGGCGGCCGCGCCATCCTCGAAGAGCTCGCCGGGGTCTCGGGCGGCAAGGCGTTCTTCCCCTCAACGGGCGCCGAGATGAACGACACCTTCGAGCGCATCGCCCTCGAGCTGCGCACCCAGTACTCCATCGGCTACCGCCCGAACGCGTTCGCCAACGACGGCAAGTGGCACAAGATTAAGATCAAGGTGCAGCCGCCGCGCGGCTTCCCGCGCCTCTTCGTCCGCGGCCGCGAGGGCTACTTCGCCACCGCCACGCCGAAGTGAGGCGGCCCCGCGCCGCCTGTTAAACGGCAACGCGCGCCCCCGCGGGGGCATCTCTAACAGTGGCGCGCGGGCGGCCGGCCGCGCGGCGGACGCCGGTCATAAGGTTATGCGCTCTTTGCCCCGGCCACGCGGAGCCTGACGCCCCGGCGGCGAGACAGGCCCGAAAGGTCTACGCCCCGCGCCCCGCCTCGTCCGAAGGGCGGGACTCGCGGGGCGGCTTTTTAGGCGGGAACTTTTTAGAGGACGAAGATGAGACGAAGTGAATTTTCGGTCGGTTCGGGGCGGACGTCTGCGGCGGCCGTGCTGCTCGCGCTGGCGGCGCTCGCGTCGCCGCTCGTGCCGGGCTCCGGCGCGCGGCAGCAGCAGCAGGGGCGCCCCCGCCGCGCCGTGGACGCCGCGGCGCAGACGCAGCCCGCGCCGCAGACGCGGCAGACGCCCACGCCGACGCCCGCGCCCGCGCAGACCCCGGCCCCGGCCGTCCCGCCGCAGCAGCAGACGCAGGCCCCGCCGAAGCTCCGCGCCCAGCCCACGGCCGAACCGGACGCGCCCGCCCAGGACCCGAACCAGGAGGTGGACCCCGACGAGGTCGTCACCATCGACACGAGCCTCGTCAACCTCCACGTCCGCGTCGTGGACCGCAACAACCGGCCCATCAACGACGTCGGCAACCAGGAGTTCCGCGTCTTCGAGAACGGCGTCCAGCAGAAGGTCGAGTTCGTGACGCGCGAGGAGGTGCCCATCACCTACGGCCTCGTCGTGGACAACTCCGGCTCCCTGCGCAGCCAGATCGGGCAGGTGGTCGAGGCCGCCAAGACCATCGTCGCCAGCAACAAGCCGGGCGACGAGGCGTTCGTCGTCCGCTTCATCTCCTCCGACGAGATTAAAATCCTCCAGGACTTCACCGCCGACAAGCAGGCGCTCGCCGACGCGCTCGACGACATGTTCATCGAGGGCGGGCAGACCGCCGTCATCGACGCCGTCTACCTCGCGGCCGAGCACGCCGCCGAGCGGCGCAAGGGCGACCCCGTCGAGGACAAGCGCCGCCGCGCCCTCATCCTCGTCACCGACGGCGAAGACCGCAACAGCTTCTACAAGGCCGAGCAGCTCTTCGAGGCGATGAAGGAGCAGGACGTCCAGATTTTCGTCATCGGCTTCGTCAACGAGCTGGAGAAGGAGCGCGGCTTCATCTCGCCGTCGAAGCGGCAGAAGGCCGTCAGCCTCCTCGACCGGATGGCGAAGGAGACGGGCGGGCGCACCTTCTACCCGACCGCGCTCTCGGAGCTGCCCGGCATCGCCGAGCAGATCACGAAAGACCTGCGCACGCAGTACGTCATCAGCTACAGGCCGGCCGCCGCGGGGCGCCCCGGCGAGTTCCGCCCCGTCCGCGTGGCCGTCTCGGACGGCCGCGGCGGCGAGAAGCGCATCGCGGTCACGCGCACCGGCTACACGGCGCGGCCCGCCCAGGCCGCCCCGCCGCCGCAGCAGCAGAAGCCCGCCGCCAGGAGACCCTGAATGCCGGTAGACCCCTCGGCGCTCGCAGAGGTCGAGTTCTTCAGCCTGCTCGGCGAGGAAGACCGTCGCGCGCTCGCCGAGGTCGTGGACCTCGTCCGCCTCGGCGCGGGCCAGGTCATCTTCCGCGCGGGCGACCCCGGCGAGAGCCTCTACCTCGTGCGCGCCGGCGAGGTCGAGATTTTCATCAACGACAACGTCGGGCAGAAGATCACGCTCAGCACCTGCGGGCACGGCGACTTCTTCGGCGAGATCGCGCTGCTCGACTCCGGGCCGCGCACGGCGACGGCCGTCGCGCTCGCCGACGCGGAGCTGATCGAGCTCGACCGCGACGACCTGCTCCTCCTCTTCCGGCGCAAGCCCGACGCGGCGCTCCACATGCTGGCGGCGATGGGGCGCATGACGCGCAAGGCCGACGCCCTGCTGCGCGCGCGCGTCTCGCGCAACGTCAACGACGAGGTCGAGGAGCGGCTGACGCCGCTGCAAAGAGTCTCGGACTGGCTGGCGTGGTTCTCGGGCAGCATGCTCTTCCTCTTCATCCACGCCGCGTGGTTCGCCGCGTGGGTCTCGCTCAACACCTTCCTCGCGCCGCTCCTCTTCCCCGCGGGCGCCTTCGACCCCTTCCCCTTCGGCCTCCTCACGATGGTCGTCAGCCTCGAAGCCATCTTCCTCTCCTGCTTCGTGCTCATCAGCCAGAACCGGCAGGCGCAGAAGGACAAGGTGCGCGCCGACATCGAGTACGACGTCAACATCAAGGCCGAGATGGAGGTCGCGCACCTGCACGAGAAGACCGACCACCTCCACGGCGAGATGCTGCGCCGCTTCAGCGAGCTGGAAAAGCTGCTCGCCCGCCGGCGCGAGGGGGAGAGGGCCTGACGGCCCCGCGCCGCCCTATCACGCTTCGGCCCCGCCCCGCGGCGTTGTAAAATACGAGCCCATGCTGACAGCACTGTACCTGCTCGCAATAGTCCTGCTCGTCTTCCTCAACGGCTTCTTCGTGGCGGCGGAGTTCGCGCTCGTCGGGGTCAGGCGCTCGCGCATCGAGACGCTGGCGGAGACGGGCGACCGGCGCGCGCGGCGCCTCATCTCGGTGCTCGACAACCTGAACGCGTACCTCTCGGCCTCGCAGCTCGGCATCACGCTGGCCTCGCTCGGCCTCGGCTGGCTCGGCGAGCCGACGGTGGCGCACATGCTTGAAGGCCCCCTGGCGCGCGCGGGGCTCTCCGAGACGTGGATTCACCTCATCTCCTTCGTCGTCGCCTTCGCCGTCGTCACGGCGCTGCACATCGTGCTCGGCGAGCAGGCGCCCAAGCTCTTCGGCCTCCAGCGCGCCGACAGCGTGGCGCTCACCACGGCGCTCCCGATGCAGCTCTTCTACCGCCTCTTCAGCCTGCCCATCCGCGCGCTCGACAGCGCGAGCGCGGCCGTCGTCCGCCCCTTAGGGATTCGCGCCGACGCCGGCCACGCCTCGGCCTACACGCAGGAGGAGCTGCGCCACGTCATCGACATGTCGCGGCTGGGCGGCCACATCGAGGCCGAGGAGCAGCGGCTCATCCACGGCGTCTTCGAGTTCGCCGACGCCGAGGTGCGCGAGGCGATGGTGCCGCGCACGAACGTCACGGCGCTGCCGGCCGCCTCGCCGCTCGCCGAGGTCAAGGCCGCGTTCCGCGAGCACGGCTACACGCGCCTGCCCGTCTACCGCGAGCGGCTCGACGACGTGGTCGGCGTCCTCTTCCGCCGCGACCTCGAAGACTTCATCGACGGCACGCGGCCCCCGGAGGAGTTCAGGGCCGAGGCGCTGGCGCACCCGCCGCTCTTCATCCCGGCGACGGCCAAGCTGGGCGCCGCGCTCAAGCAGATGCGCGACAGCCGCACGCACCTCGCCTTCGTCATCGACGAGCACGGCGGCCTGGAAGGCATCGTCACGCTGGAGGACCTGCTCGAAGAGATCGTCGGCGAGATAGACGACGAGTACGACGAGGAGGCGAAGTCGCAGATCGTGGCGCAGCCGGACGGCACCTACCTGCTCGACGGGATGCTGGCCGTGCGCGACGCCAACCGCCGCTTCCCGCTCGGGCTCCCCGAGGAGGGGCACTACACGACCATCGCCGGCTTCCTGCTGGCGCGCGCCGGCCGCCTGCTGAAGGCCGGCGACACAATCGAGCACGACGGCGCCGTCTTCCGCGTCGAGCGCGTCGAGCGCCGCCGCCTCCGCTGGGTGCGCTTCACGCCCGCCCCGCAGCCCGCCGACGCCGTGGAGGGGAGCGGCCAGTAGTCGGCAGTCGGCAGTCGGCAGAAAAGACGGGCGGCGCGCTTCGGCCTTCGGGCCGGGCGCGCCGCTTCGTGTTTCTACCGCCTGCCTCCCCCTCACTTCTCCGGCATGAGCGTGACCTGCCACGCGATGAAGGCGATGAAGGCGAGCATGAAGACGAGGACGAAGATGACGACGGGCTCCAGCCAGAAGATGGAGCTGCCCTCGCGCTCGTCTTCGAGGAGGTGCTCGGGCATGGGGACGCTCGTGCTGTCCACGCGGATGGTGTCCTCGGCCTTGCGGTCGCTGTCGGTCTGGGGCGAGTCCTTGAACTCGTCGGTCTCTTCGAGCGGGGTCAGGCGCTCGGCCTCGACCGGCCGGTGGTCGTGCCCGCTGCCGGGCCAGTGCAGCCGCCCCGTCTGCCAGCGCCTCCTCTTCTTCCGCTTCTTTACAGCCACTTCACCTTCCTCAAGTAGAAGTAGAGCCCGAGGCCGACGGCGAGCATCGCCAGGAGCGCCCCGACGTAGCCGAAGCGCCACTGCAACTCCGGCATGTAGACGAAGTTCATCCCGTAGATGCCCGCGACGAGCGTGGCCGACATGAGCACGGTCGAGATGGACGTCAGCCGCTTCATGATCTGGTTCATCCGGTTGCCCTGGATGGAGAGGTAGGCGTCCATCGTCGAGCCGAGCATGTCGCGGAGCGTGTCGATGGTGTCGGCGACGCGGATGATGTGGTCGAAGACGTCCTGGAAGTAGACGATGGTCTCGCGCGGGAAGATGGGCTGCTCGCGCCTGAGCATCGTGTTGAAGACGTCGCGCAGCGGCGTGATGGTGCGGCGCAGGAAGAGGAGCTGCTTCTTGACGCGGAAGATTTCCTGAATCGCCTCGGGCTGGAACTCGCCGAAAATCTTGTCTTCGAGGTCGTCCATCCGGTCGGAGAGCACGTCTAAGAGCGGCATGTAGTCGTCCACGATGGAGTCGGTGAGGAGGTAGGCCAGGAGCCCCGAGCCCTGCTCCGACCTGTCCGTCCACTCGCCCCAGAGGCGGCGGGCCGTCTCGATGGCGCGGATGGGGCGGCTGTGGACGGTGACGAGGTAGTTCTTGCCGAGGAAGATGTTCAGCTCGCGCAGCTCCAGGTCGTCTTCGCTGCCGACCAGCTCGGCCTCGTAGAGCACCATGAAGTAGTAGCCCGGGTACTCCTCGACCTTCGGGCGCTGGTGCGCGTTGCGGCAGTCCTCGATGGAGAGCGGGTGGAAGCCGAACTCCTCGGCCAGCTCGTCGAAGTCCTTGCTCGTCGGGTCCGAGACGTCCGCCCAGATGACGTTGCGCTCGACCCCGCAGTAGTCGCTCAGCTCCTCGGCCGGGAAGTCCTTGATAAACTTCTTCGTCGCGCTGTCCAGACAGGTCGTGGTAATCATCGGGTAAAGGCCGGGGCGCCCGCGGGTGCGCAGCGCCGCCGGGAGTTCGAGTATACTGAATTTCCGCGGCGGCGCGCGAAGAACCTTGCGCCGCCCCCCTTTCCGATGCGAACTGTCTCGGAGTCACTGCGGGAGTACGCGCGCGGCGTCGCCGGCGGGCTGCTCTTCAGCCTGCCGCTCCTCTACACGATGGAGGTGTGGTGGGCGGGGTTCATTTCCCACCCGTGGCGCCTCGCGGCCTACGTGGCGGCGACCTTCGCGCTGCTCCTCGGCTACAACTACCTCCTCGGGATGAGGCGCGACACCTGCTTCTCGGAGGTCGTCATAGACTCGGTCGAGGAGATGGGGCTCGGCATCCTCGTCGCGCTCCTCGTCCTCTGGCTGCTCGGGCGCGTGACTCTGGGGATGCCGCTCGAAGAGGCCGCCGGCACGGTCGTCATCGAGGCGATGACGGTGGCCGTGGGCGTCTCGGTCGGCACGGCGCAGCTCGGCGGGGGCGGCGGCGAGGAGGACAAGGGCGTGAGCGGCGGGCGCGGGGCCGGGGGCTTCGGGGGGCAACTGGTCGTCGCGCTGTGCGGCGCCGTGCTCTTCGCCTCCAACGTGGCGCCGACCGAGGAGATAGTGATGATGGCCGTCGAAATCTCCGCGTGGAGGCTGCTCGGGCTGGCGCTGCTCTCGCTCGCGCTGGGCGCGCTCATCCTCTACTACAGCGAGTTCGCCGGGTCGGAGCGGCACGTCGCCTTCGACCGCCGCCACGACGTGCTGGTCGGCGCCGTGGTCACCTACGCGGCGGCGCTCGCGGCCTCGGCGGCGATACTTCTCTTCTTCGGGCGCTTCGACGGGCAGGCCCTGGCGACGTGCGTGGCGCAGACGGTCGTGCTCGGCGTGGCGGCGACGCTCGGGGCGTCGGCCGGGAGGCTCCTGCTGCAATGACGAAGAGGGCGCGCGGGAAGGTCGAGAAGAACTGGCTGGAGTGGGTCGTCTTCGGCGTCGGGCTCCTCCTCGTCGCCTCGACGCTCGCCTACCTCGTCTACGACGGCGCCACGACGGCCGACACGCCGCCCGAGGTCGAGGTGCGCCTGGGCGAGCCGCGGCCGGGCGGGGCGGGGTTCCTCGTGCCCGTCACGGTCGTCAACCGCGGCGGCCGGACCGCCGGGGGCGTCACCGTGGAGGTCGTCCTCGAAGCCGACGGCTCGCCCGAGCCCGAGCGGGGCGAGTTCACCCTCGCCTTCCTCCCGCGCGGCGGCACGCGCGAGGGCTGGGTCTCCTTCAGCCGAGACCCGCGCGCGGGCAGACTCACCGCCCGCGCCACCGGGTACGAGAAGCCCTGACTCACCTCCGCCCGCCGCCGTTCGCGGGCCGCCCCTTCTCGTCCTTTTCGAGGTAGGTCTTGGCGGCCAGCTTGGCGAGCTTCCACATCTTGCCCCAGTTGATGCGGCCCTCGTCGCGCCCCGTGATCTTGTCGAGCAGGAGGCGGCGGAACTGCTTGCCCTCGCGGCGGAGCATGAACTCCTTGGCGAAGGGGCGCGCCGTCTCGAAGAAGCTGAAGCCGGGGTCGGTGACGAGGCCGATGCCTTCGAGCGTCATCAGCGCGCGGATGATGTAGGTGAAGTTCGACGGCAGGCGGAACGGGTACTCGTACATCACCTCGGCCAGGTCGTACGTCAGCTCCTTGAAGTTCACGTCGCCGAGCTTCAGATTCAGGTAGTGGCGGAAGAGGCCCTCGACGACGGGGCGGACGCTCTCCGGGTTGACGCCCGGCTTGAGGAAGTTGAGGTTGATTAAGTCCTGCGCGAGCCCGCCCGTGTCGCGGCCGACGACGTGGAAGAAGGCGTCTATCATCCGCGACTGCAAGGCGGGCGTGATGCGGCCGACCATGCCGAAGTCGAAGAAGGCGAGGTGCCCGGTGTCCATCACGAGGAGGTTCCCGGGGTGCGGGTCGGCGTGGAAGAAGCCGTCCTCCAAAAGCTGCTTGAGGTAGGCGCGCACGAGCAGGCGGTTGACCTTGACGGGCGAGATGCGCCGCGCCTTCAAGCCTTCCAGGTCCGTGACCTTCGTCCCGCGCACGAACTCCATCGTGATGACGCGCGGCGTGGTGTGCGTCCAGTGGATGCGCGGCACGCGCACGGCGCGCCACTCGCGGAAGTTCTCGCGGAAGCGGTCGGCGTTGCGCCCCTCGCGCGCGTAGTCCATCTCCTCCGCGATGGTCTCGCGGAACTCCTTGAGCATCCCCTCCCAGTCGGCGTTCTCGGTGAACGAGGGGTAGCGCGAGAGGCGGCGCACGATGCGCCCGAGGACGGCGACGTCGAAGCCGACGCGCTCGCGCAAGTGCGGGCGCTGCACCTTGACGGCCACCTCCTCGCCCGTGTGCAGGCGCGCGCGGTAGACCTGCCCGAGCGAGGCGGAGGCGACCGGCTCGGGGTCGAACTCGGCGTAGGCTTCCGTCACGCTGCGCCCCAGCTCAGACTCGACGCGCGCGAAGGCCTCTTCGTTCGGGAAGGCCGGCACCTGGTCTTGCAGGAGCGCCAGCTCCTTGATGTAGGCCAGCGGCAGGAGGTCGGCGCGCGTGCCGAGCGCCTGGCCGATCTTGATGAAGGTCGGCCCGAGCCCGATCAGGTTCTCCTTGAGCCACACGCCCTGACGTTCGAGCTGCCGCTCCTTCGAGTCGCTCCCCTCGGCGCCGCGGTAGACGAAGCGCCTGACCAGACGAATCAGCTTGTCGAGCCCGCGGTGCAGCACGAGGTCGCGCGCCCACGCCTTGAAGTATTCGTAACGGCCGCGCCCCTTCGCCTCGCCCAGCCTGCGCGCCGCGGCGCGCGCGTTGAAGGTCGCACGGATGTCGTAGTCGTTGAGGAAGAGGTAGAGCGCCATCGTGCCCAGCACGCGCACGATCTCGCAGGTGCGCCGGAAGCCGCGCCAGCCCTTCGCCTCGACCTCGAAGGCTTCGGCGGCCGGGGCTTCGGCGCCCGCCGCAGGCGGCAGGGCGCGCGCGCCCGACCCCGCGGGGCCGGCGCCGGGCTCCACCAGCGCGAGGCGATTCCCCTCCCGCGGGTCTTCCCCGCCCGCGCCTTTCGGCGGCGTGATTTGCCTGCGTTCGATGGCTGCCATACGGGCGAAAACGTAATAAAAACTTGTGTCGAACCTGGAACTTTGAACTCAAATTTAGATGACCGAGAGCGAGCGGCGTACGCCCGCGCGCGCGAAATATTTTCGCGCGCGGGCGGCGTCCGAATCTATCTGCCGCTTCAACTCGCCCACCGATTCGAAGCGCCGCTCGTCGCGCAGGCGGTGCAGGAAGCGCACGCGCACCACGTCGCCGTACAGGTCGCCGCCCCAGTCCATTACGAAGGTCTCGACGGAAGGTTCGGCCTCTTTCTCGAAGGTGGGGCGGACGCCGACGTTCGTCACGCTGCGCCGCCACACGCCCCCGATGAGCGTCGCCGTGACGTAGACGCCGCCGAGCGGGATGACGCGGTTGTCGGGGCGCAGGTTGGCCGTCGGGAAGCCGAGCGTGCGCCCGCGCTCGGCGCCGCGGACGACGCGGCCCTCGACGCCGTAGGGGCGCCCCAGCATCCTTCGCGCGAGGTTGACGCGGCCGGCGGCCAGTTGCTCGCGGATGCGGCTGGAGCTGATGCGCAGGCCGCGCAGCCGCACCTCCGGCACCTCGTCGGCGTGGAAGCCCAGCTCGCGGCTCACGCGCCTGAGCAGTCCGATGTCGCCCTCGCGCCCGCGCCCGAAGGCGAAGCCGCGCCCGAGGTAGACCTCCTTCGCCTGAAGGCGCTCGTGCACGACGTCGCGCAGGAACTCGCGCGCGCTCACCCCGGCGAACTCGCGCGTGAAGCGGACGACGATGGTCTGCTCGACGCCGAGGACGCCGAACGCCTCGACCTTCTGGTCGAAGGTCTGGAGGAGCGGCGGGGCCGACTCGGGGTGGAGGACGGCGCGCGGGTGCGGGTCGAAGGTGATGACGGTGGGCACGGCGCCGGCGGCGCGCGCGCGCTCGACGACGCGGCTGACGATGAGCTGGTGGCCGAGGTGCAGCCCGTCGAACACGCCCAGCGTCAGCACCGCCGGCCGCGCTATCTCCGCATTCTCGTATCCGTGGAAGAGGCGCATAAGACTGAGGACTGAGGACTGAGGACTGAGGACTGAGTGTAAGATAAGGCCCGTTCTACACTCAGTCCTCAGTCCTCAGTCCTCAGCACTTATTTCCAGCCCGTCGTAGGCCCACTCGACGCCCTCGGGCAGCAGCGCGGAGTCGCGCGCGTGCTTGATGTCGTGGGCGATGTGGGTGAGGTAGGCGCGGCGCGGGCGCAGCTCGCCGATGTATTCGAGCGCGCGCTCCAGCCAGAGGTGCGTCGGGTGCGGCGTGAGCCGCAGGCAGTCGAGCACGAGCACGTCCAGGCCGCGCAGCAGTTCGAGCGAGCGGGGCGGAATCTCGCTCAGGTCGGTCGCGTAGGCGAAGTCGTTGAAGCGGTAGGCCGTGACGGGCAGCCGCCCGTGGATGACCTCGACGGGCGTCACGTCGAGCCCCGGCCCGAGGCAGAAGGGCGCGCCGTGGACGACCGTGTGCGCGACGACCTGCGGCAGCCCGCCGCCGAAGTAGGTCGGCTCGAAGACGTATTTGAAGATGCGGCGGATGTCCACCCACGCGCGCGCGTCGGCGTAGACGCCGAGCGCGCCGTGGCGGAAGTTGAGCGGGCGGATGTCGTCGAGGCCGAAGATGTGGTCGGCGTGGCAGTGCGTGATGAGCACGGCGTCGAGGTGCTTGAGCCCCACGCGCAGGGCCTGCTGGCGGAAGTCGGAGGAGGTGTCGATGAGGACCGTGCGGCCGCCGTGCTCGACGAGCACGGAGACGCGCAGGCGCTTGTCGCGCGGGTCGTCCGACGTGCACGTCTCGCACCCGCACCCGATGGAGGGCACGCCCGTCGAAGTGCCCGTGCCCAGGAGAGTGAACTTCATAAGGCCGTGAACCGTGAACCGTGAACCGTAAACCGTGACGAGAAGAAGCGGCGTGCTCTTTCCCGTCACGGCTTACGGTTCACGGTTCACGCCCCTTCACCTTCCCCCCGTGATGTCGCCGCCCGAGAAGCCGCGGCCCCCGCCCTGCGACGGGCGCGGGGCGCTGCTGAGCGAGACGTACTGCATGCGGAGCTGCGAGAGGATCATGTCGAGGAACTGCTGCTCCTCGGCCGCGAGGTTGCCGCGCGTCTTGCCCTTGAGCGTGCCGAGCATGTCTATGCACTGCTTGGCGAGCGGGAGGTTGACGCCCCCGCCGCCCGGGTGGTTGACCATCCCGAGCGCGTCGGCCGCGAACGAGGCGACGAACTCGACGAGCATCAGGAAGCCCTCGTCGCCCGGCGCCTCGCGCCCGGCGGCCTCGGCCTCCCGCCCGCGCTCGGCGGCGCCGGGCGCGGTCTCTTCGGGCGGCGCAGGGCGCGTGGCCGGCTCGGGGGCGGGTGGCTCGGGCGCGCGCGGCGCCGAGGCCGCCTGCGGCGCCGGCTCGGGCGCGGCGGCGGGCTCCTCCTCGCGCGGGAGGTCGCGGGGCGTGCCGTCGGGGTTAAAGAGTCTGCGGTCGGTGATTTTGAATGTGGGCTTCTCTTCGCTCATGTCTCTCTCGCTCGCGTGCGCCCGCGTCGGCCGGGCCGACGGGCCGGGCGCCTGGGAGTTGAAGTTGTGCAATTTACTTAAAGCCGGATGGTAGCACCTGCCCCGCGCCGT
The DNA here is from genome assembly GCA_036387455.1 of Pyrinomonadaceae bacterium. Taxonomy (GTDB): domain Bacteria; phylum Acidobacteriota; class Blastocatellia; order Pyrinomonadales; family Pyrinomonadaceae; genus QHXN01. Next base: position 3,394 of record DASVTS010000023.1, on the reverse strand, counting down.
CGCAAGAAAGGGGTTCGGCGCGGTCAGACGCGCCCCGCGGCGAAGAGGGCGCGCACTTCTTCGGGCGTGACGCCCGCGGCGCGCAAGGCACGGAGCGAGAGCGACGCGTGGCGCTTGGCGAGCCGCTCGCCGCGCCCGTCCGTGACGAGGTCGCAGTGGAAGTAGGCGGGCGTCGGGTGGCCGAGCGCGCGCTGGAGGAGGATTTGCCGCGCGGTGGACTTGAGGAGGTCCGCGCCGCGCACGACCTCCGTGATTCGCATCAGCGCGTCGTCGGTCACGACGGCCAACTGATAGGCGGGCACGTCGTCCCTCCGCCAGACGACGAAGTCGCCGAAGTCTCGCCCGGCGACGAAGACCTGCCGGCCGCGGCTCACGTCTTTGAAGGCTACTTCCCCGCCGTCGGGCACGCGGAAGCGCCAGTTGAGCCCGGCGGGGCTTCCGAAGACGCCGGGCGCGGAGCCCGCGCGCGGCCGGCAGGTGCCGGGGTAGTGCGGCTCGTCGTCTAAGGCGGCGCGCGCGGCGGCGGCCTGCGCCTCGTGCGGCGCCCCGGCCGCGCGCGCGACGTCTTTGCGCGAGCACGAGCAGGGGTACACGTGACCGCCGGCGACGAGCCGCGCCCACGCCCCGAGGTAGAGGCCGCGCCGCTCGCTCTGCGTGTAGGGCGCGAAGGGGCCGCCCACGTCCGGCCCCTCGTCCCAGTCGATCCCGAGCCAGCGCAGGTCTTCGGGCATCGCGGCGGCGAACTCCGCGCGCGAGCGCGCCGGGTCGAGGTCTTCGTCGCGCAGCACGAGCGCGCCGCCCGCCGCCCGCGCCCGCGCGTACGCCGTCCAGAAGGTGCGCGCGTGCCCCAGGTGCAGGTGCCCGGTCGGCGAGGGCGCGAGCCGCCCGCGGTAGGAAGGGTGAAGGATGGGGGATGAGGGATGAAGCGGTTCTATCACGTCGTTATTTTTTTCATCCTTCATCCTTCATCCTTCGTCCTTCTCTCTGTCATAATCCGGGTTCAAATCGGGAAGTTCAAGGAACGAGGGATGCCGGCAAACTTTCAAGACCTCGTCGCGCTGATGGCGCGGCTGCGCTCGCCCGGGGGCTGCCCCTGGGACCGCGAACAGACTTACGCCACGCTCGCGCCGATGCTGCTCGAAGAGGCTTACGAGGCGTTCGAGGCCGTCGAGGAGGCGCGCGCGGGCCGCCCCGCCGACCTCTGCGAGGAGCTGGGCGACCTGCTCTTCCAGATAGTCTTCTACGCGCAGGTCGCGGCCGAGCGCGGCGAGTTCACCATCGAGGACGTGACCGACCGGATACACGCCAAGATGGTGCGCCGCCACCCGCACGTCTTCGGCGACACGGTGGTGCGCGACAACGAGGAGCTTCTGCGCAACTGGGAGGCGCTCAAGGCCGAGGAGAAGCGCGCCGCGGGCCGGGGGCAGGACGGCCGCGAAGCCTCGCTCCTCGACGGCGTCTCGTCGAAGGCGCCCGCGCTGATGGAGGCGCACCAGCTCGCGGTGAAGGCCGCGCGCGTCGGCTTCGACTGGCGCGACGTGGACGAAATCTTCGACAAGCTGCGCGAGGAGGCCGACGAGCTGCGCGCCGCCATCGCCGTCCTGCGCGCGGCCGGCGCGGACTCGGAGGCCGAGCACCAACGCGTCCGCGAGGAGGTCGGCGACCTGCTCTTCGCCGCCGCCAACATCGCCCGCCACCTCGACGTCGAGCCCGAGGCGGCCCTCAAGCTCACCACCCGCAAATTCCGCCGACGCTTCCGCCACATCGAGCGCGGCCTCAAAGCGCGCGGCCGCGAGCCCGGCGCGGCGTCGTTAGACGAGATGGAGGAACTCTGGCAGGAAGCAAAAAAAGTGGACGAGTAAGGTAAACCTGCTCGTTTGAAACGGTCGCGGTGGCCGTCGTCCGCCGGCCTTGCGCGCGGTAGGTTCACCGCCTAAGATGGCTACCTGCCGACGGTGCTGCGAGTGGGCCGCTTTCGCTTCTTCTTTTTCAGCAACGAGAGTCAAGAGCCGCCGCACATACATGTCAAAGCCGCCGAGCACGAAGCTAAGTTCTGGCTCGAACCTGTCGCTCTGGCCTTCAGCTACGGTTTCAGAGGTGGCGAGCTGAGCGAAATCGGGGAGCTTGTCAGGCAGCACCGGGCGCAATTTCTGGAGGCTTGGAATGAGCACTTTGGCGAAGAACAATCGTAACGCGGCTCGCGCCTACGTGCCCACCTCGGCCCTCGCCAAGTCGGTCGAGTTCGACGACGAGATGATGCGGGTCTCACTCACCGACGGACGCATCATCAGTGTGCCGCTCATGTGGTTCCCCCTGTTAATGGGCGCGGCGCCGGAGCAGCGCGTGCGCTGTGAAATAGGCGGCGGCGGCACGAGCCTGCACTGGCCTGAAATAGACGAGGACTTGTCCGTCGCCGGCCTGATGGCGGGCGCTGACTTACAGTCACGTTAAGCCCCCGCGTCCGCCGCCGTCGCGTCATGAAACTTACCCTTAAGTCGAGAGAAGCGACGGCTGGCGGGTGACAAGATAATTTCTAGCTGCTATCTTTCCCCCGCGGCCGACTCTCCCGCCGCCCGCCGGTTCTTTAACTCGTCACACGTCGCTTTCACTCGTCACGCTTTCGAAGGAGTCTTGCGTCATGGGGATGATTCAGTTCGTCAACAACTACGACGACCTTTCGACCGACAAGGGCTACCAGTTCAAGTTCCATTGCGACAAGTGCGGGAACGGGTACATGTCGCGGTACCAGCCGTCGCTGACGGGGACGGGCGGGTCGCTGCTGCGCGCGGCGGGCGACCTCTTCGGCGGCTGGCTGAGCTCGGCCGGCAACTCGGCCTACGAGATACAGCGCGCCGTCGGCGGCAAGGCGCACGACGAGGCTTTGCAGAAGGCCGTCGAGGAGGGCAAGACGCACTTCCACCAGTGCTCGCGCTGCGGCCGTTGGGTCTGCCCCGAAGTCTGCTGGAACGCCTCGGCCGGCCAGTGCGAGGAGTGCGCGCCCGACTACCAGGAGGAGCTGGCCTCCGCCCACGCGCACGCCAAGGCCGACGCCACGCGCGAGCAGCTCAACGAGAAGGCGCGCGCCACCGACTACGTCTCCGGCATCGACATGGGCGCGGGCTCGACCGTCAGGGCGCCCGCGCCCGCGCAGCAGCAGAGGGCCGCGGCGGCGGCCAGCGCGGCGGCCAACTGCTCGTCCTGCGGCGTCGAGGTCGGCAAGGCCAAGTTCTGCCCAGAGTGCGGCACGCCGACCGCGCCGCCCAAACCCACCTGCACGGGCTGCGGCCACCAGCCCGAAGGCACCCCGAAGTTCTGCCCCGAGTGCGGCGGGAAGATGTCGGTGACGAGCTAGTTCGTCCGTCAAAACAGGGAGGCCGGCGCGGACGAGCGTCCG
>DASVTS010000022.1:0-51700 GCA_036387455.1 Pyrinomonadaceae bacterium | reverse complement strand
GCCGACCTTGCGCTCGACCGCCTGGTGCGCGATGGCCTTGAGGGCGTCCTCGGTGAAGCGGAGCTTGACGTTGTCGTACTCGAACTTCTTCTGGTACTGCTTGACGAGCGCGTTCTTCGGCTCGGTCAGGATGCGCATGAGCGCCGCCTCGTCCAGCTCGTGCAGGACGCCCGTGACGGGGAGGCGGCCGACGAACTCGGGGATGAGCCCGTACTTGACGAGGTCTTCCGGCTGCACCGACGAGAGGGCCTCGGAGTAGCGGCTCCCGGCCGACTTGACCTGCGCCTGGAAGCCGAGCGACTTGTTGCGCGTGCGGCGCTCGACGACCTTCTCCAGCCCGACGAAGGCGCCGCCGCAGATGAAGAGGATGTTGGTCGTGTCGACGGGGAAGAACTCCTGGTGCGGGTGCTTGCGCCCGCCCTGCGGCGGGACGTTGGCGACGGTGCCTTCCAGAATCTTGAGGAGCGCCTGCTGCACGCCCTCGCCCGAGACGTCGCGCGTGATGGACGGGTTCTCGTCCTTGCGGCAAATCTTGTCTACTTCGTCGATGTAGATGATGCCCTGCTGCGCGCGCTCGACGTCGCCGTTGGCGGCCTGCAACAGCTTGAGGATGATGTTCTCGACGTCCTCGCCGACGTAGCCCGCCTCGGTGAGCGTCGTGGCGTCCACGATGGTGAAGGGGACGCTAAGCATGCGCGCGAGCGTCTGCGCCAGAAGGGTCTTCCCCGTCCCCGTCGGGCCGATGAGGAGGATGTTCGACTTCTGAATCTCGACGTCGCTACGCCGGCGCGCGAGTTCTATCCGCTTGTAGTGCTGGTAGACGGCGACCGCGAGGCGCTTCTTCGTCTCCTCCTGCCCGATGACGTACTCGTCGAGGAAGGACTTGATCTCGTGGGGCTTGGGGAGTGGGGGGCGGGACGCGACGGCCTCGGCCTGCTGGTCGTCGGTGATGATCTCGTTGCAGATGTCGATGCACTCGTTGCAGATGTACACCGTGGGGCCGGCGATTAGCTTCTTGACCTCGTTCTGCGACTTGCCGCAGAAGGAGCAGCGCAACGTGTCGTCAGTTCGGCGTACCATATAGTTTCGAGGGCGGACGTTCTAACCAGGGTAAAGCCAGAGGGGTTCAAGGCACGCGCGCTCGCCTGCGTGCCGCAAGTCTTCTAGACGATTACGCGGGGGATGTCAACGCCCGGGGCGCGCGCGGCGCCTGCCGGACTTCACATTCAATAATGTATCACAGAACGAGCGCGTGCGCGCGCCGATGATTGCCGGGGGCGTGGGGCTTCGGGGCCGCCCGGGCGGGACGCCTGCGCGGCGTCGGGGGTCGGGCCGCGTGCGGGGCCGGCGAGAGGCCCCGCACGCGCCTTGTCGAGTGGCGGGCCCGCGCGGGGTCGCGCGCGGGGCCCGGCGCCCGCCGCTACTGGCGGTGCGTGATGACCTCGTCGATGAGGCCGTACTCTTTGGCCTGCATCGCCGACATGATGCGGTCGCGCTCGACGTCCTTCTCGATGGCCTCGTAGGGCTGTCCCGTGTGCTTCGAGAGGATCTGCGAGGTGACCTCGCGCATGCGCAGAATCTCCTCGGCCTGGATGCGGATGTCGGTGGCCTGGCCGCCGATGCCGGAGACGGAGGGCTGGTGGATGAGGATGCGCGAGTTCGGCAGCGCGAACCGCTTGCCCTTCGTCCCGGCCGCCAGCAGCAGCGCGCCCATCGAGGCGCACTGGCCGAGGCAGATGGTCACCACGTCCGGCCGGATGAACTGCATCGTGTCGTAGATGGCCATGCCGGCGGTGATGGAGCCGCCGGGGCTGTTGATGTAAAGGTTGATGTCCTTCTCCGGGTCCTCGGCCTCCAGGAAAAGCAACTGCGCGATGATGAGGTTCGCCACCGTGTCGTCTATCGGCGTGCCGAGGAAGACGATGTTGTCGCGCAGGAGGCGCGAGTAGACGTCCGAGTAGCGCTCGCCGCGCGGCGTCTGCTCGAAGACCGTCGGGTTGGGAATGTACTGACTCATCTTTGAACTCTCCGTACTGCTCTTTTCGGACTCGGCCCGCCGCCCGCGGGCGGCGGCCTTCCCCAAAATAAAACCGGAGACCTGAAACTCCAAACTCGCATTGGAAATTTCAAATCTCCAGGTTTTGAACTCCCGCCCCGGCCGGGGCCCCTCAGGCGCCCTCGGGCGTTTCGGCCGGCGCTGCTTCCGCGCCCGCTTCCGCCGGCCCCTCGCCGGCCTGCTCGCGCCACTCCTCGTCGCGGACGACGGCGTGCTGGACGAGGAAGTCGAGCGCCTTGCGGTTGCGCAATCTGTCGGCGATGCTACGTTCGCCCCCCTGCTTTGTCAAGGCGGCCCGCACCTGCTCGACCGACTGCCGCGAGCCCTCGGCCATCGACTGAATCTCGGCCTCGACCTCCTCGTCCGAGACGTCGATATTCTCGGCGTCGGCGACCCGCTCCAGCAGCATCGAGCCGCGCACGTCGTCGCCCGCGCGCTCGCGGACGAGGTCGCGCATGGCCTCCCAGTTGACGTCCTGCGAGCGCGGGTCCATGCCGCGCTGCATCATGTCGCGCACCATCGACTGGAGTATCTGGTTGGCCTGGTAGGAGACGATGGTCTCGGGCACCTCGAAGCGGTGCTGCTCGATGAGCCGGCCGAGCACCTCGTCGCGCAGGCGGTGCTCGCTCTCGTGCGCGGCGTTCTTCGAGAGGTTCTCGCGGACGCGCTCGCGCAACTGCTCGACCGTCCCGACCTCCTCCTCGCCGAGCGACTTGACCCACTCGTCGTCGAGCGCGGGCACCTCCTTGCGCCGGACGGCCGAGACCGTGGCGGTGTACTCGACGGTCTTGCCGGCGAGCCCCTGCGCGTTGAAGTCCTCGGGGTAGACGACCGTGAAGGTCTTCACGTCGTCGGGGCGGACGCCCGTCAGGTGCTCGGTGAAGGCGGGGAGCACGCCCTCGCCGCCGAGCTGGATGTCCACGTCCTCGACGTTGATGTCCTCGTCGGCGGGCGGCTCGACGTAGCGCCCCCGGATGTCGGCGGTCACGGTGTCGCCCTCCTCGGAGGCGCGCTCCTCGACGGGCTGGAGCGAGGCCGAGGACTCGCGCAGGTTCTCGATGACGCGCTCGACGTCCTCGTCGGAGACGGGGCGCGTGCGGCGGGCGGCCTCGATTCCTTTGTACTCGCCGAGCGAGAGTTCGGGCATCACCTCGACGTGCGCGTGAACCGAGATGGGCCCCTGCCCGAGCTTGTCGAGCCCCTCGTTGTCGAGGTGGACGTCGGGCTGGCCGATGACCTGGAGGCCGCTCTCCGTGATGGCCTGCTCGACGGCCTCGGGGACGAGCCGCTTGAGCACGTCGCCCTGGATGTCCTTCTTGTAGCGCGTGCGCACGACCCCCGTCGGCGCGTGCCCCTTGCGGAAGCCGGGCACCGTCACGGCGCGCGAATACTCCTGCGTCACGCGGTCGAACTCCGCGCTCACGTCCGCCGCCTCGATCTCGATCTTGATCTCCTTGCGCGTCGCGGAGACGTCAACGATTTCAGTCTTCATAAACACGAATCCCGCCTGCTCGACTCGACCTCAGAAGCCGCGAAGAGTGCGGGCGTCCTTCCTGATAAATGTTCGGCATTGGTCAAAATGCCGGGGGCGGGACTCGAACCCGCACGCCTTTCGGCAAAGGCTCCTAAGACCTTCGCGGCTGCCATTACGCCACCCCGGCGGCGTTGTCATGAACGAGTGAGAGTAAAAGATTGGCGGGGGAAAAGTCTAGCAGTGAGGCCGAGGCGGTTTGAGGCGGAAGCCCGACCGTGAGGGAGGGCGTAGGTCTTTGCTGTGGTGCAACCTGGCAAAGACCTACGCCCTCCCTCACGGTCGGGCTTCCGCCTTGACTTATTCGCGCCTGCGCCGCCGCCGGACGAAGGCGGCGGGGATGATTAAGGCGAAGCCGGGCCAGCCGAAGCCGAAGAACCGGGAGAGCGTGTGGAGCCAGGAGGTCTGCGGGGCCTTGCCGGCGGTGGGCTGGCCGGGCTCGTCGGTGACGGTGTAGAGCTTGCCGTCGCGGAGGTACATCCGCCGCTGCTCTTCGAGGTTGAAGGGGCGCGCGCCGCGGCGGCCGAAGACGGCGATCTGGTTGCCGCTCTCGTCCACGGCGCGGTCGCGGCGGTAGCCCTCGGAGACCTGCACGGCCGCCCCCTTCGTCGGGTAGAAGGCCACGACGCGCGGCGCGGGCCGCGGGCTGTAGCCCATGTTGCCCGGCACCGAGTTCGGGTTCGTCAGCTCGACCACCTTGAGGCCGTTCTTCCCGTCGGCGACGTAGGCGAAGAGGCTCGCGTAGGCCATCCCGACCTTCACGTCGCGCGCGTCGGAGAGCTTGCCGCCGTCGTTGAAGAGCTGGTCGAGCTTCGGCTGCTCCGGCCTTTGGATGTCCACGACGGCAAGCCCGTCGGCGCCCGCGCCGACGTAGGCGTACTCGCGCGCGACGTAGACGCCGTGCGCGTCGCGCAGGGGCACGGCCGCGTTCGCCACCGGGCGCGGGCGTTCGAGGTCGGTCACGTCGAGCACCTTCAGACCTTCGGCGTCGGTGACGAAGCAGTAGCGGAACTGCACGGCCAGCGAGCGCGGGTCGCGCAGGGGCGCGGTGACCTCGCTCACCCAGCGCGGGCTCAAGGGGTCGCTGATGTTGACGACTTGCAGGGCGCGGTCGGTCAGGAGGTACGCGTAGTTGCCGACGACCCAGACGCCGCGCGCGTTCGAGAGGCGGCCCTCGGGGTTAAACGTCGCGCCGCGCTTGAGGTGGTTGTTGGTGTTGACGCCGTCGGTGAGCGTCGTGACGTCCACGGTGACGAGCCCCTCCTGCCGGTCGGCGACGAAGGCGTAGCCGAAGAGCGGCGCGACGGGCTGCTCCTCGTTCAGCTCAAGCCAGCGGCGCTGGTCGGCCGTCTGCCCCGGGTTGCGCTTCGGGTCGAGCGGCGCGGGCGAGCCGACGGCGACCCCGACGGCGTCCTTCGTCCGCACGTAGAGCCTCTGACCGACCTTCGAGAAGGGCGAGTCCACGATGCGCTGGCTGAAGTCTTTGTCGGCGACGTTGGCCGCGTCGTAGACGACGAAGCCGTCGCCGCCCGCCGCGGCCAGAAGGAACTCGCCGTACTGCTGCACCTGGTTGACGTCCGCGCCGCGGTGCGCGTAGTTGTCGCCGAGCTTCCCGCCGCGCGCCTGATGGCGGGCGTACCAGTCGGGGTAGGCTATCTGGTGGAGGTGCCCGCCGCGGACGGCCTGCGGCTCGGTCAGCTCGGCGACCTCCGTCGCGGAGAGGCCCTCGCCGCCCTCGGCGACGTAGACGTAGCGCCCCATGAAGTTGACCTGGTTCGAGCCCTGCATCAGGACGGAGCCGACCCACGCGTTGTTGTCGTTCTCTTTGGAGACGTGGCAGTCGGTGCACTGCTTGGTCTCGGCGCCGCGGACGGTGTGCGGCGGGTGCGTGTTGAAGGCGTTGCCGTTGTAGCCCGCGGAGGAGATCGTCGGCGCGTGGTTGACGATGACCGAGCGCGCGGCGTTCGTGACGCTCACGGTGACGGCGGAAGACGAGCGGACGGGCATCACCTTGTGCCCCTGCACGGAGCCGTCTATGCCGAGCATGTAGCCGTCGGTGCGCAGGACCTGCGGGTTGTAGGAGGGGTAGACCTGCGTCACGTCGCCCTCCTCGTGGAGCGAAGGCTTGCGCGTGTTGACCGACGCCGAGAGGTGGCAGCCCCAGCAGTTCGTCGTCCACGACGAGTGGCACGAGACGCACGAGACCTTCCCGCTGTCGTGCGCGAGCTGCTTCGAGTCGGAGGGGACGGCGCCCCACGTCTCGTTGTCGCGCAGCAGGGTCTTGGCGCGCGCCGACTTCGCGTTGTAGCGCGGGCTCTTCGGGTCGACGGTGTCGGCGACCTGCGGCACCTCCCACTCCTTAATCTTGCCGGTGGCGGGGTCGTTCTGCTCGACCATCGAGCGCTGGAAGAGCTTGTCGCCGCGCTGGACGAAGCGGGCGCGGTTGAAGGGGCGCCCGCGCGTCGGGACCATCGAGTTGCCGCCCTCGGGCGCGCCGAAGCCGGAGGTGCGCATGGTCGAGGCCGTCTTCTTCTTGTCCACGGTGCCGTGGCAGTCCTCGCAGGAGATTTCGATGACGGCGCGGCGGTCGCCGTAAATCTTGTTCGTGCCGTGCGCGTCCTGCGAGTAGTGGCAGTCGACGCAGTGCATGCCCTTTTCGAGGTGGATGTCCTTGAGGTGGACGGCCTTGCCGGGCTTGCCCTCGCGCTCGTAGAGGTCGGGGTCGTCGTAGGGGATGACCTTGCCGTCCCTGTCTAAGAACTGCCCCTTCCTGTCCATCTTGTAGGCGCGGCGGAAGACCCAGCCGTGGCCGTGGTAGTCCGAGACCTGCATCTTGCGCATCTGCTTGTTGAGTTCGCTCATCTCGAAGAGGAACTCGGGGTCGCCCCACTTGCCGCGGGCGGCGGCCTCCTCGGGGTTGAACTGGCCGGCCTTGTCCAACTCCTCGGGCGTCGGGTTCTTCTGCTTCTTCGGGTAGAGGAACTCGCCGTCGGTCTGCTCGTCCCACCACATGTAGCCGAGGTAGGTGTTGATGAAGCCGTTGCCGTTGTGGACGTGGCAGGTGATGCACTGGCTCGAAGGGATGGACTTGGTGAACTTGTGTTCGAGCGGGTGCCCCTTCTCGCCCTTCGGGATGGTGGGGTCGGGGTTGTCGGGCGCGGTCGTGCCGCGGTTGCCGAACTTGGCGTAGGGGCCGGAGTTGTACTCCGAGCGGTCGTTAGCGTAGACAACGTGGCAGGCGGCGCAGCCCGACTGGCGGTAGTCGCCCGGCGCGTTGTTCGTCCCCATGAAGGACATCACGGGGTCGTTCAGGCGCACCATGTGCGCGCCGAGGATGACGGGGTCCACGCGGGCCTGCGTGCCGTAGCCGCGGTTGCTCAGGGTGACGTCGGGCTGGCCGGGCACGTCCTCGCGGTTGGGGTTGCCGGTCTCGGACTTGGGGCCGCCGCCGCGCTCGACGGGGCGCCAGAAGGCGACCGAGAGGGGCTGGCCGATTTCGAATCTGGGGAAGGGGAAGAGGAAGGGGATGACGCCCGTCTTCCTCGTCTCCTCCTCGGTCGGCGGCGGGATGGTGCGCGCTATCTGGGGCTCGCCGGAGGGGCTGTAGTTCTCGCCGATGATGGCGTACTTGGTCGGGAGCGAACCGTTGTTGTAGAGCGCCGTCGAGTAGACCTGCGGGCTGTTCGTCATCGCGCTCTTCTGGAGCCGCTTGATGTAGTCGCCGTGGCAGGCGCCGCCGCAGGAGATTTCGGCCACGCGCAAGTCCGAAGGGTTGACGAAGCGCACCCAGTCCTTGTTCTCCCTGTTGAGGAGCGTGTAGCTCTCCTCAGGGTTGGCCGAGTTGTGCCACTTCGCGGGGTACTTCGGCCTGGCGGTGTGCGCCTGCTCCTTGAGCGCGGCCGTGCCGTTGCCGCCGTGGCAGTCCACGCAGGAGGGGCCGTTGTTAATCTTCGTCTGGTGCGGGTCGCCGACGCCCGCGTGGCACTTCACGCAGCCGTCGGAGGGCGCGGGCGGCTTCCGCTCCTGCGGCGCGGCGGGCTCGCCCCCGGCGTCGGCGGCGGAGTGGGCCGCGGCCGGCGTGGCGGCGGCCGCGGCCGACCCGACCGCGACGCCGGCCGACTGGACGGGGAGGAAGGCGAAGGCGGCGAGGCCGAAGAGGGCGAGCGCCGCGAAGAGGCTGAGTAACTGCTGGCGCTTCGTGCGTGTGTGGTTGCCGGAGGTCTTCATGTTTGCCGTCTGAAGTTTGAACGTGAACTTAGAAAGCCACCTGGAAGGCGAAGGTCGGCGAGACGAGCGGGCGCGTGCTGCCGATCATGCGGGCGTAGCCGCCGTGCGGGAAGAGGACGGCCGCGCCCGTGACGAGGAACAGGTTCTCGTTCTCGAACGGGCGGAACTTCGCGCCGAAGCTCAGGTCGGTCCCGATGCCGCTCTTGATGCCGGGGTCGCCCGTTATCTGCCGGAGGAGCCCCGCGCGCGCGAACCTCAGGTACGAGAGGTTCGTCACCACCTTCAGCTTCGGCGTCACGCGGAAGTCGCCGCCGAGGTTCCACATCAGCAGTCCGGGGTTGACGAAGTTCGAGCGCTCGTTGAACTTGTTGCGCAGGTTCGGCAGGAGCGAGAACTTGTTCTTCAGAATCCCGACGGCGCCGCCCACCAGAGTCGTCTGCTGCGTCCAGAACTGGAACGGCCCGCCCGCGAAGTTCGGGTTGTCCTGAATCATGTCGAAGCCGGTCGCGCGGCCGTCCGTCGCGTCGCCGTCGCCCGACGCGTAGAAGAAGGAGCCGCGCCAGCGCGTCCAGTCCCTGTCCATTGAGCCCTCGAACGCCGCCATCTGCGCGTTGACCGTCTGGTCGCGCCCGGCGAGGCGGTTGAAGCGGTCGCGGCCGAAGGCCCAGTAGAAGGCGTGGTCGACGTTGAGCTTGCCCCACTTGCCGTCGCCGTGGAAGCCGAGGTAGCCGACGTTCAGGCGCGCGCGGTCGCCCGCGACGCGGCCGAGGTCGTTGTTGTAGACGAAGTTGAAGAGCGCGGTGTAGCCCTTATGGCCGAAGTCCTGCCGGAACCAGTTGGCGAGGAAGACCGTCTGGCGGCGGCGGTCGAAGCTGTGGAGCTGCGAGACCTCGTCGCGCTGGCGCATCGAGAAGAAGGCGACGTTGTAGGTGTCGCGCTGCGAGTTGGCGGTGCCGAAGAGGCGGGCGCCGAGCTGGTTGTCGGCGAAGAGGAAGCCGCGGAAGTCGGAGTTGAAGTTCTGCATCCCGACCCGCAGGGTCAGGAAGTCGAAGTTCGGGCCGACGACGGCGAGGCGCTTCTCGACGAAAGCCTCCTCGACGGCGAGGCGCGAGTTGCCGCGCCGGGAGTCGAAGGGGTTGAGCGTGTTGTTGGCGAGGAAGTTGAAGTTGGCGACCGTCGTCACGCGCACCGCCCAGCGCTTCGGCTCGAAGGCGCCGGTGCCGCCGAACAGCTCGGCGCCCATGACGAAGTTCTGGTTGGTGAAGAACTGGTTGCGGCGCCCGCCCGCGGCGACGACGCGCGGGTTGACGGTGGACGCGCTCTGGAGGTTGAGGTTGAGGAACGTGTGGTTGCCGTGGACGGGGTAGTCGCCCTTGAGCACGTTCTGGTTGTAGGGGTCGAAGGTGCTGCCCTCGACCCAGGCCGTGCCCATCTTCGGGCCGTAGCGGTCGTAGCGCGGGAAGGGGAAGCGCCAGCGGTCGGGCATCGGGATGAACTCTTCGGTCGCCTCGTCCTCGGACTCGACCGTCACGGGCCCCGCGCTGCCGAGAGGCGACCAGTCGGGCAGGGGGTACTGCAAGGGCTTGCGCCCGCCCTTCTTCGCCCCGCCGGTTTCGGCCTCCCCCGCCTTGTCCGCGGGCGGCTGCTGCGCGGGCGCGGCGGCGGGCGCCGCGGCCGGCGTGGGCGTCGGCGTGGGCGTCGGCGTCGCGGCGGGCGCCTGCTGTTGCGGCGGCGCGGGGTAGAAGAAGTCGAGCAGAGACTCCAGAAGCGTCTCGGCCTGCTCGGACTTCGAGGGCGGCGCGTCCGTGTCGCCGTCGGCGGCGGCCGCGCGCGGGAGCGGCGCGGCCTGTAGGGGCAGGAGGAGCGCGAGGCAGAGCGCCGCCCGACGCCTCAGGCGGCCGCGGCTGCGTGCTTGCGAGCGTGTCATCAGAAAGTCCCCGTCGAAGACCTTGAAGATGGCTATTGCTTTGGTAAAAAACGTCTCACCCGCGGGCGAGGCCGGAGGCCGCCGCGGTCAGAGTTGAACGCGTGAGGGCGTCGCCGGCACGGCCGCGCGACCTTAAAAGGAGCGTGCGGCGCGGGCCGCGGCTTTCAAAGACTGCGGGAGGCCGAGGATTGCCGGCCTCTCGGATTATCGGCGATGGGAAATGCGGTAATGAAAATAGGTCAGGGTGGCGGGCGAGTCAAGAAAATTCTTCCGCGCCTCAGCCGAGCGATTCGGGCGCGGCGGCCGGCTCGAAGACGCGGTCGCGCGTGTCGCGCTCGACGCGCAGGAGCGGCCAGATGTCCACCTTCAGCTCCTCCGCGTAGTGGAGCAGGGGCGCGCCCGCGGGCTGGGCGAGTCCGAGCGCCTCCAGCATCGTCGAGTCGTAGGAGGCGACCTCGGCGGCGCGCAGGGGCCACGGCTCGTGGAAGACGCGGCAGCGGAAAAGCTGCTCCCTGTAAGTCGAGTAGAGGCAGTAACGCTCCGTGAGGAAGAAGTCGAGCGAGTCGGGCTCGGCCTGCGGCAGGCCGGCGCCGACCGCCCAGCCGGCGCGGAACTCGGCCGCGGGCGCGTCGCCGCCGACGCGCCGCGAGGCGTAGTCGATGAAGTCGCCCCTCTGCCCGAAGCTCATCTCGGCGCTGTGGTAGGGGAGGAAGAAGAACTGCCGGCCGCCCCAGCGGGCGAAGGGGCTGTTGATGTCGAGCGAGAAGAACCAGACGCCCGGCACGCCGCGGTAGTTGACGTAGGTGCGGACGTTCAGTTCGAGGAAGGAGTTGAGGCCCGGCACGGGCGGCGTGAAGTAGGGCCGCACGCCCCACATCTTGAAAGGGACGACGCCGACCCACGCCTGCCCCTCGAAGGTGTCTATCGAGAGCTGCGGCGGGACGAGCGGCCGGAGCGCGCTCACGGCCACGGGCCAGTGCATGAAGAGGAGCTTGCCCCACCACTGCCGCATCAGCGGCAGCCCACTCGGGCGGCGTCGGATGGAGAGGCGGTCGGGGGTGCGGCTGGTCATGCCGTGTCACGTCGGGGCGCGGCGCCGGCGCGCGTCCTCAAGGGGGTGTGGTTTGACAACGCGTCGGGCCGGGCCGAATAATGCCCGCGGCCCCGGCCGCCGAAGGCCGCGGAGGGGCCGGATTACGCGACCGCTTTTTTACCATCAATTCACGCCCTTGAACAGCGCCCGTTGACGAACCCGGATGAGACTCCTGACCCCGCTCGCACTCCTCCTGCTCCTCCTCGCCTGCGCCACCGCGACGCAGCACAGGAAGGAGCCCCGGCGCCCCCCCGCGAAGGGCGCGGAGGTCTCGAAGGCCGCCGGGGCGCGCACCGTCGTCTGCATCGACCCCGGCCACCCTTCGGAGGTCGCCAGCGGCCAGAACGTCCAGAACGGCACGAGCGAGGCGGAGGTGGACTGGGCCGTCGCCGAGAGGCTGCGCGAGGCTCTGGAGGCGCGCGGCTACGAGGTCGTCCTGACGAAGTCGGCGGAGGGCGAGCTGGTCAGGAACAAGGAGCGCGCGCTCATCGCCAACCGCGCGGGCGCCGCGCTGATGCTCCGGCTCCACTGCGACGCCAGCGCCGAGCGCGGCTTCGCCGTCTACTACCCCGACCGGCGCGGGCGCGCGAAGGACGGAACGACCGGCCCCGCGCCCGACGTTATAGAGGAGAGCCGCCGCGCCGCCGAGGCCGTCCACGCGGGCCTGGCCGAGGGGCTGCGCGGCGTGCTCGACGACAACGGCGTCCGCACCGACTACCAGACGAAGGTCGGGCGCGAGCAGGGCGGCGCCCTGACGGGCTCCATCTTCTCGCGGGTGCCGGTCGTGACCATCGAGATGGTCACGCTCTCCGACCCCTCGGACGCCGAGTTCATCAAGACCGAGGAGGGGCGGCGGCGCATGGCCGAGTCAATCGCCGACGGCGTCGCGCGCTACGTCGCGCCGACGAAGGCGGGCGCGGCCCGCAAGTCCAAATGAGTTTTCAGCCAACCAAAGAAAGGACGCACGCCTAAAGGAGCGTTCCCCTGATGAGAGAGAGATACGAAAAACTAAAACGCACGGCGGCCGCGCTGGCACTCGTCCTGCTCGCCGCCGCCGCCTGCCCGGCCCAGAGCGACGAGTTCAAGAAGCTCGAAGCCGTGGACTACGCCAGGCAGAAGGTCACGCGCCGGCAGTTGAAGGACGCCGACCTCTGGGACTTGAAGCTTTTGCGCGGGCTGGTCTTCGGCCGCCACGGCCGCATCTTCAAAGACCGCGACATCCAGAGCTACCTGAAGGAGCAGGCGTGGTACAAGCCCGACCCTAACTTCAGCAACTCGATGCTGAACGCGGCGGAGCGCGAGAACCTCGACCTGATTCGAGAGCTTGAGGCCGAGAAGCACGACCAGATAGAGCCGGGCGACCTGCGCTGGTGGCAGGCCAAGCCGATGACCGAGGAGAAGCTCGGCATGCACTCCGCGGCCGAGTGGCAGGTCCTGCGCGCCGAGGTCGAGGCCGTCCGCGGCAAGCGCTTCGACGACGACCCGTGGCTCCAGAACTACTTCGAGGAGCGCTACTGGTACAAGGCCGACCCGTCCTACGACGCGCGCCAGTTGACGCCGACCGAGCGCCGGAACCTCTCGACGATTGACGCGGCCACGCGCAAGCAGCGCCGCGCGGCCGTCTCGCCCGGCGACATGGAGCACTTCGAGAACCGGCTCGTCACCGAGCAGATGCTCGACGGCCTGAGCCTCCACGAGCTGCGCCTGCTGCGCAACGAAATCTACGCCCGCCACGGCCGGCAGTTCCGCACCGAGTGGCTGGCGCAGTACTTCTGGAGCCAGCCCTGGTACGAGGCGCGCGAGGACAACAAGGAGCCGGAGCTTTCCGAGACGGACAGGAAGAACGTCGAGACCATCGTCGCCTACGAGCGCAAGGTCAAAGACTCCCTGAGCGCGCGGCCCATCCCGAAGGGGCTCCTGGAGGGCATGTTCCTCGAAGACGCGCGCAAGCTCCACAACGAGATTTACGCGCGCCACGGCAAGGTCTTCAAGGACAGGTGGCTCCAGGGCTACTTCAAGAGCTTCGACTGGTACAAGCCCAACCCGAGGTACACGGACGCGGCGCTCACGGAGGTCGAGCGTCAGAACGCCGCCGCCATCGCGGCCTACGAGAAGAAGGCGACGAGCGTCCTCGACGCCGTCGAAGGTTGATAAGGCTACTTTGAGTCCCGCGTGACGGGACAAGAAAAAAAGACAAGTGCAGAGTGCAGAGTGCAGAGTGCAGAATTAAAGGCTAGTTCTTAATTCTGCACTCTGCACTCTGCACTCTGCACTCTGCACTTCCGATGCTCTGTCCGAACTGCCAGGAGCCTTTGCGCGAGGGGGCGCTGTTCTGCACGCGCTGCGGGGCGAAGACCGTCTACGGGGGCGACGCCGCGACGGCCGAGCCGGCGCAGCCCGCCCGGCGCGAGGTAGGGGTGACGACCGTCGGCGGCGACGAGGCGGCCGACACGCTCGCCGGGCGCGTGCTCGACGGGAAGTACGAGGTCGTCTCGCGGCTCGGCTCGGGCGGGATGGGCGCGGTCTACCGCGCGCGCCGCGTGCTCATCGGCGACGAGGTGGCCGTCAAGGTTCTGCACCAGAGGCTGACCGGCGACGAGAAGCTGGTCGAGCGCTTCCGGCGCGAGGCGCGCGCCGCCGCGCAGCTCCACCACCCGAACGTCGTCACCATCCACGACTACGGCGAGTCGAGCGGCCCGGGCCGTCTGGCCTACATCGTGATGGAGCTGGTGCGCGGCGAGAGCCTGCGCGAGCTGCTCCGGCGCGAGGGGCGGCTCGACCCGCGCCGCGCCGTCTCCCTGATGCGCGACGTGTGCGCGGGCGTCGGCGCCGCGCACCGCCGCGGCATCGTCCACCGCGACATCAAGCCCGACAACATCATCGTCACCCCGGCCGACGAAGACCGGCCCGCCGAGAGCGTCAAGGTCGTGGACTTCGGCATCGCCAAGCTGCGCGACATGGCGCAGGAGTCGTCCACGCTCACCGAGGCCGGGACGATGGTCGGCACGCTCTTCTACATGTCGCCCGAGCAGTGCAAGGGCGAGCCGCTGGACTCGCGCGCCGACGTCTACTCCCTGGGCGCGATGCTCCACGAGATGCTGGCGGGCGCGCCGCCCTTCACCGCGTCGAGCATGACGAGCCTCGTCCTCAAGCACGTCAACGAGCCGCCGCCCGCCCTGCCCGCAGACCTACAGATTCCGCAGGCGCTCCGCGCCGAGGTCGCGCGCGCGCTCGCCAAGAACCCGGACGAGCGGCCGCGCGACGCCGGAGAGTTCGCGCGCGTGATACAGGCCGCGCTGGCGCCCGCCGAACTGTTCTTCCCGGCGACGGCGCGGCCCGTGCCCGTCACGCCGACGCACCCCGCGCCCCCGGCGCCGACACAGCAGAACGAGGTGACGGCCGTGTCTCCCGCGGTGACGACGCACCCGCGGCCGCCCGCGCACTACGCGCCCGGGCCGCAGCACCGGCCGCCGCCGCCGGGCGCGCACCCGCAGCCCGCGCGAAGCTCGCGCAGGGGCTACGTCGTCGGCCTGCTCGCCGTGCTGCTCGTCGGCCTCGGCGGGCTCTCGGTGCTGGCCTTCTTCTATTACCTGAGTCAGAGGGGCAAGCCGGCGGTCGTCAACACGCGGCCGACGCCGACGCCGCGCGCCAACGCGAACGCCAACGCCAACGCGACCCCGCCGCCCGGCGCGCTGAGTGAAGCGGCGCAGCGCGCCGAGCAGAAGATTCGCGCGGGCGCGCTCGTCACGCCCGCCGACCTCTCGGGCGTGACGACAGCGCAGCTCCGCCTGCTGCGCAACACCGTCTACGCGCGCTACGGCCGCAGCTTCCGCGAGGACGACCTCCGGCAGTACTTCGCCTCGCTCCCCTGGTACAGCCCGCGCGACGGCTACAGCGACCGCCTGCTGACGACCAACGACAAAGCCAACGCCGACCTCCTCAAGGCGTACGAGGACAACAACGGCGTGCCGCCGCGCGGCGACGCCGAGCGCGTGAAGAGGGAGGTCGCCGACGTCATCGACGAGTGGGCCGACTCGACCCGGGAGCGCGACATAGCCAAGCACATGAGCCGCTACGCCGACACGCTGGAGACTTTCTACAAGAAGCAGAAAGTCCCCGCCGCGCAGGTGCGCAGCGACCGCCAGCAAGCCTTCATCCGCTACGACGACATGAGCGTGAAGATAGAGAACGTCCAGGTCGCGCCCGACCCGACGGGCCTGAGCGCCACGGCCACCTTCGACAAGACCTGGGACTTCGACTCGCCCGACAAGAACTCCAAAGGCTCCGTCCGCCAGCAGATCACGCTCGTCAAGGCCGGCGGCCGCTGGCTCATCAACGGCGAGCGCGACTTGCAGGTCTACTACACGAACAGCGAGGACTATTGAAAAGCCGTGAACCGTGAACCGTAAACCGTGACGAGAAGGAGGCAGGGTTTATCTCGTCACGGTTTACGGTTCACAGTTCACGACTCCAGTTATGAGAGTGATTGTCGCCGAGAAGCCTTCGATGGGGCGGGACGTGGCCGCGGCGCTGGGGGCGACGCGGCGGGGCGAGGGCTTCATCTCGGGCGAGGCGGACATCGTGACGTGGTGCGTGGGGCACCTCGTCGAGCTGGACGACCCGCAGGCGTACGACCCGCGTTTGGAGCGGTGGCGGGTCGAAGACCTGCCCATCCTGCCGGACGAGTTCAAGTATCACCCGTCGGAGCGGACGCTCGACCAGTTCAACGTCATCCGGGCGCTGCTCGGGCGCGAGGACGTCACCTCGGTCGTCAACGCGGCCGACGCGGGGCGCGAGGGCGAGCTGATTTTCGACCTCGTCTACACGCTCGCGGGCTGCCGCAAGCCGGTCGCGCGCCTGTGGATTTCGTCGCTCACGCGCGAGGCCATCCTCGAAGGCTTCCGCGGCCTGAAGCCGGCCGAGGAGTACAAGGGCCTGCGCGACTCGGCGCACGCGCGCCAGCGCGCCGACTGGCTCGTCGGCATCAACGCCACGCGCGCCCAGACGGTGCGCGCCCGCCGCGCCGGCCACCAGGGCGTCTTCTCCCTCGGGCGCGTGCAGACGCCCACGCTCGCCCTCATCGTCGAGCGCGACCGCGAGATCGCCAACTTCGTCCCCACCGATTATTTCGAGGTCGTCGCCGACTTCCGCGCGCCCGGCGGCGAGTACCGCGGGCGCTGGTTCGGCAAAGACGGCAGCCGCTTCGACAAGCGCGAAGACGCGGAGGCCGTCGCCGAGAAGGTCGGGGGGAAGCGCGGCGAGGTCAGGCAGGTCGAGAAGAAGGCGGCGCGCGAGAAGCCGCCGCTCCTGCACGACCTGACCTCCTTGCAGCGCGCCGCGAACGTCCGCCACGCCTTCACGGCGGCGAAGACTCTGGAGCTGGCGCAGTCGCTCTACGAGAAGAAGTTCGTCACCTACCCGCGCACCTCCTCGCGCCACCTCTCTAAGGCGGTGGCCGACGAGATAGAGGCGCACGTCCGCGCCGCCTCGGTCGGCCCCTACGTCCCCTTCATCGAGAAGATTCTCGCGGCGGGCAGGCCCAAGCTCACCGCCCGCCACGTGGACGACAAGAAGGTCACCGACCACCACGCCGTCATCCCCACCAAGCAGAAGATTAAGGCCGACGCGCTCTCGCCGGACGAGAAGAGGATTTACGACCTCGTCGCGCGCCGCTTCCTCGCCGCCTTCTTCCCCGACGCCGAGCTGGAGCGCACGACCGTCGTCACGGAGGCCGAGGGCGAGCGCTTCATCACGCGCGGCACGGTGGTCCTGAAGGCCGGCTGGCGCGAGGTCGAGCCGCCGGGCCGCGGCGGCGGCGAGGCGAAGAAGGCGGGCGAGGAAGAGGACGAGGAGGCGGCGGAGCTGCCGCCGCTCAAGGCGAAGGACCCGGCCGAGGTCCTGAAGGCGGAGGCGCAGGCGAAGCAGACGAAGGCGCCGCCGCGCTACTCGGAGTCGAGCCTGCTCGGCGCGATGGAGACGGCGGGGAGGAAGGTCGAGGACGAGGAGCTGCGGCTCGCCATGAAGGAGGCCGGCCTGGGGACGCCCGCCACGCGCGCCTCCATCATCGAGACGCTGCTCAAGCGCGAGTACGTCGTGCGCGAGAAGAAGTCGCTGGTGGCGACGGCGAAGGGCGCGGCGCTCATCAAGATGCTCCCCTCGCCGCTGCTCAAGTCGGCCGAGCTGACGGGGCGCTGGGAGCAGAAGCTCTCGCGCATGGCGCGGCGCGAGTACGAGCTGGACGCCTTCATGGTCGAGGTGCGCGGGATGGTCACGGAGCTGGTCGGGCAGATAGCGGGCTCGGAGGTCGAGCGCCCGGCCGAGGGTTCGTCGTCGTCGCCCGCGCGCGAGGTTCCGCGGCCCGAGGGCGCGCTCGACTGCCCGAAGTGCAAGAGGGAGGAGCGCGCCGGTTTCCTCGTCGAGCGCGAGGGCGCCGCGGGTAAGTTCCTCGCCTGCTCGGCGGGGCGCGAGGCGTGCGGCTACCTGAGCGACGCGCCGAAGAACGCGAAGCAGCGGAAGGCGCTTTTGCAAACCCCCTGTCAGGCGTGCGGCGGCGCGATGCGCCTGCGCCTGCCGAGGGAGAAGGGCAAGCACGCCTTCCTCTCCTGCGTGCGCTACCCCGACTGCCGCGGCGCGCGCTGGTTCGACGACAAGGGCGCGCTCGAAGAGGCCCGCCCCGCGCCCGAAGCCGGGCCGCCCTGCGCCCTCTGCAACACGCCCACGCTCAAGCGCGGCCCGACCTCCTCCGGCAGCTACTTCTGGTCCTGCCCCCGCTGGCGCAGCGACGGCTCCGGCTGCAACTCCAAGCCCGTCTGGATCAACGAGCGCGCCGGCTAAACGTCCCCGAGCGTGAGGGGGCGCGGCCGCGTGCCGTCGACGTCGGTGAAGCCGTATTCGAGCGCGAGCGCCGCCGCGACGAGCACCCCGCCCGACCGTCGGAGCACGTCCGGGTCGGCGGCGAGCGCGGCCACGGCGCGGCCGATGAACCGGGGCGACTCGGAGTTGCCGAGGTCGAGGAAGGCCGCCGCCTCCATGACCTTCTCCGTCCTGACGAGCCCGGGGTAGAGCGAGACGGCGGCGACGCCGTGGGGGCGCAACTCCCGCGCCATGTCGGCCGTCATCTTGTCGGTGGCGGCCTTCGACACGCCGTAAGGAACGTTGCCGACGTACTTCCGCGCCGCCCAGAAGGAGACGTTGACGATGAGGCCCGACCCGGCCGCGACCATGCGGCGCGCGGCGTGCCGGCCCGCGACGTAGGCGGCGCGGACGCCCGCCGCGAACATCGCGTCCCAGCGCCAGACGGGCTGCTCCCAGAAGGGGCGCGGCCACGTGAACTCGCCGCCCTCGAACATCCGCTCGTAACCGCCCCACGCGCTGTTGACCAGAACGTCGAGCCGACCCCGCTCCTCGCCCACGCGTTCGAAGACCGCCTCGACCTCGCCGTCGTCCGTGTGGTCGCAGCGCGCCGGGATGATGCGCCCGGCGGCGTCGGGGGAGTCGGCGAAAGAGTCTTCCGCGACGGTGCGCCCCGTCGCGTAGACCGTCGCCCCGGCCTCGGCCAGACCGACGGCGACGCCCTTCCCGACGCCGCGGCTCGCGCCGGTCACGACCGCCACCTTCCCCGTCAAGTCGAACATCGGGTGGCCCTACCTTTCGGAGTTGACTGCCGAGTGGAGCGAGCGCCAGGAGCCGTGGAGCAGTTCGTCTATGCGGCGCCAGTCCTCCTCGGTGACGCCGCCCCGTTCGGCTTTGGTGTCGCGTATCTCCATCGCCTCGGCGCGCAGGCGCGCGTGCTCGGCGAGGCGTGCGGCGGGGACGCGGTAGAGTTCGGCCTGGAGGTCTGCGAGCGCGCGGTCGAGGTCGCCGGGGGCGTGGCGGCGCCGCTCGCGGTGGACTATCCACCATTCGAGTTCGAGCCGCGCGGCGCGCCCCACGTCGAAGTCGGTGTCGGCGACCGCGCGGAGCGAGCCGTAGAAGCTGACGAGGTCGGGGAGCGCCCGCTCGTAGTCCGCCCGGCCGCGGCCGTCCTTGAAGACGAAGGCGGCCTTCGCCGCGCGGTAGGCGACGGCGTTCGAGCGCCAGAAGGGGAGCCGGTACTGCGTCCGCAAAAGCTCGGCCATCTGCCCGAACAGCTTCACGCGCTGGCGCGAGTAGTAGGAGCGCCACATCGCCGTCTCAAGCCGCGCCACCTCGTCGGCGTCGAACTCGCGGACGGAGCTGCGGACGGGCCTGTAGAGGTCGAAGGCGACCCACGCGGCGAGCAGGAGCGCGAGCCCCCCGGCGACGGCGAGAAAGCGTCTCGGGAGGCGGCGTCGCGGCCGTCGCGCGCCGGCCGTCGGGGCCGCGGTGGTCGTCGTGGTCGTCATACTGCTCCTCTCCTTCTCACGCGCCAGAGCTCGAAGCTCTCGTCGTCGAAGCCCTTGAGTCGCGCCTCGGACGGCTCGGCCGTGAGGCCGTTGGCGGGGTCTGCGAGGAGCGCGGCGACCTCGGGGTCGCGGCGTACGTCCCGCGTGATGACGCAGTCCTCGCCGGTCGAGAGCGGTTCGAGCCGCGCGGTGATGTTGACGTTCGAGCCGAAGTAGTCGAGCCGCCCGTTGAGCGTGACGGCGATGCAGGGGCCGGCGTGGAGCCCGGCCTTGACCGTGAGCGGGCGCACCCCCGCGGGCGGCGAGGCGAGCCGCCCCTGCGCGTTGATGATGGCGCGCAGCGCGGGCGCCGGGCGCGGGAAGACGGCCATCACGGCGTCGCCCAGCGTCTTCACGATGGAGCCGCCTTCGGCCGCTATCTCCTCGCGCAGCACGTCGAAGTGATTCATCACCGCGCCGAAGGCCACGGCGTCGCCTATCTCGCGGTAGAGGCGCGTCGAGTCGCGGAGGTCTGTGAAGAGGAGCGCCATCCGGCCGACGTTGATGCGGTCGCCGGGGCGCAGCGCCTCGGCGGCGAAGAGGTCGCGGAAGAGTTGGAGCGCGGTGACCTCGGCGGCGGTCGCTGCCTGGCCGCCCCACGCCGTGCGCTCGACGACGAAGAGCTGCTCGTCGTCCGTGTCGTTGACGAGCGTGAGCGCGGGGCGCGTCGAGACGCGCGGCCCGTCGCCGCCGCCGGCGCCTGCGTCGGGGCCGGACGCGCGCAAGGTCAGCGCGTCGCCGCCCCCGCGCGAGACGAGCAGGGGCTCGCCCTCGGGGCGCGCGTGCGTGCGGAAGCGGTGTCGCCCCTCTTCGAGCAGGGGCTCGACGGTGCGGCTCTCGCCCGCGGGGACGAGCTGCTGGACGACGACGTGCGGCGTGACCTGCGGCCCGCCGACGCAGAACTCGCGCGCCTCGACGCGCCGCACGGACGGGTTCGGGCGGAAGACGACCTCGACCGAGCGGTCGAAGTCCACCTCGTAGTCAATCATGCAGGAGTCGCAGTGCTGCCCCGGCCGCACGTCGCTCAGGGCTTCGGCCGAGTGCCCCGCGCCGCGGCAGAGCGGGCAGAGAAGCTCCCAGCGCAAATCGAGCAGCCCCGCGCGCGTCGCCTTCAGGAACAGTTCGAGCACCTCGCGGCGCGGCGCGCCCCACGCGTCGGCGAGCGCGTAGGGCCTCATGCGCGCGAGCGTCAGCTCGTCGCCGCGCCCGACCGTCTCGCAGAGTCGCGCGGCCGCGTCGCGGTCGGCGCCGCCTTCGGCGAGCCTGCGGCCGAGCGCTTCGAGCAGGGCGCGCTCGCTCGCGCCGAGCGGCGAGGGCGGGCGCGACTGCTCCTCCCGCGCGCGGCCTTCGAGCGCGAGCGCGTCGTAGCGGCGGAAGACCTCCGCGAACTTGCGCGCGCTGACGCGGCCGACCTGCACGGGGATGACGGCGCGGCCGAGCGCGCCGCGCGGACGCGCCTTCACGTCGTAGACGAGGCGCGTGCCGCCGCCCTCGCGCTCTTCGAGCCGTGCGGCGACGCGCGCCTCGACGACGGGGCCGGTTCTGTAGCGGCGGACGACGCCGAAGCGGAAGGGGCGCACCCACTCGAAGGGTTCCTCCTCCCACTCGACGCCGACGCCGAACTTCGAGAGGCGGAGCCTGCGGCGGGCGGCGCGGCCGGGCTCGGGCTCGGCGCGGCGGCGCGCGACGTCGGGCAGGCCGGCGTCGCGGTTGAAGCGGTTGGTGTCGGAGACGAGCGGCCAGAGCGCCTGCGGGTCGGCGCGCAGGTCGTACTCCCAGCGGTAGTGAAACTCTTTCTCGCCCACGCCGTCTCCTGACTCGGGAGGGAAGGGGCCGCGCGGAGTCCGCATCGTCGTCCGCGCGACGGAGGCGCCATATTCTTTACGCGGCGGCGCGGCGAGTCAACGTCGTCGCGTGGCGCGCGTCTGGTTTACGTCGCGGCCGGCGGGCGTGGATTTCGGCGCCGCGCGCGCGAGAAAAGTTGATGACAGCGGCGTCATCATTTGTTAGGTTGTGAGACGAGCTTTTCAATCCGTCGGTTGACAGAGGAGAAAAGGGAAATGGCTTCAAAGAAGTCCTCGAAGAAGTCGTCGAAGAAGGACGACAAGGAGTCTTCGAAGAAGGGCGGCTCGAAGGGCGGCTCGAAGGGTGGCTCGAAGGGCGGCTCGAAGGGCGGCGGCAAGGGCTCCGCGGGGAAGGGCGGCGCCAAGAAGTCGGCCGGTAAGAAGTCTGGCGGCGGCGGCGGCTCGAAGAAGGGCGGCGGCGGCGGCAGCAAGAAGTCCGCGTCGAAGGGCGGCTCGAAGAAGGGCGGCGGCAAGGGCGGCGGCGCTAAGGGCGGAGCCAAGGGCGGCTCTAAGAAGGGCGGAGCCTCGAAGGGCGGCGGGGCCAAGAAGGGCGGCTCGAAGAAGGGCGGCTCGAAGAAGGGCGGCGGGAAGTCGCTCCTCAGCCAGGCCAGAGACGTCGCGGGCGACATCCTCGTCGGCGCGGGCGTGGGCGCCCTCGTCGGCGCCATTAAAGGCGGCGTCGAGCAGATAGACGAAAAGGCCGCCGGCGTCGAGGACGAGCTTCAGCCGCCCAACTCTCAGGGCGGCAAGAAGTAGTAAGAGGGGCTAGAGGCTAGGGGCTAGGGGCTAGTTAAGAAGTTCTCTTCCTAACTAGCCCCTAGCCCCTAGCCTCTAGCCTCTCACTCTTTCCGGCGTTTGAAGAAGATGGCGGTGGCGGCGCCGACGATGGGGCCGGGTCGGACGACGGGGGCGACTTCGAGCGGGCCTTCGCCGACCATCTCCCAGCCTTCTTCGCCGAGCCGTGCGACGGCTTTGGCGAAGGAGTTGCCGCCGAGCGTGGCCTCGACCGGCTCGTTCCTCACGCCCTCGCCCTTGAAGTAGTTGATCCAGTAAATCTGCCGGCGCGCGTCGCCGGCCTGCGCCTTCACCACCGCGCAGTATTCCCACTCCGAAGCCCTCGGCGCGCGCGCCTCGGCGGGCCGCGGCGTCAGCCACCCGCCGCTCAGGGCGTGCCCGGCGAGCCCCGCCGCCAGCGAAAGCGCGGCCGTCAAAAGGTAGTGCCTTCTCTTCATCTCCCCTCCTCCACGAGTCACGGCGCCGCGCGCCAGAGCTTTACACGCGGCGCGCGCCCCGACGATTCAAATAAAAGTCACTTGTGGAAATGCGTGGAGACTCTAACCCGCGGCGTGCGAAAGTCAAGAGGGGTAGTGGAAGGGAAGGCAGTCGGACGGACGCGCTCAGAGCCGGGTCGTGTTCCCCTTGTCGCGCGCGAGGAGTTTCGCCATCAGGTTGCGGAGGCGGTCGAAGTCGATGGGCTTGGTCAGGTAGCCGTTGAAGCCGGCGTCGAAGGCCGCCTGGCGGAAGCCGTCGGTGTCGAAGGCCGTGAGCGCGACGACGGGGACGTCTTGCAGCTCGGCCTCCTCGCGGATGCGGCGCGTGGCGGCGAGCCCGTCCTGCTGCGGCATGGCGATGTCCATTAGGATGAGGTCGGGGCGCGCCAGCTTCGCCACGTTGAGCGCGTCGGCCCCGTTGGTCGCCGTCACCACCCGGTAGCCCATGTCCTGGAGCGAGAGGCTAATCAGGATGATGTTGTCGCTCATGTCGTCCACGACCAGGACGGTGTGGCCGGTCTCGTTCACCTGAGGCGGTTCTTGACTCATGACCGGCATTATCCCCCACCCACTCGCAAAGACCCAAACCGTCACGCGCCGACAAAAAAGCTGAGGCCCGGCTGCGCTCTCCCCTTCACAGCCGGGCCCCGACTTTGTGGTTGCCGGCGCATCGGCACCGTAACCAGTCTCGTTTAGGAGACGCCGTATAGCTAAACAAGCATCGTGCCACGGGCCCGGCGTCACGGGCGGGGCGCGGGCGCCGAAGTTTTCGGCCATTTTGCAGGAAGGGTTAAGGGGAGTCGGCGACGGCGTGCGCGGCGGGGTGACGAAATGGTTGATGCCTCTAAACCAAAACGGCGGTCGGGAAGCGCGGCGTAGTTCGGAGGCGCGGCCGACGGAGGATTCCGACGGCGGGAGGCGGGGCGGGCGCGCGCGAAAAGGTCAGAGGATGTACGTCCAGCTCTCCTCGCCGTTGAGGAGGACGACGATGCGGACGCCGGCCGCCTTGAGCGCGCCGCGCAGGCGGCCGTTGCCGAGAATCTGGTTGCCGGCCGCGCGCGTCAGCGTCGCCCCCGTCAGGGAGAGCGTCGTCGTCTGGGCGTCGCCGCTCAAGGCCGCGTGTACCCTGTGCCCCCTCGAAGCGAGGTCGCGCGTCACTTCCGAGACGGCGTCGGCGCGCGACGGCCCGGGCGCGCGGGAGGGGGCGGCCGCCGCGGGCGTGGCGGCGACGGCCGCGGGCACTTCAGGGCCGGAAGCGGCCGGCCCCGGCTGCGCCGACGGCGGCGGCGGGGCGGCGGCCGAAACAGTTTGTGGCGGCTGCCAGCCCGTCGAGGTGTTGTCGGGGTGCGCGCCCCCCTGCGTCGGCGGCTGACCCGTCGGGGCCGAGAAGTTGCCGACCAGCGCCGAGCGCGCCTGCGCGGACGTGTTCGCCTGCCCCGGCTGGCCGAGTCTTGAATCCAAAGTCTGCTGCCCGGCGCCGCCGGGGGCCTCTCCGACGAGCGCCTTCGGCCGCGCGGACGCCTCCGCGGCCTCCTGTACCCGCCCGGGCGTGGCCGAAGGGCTCAGTTCGGCCCTGTAAAACTCGTAGCTGATGCCGCCGACCATCCAGAGACAGAGGAAGGTGGCGAGGCCGGCCAGCCCCCAGACGGTCGAGACGTGTAGGCGGCCGACCACCGGAATTTCGTAGAAAACACGCACGGCGCGGCCGCGCACGTTGTGGCGCCCGCGCGCGCGCCTGCGGTCGGAGACATAAATAAAGGCCAGTGTGCCGAGAATCCCCAGCGGGCCGCAGACCGCCCCGAGGAGGAGGCCCGGGAGGAAGCTCCGCCCGCGCTCCCCGAGCATCCAGCCCGTGATGAGGCCGGGCACGACCGCCCAGAAGAAGATGACCACCAGAGCCCAAATCAGCATGGGAGACTTATAAACCTAGTGTTTTCAACATGAGACGGGATTTGTTGGGGAAACGCACCTACTCAGAAAACGACGATTCACAGCACTTTTACCACAAAAATGGCCCGGCCCCTGAAAGGTTTTAGCCCGGACGGCGTTCCAGACGGCAGGCGGCGCCGAAAATCGCGGTTTTCGGCGCAAAATCGTCGAAACCCGGCGGGGGCTGGAATATAAGTGTAAATTGTGCTATTTCTTCGCTTAAGGGGCCTCGGTCTCGGCGCGGCGCTACAACCGGCTTATTAACTACTGCATCACAAGGGTGTGTCGGTGTTTACACCTCCCTTTAGAGCTTTCGCCGGGGCGGCGGCCGAGAGTACAACTGGACAAAAGCTTCGGACATCTAATGTCACCCATATCAAAGGGTTAGTTGCGTATGGGGTTGGGGCGGCCGACGGCGTGCGGGAGAAACATTAATGTCTGAAGCCACGTATGAGACGCTTTCCGCGGCTAAAGCGTCTGGACGGGGGGCGACGATTTGAGCGAGAAGATGAAGAAGCAGGGGCTCGATCTGTTGGAAACTGGCGGCGAAAAGTTCTACGAAGGCTACGGCGAGGTCGTTTCGGGCGACCCGGTCTCCGACCGCGACATTGACGACGTGCTGCAAAAACTCGAAGCGGCGACCATCGGCGCCGTCGAGTCGGACGAGGAGCTAATCTCCGAAGTCGCCTCCCTGGCCACGGACGTCGAGGAGGAGGGGACGCTCGACGAGGTTGACGACCTCGACCTCTCGGCGGGCGAGGACGAGAAGTCGGCCGACCCCGTCCGCGTCTACCTGCGCCAGATGGGCACCGTCCCGCTCCTGACGCGCGAGCAGGAAGTCTCCATCTCGCAGCGCATCGAGCGCGGCCAGATTAAGACGCACAAGGCCATCTCGCGCTCGCCCATCGCCGTCAAGGAACTGCTCCGCATCGGCGAGGAGTTGCAGTCCGGGCACCTCTCCATCCGCGACGTGGTCAACTTCTCCGACCAGGCCGACGTCTCGGAGGCCGAGGACAAGGCCGACGAGTACTTGCAGTGGACGCTCGAAGGCGTCGAGAACATCCGCAAGCACTTCCGCGAGGGCCTGAAGGAGTGGGAGAAGCTGGCCGCCGAGCAGAAGCTGACGCGCGGCAAGCCGACCAGGAAGCTCCTGCGCCTGAAGCGCAAGGTGGCGCGCACGCGCCTCGAAATCTCGCAGGAGATTAAGAACCTCAACATGAAGGAGTCGGCCCGCCTGCGCCTCATCGAGGCCATCGCGTCGGCGCACAAGGAAGTCCGCTCGGCCGAGCGCGAAATCAAGAAGCTCTCCGACAAGCTGGAGAACAAGCGCATCAAGCCCGACGCCGAGAAGGAGTACAAGCGGCAGCTCTCCGCGGCCAAGCGCAGGCTGAAGAAGGTCGAAGAGGAGCACAGCATCTCGGTCGTCGAGATCAAGCGCACCTTCCAGTCCATCGTCGCCGGCGAGGCCGAGACGCAGGAGGCCAAGCGCGAACTGACCGAGGCGAACCTGCGCCTCGTCGTCTCGATTGCGAAGAAGTACACGAACCGGGGCTTGCAGTTCCTCGACCTGATTCAGGAGGGGAACATCGGGCTGATGAAGGCGGTGGACAAGTTCGAGTGGCGGCGCGGCTATAAATTCAGCACGTACGCGACGTGGTGGATTCGGCAGGCGGTGACGCGCGCGATTGCCGACCAGGCGCGCACCATCCGCATCCCCGTCCACATGATCGAGACCATCAACAAGCTCATCCGCACCAGCCGCGCGCTCGTGCAGGAGCTCGGCCGCGAGCCGACGACCGAGGAGATCGCGGCGAAGGTGGACATGCCCGTGCCGAAGGTGCGCAGCGTCTTCAAGCTGGCGCAGCAGCCCATCTCGCTCGAAACGCCGATTGGCGAGGAAGAGGACTCGCACCTCGGCGACTTCATCGAGGACAAGTCGAGGGTGAGCCCGGCGGACTCGGTCGTCACGACCAACCTGCGGCAGGTGACGGACGCGGTGCTGGCGACGCTCTCGCCGCGCGAGGAGGTCGTCATCAAGCTCCGCTACGGGCTCGGGCCGGCGGGCGAGGAGCACACGCTCGAAGAGGTCGGCAAGAACTTCGACGTGACGCGCGAGCGCATCCGGCAGATCGAGGCGAAGGCGCTCCGCAAGCTCCGCCACCCGTCGCGCGCGCGCCTGCTCAAGGCGTTCACCGACAGCTTGCAGTAGGCGGCCGAAACTCTAACCGACCTTCAGAGGCTTGCCCCGATTCCCCTCCGTCCGGAGAGGGGAGGCGGGGCAAGCCTCTGAACCTTTTGCGGGCGAACTTGACGGGGGCGGGATAAACGTACATCCTTCCTTGTCGTTTCAATCAACCCGGGTTAACTCAGCAGAATGGAAGACGGGATCAAATCCATGTCGGCGTTCGAGCGCGTGAAGCTGGCTCGCCACCTCGAACGCCCCTACACGCTCGACTACGTCGAGCGCCTCTTCGAGGACTTCGTCGAGGTCAAGGGCGACCGCCGCTACGCCGAAGACCCGGCCATCGTCTGCGGCTTCGCGCGCTACCACGGCGAGCCGGTCGCGGTCGTCGGCCAGCAGAAGGGGCGCGACGCCAAGCAGCGCCGCCACCGCAACTTCGGCATGACCAAGCCCGAGGGCTACCGCAAGGCGCTCCGCCTGATGCAGCTCGCCGAGAAGTTCGGCCGCCCCGTCATCACCTTCATCGACACGCAGGGCGCCTACCCCGGCATCGACGCCGAGGAGCGCGGCCAGGCCGAGGCCATCGCGCGCAACCTCTTCGAGATGTCGCGTTTCCAGGTGCCCGTCGTCGCCGCCGTCATCGGCGAGGGTGGCTCGGGCGGCGCGCTCGCCATCGGCGTGGCCGACCGCGTGCTGATGCTGGAGAACGCCGTCTACTCGGTCATCACGCCCGAGGGCTGCGCCGCCATCCTCTTCAAGGACAGCGCCGAGGCGCCGCGCGCCGCCGAGTACCTGCGCCTGACCGCGCCAGAGCTGAGCGCCGCCGGGATGGTGGACGTGGTCGTCCCCGAGCCCGAGGGCGGCGCGCAGCTCGACCACGACGCCGCGGCCCGCATGCTCGACGACGCCCTCGCCGAGGCGCTCCGGCAGGCCGCCTCCCTCGCGCCGGGCGAGCGGCTGGCCCGCCGCTACCGCAAGCTGCGGGCGCTCGGGCGCTGGGACACGCTGACTGAAGCCCGGCCGTGAGGGAGGGCGTAGAGCCTTCATCAGGCCCGCGGCGGAAGACAGACGCCCTCCCCCAGGGCCGGGCTTCCGCCCGGGTCGTTTCCCATTTGCGAGGAATTGTTGGATAATTGA
Source organism: Pyrinomonadaceae bacterium (assembly GCA_036387455.1). GTDB lineage: Bacteria > Acidobacteriota > Blastocatellia > Pyrinomonadales > Pyrinomonadaceae > QHXN01. The sequence continues at coordinate 24,101 of DASVTS010000022.1, read as the reverse complement.
GGAAATTTAATAAAAGGAATGATAAAGAAGTGACCGTAGCAGAGGTAGAAAAACCGCAGGAGCCCGATTTCGAGCTGGCGAAGAAGTCCGCCGAGGGCGACGGGAAGGCGTTCGAGGAACTGTACCGCCGCCACTACCGGCGCGTCTACGCGCTCACGCTCCGCATGATGGGCAACCCCACCGAGGCCGAGGACATGACGCAGGACGTCTTCCTCCAGCTCTTCAACAAGATAGGGATGTTCCGCGGCGAGTCCGCGTTCACGACCTGGCTCCACCGCATGACCGTCAACCAGGTCCTGATGCACTTCCGCAAGAAGAGCACGCGCTCCGAACTCCTGACCGACGAGGGCGAGACGCCCATCCAGATCGTGAGGGGGACCGAGAACCCGGGCGCGATGCCCGTCATCGACCGCATCTCGCTGGAGGGCGCGCTCCAGCAGCTCCCGCCCGGCTACCGCACCGTCTTCGTCCTCCACGACGTCGAGGGCTACGAGCACTACGAGATTTCCGGGATGCTCGGCATCGCCGAGGGCACCTCGAAATCGCAATTACACAAGGCGCGACTGAAGCTGAGGCAATTAATTCGGGAGCAAGCGGCATCAAAGTAATCTCCCGCCCCAAATCGGGAGGCCGGAAAGAACTCCACCCCAAAGGAACGGCCCATGGACTGCGCCAAAAGTATCGAACTGCTCAGCGAATACAGCGCCGGCTCGCTCGGCGACGACGACATCCTCTTCGTCAAGACGCACCTGACCGCCTGCGCCGACTGCGACGGCGTCTTCCAGGACCTCAAGCTCATCGTCCAGACCGCCCTGGCGATGCGCTCCGAGAACGGCATCGCTTACCCGGACGAGGAGAGCCTCTGGCAGCGCGTGAGCGCGAACCGCATCGTCCACTGACCCGCGGCGCAACCAACCCGAGCGGGCGTCCCGGCCTTAACCACCGGCGCCCGCCTCGATCATTTCCCGGGCCTCGCCGAGAGCCTTCTTCTCGCCCTTGAAGGCGAGCATCGACCCCGCCTCTCCCAACGAAACCCAGCGCGCCTCGTTCACCTCGTCGTCGTGTTCCGACACGTCGCCCGAGAGGTAGCGCATCAGGTAGAAGTGCACGTACTTGTGGAAGCGCACGCGCCGCGCGCCGCCCTTCGAGAAGTACCAGTACTCGACCCGCTCCAACTCCGCGACGACCTCGCAGCGGAGCCCCGTCTCCTCCGCGACCTCGCGCAGCGCCGCCTCCTCGGGCGACTCGCCGCGCCCGACCAGACCTTTGGGCAACTGCCACCGCCCCTGCTCGCCGACCGAAATCAGCGCCACCTCGGCGGACGCCCCGCGCCGGCGGAAGACGACGCCGCCCGCCGACACCTGCTCCTTAGTCTCGAATGTGCTCATCAGGTTGAGAGCCTAAGGCAAAAACACGGAGGCGCAAAGCGTCCAGGTGTCGGCCCGGCGCCCCGCGCCTCCGTGGCTTGAGGGGTGAGGGAAAGGATTTAAGTTTTCAGGCCGCCTTGCGGCGCGGGGCGCGCGCGGGGGCCTTGAGCCCCAGCCGCTCGCGCAAGCCCTCGCAGGCGTCGAGTTCCGCCGCGGGGATGCAGTGGGCGCAGACCCACTTGCCGTCCGAGTCGCGCATGTGCAGCGTCTCGGACGCGCCGCGGCAGGCTTCGCACTTGAAAGTCTTGCTGCTCATCGTTTCTCGAACTCCCCGGTTCTCAGGCCACGCGCGACATCTGCCGGCGCGGGTCGTACTCGTGGCGGAGGTACTGGCGCGCGATGAACTTGAGCACGGCCGCGACGTGCTTGCACTCGTAGCCGGGCTCGGCGTTCCCGCGGAAGATGAAGTCGGCGCAGGTGCAGGCGAGCGCCCGCGTGTCGGGGTCGCGGAAGAGGTGGTAGCCCCTCTCGACGCCCGACTCGGACTGCGCGATCCAGCCGTAGGGCTCGGCCTCGAAGACCTTGACCCGGTCGGCGCGCGCCGACCGCTGCTCGGCCGGCGTGAACTGCTCGACCTTCGCGCCCCGCTTTTTCTCCGTCGTCTTCATGCCGAGCATTGTAGCACAAAACCCGCGAGAATGAAACACTGTTTCGTCGGTGCAACAAGAATTATTTCGCCCGCGGCGCCGCGCGCGTTTGCGGTGTGGGCGGCTTGACCATTGTCGGAGCGGTTCTCTAGGATGAGTCCTTATGAGTAAAGAGCCGAGGGGAGCGGGGGTCGCCGAGCCGGCGCCGGAGGTCGAGGGCGGCCGGGCGACGGCGGGCGACGGCGGCGGGGCGGCGGCGGGGCGCGACGGCCGCGTGACGGCGGCGAAGGCGGGGCCGCGCGCGGGTCAGGCGCCGCGCCCGCACAGCGTCGTGCGCGAGTACTTCGAGTCGCTGGTCGTGACGGCGGTGATGGCGCTCTTCGGCATGACCTTCATCGTGCAGGCGGTGAAGGTGCCGACCGGCTCGATGCAGAACACGATTCAGATCGGCGACCACCTGCTGGTCAACAAGTTCATCTTCGCGCCCGGCCCCGTCCTGCCCTTCCTGCCGCAGCGCGAGATACGGCGCGGCGACATCATCGTCTTCAAGTACCCGGGCACGTACCAGGGCGAGGAGAGGTTCCGCAAGCACACCGAGGAGAACGACCTGCGCCCCGACAACATTCCCTACAAGATGAACTACGTCAAGCGCGTCATCGGGCTGCCCGGCGACGTGGTCGAGGTGCGCGAGTCGAAGGTCTTCATCAACGGCCAGCCGCTCGAAGAGCACGTCGTCACGGTGGAGAACCCGCCGGACGACGAGAGGGACACGCCGGAGAACGAGGCCGGCGCGCTCCTCAAAATCCTGGGCGACCCCGAGCCCGCGGCCGAGCGAATCTACGACGTCTACACCGACCCCGAGCGGCGCAGGTTCACGGCCAGCGGCGACGGCAAGTTCATCGTCCCCGAGGGGCACTACTTTGCGATGGGCGACAACCGCGACAACAGCCTGGACAGCCGCTTCTGGGGCTACGTCCCGCGCCACGCCATCGTCGGCCGCGCCATGTTCGTCTACTGGTCTTTCGACGAGAGCGCCCCGCGCAGCCGGGCGCCGTTCCCCGCCAACGTCATCTCCGACTTCGTCAGCAACACGCGCTGGGCCCGCACCGGCACCTTCGTCAAATAACCTCTTTCCCGCCCGCGGGCGTGCGGCGGCTGGTCGGCAGCGGCGGAAAGTGTCCGCCCAGCGGCGGCGGCCGCGCGCCTCATAGCGCCCGCCGCGGACAACTCTTTAACAAATCGTGACGTTTTCGCCTTCTCACGCGGGGAAAATGTGCGGTTAAGGAAGGGGGAACGGGCGTATGTTCAAGTCGATGAGCCTTGCGGGTTTGGGCTGGAAGGAGCTGGGCGGCCGCGTCTACGCGGAGGTGATGGACGACGACGTGCTGGGGCGCGCGGCGCAGCTCTCCTACTACTTCCTGCTCGCGCTCTTCCCCGCGCTGCTCTTCCTGACGTCCCTGCTCGGCTACCTCGCGGGCGAGGACAGCCAGCTCCGGCAGGGGCTCTTCCAGTCGCTGAGCGCGGTGCTGCCGGGCGACGCCTCGCAGCTCATCGCCAAGACCGTGACGGACGTGACGCAGGCGAGCGGCGGCGGCAAAATCTCTTTCGGCGTCCTGGCGACGCTGTGGGCGGCGTCGAACGGGATGGGGGCCATCAGCGAGTCGCTGAACGCGGCCTACGACCTGAAGGAGACGCGGCCGTGGTGGAAGGTGCGGCTGACGGCCGTCGGGCTGACGCTGGCGCTGACGCTGCTCATCGTGAGCGCGCTGGTGCTCGTGCTCTACGGCCACGACTTGGCCGACGCGGTGGCGGGCAAGTTCGGGCTGGGGGCCGCGTTCGCCACCGCCTGGAAGGTCGTGCAGTGGCCGCTCGTGCTGGCCTTCGTGCTGCTGGCCTTCGCGCTCATCTACTACTTCGGGCCGGACGCGCACCAGCAGCACTGGACGTGGATCACGCCGGGCGCGGTCGTCGGCGTCGCGCTCTGGCTGCTCGTCTCGTTCGCCTTCAAGGCGTACCTCAGCTACTTCAACTCCTACAGCGCGACCTACGGCTCGCTGGGCGCGGTTATCATCCTCATGCTCTGGTTCTACTTCACGGGCGCGGCCATCCTCGTCGGCGGCGAAATCAACTCGGAGATCGAGAACGAGATGGCGAAGCAGGGCGCGCCCGAGGCGAAGGAGAAGGGCGAGAAGGCGCCCGGCCAGAAGGAGCGCGTCGGCAAGGACGGCGCGGCGGAGGGGAAGGGGATGGCGGCCGGCGGCTCGCGCAGCGCCGCCAAGGAGTCGGGCGGGGGGAAGCGCGAGGCGGGACGCGCCTCGTCGGCCTCGTCGTCCTCCCCGGGGGCGGCGACGTCGCGCCCCGCCCGGGGCCGCGTCACGCGCGTCGAGAACTACGAGGAGGGCTTCAGCCTCGGCAAGGTGGCGGTGGTGGCCGCCGCCTGGGCGCTCTCGAAGGTCGGCCTCGGCCGCACGACGGATAAGCGAAACCACTAAGGCCCCCTGCCGGGGCGTCTCACCGCGCCGCCGCCGTCGCCTCTTCCCCCCACTGCCACGAAGGCCGCGGCGGGATGTTGACATCCCGCCGCCCGGGGCGATAAGGTGCCCCACGCCTCGCCCCCTCGTCCCCGACAGGCGACACGCCGAGGGCTTCTTTCCGCGAAGCTCATCAGAACGACATCAGATACAACTGAGAGGGCGCAGGCTATCCGGCGGGAACATTCTCGCGCGGTTCCGGCTCAAAACTCCCCGGCCGGGCCCCACACTTTCACGCGCTCGGCGGAGTTACCTCTATGTCTACAAAATCGACCCGCGTCTTTCTCAGCTACGGCCGCGACGAGTACGCGGATTTCGCCGCGCGCATCAAGGACGACCTGGAGGGGCGCGGCCACCAGGTGTGGTTCGACCGGGAGCGGCTGCAATCCGGGCTGGACTGGGAGGCGAAGATAGACGCCGGGATAGACTGGGTGACGGCCGCGCCCGAGCCGGGGTGCATGATTCTGCTGATGACCCCGCACTCCGTGCGCCGCCCCGACGGCTTCTGCCTGAACGAGATTTCGCGCGCCCTCCAGCGGCGCCTCCGCATCGTCCCCGTCATGGTCGCACAGTGCGAGCCGCCGCTCGCCATCTGCCGGATTCAGTGGCTCGACATGCGCGACTGCCTACCGCTGCCGGAGCGTCTGGAGCGTTACCGCGCACAGTTCGGGAAGCTCGCCGACGCCGTCGAGAACGACTCGCTCGAACTGGAGGGGTCGCACGCCAGGCTGCTCGGCCTGCTCGACCCGCTGGACTTCAAGGCGGACGTCGAGCCGCACCTGGCGAAGTTCACGGGGCGGCGCTGGGTCTTCGAGCGGGTAGACGAGTGGCTCGGGCAGCCCGACGCGTCGCGGGTCTTCTGGCTCGTCGGCGACCCCGGCATCGGGAAGAGCGCGATAGCCGCGAAGCTGGTCGCCGAGCGGGCCGAGGTGGTCGCGTTCCACTTCTGCCAGCACAACAACCTCCTTAAGTCCGACCCGCGGCGCGTCGTGCTCTCGCTGGCCTTCCAGTTGAGCACGCAGTTCCCGGACTACGCCGACCAGCTCAACGCGCTCAACCTCGAAGGGCTGCTGAAGGAGGCGGACGCCAAGGCGCTCTTCGACGCGCTGCTCGTCCAGCCCTTCTCGCGCCTGCCCAGGGGTCCGGGCCGCCCCTGCGTGCTGGTCGTCGACGCCATCGACGAGTCGAGGGGCGCGGGCGACGCGGGCGGGCTGGCGGGCTTCCTCGCCTCCGAGTTCCTTAAGCTGCCCCGGTGGGTGCGCCTCTTCGTGACGAGCCGCCACGACCCGCACGTCTCCCACCTCTTGCAGGGGTTCACGCCCTACGAGCTGAGCGCCGCCGCCGATGAGAACAAGCAGAACATACGCGACTACCTCCGCGCGCAACTGGCCGCCACCGCCCGGGGCGGCGCCGACATAGGCCCCGCCATCGAGACCATCGTCGAGCGCAGCAACGGCATCTTCCTCTACGCCGAGCGGCTGTGCGATGAGGTCAGACTCGGTCGGATGTCGCTGGCGGACGTGGGCGCCTTCCCGCCCGGCCTCGGCGGCATCTACAGCGCCTTCCTCCAGCGGCAGTTCCCGTCCGAGGCGGAGTACGGCGAGCGCGTCCGGCCGGTCTTGCAGGTCGTCTCGGCGGCCAGGGAGCCGCTCACCCTCGACGCCCTCCAGTCCGTCCTCGGCTGGGACGACTACGAGCGGCGCCGCCTGGCGGGCAGCCTCGGCGGGCTCTTCAAGACCGAGGGCGGCCGCCTCCAGCCGTTCCACCGGACGCTCGTCGACTGGCTCACGGACGAGAACAAGGCCGGGCAGTATTTCATCAGCGTGCAGGAGGGCGACCGCAGGCTCGCCGACCACGGCCGGGCTCAGTTGCAGTCGGGGCGGATGTCGGACTACACGCTGACCTACCTCCCGTGGCACCTCGCGCGCGCCAGGCGGCCGGAGGAGTTAAAAGGGCTGCTGACGAACTTCGACTTCGTCATGGCGAAGTGCCGGGCCGGGATGGGCGACGACCTGCTGGGCGACTACAAGGCCGCGCTGGCGGCCGACGCCCTCTCGGCCGACGCGACGTTGCGCGTCTGGGCCGCCTTCTTCCGCGAGCGCATCCACATGCTGCGGCGTGCGCAGGACGACTGGCCGGCCGACCGCGTCCTCCTCCAGCTCGCCCTCGAACACGCCGACAGCAGCCCCGTCACGCGCGCCGCCGAGCAGGCGCTGGCGGAGGGGCGGTTCGCGTGGCCGCGGCTCTCGCTCCTGCAACGCGAGAGCGAGGTCAGGCGCAACCCCTGCCTGCGCATCTTCGTCGGCCACAGGGACGGGCCGGTCAACAACGGCATCTATGGCGCGCTCATTACCCCGGACGGCCGCCTGCTCTCGTGGGCCAGCGACGGGAGCATCCGCCTCTGGCACGTCGAGTCGGGGCAGACGCTGGGCGCGCTCTCCGCGCACGCGGAGGCGGTCATCGGCCTCCGCCTGCTCCCCGGCGGGCGCGCCGTCTCGTGGTCTACGGACGGTTACGTCAAGGTCTGGGACCTCGCCACGCAGGAGGCCGTCTTCACCTCGCCCCCGCACCCGAGCCTGGTCGGGGCGCTGCTCCTCGACGACGAGCGGATTCTGACGTGGTGCCTGCGGGGGACGCTGCGGCTCACCTCGCTCGCCTCGGGCGAGGCCGTCGACCTGACCCGTGACCACCCCGGCGCCGGCGGCGCGCTCCGCCTCTCCGACGGCCGCCTCGTCACCAAGGGCGAGAACGGCACGCTGGTCTTCTGGGACGAAGACCTCCAGCCCGTCGACGCCGTACAGGCGCACGAGCACGCCATCCGGAACCTCGTCGAGCTGTCGGACGGGCTCGTCCTCTCCTCGACCTACCAGGACACCCCGCCGAGGGTGTGGGACAGCCGGACGGGCGAGCTGGTCTTCGAGCTGGCGGGGCACGAGCGGAGCGTGGACGGCGCCCTGATGCTCGGCAACGGGCGGCTGGCGACATGGAGCTTCGACAAGACCATCCGCCTCTGGGAGCTTACGGGCGGCCAGTGCCTCCACGTCCTTGAGGGGCATTCCGACTCCGTCACGGGCGCCCGCGAGCTGCCCGACGGCACGCTGATGTCGTGGGGGAGCGACTACGCGGCCCGCATCTGGGACGTGGACGATGGTGAGCTGCTCCGGGTCATCGCCTTCGGGACCTACCAGTGGGGGCTCCAGCCGAGCCTGAAGCTGCTCGGCGACGGGCGGGTCGTCAGCCTGACGAGCGACGGCGGCGTCCGCGTCTGGAACGTCGACACCGGCGAGCTGCTGGCCTCGCTGCGCGGCCACACGGGCAGCGTCGGCGGCCTGCTGGAGCCGGGCGAAGGCCAGCTCATCACCTGGGGCGACGACAACACCCTGCGCCTGTGGGAGGTGCGGCCTGAGCCCTCGCCGCAGTACTACAGCGCCGCGGAGGCGAGGCTGCACGGCTCGCTCCCGCTCGACGAGGACAAGTTCCTCTGCTGGTACGAGGGCGGGGAGGCCGAAATCTGGGACGCCTCGCGCGCGGAGTCCGTCGCCTACCTGAGCGGTCACTCCCGCGACATCAACGGGGCCGCGCTCATCTCGGGCGGGCGCCTCCTGACCTGGTCTGACGACCACACGGTTCGCGTCTGGGACGCCGCGCGCGCGCGCCCGCTGCTCAAACTCTCGGGGCACGCCGAGAACGTCTTCGGCGCCGCGGAACTCTCCGACGGGCGGCTGGTCTCCTGGGGCGCCGACGGCATACGCCTCTGGGAGACGAGGTTCGGCCGGTGTCTCGGCGTGCTGGAGGGGCACATGACCGGCCGCGTCGAGTTCGTGCAGCAGAGCGTGAAGGGGGTGCTGGAGCACGGCGACCGCCTCATCTCGTGGGGGACCGACGGCACCATCCGCGCGTGGAACAGCCTGTCGGGTAGCTGCCTGAAGGTCATCGGCGCGCACACCGAGGTGGTGAGCGGGGTCGTGATGGCGGGCCGGCGCCGCATCCTGTCGTGGTCTTCCGACAAGACGCTGGCGCTCTGGGACCTCGCCGACTACGGCCAGGTGCGCGTCTTCGCGGGGCACACCGGGGCTGTCGACGGCGCCATGCTGCCGTCGCCGGACAGGCTGCTCTCGTGGTCACACGACGGGAGCATACGGCTCTGGGACGTTTCGACGGGCGCGTGCCTGCGCGCCATGGAGACCCCGCCGGGGCTGCGGACGCGCGGGGCGTTCGGCAACTACGTCCGCGACGTGTCCCGCACGAGCGAGGGCCACCTGCTGGCGCGCTACGCCAGCGGCCACGTCGCGCTGTGGAACCCGGTCGCCGGCGAGCTGCTCGAAGTCATGTCGGAGGACGAGGCGCGCCTCTACCGCCCGTGGTGGTTCGCCTACTTCGGCACGACCCAGCGGCGCGGCGGCTGCGCGGCGTGGAGCAACAGGGAGCAGATGGGCGTCACGCTGGCGCCGCCCCAGCTCGGCGGGCACGTCTACTGGCACTCCGACTCGGACGCGCGCCCCGTCTTCCTGCACGCCAACGGGACGCTCGCCGCCAGCAGCGCCGACCGGCGCGTGATGTTCCTCGCCGCCTTCCGGGGCGAGGGTCGCATCGCACTCGACGAGCTGTCCAGACTCCTGCGCGAGGACGCCCGGCCCAAGGCTTCGCCCCCCGCGCGCCGCGCCGCGCCGGCCGACGCTGAGGGCGACGGCGACGACGCCGGGCAGGGGGAGCAGTGGGTGAACTTGATGGACATGTACCCGCGCGCGCTGGCGGACTTGTTCGTCAAGCGCGGGTTCGAGTCGGCGAAGGAGGGGAAGCTCAAGCGCGCGCTCGAAGACCTGAACCAGGCGATTCGGCTGGACGGGGAGAGGGCCGACGCGCTGTTCTACAGGGGGCGGGTGCAGCTCTCGCTCTCACGCTTCGAGGAGGCCGTCGATGATTTCTCGGAGAGCCTCGACCTGGAGCCGTCGCTCGTCGTCGCGCTCTGCTTCCGCGGGAGGGCGTATTACGAGCTGTCGGAGCTGGGGGAGGCGGCCGAAGACTTCAGCGCCGCCCTGAGCCTCGACGCGGAGGAGGCGAGACAGCACAGCGCCGACGCCCTGCTGGCGATGTGCCACCACCGGGGCGGGGATTGGGCGAAGGCGCGCGCCGCATGGACGGATGTAATCGACCACTCCCCCGAACTCGCCTACGCCTACAAGATGAGGGGCGAGGCGCGCCAGAACCTCGGGGACGCGGTCGGGGCCGCCAGGGACATGCAGATGTACCAGAAGCTGTCGCAGGCCGGCGGGTGACGGCCCGGCGCCCTCAAGGCGCCGGCTGCGCCACGGCGACGGCGAGGGCGATGACTTTCTGGATGCCTTTGTAGAGGGGCTCGATTTCGCAGTTCTCGGTGAGCGCGTGCGAGTCGCGGCAGGGGCCGGCGCCGGTCGAGATGGCGGGGATGCCCGCGAGCAGCGCCACGTTGCCGTTGTTCGAGCCGGTGAGCGTGATTGAAGGCCGGAAGCCCATCGCGTAGTGGACGGCCTCGGCCGTCTTGACGAGCAGCGACTCGCGGTGCCCCGGAATCTGCGCCGCGGGCGTTGACGAGAGCAGCTCCGTCCTGACGGTCATCCGCTCGCGCTCGGCCTCCTCCTTCACGACGGCCGCAATCTTCTTCTCCAAATCGGCGATGGCCTCGTTGCTCGTCGAGCGCAAGTCCACCGTGAACCACGCGTCGGCGGCTTTGGCGTTGACGACGTCGGCGGCGCCGAGCATGCCTATGTTGAGGTTGGCGGGGACGTCGCGCGGGAGCGGCAGCTGGTAGATGCGCTCGATGGCGCGCGCCGCCGGGAGCGTCGCCGAGTAGGGCGGGGTCGGGGAGCGCGTGTGTCCGCCGGGGCCGACGAAGTGGTGCCGGTACCAGTTGATGCCGATGCCGCCGTAGGTGAAGCCCTCGTAGCCGCCGTCGAGCGCGATGAAGTGGTCGATCTTGCCCCTGTTCTCTTTGACGAACTCCTCGACGCCGCGGAAGCTCGTCTCCTCCTCGACGGTGAAGAGGAAGACGACGTCGCCCTTCGTCTTCACGCCGGCGGCGTCGAGCGCGCGGGCGGCGGCGAGCAGCGCCTCGACGTTGCGCGTGTCGTCGCCGACGCCGGGCGCGTAGACGCGGCCGTCGCGCACCTCGGCCTTAATCTTCAAGCCCTCCTGGAAGACCGTGTCGAGGTGCGCGTCGATGACGACCGTGGGGCCGCCGCCCGTGCCGCGCCGCGTGGCGACGACGTTGCCGGCCGCGTCGCGCCGCACCGACAGGGTCTCGTGGCCCCGGAGCAGCCGCTCGACGAAGTCCGCGCGCGCGCCCTCCTTGCCCGAGGGCGCGTTAATCTCGGTGATGGCGACCCACTCCCTGAGAATCGCGTCGCGCTGCCGCTCGACGTGCGCGAAGGCCGCGCGTACGTCGGGGCGCGCCAGCAGGTCGCGGGCCTGTTCGTCGTAAGGCCGGCCGGCGCCCTCCGCCGGCCGCGCGGGGCGCGCGCCCGCCGCCTGCGCGCGCGCGACGGCGCCGCCGGGGGCCAGCGTCAGGAGGAGCGCGAGGGCGGATGAGCAGAGAGGCTTTTTCATTAAGCTAACCGCGTCGGAGTTCTTTGATCTTCGGGGCGAGCATGTGGAAGGGGACGTGGGCGGCCTGGCGGCCGGTGCGGCGCAGCAGCTCGACCATGCGGAGCGCGCCGTCGGCGTTGCGCGTGTGGACGACGATGGTGGCGGCGGCCAGCCTGGCGGGCGTCTCCGCGAGCCAGCGCGCGACGGCGTAGCCGCTGCGCTCGTCGTCGAACTCCTTCGCGTAGTAGTGCTCCGGCAGCAGGTCGTGGTCGAGGAAGATCAGGTCGTAGTGGTTGGCCGAGAGCAGCTCGACGGCGCGCGCGGGGTCCACGGCGACGTCGAGGCGGTCGCCCTTGAACTGTCTGGCGAACCACTCGTGGCGCAGCGTGTCGTCGTCGAGCAGGAAAACGCGCACGGGGCGGCGGCCGCGCACGTCGCCCATCCCCATCTTGTTCAGAAGCCCTTGCAGGATACTCATCGGCGTGGCGTAAATATACCACAGCGCCCGCGCCGTGCGCCGCAGGCCGCCCCGTAGGCCGAGCCGAGGCCGGCGCGGGAGATTTGAAATATAAAATTTCAATAAAAGCAGCCCGCGCGGCCTGCGGACTTGAACGGCGCGCGGAGACGTGGCATTTTGACTTCAGACCCGCGCCGTCCCGGCTAACGAATGGCAAAGTGTCCCTACTGCGCGAGGCCCCTGCGGATGGGCGGCCTCAAGTGTCGCGCCTGTCGCCGCTTCGTGCTGCGGCGGGCGCACGTCGTCATTCTCATCCTGATAGCCGTCGCCGCCGTCATCGGCCTGCTCGAACTCATCGCACAACTGACGCCGCCGCCCCTGAAAGGTCACTGACGCACGAGCGCGCCCCGGGCCGCGCGTGCACAGAGGGAAGATGAAGACCGGAATCCTGCGCCTGACGTTCGCCCTCTCGCTCCTCCCGCCCGCGCTCGCCGCGCCGCAGAAGCCGCCCGCGCGCGGCGCCGCGCAGGGCGGCACGGTCGTCCTCGCCGTCTCGAAGTACGAGGCGAACGTGTCGGTCGAGCCGGCCTTCATCTACAGCGGCGGCGCCTTCGTCAAGCCGCCCATCCAGGCCACCGCCGAGGAGGTCGGCCGCTTCGTGCGCGAGTACCTGCGGCCGGGGCGCAAGTACCGCCTGCTCTCCGGCGGGGGCGAGGCCGGCGCGGTGACGGTGACGAAGTTCGAGGGTGAGGGCTGCTCGGCGCTCGTCGCCACGGCCACGGCCGAGACGCAGGCGCGGCTCGGCGGGCGCGTCAAGGCGCTCGCCACCGACTCGCAGGCGCTCGGCCGCGGCCCCTCCTCGCGCCGCGCGCCGACCGAGGTCGAGCGCGCGGGGGCGGTGGAACTGGCGCGCGCGGCCTACGCGAAGAACGGCGCGCCGTCGGCGCTCGTGGGCGCGATGCAGGTCGTCAACCTGACGGCCACGGACCTCGACCGCGACGGTAAGTTCGAGCTGGTCGGCAGCTTCCTCGTCGAGAAGAAGGTCGCCGGCTCCGCGCAGGACGCCTACACGCTCTTCCTCATCATCGAGCCGCAGGGCGACTCCTTCAAGACCGCCTGGGAGTGGTTCCACCACGGCTTCGAGGGCGAGTACGCCGACCGCCACTTCGTCGACCAGATGGACCTCGACGGCGACGGCGTGGGCGAAGTCGTCGTCGAGGGCACCTACTACGAGAGCAACGACTACGTCGTCTACAAGCGCGCGCAGGGGCGCTGGCGCCCCGTCTATCAGGGCGGCGGCGGGGGCTGCTGAGGGGCCGAATCTTAAGCGGAGAGAGGGGGCCCGGCGCGCGAACGCTTTTCCACACTGTGGAAATTCTCGAACGCGAAAGAGCGTCTTGCAATCCCTCGGACCGATGCTATAATCCGCTCGCCCTCGGCCGGATAGGCGCAAATTTTTGTTGCCCGTCAGAGCGAGGACGCGAGCGCGAGGCCGACGCCCCCCAAGCGAGGTCTGAGAAGTTAAGAGAGAATTCCGGCTCCCCGAATGCCCTCGGACAACCGCAAAAAGAACTTCCCACTCTTCCCCGTCCCCAGCCGGGAGGCGGAGGTCGAAGACCCCGACATCCCGCGCGAGGAGAAGCCGGCGCGCAGGCGCAAGGCCGACGCGCCCGCGGTCTGCCAGCGCTGCTTCGGCACCGGCCACGAGGTCATCCCCGGCAAGGGCGCGCGCCGCTGCGAGTGCCGCACGCAGGACACGCGCTCGAAGCTCTTAGAGCAGGCGCGCATCCCGCGCCGCTACCGCGAGCCCGCCCCGCCGCGCCGCGAAGCCTGCACGCTCCAGAACTACTACCCCGCGCCCAACAACGGCTCGCAGCTCAAGGCGTTCAACTACGCCTTCCGGCTGGTGCGCGAGTACCCTTCGGTCGAGCGCGGACTCCTCCTGATGGGCCCCGTCGGCGTCGGCAAGACGCACCTCGCCGTCGCCATCCTGCACGGGCTGATGGAGAAGGGCGTGCCGTGCCTCTTCTACGAGTTCGGCGCGCTGCTCAAGGAGATTCAGGACTCCTACAACAAGGTCTCGAACACGTCGGAGATGAGCGTGCTGGCGCCCGTCTACCAGGCCGAGGTTTTAGTGCTCGACGAGCTGGGCGCCTCGAAGCCGACCGACTGGGTGCGCGACACGATGATGAACATCATCGGCAAGCGCTACAACGACAAGCGGCTCACCATCTTCACCACCAACTACATGGACGCCCGCCGCAACCCGGCCGAGGAGACCCTCGAAGACCGCGTCGGCGTCCGCCTCCGCTCCCGCCTCTACGAGATGTGCCGCACCGTCGAACTCGACGGCGACGACTACCGCAAACAGCTCGACACGGGCAAAGTCTGACGACCCGGCCGACACCTCAAAGTCTTCCCGCGCCCTCCGCGCTTTCGCCGTCCTTCAAATTGCCGTCAGGTTCGCCGAAGTTGACTCCCCGGTAGATTTCAGTCAGGGGCAGTTCGCAGCCGAGCGAGTCGAGCGTGAGGGCCGCCGTCGGGTCGCTCGCCTCCGTGTGAATCCACTTCCCGTCGTCCTGCTTGTAGAGGCGCGTGACGTGCGGCCGGTGCTGCGCGACGAGCAGGTACTCGCGCAGCGCCGGGATGGACTTGTAGTGCGTAAACTTCTCGCCGCGGTCGTAGGCTTCTGTCGAGGGCGAGAGAACTTCGATGATGAGTTGAGGATTCGTCAGCGCGTCGACGCCGCCGATCTCTTCAAACTTCGCCTCGCCGCACAGCGCCGAGACGTCGGCGTAGCGGTAGGGCGGCGCGGCCGGCACTTTGATTCGCATATCGGAAGAGAAGACGCGGCATTTTGCCGCGTCAAGCTTCGCACTAAGGTGTACGAGGCAGTTGACGAGAATGCGGTCGTGAGTTTGGCTCCCGCCGCTCATGCAGAAGATTTCGCCGTCCCAGAATTCGAGGCGCTCCTCCGAAGTCCTGTCCAGCTCCAGATACTCCTCCAGCGTGTAGCGTCGCTCGGGGTTCGCGGCCATGATGGTGTTCCTTTCCACGGCGCTCTTAAGGTACGCCGACTGCTCGCAGTTTTCAATCGTTTCGGCGAGTGTGTCGGCTCTCGTCCGGCGGGTTCGTGGCGGGTCGGCGGGCGTGTATAATGCCACGAAATTACGCACCGAGGAAGGAACTTTCGCCGGAGTCCGGCAGCCCAACGCCAGATGCCCAGACGCACAGACATCCGCAAGATTTTAATCATCGGCTCGGGGCCCATCGTCATCGGGCAGGCGTGCGAGTTCGACTACTCGGGGACGCAGGCGTGCAAGGCGCTGCGGGCCGAGGGGTTCGAGGTCGTGCTCGTCAACTCCAACCCGGCGACCATCATGACCGACCCCGAGACGGCCGACCGCACCTACGTCGAGCCGCTCACGGTCGAGTCGGTCACCGCCATCATCCGGCGCGAGCGCCCCGACGCGCTGCTCCCGACCGTCGGCGGCCAGACGGCGCTCAACCTCGCCATGGCGCTCGACGAGGCGGGCGTCCTCGCCGAGTGCGGCGTCGAGATGATCGGCGCCAAGCGCGAGGCCATCCGCGTCGCCGAAGACCGCGAGCTTTTCAAGAAGGCGATGGAGGAGGAGGGCCTGCCGATGCCGCGCGGCGGCTTCGCGCACACGTGGGCCGAGGCCGAGCGGATGGTCGAGGAGACCGGCTACCCCGCCATCATCCGCCCCAGCTTCACGCTCGGCGGCACGGGCGGCGGCACGGCCTACAACCCCGAGGAGTTCGAGGAGATAGTCCGCGGCGGGCTCGCGGCCTCGCCCGTCAGCCAGGTGCTCATCGAAGAATCGATCCTCGGCTGGAAGGAGTTCGAGCTGGAGGTGATGCGCGACGTCAACGACAACGTCGTCATCATCTGCTCCATCGAGAACTTCGACCCGATGGGCGTCCACACCGGCGACTCCATCACGGTCGCGCCCGCGCAGACCCTGACGGACGTCGAGTACCAGCGCCTGCGCGACATGTCCATCCGCATCATCCGCAAGGTCGGCGTCGAGACCGGCGGCTCGAACATCCAGTTCGCCGTCAGCCCCGAGAACGGCGAGGTGCGCGTCATCGAGATGAACCCGCGCGTCTCGCGCTCGTCGGCGCTCGCGTCGAAGGCGACCGGCTTCCCCATCGCCAAGATCGCGGCCAAGCTCGCCGTCGGCTACACGCTCGACGAGATCGCGAACGACATCACGAAGAAGACGCCCGCCTCGTTCGAGCCGACGATTGACTACGTCGTCGCCAAGATTCCGAAGTGGAACTTCGAGAAGTTCAAAGACACGGAGGACGTGCTCGGCACGCAGATGAAGTCGGTCGGCGAGGTGATGGCCATCGGGCGCACGTTCAAGGAGGCGCTCTTCAAGGGCCTGCGCTCGCTCGAAGCCGTCAGGCCCCTGCGCCTGCAAGACGTGCCGCACGACGAGTTGCAGCGCAAGCTCGCGCGGCCGAACTCGCAGCGCTTCTCCTACGTCACCTACGCGCTCCAGCAGGGCTGGCCGCTCGAAGAGATTCACCGCCTCTCGCGCATAGACCCCTGGTTCCTCGAACAGCTCCGGCAGGTGACGGAGATACAGAAGGAGGTCGAGGGCCAGAAGCTCGAAGAGATTCCCGGCGACCTGCTGCGCGAGTTCAAGGAGGTGGGCCTGTCCGACCGCCGCCTGGCCTACCTGACCGGCCGCACCGAGCTCGAAGTGCGCGCCTACCGCAAGTCGCTCGGCCTCGTCCCCGTCTACAAGCGCGTCGACACCTGCGGCGCGGAGTTCGAGTCCTTCACGCCCTACCTCTATTCGACCTACGAGGAGGAGGACGAGTCCGCACCGACCGACCGCCGCAAGATCATGATTCTCGGCTCGGGGCCGAACCGCATCGGGCAGGGGATAGAGTTCGACTACTGCTGCTGCCACGCCGCCTTCGCGCTCTCGCAGGCCGGGTTCGAGACCATCATGGTCAACTGCAACCCCGAGACGGTCTCGACCGACTACGACACCTCCGACCGCCTCTACTTCGAGCCCCTGACGTTCGAGGACGTGATGAACATCGTGGACGTCGAGCGGCCCGAGGGGCTCATCGTCCAGTTCGGCGGCCAGACGCCCCTGAACCTCGCCGTCCGGCTGCACGAGGCGGGCGCCCCCATCATCGGCACCTCGCCCGACTCCATCGACCTCGCCGAAGACCGCAAGCGCTTCGGCGCGCTCCTGCAGAAGCTCGGCATCCCCCAGCCCGAGCACGGCACGGCCACCTCGTTCGAGGAGGCGAAGGACTGCGCCGAGCGCATCGGCTACCCCGTGATGGTGCGCCCCTCGTTCGTCCTCGGCGGGCGCGCGATGGCCATCGTCTACGACGAGCGGAGCCTCGACGAGTACATGCGCACGGCCGTGGACGCCTCGCCCGAGAAGCCGGTGCTGATAGACAAGTTCCTTGAGCGCGCCGCCGAGTTCGACGTGGACGCGCTCGCCGACGAGACGGCCTGCGTCGTCGCCGGCATCCAGGAGCACATTGAGGAGGCCGGCATCCACTCGGGCGACTCCTCCTCGGTGCTCCCGCCCTTCAAGATTGCCGGGGAGCACCTCGACACGATGCGCCACTACACGCGCACGCTCGCCTCGGCGCTCAAGGTGCGCGGCCTCATCAACATCCAGTTCGCCATCAAGGACGACCGCGTCTACGTGCTGGAGGTGAACCCGCGGGCGTCGCGCACGGTGCCCTTCGTCTCGAAGGCGACGGGGGTGCCGCTGGCGCGCGTCGCCTCGCTCGTCATGGCGGGCCAGCCGCTCGCGTCGTTCGGGCTGCCGGAAGATTTGACCGGGAGGCTCGACCGCTTCTACATCAAGTCGCCCGTCTTCCCGTTCAAGAAGTTCCCCGGCGTGGACCCCGTCCTGAGCCCCGAGATGCACTCGACGGGCGAGGTGATGGGCGTCGGCCGCACGTTCGGCGAGGCGTACTCGAAGGCGATGACGGGCGCGGGGCTTGAGCTGCCTCTGGAGGGCACGGCCTTCATCAGCGTCAACGACTCGGACAAGGGGCAGTCGGTCGTGCTCGCGCGGCGCCTCGCCCGGCTCGGCTTCAGGCTGGTGGCGACCGTGGGCACGGCCGCGCGCCTGCGCGAGGTGGGGCTCGAAGCCGAGGCGGTCTTCAAGGTCAACGAGGGCCGCCCCAACATCGCCGACAAGATACGGCTCGGCGAGATAGACCTCGTCATCAACACGCCCCTGGGCCGCGCCTCGCACTACGACGAGCGCGCCATCCGCCGCGCCGCGCTCCAGTTCAACGTCCCCTGCGTCACGACCATGACCGGCGCGCAGGCCGTCGTCGAGGCCATCGCCTCGCGCAAGGAGGCGGACGTCTTCCCGGTCTACTCCCTCCAGGAACTCCACGAGGTCGCGCAGGCCGCGGGCTGAGGAGGTGCGGCGTTGGAGATACGCGCGGCCGTCCTGACGGTGAGCGACCGGAGCGCGCGGGGCGAGCGGGCGGACGAGTCGGGGCGCGTGCTGGCCGAGCTGCTGCGCGAGGCGGGGGCGGAGGTCGTCGCGCGCGAGGTCGTGTCGGACGAGCCGGGGCCGCTGGCCGAGCGCCTGCGCGAGCTGGCCGACCGCGCGGACGTGAACCTCGTGGTGACGACCGGCGGGACGGGGCTCGCGCCGCGCGACAACACGCCGGAGGCGACGCGCGCCGTCGTGGAGAGGGAAGTCCCGGGAATCGTCGAGGCGATGCGCGCGGAGACTCTGAGGCAGACGCCGACGGCGATGCTCTCGCGCGCCGTGTGCGGCGTGCGCTCGGGCGCGCTCGTCGTCAACCTGCCCGGCTCGCCGAAGGGCGTGCGGGAGTGCTTCGCCGTCATCCGCCCCGTCCTCGGCCACGCCGTCGCCACGCTCGCCGGGCGCGGCGACGACCTGCACAAGTGAGAGACTCCCTCTTAACCTCGGCCCTCTCCTTCGCGCTCTGCGCGCTGCTGCTTTCGGCGTGCGCCCGCCCCGCGCCCGCGCCGGGCGCGGGGGCCGCGCCCGCGCCGGACGTCCTGAGCCCGCAGGACCGCGCCGAGATTTACCGGCAGGTGTGGGAGACCATCAACGAGCACTATTACGACCCGAACTTCCGCGGCGTGGACTGGCGCGCGGTGGGCGAGCGCTACCGCCCGCAGGCCGAGTCGGCGCGCAGCGACGCCGAGTTCTACGGCGTCTTCGAGCTGATGCTCGCGGAGCTGCGCGACGCCCACACCTCCTTCGTGCCGCCGCCCCCGCCCGGCGCGGGCGCCGGTGAAGGCGGCGCCCCCGGAAGCCTCGGCCTCAAGCTCGGCGAGGTCGAGGGCCGCGTCGCCGTGGTCGAGGTCGAGCCGGGCACGCCGGCCGGGCGCGCGGGCGTGCGCCCGGGGCAGGTGCTCCGCGAGGTGAACGGCAAGCCGGTCGGGGAGCACTTCGCCTTCCTGCGCTCGCTCCTCGCCGGCTCGTCCACCGAGCGGCTGTTCAAGTCCAAAATGCTCTCGGCGCTGCTGCGCGGCGGCTTCCTCACCATGCCGCGCCGCCTCGGCCTGACCGACCACGACGGGCGCGAGTTCACGGTCGAGCTGTCGCCCGAAACGTCGCCCGAGCCGCCCAACGTGACCTCACGCCGCCTCGGAGGGGGCGCCGGCTACGTCAAGTTACGCCACTGGCTCGCACCCGCGCAGGAGGATTTCAGGAAGGCCCTGGCGACCCTGCGCGACGCGCCCGCGTTAGTCATGGACATACGCGGCAACGGCGGCGGCGAGACCCGCGTGATGCTCGACATCGCGGGCAACTTCTTCGAGCGCCCGGCCTATTACGGCGGCTTCCGCGACCGCGCGGGCGACGTGCAGAAGTACCACACGCGGCGCAACCCGGAAGCCTACCGCGGCCCGCTCGTCATCCTCGTGGACGAGGATTCGGCCAGCGCGTCCGAGACCTTCGCGGCCTTCATGCAGGAGGCCGGGCGGGCGCACGTCGTCGGGCGGACGACCGCCGGCTCGACGCTCAACCAGGGCGGCCGGCGCAGGTTCAAGGGCGGCGGCGAGCTGCGCTACAGCACGCGCAGTTTCCTGACGGCGTCGGGGCGCGAGCTGGAGGGCGCGGGCGTCACGCCCGACGCGGAGGTCGCCCTCACGCTGGGGGACTTGCGCTCGGGGCGCGACGCCGTGCTCGAAGCGGCCGAGGCGCTGCTGCGGGAGAAGAAGTAGGCGGCGGGACTCTTAGCCGCCCGCCGCCGTCCGCCCGCCGCCCACTTCTTTCAAAAGAGTCTGTTGACATCGAAAGGTGCGCGGCCTAGAATCCGCACAGTTCTTCACTTCGCCGCACGCACGAGCGCACCAACCGAAGGCGAGACAACGGATGCTGAGCGCGTTACTCCTGCAAGCGAGCGTCCCGGCCGCGAGCGCCGGGCCGGGCAGCCCCCTGACGGCCTACTGGCCGGTGATGATCTTCTTCGCCGTGGCGGCGGTCTTCCCCGTGCTGCCCGTCGTCCTCGGCCGCTTCGTGCGGCCGAGCCTTTACGGCAAGGCGAAGATGCGCCCCTACGAGTGCGGCATCGACCCCGTGACCGAGGCGCACGACCGCTTCACCGTCCGCTACTACATCGTGGCGATGCTGTTCCTCATCTTCGACGTCGAGACCATCTTCCTGCTCCCCTGGGCGATCATCTTCATGGGCGAGGAGTTCAGCTTCACCAAGTTCGCGCTCCTCGAAATGTTCGTCTTCATCGGCATCCTCGTCGTCGGCTACTACTACGCCTGGCGCAAGGGCGCCCTCGAATGGGCTTAAGGCATGGCTGAACATCAGGAAGGCATCGTACTGACGACCGTCGACTCGATCTTCAACTCGCTGCGGCGGAACGTGGCCGCGCCGGTGATGGGGGCGAAGCCCGTGCGGGGGCTGGTCAACTGGGGGCGCAAGTCGGCGCTGTGGCCGATGACGTTCGGGCTCGCCTGCTGCGCCATCGAGATGATCGCCGCCGGCTCCTCGCGCTTCGACATCGACCGCTTCGGCGCGGGCGTCTTCCGCCCCTCGCCCCGCCAGAGCGACCTCATCATCGTGGCCGGGACGGTGACGCTGAAGATGGGGCCGGTCGTCCGCCGCGTCTACGACCAGATGCCCGAGCCGAAGTGGGCCATCGCCATGGGCGCGTGCGCCTCGACGGGCGGCCCCTTCGACTCCTACTCGACGATGCAGGGCGTGGACCGCGTCATCCCCGTGGACGTCTACATCCCGGGCTGCCCGCCGCGCCCCGAGGCGCTGCTCTACGGCCTGATGTGCCTGCAAGAGATCATCATGCGCGAGTCGCCCAACGCCTACATCTTCGAGTCCGACGGCAGCGTCCACCGCCGCCGCCACCTCCCCGAAGAGGACGAAGAGGGCCGCGAATCGCTCGCCGAGCTCGCCCCCCTCGACGCCGAGGCCGCCGAAGTCGTCGCCGAAATCAAGGGCTGAAGTAAGGCGAAAGTAAAAAGGCAAAAGTGAAGGGGGACGACGAGCGGCGTGGCTCTCGTCCTCCTTCTTCACTTCTGCCTTTCGCCTTGTGCCTTAAAGGATGCCGGCGAGGTGGCGCGTGTCGTTGAGGGCCCTGACGCGGATGAGGCCGCCGTGCTCGATGTGGAAGCGGGAGACGCCGCAGTTGGAGGAGGAGAGCCAGACGGGTTTGAGGTGCGGGGCGTCGAGGGCGCCCATGAGGTGGAGGGCGAGGATGCAGATGGTGCCGGTGTGCGAGAAGAGGGCGACGGTGCCGCCGCGGTGCAGCTCGACGGCGCGGTCGAGCCCGGCGGCGGCTCGGTCGAGGAGCTGGCGGTAGCTCTCGCCGCCCGAGAGCACGTGCTCGAAGTCGCGCCGGAGCAGCGCGGCGTACTCGCCGGGGTGCGCGGCGGCGGCCTCCTCGAACGTGAGCCCTTCCATCAGGCCGACGCTGCGCTCGCGCAGGGCGGGCGTCCGCTGGACCTCCAGCCCGGTCGCGCGCGCCAGCGGCTCGGCCGTCTCGACGGCGCGCAGCAGGTCGCTCGAATAGACGGCCGTCACGCCCTCGCGGGCGAGCGCGGCCGCGGTCGCCTCGGCCTGCCGCCGCCCCAACTCGCTCAGCGGCGTCGGCGAGTGGCCGCCGAAGCGCCCCTCGGCGTTGCCCTGCGACTCTCCGTGCCGGACGAGGAGGACGCGCGTCGTTTCCATAAGAATTTAAAAGTGCTGAGAGCCTGTTTGAAAACTAAATGACTGCCGGGCGGGTCCGTGGGTAAGCTTTGGGTGTGTGTAACCAACGCTATCCCACTGACCTGACCGACAGCCAGTGGCATCTTATCAAAGACTGGCTGCCGCCACCCGCCCGAACGGGTCGCCCGCGCCTGGACTTGCGCGAGGTCATTAACGCCGTCTGCTACGTCTTAAAGGGCGGCATCCAGTGGCGGATGATGCCGACGGACTTCCCGAAGTGGCAGAGCGTGTATAGCCACTTCCGCCGCTGGCGCACGGGCGGCATCTGGCGCAGGGTCCACGACGCGCTGCGCGCGCAGGCGCGCTGCAAAGCGGGTCGCCACAAGCACCCGACCGCGGGCTGCCTCGACAGCCAGAGCGTCAAGACGACCGCCGAAGCCGCCCCCGGGACGCGCGGCAGCGACGCCAATAAACGGGTTACGGGGCGCAAGCGCCACGTACTGACCGACACGACGGGGCTCTTGCTGGTCGCCGCCGTCACGCCCGCCAACGTACAGGACAAGGCCGGGGCGCTGGTGGCGTTCAGGCGTCTGGGCGGCGGCGGTAAGAAGCTCCGCCGCGTCTGGGCCGACGGAGCCTACCGCACCACTCGGGGCCACTTAGCCTCGTGGGTCGAGCGCCGCGGCATCAGCCTGACGGCCGTCGAGCGGCCCGAAGGGCAGCGCGGCTTTCAGGTACTGCCGCGGCGGTGGGTCGTCGAGCGCACCTTCGCGTGGCTGTCGCAGTCGCGCCGCTTGGGCAAAGACTACGAGCGGTTGGCGGAGACGAGCGAGGCGCTCGTTTACATAGCGATGACGCGGCTGATGCTACGCCGGCTCGCGCCGAAATGAGTTTTCAAACAGGCTCTGAGTGCTGAGGACTGAGGACTGAGTGGAAGGTTGCCGTCTCTTCACTGAGTCCTCAGTCCTCAGCACTCAGCACTATCCTAAGCCGCGACCGTCTCGGCCTTGAGCTTCTCGGCCTGGTAGTGCGCGACGAGGGCGTTGATGAACTCGTCGAGCGCGCCCTCCATGACGAGGTCGAGCTGGTGGATGGTGAGGCCGATGCGGTGGTCGCTGACGCGGTTCTCCTTGAAGTTGTAGGTGCGAATCTTCTCGGAGCGGTCGCCGGAGCCGACCATCGAGCGGCGCTCGCTGGCCTGCGCCTCGTGCTGCTTCTGCTCTTCGAGCTCCTGAAGGCGGGCGCGCAAGACCCTCATCGCCTTCTCGCGGTTCTTGATCTGCGACTTCTCGTCCTGCATCGAGACGACGACGCCCGTCGGCATGTGCGTGAGCCGCACGGCCGAGTAGGTGGTGTTGACCGACTGGCCGCCCGGCCCCGACGAGCAGAAGGTGTCGATGCGGAGGTCGTTCTGGTTGATTTTGACGTCCACCTCCTCGGCCTCGGGCAGCACCGCGACGGTGACGGCCGAGGTGTGGATGCGCCCCGAAGTCTCGGTCTGCGGGACGCGCTGGACGCGGTGGACGCCCGACTCGTGCTTGAGCTTCGAGTAGACCTTGTCGCCGGAGATTGAGGCGACGGCCTCTTTGAGCCCGCCGATGCCGGACTCGGAGGCGTCGAGCACCTCCATCTTCCAGCCCTGGCGCTCGGCGTAGCGGCCGTACATCCTGAGCATCTCGGCGGCGAAGAGCGTCGCCTCGTCGCCGCCCGTGCCGGCGCGTATTTCGAGGATGACGTTCTTCTCGTCGTTCGGGTCGCGCGGCAGGAGCAGGACGCGCAGGTCTTCCTCGACACGCCCGAGGCGCTCCTCCAGCGTCGTCATCTCGGCGCGCGCCATCTCGCGCATCTCCTCGTCGTCCGAGAGGTCGAGGAGTTCCTTCGCGCCCGTCAGCTCCGACTTGAGCTGCTTCCACTCGCGGTACTTCGTCACCATCTCGCCCAGGCCGCGGTGCTGCTTGTTGAGCTTCCCGTAGTTGGCCGGGTCGGAGTAGACCTCGGGCGAGGACAGCTCCTCGGTCAGCGCCTCGTAGCGGGCTTCGATCTGTTCGAGTTTGTCTAACATAGCTTTCAGCGGTCAGCGTTCAGCGTTCAGCCAAACCTTTTTCGCCGACCGTCCTCATCAATTTCTAAAATGCGCCCCGCCAGCAATGGCTGAGAGCTGAGTGCTGAATGCTGACAGCTTCATCACGAGAGCGGCGCGGGCTCCGGGGCCGCGGGCTGCGGCTCAAGCTTGAGCGACTCCTTGAGCGCGATGATGGCGACTTCGAGCTGCCTGTCGTCGGGCTCCTTGGTCGTGATGTTCTGGAGCCAGACGCCGGGGCGCGTCATCAGCTTGAAGACGAGGCTGCTCTCCTTCT